>PBLV01000001.1 GCA_002721895.1 Verrucomicrobiales bacterium
AAGGAAACATATAGATGGAGATTTCTCATGGAATGAGTTGGGAAGAATTATTTAGTGCGGAAGGTCTTGCTTTGTACCAAAGCATGAACAAATTCGCTGACTGAGTTTTGCTCTTTCCTAGCCGTTTCCAAAATCTTCAATGCCAAGTCTTCGTCGGTGAAACCAAAGGGGCGGCCGAGGGCGTAGCCGACCAAGGCCTCGGTGAAGCCGCGGGCGAAGTCGGGTTCGCGTTTGGCCACAAGGTCGCGCAGTTCGAAATAATCTTTGAAGGCGGGGCCGTTGTGGAAGGCGCCGGAGGCGTCAATTTCCCAAGTCTTGTTGATTTTCCAGTTTCGTCTTTGCTTGGTCCGGTGAACTTCAGTGGTGCGCCACTTGCCCGCGGCGTTGAAGTTTTCCAAGCCGAAGCCGATGGGATCGATCTTGCGGTGGCAACTGGCGCACTGGGCTTCCTCCTGATGGGCGCGGAGCCGTTCGCGGGTGGTGATGGGCTTGTCGGCCAGACGCGAGAGTTGCGGGACGTTGGGGGGCGCAGGAGGCGGGGGATCATTCAACAGGTACCGCAACACCCAGGCGCCGCGTTCGACGGGGCTGCTGTCGACACCGTCACTGCCCATGGCGTGGATGGCGGCCGTGCCGAGCAATCCGCCACGCGGGGAACCGGCGGGCAGTTTGACTTTGCGGAAGGCTTCACCCGTAACGCCCTCGATGCCGTAGTAGTTGGCCAACAGGCCGTTGATGAAAACGTAGTCGCTCTTGAGGAGCTTGCCGAGGCGACCGGACTTGGGGTCCCGCAAAAGGTGGGCGAAGGATTCATAAACCTCCCGACGAGCGGAGGCGCGGACGCTCTCGTCAAATTCTCGGTGCAGCTTGGCATCGAACTGGAAGAAGTCCAATCGCTCCATGTGCAGCCACTGATGCACGAAGCCGGAAACAAACTCATCGGAACGCGGATCGGCCAGGAGGCGGCTCACTTGTTGGCGCAGTGTTGCCGGTTCGCGCAGGGTATTCTTTTTAGCGAGGGCAAGCAGTTGAGCATCAGGCGGAGCGCTCCAGAGAAAGTAAGCCAACCGCACGGCCAGCTCACGATCGGTCAGGGTGCGGCGTTGCTTTTCATCACTCGGTTCGTGCAGGTAAAGGAAACCGGGAGAGGCAAGAATCACGCTGAGAGGCGTGCGGATGGCGACCTCGAAGGGCTCACCGGCGGCCCGCCGTGTTTTGAACAGGCCCAACAGTTGATCGATGAACTTGGGCGACGGCTTGACCTGACGAAAGGCGGCCAATGAAAACTCCGACAGGATTTTTCGGGCCCGTTCCAATTCGGATTCTTTCGGCCCGATCAAATTTTCGGTGAGGGTGTGAGTCAGTCCGGATTTCGTGCCCGCTTTCGGCAGGGGGCCTTCCAGTTCGATCCAATCGATCCAGACCGCCGGCGGGTAGCCATAGCCGTTCTCCTTCTTGAAACGGAAGAATTCTTTGCGATGTAAATTCCTGTCCTCTGGCTGGCGTTCTTGGATGCCGAATTCACGCGGCGTGTCCGCTCCGATTTCCACGGTCGTTTCGATTATCTCAGGATTCTCAGTGGTACCGGAAACCTGATGACCGCTGATCGGCTTGCCATCAAATCCAGCCGGAACACCGTTGCGGCGTTGAGGGTGCCCGATCTGGATGAAATGCCGATTCGGATCGGAACCTTTCACCGAGCCGGCCCGAATCCTAAGTTTGTAGGTGCCGGGCGCGAGCTTGTCCTTGGGCGGAGTCACATCAATACGTTGAATGCCCCAGCCAAGCTTTAGGTAAGTCCCACGATCACTTAAGGGAAGTTCAGCATAGTGCTTTAGGTAGGCATACTTTCGCCCGTACCCACCCTGATATGAAAAAGATGCGTCATTCGCATCCTTAAAACCGAACTTCTTCGGATCTGGCACCCCTTTCAGAAGGTTCGCGTTTTGGTAGAGTCTGACATTATCAGTCAGGTCAGTGAGTTTGAATTTTTCCCGAATCTCCTCGAGGACTTCCCGGTTCTCCGAATCAAGGGCGGCCTTGTCGACCCCGGCCTTCCAGCCAAGATAGCGTTTATAAGTCTCCTCCATTTGCTTCATGTCTTTCGCGCTCTGAACGTTGACGGTGGTCTCAGGCTCAACGCGAAAAGTCTGCCCCGCGGACTCCTTGATCGGACCTTCCAGCTCCATCCAATCGACCCAAATCGCGGGCGGCGTTCCGTACCCGTTCTTCTGCTTGTGGCGGTCGAAATCTTTTCTGACAAGTTTTGCCGACTTGGGCTGGCGTTCCTGGATGCCGATTGCTCGCGGCGTGCGTTCCCCGAATTCAATTTTGATCTCAATGATCTCCGGATTCTCAATGGTGCCGGATATCTGTTGCATGCCGAGCAGTTTGGTGAAGCCGGGTGAAGTTCCGTTGAGTTTTAGGGGATGACCGATCTGGATGAAGTGACGGGAAGGATCGGAGCCTTTGACCGCTGCGGCCCGGATCCTGAGCTTGTAGGTGCCCGACGGAACGTCTTTCGGATCGGGGTGAAGGTCAAAGCGTTGAATCCCCCGTGAAAGTTGCAGGTAGGCCCCCCGATCGTTGTGAGGAAGCTTGACGTAGTGCTTCATGTAGCTGTGATATCGCCGGTAGGGGCTGTACAAGGCGGCTACAGCATTGATTGGATCGCTGCCGCCATAGTCGCGAGGATCGGGTGCTCCTTTCAGAAGACCAGCCATTTTATACTTGAGGACAGGATCGGCATCATAATTGGGATGCTTTTTACGAAGCTCGGCCACAATCTGTTGGTTCTCCGGAGCTTTTGCGGCCTTGTCGACCCCTTCTTTCCATGGAAGCCATTTCTTCTGATATGTTTCCTCCAAATTTTTAATGATCTGCAATTTCCTCGGGTTTACGGATTTTTCAAGTTCCACCCGAAAAACCTTGGTGGGCTTTGCACGTGTAGAGTGGCGGACGAAGGCCTCGTCAATCGCAGTCCGGCCCAGCTTCAAATACTGCTCGAATTGGTCACTGGAAATAAACTGGGAAGCGCCCACCGTATCGAAGGTCCCGGAGCCGCCGTCTGAAGGCAGCGACTCGACGTTCAGGCGTACGCCGGTGAGAGCCTCGATTGTGTTTTGATACTCACGCCGGTTCAGCCGGCGCATGGTGATCTTGCCTCCCGAATCCGAAAGCTTCTTCCGGGCCAGCACCATCGTCTGCGCCAGGTCATCGAGGAAATCGGCCTTCTCCACATTCTTCGGCTGCCGCTTGTTCTCCGGCGGCATCTCGCCGGCGTTCATGGCGTTGAGCACTTTCTGCCAAAGCTCCGCCTGCTCAATGGTCGTCACCTCGAACGGAAGGGCCTCAAGATTGACCTTCCCCTTTTGCGATTCCGCATCGTGACAATCCAGGCAATACGAATCGATCAGCGCAAAATGCTTTTTCGGCAACTCCACCACCAAGTCCGCCGCAACGGCAGAACCGGCCAGCAACAGCAATGCTGCTCCAATTGAAAAAGAGATCTTCCTCATGCCTGCAGTTCCTTCACCACGCCGGAGCTGTCACCGTGTCGCTCCGTCTTGATGCCCATGCCTTGCAGCATGGTCAGCCACACGTTGCAGAGCGGCGTATCCTTGGGCAGAGCAAGGTGTTGGCCGAGCTTCAAGTTGGCCCCACCGCCGGTGAGCACTGTCGGGCAGTTGTCGAGATAATGGATTGAGCTGATATTCGAGCCAAAGGCCAGCGCAGTGTGATCGAAGAGGCTCGATCCGTCGGCTTCCTTCGTCGCCTTAAGCTTGTCGATCAAGCCGGCCAGCAATTCAGCATGAGCTTTATCCCGGATCTTGGAGGCCTCCAACCGTTCGCCGGAGGAATAATGGCTGATGTTATGAGCGCTCAGAGTGACGCCCAAGCTCTTCAATAAATTCTGACCGGGCAGACGATAGCTCATGACCCGTGTGCTGTCGGTTTGCAAGGCCGCCACGATCAGGTCGTACATCATCTTGATTTCATCCCTGCCCTTCAATCCGGGCTCCGGCTCGGCCAAGGGCGCCTTGGCCTTGGGCACGTCGAGCCAATCCTCATCCTTGCCAAGGCGGGTTTCGATGTCGCGAATGCCCTGGAAGTACTCGTCGAGTTTATCGTTGTCGCTTTTGGATAGCCCGCGCTGCACGCGCTTGGCCTCCGTGAGCACGGCATCAAGCACGCTGCGTTTCTCAGCAATGGCCGCCTGCCGTTGGGCCAGCGGGAGGTCATCGGCCGAAAACAGTTTGTGAAAGACCTGCAACGGATCATTGAAACCCGCCACGGGTTTCCCACGCTGATTCCACGACAAGGACAACCCCGGCCCGTGGCCGGAGGCGCTGCCGTCACTGCTATCCAACGGCATTGAGGCAAAACGGGTTTCCTGCCCCAAATGCCGGGCAGCCACCTGATCCGCGGAAATGCTATTGGCCATGTTCTGACCGGGCACGGAGTAGCGGTTGGCACCGGTCAGCCAGAAGGTACTGCCCCAGTGTGCTTCATTGCTGTACTGGTTGGAACAGCCCTGCACCACGGTGAAATCTTTTTGATGCCGAGCCAATGGGGAAAGTCCTTCGGACAACTTGTAATTCGCCCCGGTGTCCTTAGGGTTGGGAAACCAAGTCTCCTTCGTCACCCCAAAACCCATGCCCAGAAAGACGGCCCGCTTGGAAGGCTCAGCTTTCGCCTTTTCTGCGGCGGCTACAAAGGGGCGGAACCCGATCGATTCCAAAGCCGGCAAGGCAACCAAAGCGCCGGTGCCACGGAGGAAGTGACGACGATGAAGTTTAGTACTCATGGTTTGATCAATTACCTTTTTCAAAAATCTGCTGCTAATTACATTCCCAAATCCTGACCGAGCCGAAAATGATCTCACATTTCTGGCCACCGATAAAGATAATCCCTAACCCATGCTTATCCTTGGAGTAAGCCATCGGCACCTTCCGGGTCATGGCAAAGTGAACGTAAAAATAATTTATTCGAATCCGTGTTCCAATTGACGCCCTTCCATACCTAAACTAGAGTCCGTCGCCCATGTCCGCCTCAACAACACTTTTAGCAGAAAAACTTCACGAGTACCCTCAACAAGACGTGATCGATGGATCCGCCGGAGGATCCGCGTCCGTTCTTGATGACTGCCTGAACCAGAACGGTGGAGTGTTGCAACTTTTGCACCGGTACGCCGGGCGGACATTCTGTACCCCCGGAAAACGGATTCGCCTCGATGAAAAGTCCTACTATCCGGATTACATGGGCGGCACAGGGCTCGATGAACTCTGGATGTGCTGCACTGTTCCCATCGTCACAGGCGTCATCGACACACGCACGGGTAAGGCCCCGTTCCGCGAAGGAGAAGCCCACGTTCTCACTCCCGGCGGCCAAGTCATCTCACTGCAAGATTTGATCCTCACCAATCCTGCAGGGGTCATGGGGGAAAAAGTCACGACCTTTGCCGAAGAGCTGTACGGCGACCCAACCTGGCCGATCGTGTCCAAGAAGTTCGACAACTTGAACCCAATCCCACATCACCTCCACTGGTCGAAGTGGGAGGTCTATGACATCAATTCTTTCGACAACCCCGGCGTCAGTCCGTCCCATTACCACACCACAGCCATGGGGCTGTACCCATTCGTGACCAAGGACGAGTTTCTCGCCTGTATGAAGCGTTTCGGAAAGGGCGAGTACAACGGCGTCCGGCACTTGTCACCGCACACAATGATGCAGCTGGATAACGGCTTCGTGATGCCGAACGGTGTCCTGCACTCGCCGACCGACCTTTGCACACACGAGCTGCATGTTACGATGGACGAGCACTTCCTAGCAGAGGACCTCACGCTTGATGGAAGCATCGGGGCTGCCGATGCTTTCTACGCCTGCCGGGAAGAGGACTACCCGAAGGACCGGCACGAAGACTGGGAATACCTGGTTGAAAAGTTCGACTTTGAAGCCAACCAAGACCCGGACTTCGTAAAGAAGAACTCGCGTCCAGCGGTCACCGCCGAAGAATTCGCAGGTGACGGAGCAGTCGCAAAGTGGATTGTCTACGGAGATTTCCTTGGCGACCAGAAAGCCTCGATTCTCCGTTTGACGTTAGAGCCCGGCAAAAAGACCACTTTCTGCCCCGAGAGTCCGGCCCTATTCCATACCAATTGTGGAAGCGGCCGGGTTGGAAAGTTCGCAGTGAATTACCACCAGAACATGAAGCTTGGCGAACTCTACCCCGAGATCGGCTTCATCACTCAATCCGCGCTCAACAACGGCGGTGTGGAAATCGAAAATACCGGCTCCGAACCTCTGGTGTTGACCTTCGACTTCCCACAAAACGCCCATTCTCGAACACCCGGCGTCGCCGTTACATCGTAGTCAACACCTTGGCCCCCAACTTTCCTCTGAATATCGAGGAAACCAGCGAACAAGCATTGGCCACTCGCTGTTAAGCTAGGAGAGAGTGGGCCGTTCCATTAGAGTCGGCAAAGCGGTCGACCTCGGCTCCGGCATCTTGGAGCATGGTTTGGCGGAATCACCAAAAATCTTCGTCTAGCCCTTGACATATCTTCCGGCCTAGGTATTTTGTTTTGCGTAGTAGTTAATGCGTAGTAGTTGCTCAATCCATAAAGACGAATGAAATCCTGGATCACACAGCTTCGCAAAGGGCTCCTCGAATACTGTATCTTGAACGTGCTACGGCATCAGGAAGCCTACGGTTATGAGGTGGTCACCCGACTTAAATCCATTGACGAATTGATCGTCACTGAGAGCACGATCTACCCCATTCTCTCGCGCCTTAAGCGTGACGGGCACCTTCGGGTACGCTCTGAGCCCTCACCGAATGGACCTCCCCGCCGCTACTTCTCACTAACTTCTATAGGCAAGCAACACCTTCAATCCATGGACAGCTATTGGGATGCTCTCCACCTCTCCATTACTCAACTCAGAACTAACTCCATGCATAATTCATGAAACTGACCACTACTGAAAAAGCAAAAATCAAAGCCTACCTAGATGCTGTCGCCGCAAACCTCTCCGGTCCAGAACGGACCGAGACCATTGCTGATCTGGAATCTCACATTTACGAGGCGATTGCCTTCAAAGCCGAAAACGATGATTCATCGGGTATCGTCGAAGCTGTGATCTCCGAAATGGAATCTCCAGAAAATTACTCGAAATCAACATTAATTACGCAGTCTAGCATCTGTGGTCTAGCCATTACCGGTGCTATTCTACTCCCCTTCGGATTGCCTGTCCTCTGGCATGTGGTCAGCCAAACTCCAGCTGGAGATCGTTGGGAGGATATCGAATTCTACAACAGTTCGCTCTACCACTTTCTGAGCCTCCCACTTGGAATCATTGCCATGTTTATCTCTCCAATCCTAGGCGTAATGTCGATCAAAAGGATACGACAAGCCAAAGGGGCATTTAGTGGTGGTCTGCTCGCAGTCGCTGTTGCCGTTTTTTACCCCATTCTACTAATAAATCTCTTTGTGTTCATCGTTGTCGTAAATATCATGGACAGGCCATGGTCGACAGCCGTACCTCTTGATTCCGGCCCAGTCGCAGTACCTATTTTTATAATTATACCTGTAATCATTACCGCACTCATTGTCAATGCTCTCATCTTTAGATCCGTCTACAAGAAGTCAGGAATCCAACAACCCTAGGTAGGCACGGCCTCAGCTCTGCTTCGCCCGGGCGGGCTGCTTGCCATACACCTGACTCCGACAGCTTCTGTGCTGTCAGGAATTCGATTTTTCAACCCTGCTTTCCCAGTATCCTCTGAGCTGGGCAAGCAGGAGCGCTTCTTCGCGAAATTGAAGAGGATGCTAATGGTGGCGAGCAACGCGTTGCGTGTTCGCAGGGCGACATCCTGCGAGCGGATCCAGTCGTCGATCTGATTGCTGCTGTCCAGGCGCACGGCGACCGATGGATTATCCAGCACGGTACGCGAGACCTTCACCTCAAGTTCGATGCCGCCCGACCTCCGCTTGAACACCCGGCGTCACCGTTGCAACGTAGGCCCCTCAGCCTCTAAGAGCAGTCGTGTGAAATATTCGTGTGTGTTTTGATGATCTAAGCTCGTTTTGCGTAGCCAAGCTAATTTCCATACAGATCGACAAAACAGTCCGAATTTGGACAAAATATTACTGGTGCTATCTTAGATTAGTGACGGCTCAATTTGAACTCGGAATCTCCGGCTTCAACACTGTGTCACCTGCAGAAGGATATAGCGCGCCTTCCTTTTCGAGGCGAACAGCCATTGCCTCAGTCATTGTCTTCAGTTTATTGGGTTCGCTTTTGGCCAGGTTTTTAGTTTCGAATGGATCTTCCCCTAAATTGTACAACTCGTATTTGGATTTTCCTTTGTAACGGTAGATCAACTTCCAATCACCCTGACGAAAAGCAGTGAAGTAGGAACTACGGTGAGAATGGGGAAAGTGACACATGAAATGATTAGACCGATCAGGGTTTCTCTTACCCGAAAATTGCTTAAGTAAACTCACCCCGTCCACGACGTGGCCTGAGGGATTCTTTACCCCCGCGGTTTCAAGAATGGTCGAGTAAATATCCATAACTGTTCCAATCTGATCGTTGTGAAGCGAATCTCTTACGATGGGAAAAGTATTTTTCTTACCGGGCTTGGCCCAGCCCGCAATGAAGGGCACACGCATACCTCCCTCGTAGTAGGTTCCCTTCTTTCCACGGAGCGGAACGGAACTGGAGTACCCGTGAACCGGCCCTAAGGGCGCGTCAGACCCATTGTCACCGACAAACAGAATCAAAGTGTTTTCAGCCTCACCCTTACCTGCAACATGATCCATCAGGTCACCAAGGGATTTGTCGATTCCTTCGATTAAGGTCGCATATGCCTGAGCATTCTTTGGCTTTCCTGAGTCCTTGTAGTTGGCAGCAAACCGAGGGTCCGAATTGAATGGGCTATGCACCGCATAGTGAGACATATAAAGAAAGAACGGCTTCTTCTTTTCCAATGATTGGTCGATGGCGTCTTTGGCTTCAAGGGTGATTGCTTCGGAAAGGAAGACGTCAGTCTCATGGTATTTCTCAAGCCCAGGCACGGCTCGCTTTTTACGTTTTGGATTCAGGTTTCCATATCCATCCTCCCCATAATAACTCCCCGGTTGCCCGAATGAACACCCCGCAATATTTATGTCGAAGCCCAGATTTTTCGGATCTTCCCCAGCGAACCCAATGGGGGCGAAGTGGGCCTTACCGGCGAAAATGGTGTGATAGCCTTGCTTGCGAAGAAGCAATGGAAGGGTAACGTCCTTTTGAGTTAGCCCTTCCCATTTCCAGCCCTTGGGCCCGCCATTTTTTTTCTCAGGTGAAATGAATTGAGTCACCCGGTGCCGAGCAGAGTTTTGCCCTGTCATGAGAGATGCCCTGGTTGGCGAACAAACCGACTGAGCGTAGAATTGAGAGAACCGAACCCCTTGTTTGGCTAAGCGTTCCATGTTCGGAGTACGATACCAATCATTGAGCGGATAACGTTTTGGTTTACCGTCCTGATCGACCAACATCGGAACGGAGGTATCCATCAAGCCCATGTCATCAACCAGAAAGAGAATGATATTAGGCTTGGCTTCCAGAGTTAGGGTTGAAAGAGCGGACAATACTACCAATGCCAGTCGAATCCACCACTTTGTTTTTGTATTCTTCATAAGCCTGAATTGGTATTTAACAATTTACTGAACCGCGACCGAGCTATTTCTTCTCAGGCGCATTCTCTTGTTTAGCTTCTTCTTCAAGAATGTCCTTGTCTCTAAACCATTGCAAACAAAGGTCCGGCCAAGTGGAAAGTGGGTACTGTTTTGGCCGAAGGGAAAAACCGTGACCGCCCTTCTCAAAAAAATGGACACGAACGAATGCACCGGCTTCTTTTAGAGCATTGGCATAGATTGGACTTCCAGGAAAGAAGCCCTTGTCGTCTTTGGCTGATACAATCAGGGTTGGGCTGATTTCACTTGAAACTGTGAACTCCTTACTCAGCTCCCTGCCCGTGTTCATATAGGCCGGGTAAAGCAAAACCGTAAAGTCCGGNTTGCAGCTGACNCCGTCATGCTNATCNACTGCCTNATAGGTTTGAATATCAAAACCCGTACTAACNCGGGCCGCNANGTGTCCTCCCGCTGAAGANCCCATTACGCCNATCCGCNTTGGGTCTANGTTCCACTCTGANGCTNGCGAGCGGACAATCCGGANAGCTCGCTGAATATCNTGAAAGGCATCTTTTACGTTTTTTNGGGGCCCGGTATATCAAGACAAAGGCAGAGACTCCGTGTTGATTGAGCCACTTGGCAATCGGCTCCATTTTCGTAGTTACAAGATGGCTGTATCCTCCCCCGGGACATAAAATGACCGCGGGCGCAGATTTTTTCTTAGCGGGAGCCGGGAAATAGCGCATTGAAGGCTTGGTTACATCGGTGAGGCGTATGTGCCCATCCCCACGATCGGGCTTCGGCGTTCCCATACCTGTGCCATCTTGATTCGCTGTATCCTTGGGCCAGAGCATGATGGTACTGGTTGCCCTCTCCTCGTTCGCATTCGCGATCATTGCAGTACTCCAAAAAGAAATGCCGCATAAAATAAAGAACAGTGGTCGGACTCTTTTTGAGGTATTCATATATTAATTTTCAGTTTCTTTCTTATGCCGAACGCTTGCACTAAGTGGCACGCCCTCAAACGCGTGCGCTTCAGTGCTTTGTAATAATCATTCATGTAGTAGAAAAGCCTTTGCAGTCGGAGAATCACCATCCTTCCAGCCGTAGAACAACAGCATGCCGTCAACGATCTCACCGTTCGGCCGTACAACAGGCTGGATATGATTAAAGCGCCACCCAGGATACCGTTTTCTATCCGGCGTGAGGTCGCGATTCATTCGCCAAGTATTACCCTTATCCTCGGAAATCCACTCTTCGATGCTACCTCCACCCCGGCCGTCCATATAGCCGCCTTCGAGGTAGCCCTTGCCGGTGATAAGGTAGGCGCGGACAACTCCGTCGGCACCATGGACGAGATAACCGCCGTTCCAATTATGATTTGAATGGCAGATTCTGGTTTGGAGCCACTTGCCGTTTTCACGGCGTACATAGAAGTAGCTGTGTGTCTTCAGGTCAGTGCCCGATAGAATGTGAAGGAAGGTGGACTCACCTTTTGGCTCCAGCGCGATAACAGGCGGGATGCCTGCACCACGCCACTCCGTGTTCCATATGAGGCAGTGCCTCATTGAGTAATCGATATCGATGGGCGTCTTGAGGACTTTCCCGTCGGCGTTCACGACTTCATGGTTCTGCAGATTGATCTTCACATAATGGAGATTGTACTTCCATTCGTTGCCAACGATTCGATCGTAGCGTGGATTGAAAAGCCGATTTGGAGTTTTCTTTGTTATGTAGTCATCGTAATCAGTGTAGACCATATGCAAGTACTTGCCATCCCCGCTCGGCAGAACGGTCCTATAAGACGACCAGTCTGTCCGTCCCTTGGCGTTGAGGTCTGTGACATCTTTTTCAGGTCCGCTCCATGTCTTACCATTATCCTCGCTGATCCGGTAAGTCCATGAGCCCGTGTGGCCATCTACTCGATATGCCATTACCTCCTTGTCATCGAAGATGCGGTAGACTGTCGGGTACGATATGCTTTGTGCAATCCCGGGGGCCTTCTTCCACTTAACATCAATCACTCCCGCGGCAACAGGTTTGCTTGAGACAAGATGGACACCCGGTGTTCTATGGCATCCATGCAGCACATGCAGGAAGCCCGATTCATCGGCCCATATAATTGGGCTGTAATGGTGATCGGTACTCTTAGTGCCGATACGCACCGGCTTGGAGAACTTGCGCGATTGCGGATCATAGCTGATGAACATCGGATAGGCGTTACCCTTGCCATTTTTTGTCGCACTCGCATCGCCGTTATAGACGATGTAAAGACGCCCGTGCAGCAAGACAGACTGCGGCCTCTGCCGTGCGTCATATAGCATATTGCGTTTTCCATTGCTGCCGAATTCCAATATGGCGAATGAGGAGGAAGCCTCGCTTGCAGCTATACTCATTGCACCAACTGTGCACGCACCAATAAGGATCGTGACCGTTGCTAATTTGGATATTCTTTTAATCATAACACCTAAAGCTCAGGGGCGCAGCTTGCCTGGGTCAACTTCAGCGTCCTGTTCGGATTACTTCTTCAATTCATCCAACTGCAGCTTACCGTCACCGTTGGAATCGAGCTTTTTGAACCGTTTGGTCAGCGCAGGAACATTTCGCCCCTTTGGGTTGCCGATGTATTCCTCCAAGGTAACATTGCCGTCTCCGTTTCGATCCCGATTTTTGAAGAACTCTTCTTGTGACCGGTGTTTCGGTGCTGGGTTGAGGTTTCCCTGAGGTTTGACTTTCTCTTTTTGCAGACCTTTGGAAATCCCACCACCAGGATACTCAGCGTTGATGCTGGTAATGTGGTCGATCAGCTCCGCCTTGAGCGAAGCGTAGATTTCAGGGCGTTGTGTCCGCAGATCCGTAGTCTCGGCGACATCTTTGCTGAGATCGAACAGGGAGAGATTGGTATCCTTGAGCTTGGCGGCAAGGGCAGGCCAATCCGGAGAGTGATCCCGCCCGACGTCCGCCCAGAGTTTGTAGTCGCCCTTTCGCAAACCGATGTTTCCCCAAAGCTCAAAAATCATGCTTCGATCTGGAATGGTTTTCTTCCCTGACGAGAGCATGTGCGGCATCAAGGACGTTCCGCGAACCGGGTTCTTGCCATTCATTTTTGGAACCGGAATACCAGCAGCATCCAGCAAAGTAGCGTAGATGTCGCAATGCATTACCTGATCATCAGAGATAACCCCTTGAGGTAGCCGGCCTTTCCAGTTCATCAGGAATGGCACTTTCAGGCCGCCTTGATAAGTGGTGGCTTTCCCTCCGCTGAACGGACCATTATTTCCGGGGAATCTGCCACCAGGCGCGTCTTCCTCCATGGTGCAACCTCCGTTGTCGCTAACGAAGACGATTAGAGTGTTCTCGGAGATGTCCAGTTCCTTCAGGACAGAGACGAGTTTCCCAATGTTGTGATCCATATGTTCCAAAATCGCCACATAGTCGCTACGTAAGAAATCGACACCTCGGGAAGTGGCCTTTTTCAACCAGGCCTCGGGTGCGGAGGCCGGTTTCGATTTATCGGTGCGTAGTGGGCCGTGTACGGCGTTGTAGGCGAGGTAACAAAAAAAGGGTTCATCCTTGCTGACACTCTCACGAATGAATTGTTCAGCCCATCCAGTAAACAATTCAGTCGCGTGGCCTTCGGACGTGGAATCAGGTTTACGATTGTGCATGATCTTAGATCTTTTTGGGGTGATCCAATAAGAATGAGCCCCTGCCAGAAATCCGTGAAACTCATCGAACCCTCGGTCGTTCGGAACTTCTCCATCCAGGGCGCCCATATGCCATTTACCAAAGCATCCTGTATGGTAGCCGGCTCGTGATAGATGCTCTGAAAGCATTATGACATCACGTTTGATACCACGGTACCCCGGCGATCCAAGCGGTGCTTTCCCTGGCCCCCTCCACATACCATTTTCCGTTGAGAATTGGCCGGTGAACATACAGGCCCGAGATGGGCCACAAAGTGGGACGGTATGGTAATTCGAAAATCGAACGCCTCGGGTGGCTAAGTCCTCCAAGGCGGGGAGACGCACTTCGGTATTGTCCCAATTAGAGGGCAAGTCTCCCCATCCATGATCATCAGAAACGATGAACAGAATGTTCGGGGCAGGTTTGGTCCAAGCAAAAGTCGAAGGAATCATCATGATTGCCGAAGCGACAATGTGGAGAAGATTTCTTGTAAAAGAATGCATGCTTTCTAAACGTGACGAAGTTTGATTTGTTACGGATGAATTCGAATGCTCAGGACTTGAGCGCGCCCAATGGCTCGGTACTGCTGCCAAAACTGCCTGCATCGACGTTGTGTTTGTGTAGCAGTTCCAGATAGAGATTACAAAGCGGGGTCGGGCCGCCCAACACGGTGTGGGCCTGATGCCGATAGCCGCCGCCGGCGACGATCATGGGGAGGTTGTTGCAGGTGTGGTCCGAGGAATCACCAAAGTTGCTGCCCATGACCACGGTGGTGTGGTCGAGCAACGTGCCGTTCCCTTCCTTGATTTGGTCCAATTCAGCAAGGAACCGATTGAAGTGCTTGAGAGTATCGACTTCGATCTTGCTCAACTGCGCAATCTTGCCGGCATTGCCGCCATGATGCGAAAGCGAATGCCAGCCACCGGTGGCACCGGGCACCTTGATGGCACCGTAGATCCAGTCCATCGACAGTGTAATCACGCGTGTGGAGTCGGTTTGAAAGGCCAGCTTCGCCAGCTCAAACAAATTACGGATTTTGGTGGAAAACGGAAACGCCGCGTCCTTGCTCAGGCTTTTGGTCACCTTCGGCTTTTTGGTGTTCAGCCAAAACTGTTCGTGCTTCAGCTGGGCTTCCAGTTCACCAATCACCTTTTGATAACTCTCCAGCTTGCCGCGATCCGAGCCTTGCTTGCGCAACTGGGCTAGATCGCGTTGAAGGTTCGTAAGAATGTTTTGATCGTTGCGCAGCCGACGCTTGGTGGCCTGCACATCCTTATCCTTAAACAGCAGATCAAAAATCTTCGCCTCATCATGCATCGGAGGAATGGCCGCACCGCGATCGTTCCACGAGCAACCCCAGCCGCGATCGTAGATACTAAAATTCAGGAACGGAAACCGCGTCTCGCCGCCCATCTTACGGGCGAGCACTTGATCCAGCGAAATGCCGTTCACAAAATTGGGCGCTTCCGGACTGGGCGTGCCGGTGAGAAACGACTTTTCCGAGTCATGATTACTCGTCTCCATGCCCGGATGAAACAGGTTCTGGAACACCGTCATCTTTTCCAGCGTCTTCATCCCCTTCAAGTAATCAGACGTAGCTAGGTCGCCGCGTTTCTTTGGGAAGAAATAAGGCTCATAAAAACCGAGGCAACTGTTGATGAAAATGATCCGGCGCGGCGGCATCTTGGTTTTCGCCTCCGCCCGCCGCCTCAGTGAATGCAACGCCAGCGGCAGCACCATCCCCATCTTCAAAAATTCATTGCGACTGATCATTCCGATCCGCCCTCCAGTGAATAGGCCAAGACTTCGCGTATCAAGTCTTTCATACGGCACGCCTCGGCTTCGGCCGGGATCATCGCATATAAATCCAGCCGCTGTTCCAGGTTCGGCGCGTAGCCGTTGGCATACTCAAAAAACTTCTTCGCAAAATTATAAGCCACCTTCCGGTGCTGCGAGAGTAGGATCTGCTTCAACCCGAAAACATTCTCAAACTTCGCCCGGCCTATCTCACCCGCGGCATCCACTTCGCCGGTCAGTTTAAAATACCCCTTCGGGCGGTATTGAAACGTGCCGCGGTGCGGCAGCTTTACGCGGTACTGTGTGCGCCATTGGCCGGTGGCATCAAAGCTCTCCAGCGCGAACCCATAGGGATCGATGCTCTTGTGGCAGGCAAAACAAGCCGCGTTGTTTTTGTGCTGCTCAACCTGCTCGCGCAAGGTGGCCGCGTCCGCACCATGCTCCGGCTCAATCGCCTTCACGTTTTCGGGCGGCGGCGAAAGGGTATTACCCGCGATAATTTGGGAAACCCACGCACCACGCCGGATGGGTGAGGTATCAAAACCATCCGCGGTCACCTTGAGGATGCTTCCCATCGTCAAGAACCCGCCGCGCGGCACCTCCGGCCCAAAAGATACCTTGCGCAACTGCTGGCCAACAACGCCATCGATACCGTAGTGCTGCGCCAAGCGCTGGTTGAGGAAGGAGAAATCAGAGTCAATCAAGCGGCTCACCGGCAGGTTTTCCTGAATGAGATGATTGAGGTACGCCTCAGTCTCCTGTGGCAGATAGCGGTTCAGCAAATCGTCGTACAACGGATACAATTTCAGCGAAGGCGTCACCTTGTTGAACTCCCGCAGATTGAGCCATTGATTGCAAAACGAATGAATCATGCGCGCACTGCGTGGATCCTGCAGCAGCCGGTCGATCTGTGTGGCCAACGTTTTGCCCTCCAACTGATCGTCCTTGGCCACGCGCATCAGTTCCGCATCCGGCACGGACAACCACAGCACACGCGACAAAGCCGCCGCCTTGACGTACGACCCGTTGGCGTGTTCGCCCGGTGCCATGAGAAATCGAGGCGAGCCGAGCACCGCCTTCAAGCCCAGTCGCGCCGCCGCCACAAAGTCGCCCTGTTCCTTCAGTGCCGCGAGGCTGGCATCGTAATATGGCCGCAACTCCGCCTCCTTCAGGCGCGAGGTAAATGCCCGCTCGGCAAACCGCCGGATCACCTGCTTCAAGGCGGCTTCCGATTTTGTGGCCACCGTCACCGGCAGCTTGGTGTTCGCCACCGGCAACTTCGTCATCACATCCAGCTTGCCGATGGACGCCAGCGAACGCCCATCAATCGAATACGAATCGGTCACCAAAAACTTGATGAACCGCTTGGTGGTCGGCTTGGGAAACACAATCGGCTGTTCATTCGCCAACCGAATTTCCAATGCACCGGACTTCACTGGCTCGCCCCACGACTGGCCGTCATCGGAAAAATAAATCGCGTACGCCTTCACCTGCCCGTTCCCATTGCCGCCCGACCAGGTGGCGTATGACAGCCCATCAATCGGCTTGCCCTGCGGATTTTCCAGCACCACAAAGTGCGGCGGCTTAGCGAGCGTCGGCTTGAAGCGCGTGTGCCAGAAGGTCCGGTTGGAGCCATCCTGCATCCGCTCCTTTTCCATGCCCTTTTGAAAACTGCTCACCGTAACCCGCCCGCCAATGGCCTGCAGTTTGGTTTGCGAAACCGCCGCCGATACCGCCTCCCGCGGCGGCGCCTGCAACGGCAAACCGGCAAACACCTCACGATACGCTCGCGGCGGCCACTGCTCCTGCACCGGCCCGCGGACTTTCAACTGTTTGATGTACGCGCCGACCTTGCCATTGCGCTGGCGGAAGTTGTACTTGGAGTAACAGTGCACCGAAACATTTTCGCCCGGACGCAAAAAGGCGCGGATGGTGTGGGATTTCAACTCACGGTTGCCCAGCGAAATCACGTCCAGCAAACGCTGCGGCTGCGGGCGGTCATCGGCGTAATAATATTTGCCCGCAAACACCATCAGGCTCACGTCCTCTGGAAAAGCCCCTAGCTTCTGCGCGTCAAAGGTCAGCTCATACCAGCCCTTCACCGGCGGCTCAAAGTTGTCGTAGAAAAAGGAGTAACTGTTGCCATTGTTCGCACGCGTCCAGGAAAAGAGAACGCCCTCCTCATACGGCCGTGTGTAAATGTTGTAGCTTTGATGGCTATCCTTGAGCTTGCTCGTCACCCACACCCGCTCCGGCTCAAACCCATTCCCCGGCAGGGCAAACTCCAGCAGGTCATCCACCGCCGTGAAATAGGCCGTGAGCATTTCCTTGGTCAACTGCACCCGCCGATCCGAATCAAAATCATGCGTGCCGCGGTCTTCAGGAATCTCGCTCGTTAGGTCCAGCTTCACTCCCAGCAAATCATTCGCCGCATGCACCAGCTCATGCCGGCTAATCCGGCGAAACGATTTGGGTGCCGTCGCCTTTTGCCGCTGCGCCAGCCACTGCAGCATCACCTGCCGTTCCTCCGCCTTCGGCTGTTTCTTATTCGCCGGCGGCATTTTGACCGTGATCAAATTCTCAAACACCAACGCCCCATCCGAGCCATCCTTTTCCAGCAATTGCGTTAAATCCAAATCCCCCTTCTTCGTCTCCCCGTCATGGCAATCAAAGCAGTACTGCTCAAAATGCTCCCGCGCCACCTCCGCAAAATCCCGCGGCGGCCGCTTGGCCTCGGCCATCAGAGCCAGCGCCAGCAACGCTCCAAGAGAAATCGTGAATGGCCTGTTCAAGAAGCTCATCAGCAGCCATCGTATCGATCCGACAAACCCCGGACAAGCCCTACCCATCACCCTGAATCTTGGCGAGCAGGGCACGCATTGCCTTCACACGCGCCGGGTGTTGATCCCACAGGTTGGTAGTTTCAGCGGGATCGGTTTTCAAGTTAAACAACATGCCTTTGCCGGTTGCCGGCCTCACGCGGTTGGTGCCCTGTCCTAATATGATTTTCCACGGGCCATCTCGCAGCGTTTTCACGCCGTTGCCGGCCTGGTTGACCATCGGGCCGCGCCGGGTGGGTTTTCCAAAAAACGCCGGCAACATATTCTCACTGTCCTCACCCGAGCCCTTGGGTAATTTCGCGCCAATTAAAGCCGCCATGGTGGCCAGCATATCCACGTGGCAAAAGACGTCGTGATTCACCGTGCCTTTTTTAAGGCGCCCGGGCCACCGCGCGATGAACGGCACACGATGCCCGCCTTCAAACGGCCACCCCTTGTAGCCGCGCAATTCGCCGGCGGACCGATGCCCGTTGCTGATCTGCGCCGTGCCTTCGCGTTCGCCGATCTTCACCGAACCGATTAATGGCCCGTTGTCGCTGGTGACAATCAGCAGTGTGCTTGCAGCCAGACCATGCTTTTCCAAGGCCGCCATCACGCGTCCCACGCAATGGTCCACCAGCCATACCATGTCACCCCGCACGCCGGCCTTGCTTTTGCCGGCGGCAAACTGAGGTACCAAGTGCGGCGAGTGCGGCACGGACAACGGCAGATACAAAAAGAACGGCCGCCTTTGCTGCTGCTTAGGCGTGGTGTCAGTCGCGGCGATGAAGCGCACGGCGGCATCGGTGAAACGGACATCCACGGTGGCGTTGTCCCATACCGCCGCCGCCATGCCCGAGCGCCAGCTGCCTTTCGGATTGCGATAGGTCGCCCCATTCATTCCGAGGAATTTGCCATTGGCGATAAAACAAAACGGCTGTTGATCGGTGGAACATCCAGCCGTGTAAAGGGTTTCATCAAACCCCAACGCTTCCGGCCCGCCGAAAATCGGCTGGGTGAAATCGATGCTCTCGCTCATCGCCCGGTCCGGATCCGGCCCGTGATACCACGGTAACGGTTTGTTAAAATCCACCGTGAACCGCGGCTTGGCCATGAAACCCAGGCCCAAGTGCCATTTGCCGAACAGGCCCGTACGATAGCCGCTTTGCTGCAGCAACGACGCCAACGTCACCCGCCCGCGCTCAATCAGCGGCGGCTCGAAATTGAACAGCACACTCTTCTGCAAGCGCGTGCGCCAGCAATACCGGCCCGTGAGCAGCGCATACCGCGAGGGAGTACAAAACGCTGCCGAACTGTGCGCATCCGTAAATCGCATCCCTTCGCGCGCCAACCGATCCATGTGCGGCGTGGGGATTTTGGAGCCGGCATTGTAGCTACCCACATCGCCGTACCCCATGTCGTCGGCCAGAATAAACACGATGTTGGGCCTATCCGCCGCGAGGGCCGACAGTGCCATCCACAAATAGAGCAATCCGATGCGCACAGGAGTTAGCGATAAAAATCCGCCCAACGGATTTTAATTTCAGTAGCGTTTTTGATAGCCAGACCCGGGATGGTTACTTCGTAATAATCCTTCCGATTGAGCCGATGTTGGCCATTCATGGGTTTAGATTGGTTGGCGGCAAGCGGTTAGAATCGAGGTGGGTTCTTCCTTCTCCTGCCCCCAGGGGAAGCGGCCCGGCTCCCTCCCTACCCTATGGTTTTTTGGTGAGAGTCCAGCGGCCGAGGCGATTCAACTGGCTCTCATGAATTGGTCGATGGCTCCGGCTTGTTTGAGACGATTGCGTTCCATAGTAAGATCAAGGTCACCGTAGTGCTCGATGGGGTTGCCGTAGGCGTTGAGCAAGGTAGTGTACCAGTTACTCAAAGTCTTGTGGCCTTCCGTGCCGTGGAAAGGCAAGCGGATGTAGCGGCCGGCGAGGTCGAGTTTGGAGTTTTGACCGGTCAAGAGAACCATGGGCGCTTCATTATCGGGGCCGTGGTGGCCGGCTCCGGTTTCGGGCATGTAAATGATCGTGGTATAGTCGAACAGGGTGCCGTTGCCCTCAGGAATGGACTTGAGCTTAGTGATTAAGGTGTGAACCTGCCTCATGTGATGGGTCTTGATGGCATTGCGCATGTAGGCGGCGCGGCTGTTCCCAGCGCCGCCGTGGCCGACCGCGTGGATACTTGTCTTTTCTTTGTTCTCGGGTAGGGAGGCAATCTTTGTGCCAAGGTCGTCAATGGTATAGGTCACGACGTTGGTCAGTCCGGCAGCCAGCGCGGCGATGATAACGTCGGTGAATGCGGCCTGCTTCTGAGGCAGAGTAGCATTCTGTCCTCCTCCAGCATGGATCGGGTCGATTTTTGGGAGGTGTTGGTTGATCTTGTTCCCGAGTGCTGTGACCTTTGTGTTTCGGTTTCGGATGGACTGCAAGGAGTCCACCTGGTTTTGAATCTTGCGATATTCACCGCCGTTGAGCCCGTTAAGGCGTCCGGATTCCTTTTCGCGCAGGTAATCTAACAAAGCGTTATCGGACACGACTGCACCTGGATCGTTCACGGACTTGAACAGTTCGTTGTACGCGGTCATCGGGTCTGCATAGCAGTAATTGCGTTGTTGTGGTGCAGGCGCCGAATAACCGGAGACGATCCCTGTCCGAATCTCACGGCCATGAGGAACCGCGAGGGACATCTCCACGTGTCCAAAAGGGGAAGGGAAAAGTTTGGCGAGTTCAAAGTCGACTGTTGCCCGCTTAATGTTGCTCAAAACGTTGCGTCCAGCCTTAAACGCCCCCATGCAGCCCGAGTAGGAGTAATGCCCTCCTCCGCTGACACACATGGATATGCCGTGCAGTATGGTCATGTTCGCCTTGTGCTCGTCCAATCCTTTCAGCCAGTCGGGCAACTCATGTTTGGATAGGTCCAATTCGAAGGCTTCCTTCTCCTTGTGTTTCTTCAATTCCTCCGAGGAAAAGGAAGGGAGCCCGAATTGGGATGGCAGATTCCCGTTGGATTTTCGAATAAAGATGAATCGGTGCGGAGTTCCACGATCCGAACGCTTCGTATTCGCGGTCGCAAGGTGGGTAAACGATGGGGTGAGCGCCAGACCTGCGGTACCCAGCGCGGTTTTCTTCAAAAGTTCCCGGCGGTTGATCAACATAGCTTATTCCTTGGTGTTGCGTTTACGATAAATAAAGGAGTCGGAGGTTAAAAGGGAAACGATCACTTCATCGAAGCTGCCGTCGTTTTCGAGGTACGCTTTGTCCGCATCCATCAACGTCTTGGAGTCGGAAAGGGTTTCATTGCGCCCCAAAAAGTAGCGGAAGGCATGGCGGATGATCGATTGACGGACTTTGGTGGATTTGGCCAAACGGTCGATCAGGTCGAACGCATCCTTGACCTCGCCATCCAGCTTGGGGTCACCCGTCCCTTCCAGCACTCCGCGGGGGTCCACGGGCAAGGTCTTGTAAACGGCCAGCGAGGCACCAAAGGAATTCAATTCTTCTCGCTTAGCCTCCTTGATCAGGTTGTCAGGGTGCTCGAGGTTTTCCAAGGTGCGATAACGGCCGAAGTCATCGTAGTTCTCGAAGGGGAAGCCGAGTGGATCCATCTTTTGGTGGCAACGCCAGCAATAGGAGTCGGCGGTCCGGTTTTCCATGCGTTGTCGAAGCGTCTTGTGGGGATCGGGAGGAATCACGGCATCCACCGTGATGGGTACGTCGGGGATCGTCCCGGCCAACAGCTTTTCGCGGATCCATTTGCCGCGGTGGATCGGGTCGGTCTCCAGGTTTTGCGCATGGGCGATCAGCCAGGCGGGATGGGTCAGGATGCCCTTGCGGTTCGGGATGGTTGCGGGTTGGCTGGGCGGGTAGTCCCAAGTTCGCCAGTCGAGGTTCCAATAGGTCGTGACCTGTTCGCCACGCATCTGCTGTCCGCTCCGGCCGAGCACCGGGCCGCCCCACCAGAATCCCATGCCGTTCTTCATGTAAGGCAGGGCTCCGGATTGGCCTTCGCTGAAATGAAGCAAAAGCCCTTCCATCAACTTCTGGAGCTTCCTGAGAATTTTGGGGTGATCGCCCTTTTTCTCACGCTGAAACTCCCAGTGGGTTCTCAGGAAAGCCTCGTGGGGCGCGACATCTTCCGGCTTCCACTCCTTCCAGTCCGTGTCCTTGAACCTGTCGTAAATACTTTTCAATGAATCTGAAGCGGCTTGCATCGATGCGTTGTCCCCATTGTGGAAGACATAGAACTTGTCGGTTGTGAGGAGTTCTTCAAAAACGTGTTTGTCCTTCTCCAGGATGTGTTCCACCAACATGTCCCCCTCTTCGATCAGTCGGCTGACGGCTGGCTCGTGCCGGCCGGCTCCAAACCGGCTGTCGTCCTTGAAGACCTTTAACGCTTTAGGATAGCCGAAAAAGTCGCGAAAGAACCGGAGCTTCCGGATCGGCTGATCCGTCACGCTGGGGTTGATGTTGGCCGCCTGCACCGCCTCGTCGATGATCGTCCACCGATCGCGGCGCTTGAGCATCCGTCGAACCTCGCGCTCGTAATCCTCACGCGTCTTGAGCCGGCCTTCCCGTGCCGCCTTCGCCAGCTCGGAGTCCGGGCTGGAGTCGGTCAGCGCGTAGGCGAGGGCATAACTCGCATCCCTCGGCGACATCATCCGCCGGCCATGTTCATCCGCAGCGCCCGCGCCGAACTCATGGCGGTATGCGAATTCGGTATTCAAGATCAACGACTCGACCAGTTTGCCAATTGCCTGTTGTCGCTCGAGGTTGCCCATCAACAGCTTGAGCAGTCCGCGGTTTTCCGCGCGCTCCGCTTCGCTGGGCTCACGCTCAAAAACCCTTGCGTACAACTCGTCGATCATCGCGTTGATCCGAGCGTCGCTCACTCCGGCCTCCGAGGTTCGTTCCCTCTTGAACGAGTCGGTCCAGTCGGACATGCATTTGTCAAGGATCGCCTGATAGGTGTCACCCTTCTTCCGATGCTTCCGGATCGTCCCGGCAATGACTTGCATCTCGGCATCCTCTAACGGCTTGTAGGCGGGTGCGGAGCCCCGCTTCTTGGCTTCGCTGTAAATGAGTTCCATGTCCCAGTGATCCCAGAACAACTTCATCAGCTCGACACGATTCCGGATGCGATGGTTGGGGACACCTTGCACGAACCAGTCGCGTTCGGCCTGCAAGATGATCTTTTCGTGGTCTGCGCGCTGTTCGTTCAGATAAGGCGCCCAAGGCTCGCCCTTTATATCCTTTTCTACCCTGGTCGCGTCCTCGGTGACTTTGTACGGGGTTTCCTTGTAAGTCACGATGCTGCGGAACACCGCGTCGACGTCTTGCTTGTCGAGCCCATTGATAAACTCGGGACGTTGAATCCGATACGTTTTCTCACCGGGAAACTTTCTTGGCCGCATACCCGGGAAAGGAATGTCGACACGCACAAGCTTGGGCAGGAGCGCCTCGTCCTTCTCGCCATAAATATCCTGCAGAATGCGTTCCATGTATCCGTCGGTGGTCAGGAATCTTTCCCGTGACCGCAGGGTTTCCCGGTGCCTTAGCTCGTCCGCCATCAACGCGTACATCGCCGGGTACTGCGACCTCATCGCCGACTCGGACGACATATGCCCGGCGATCCGCTTGGCATTGCCAACCATGGTCAGCAAATGACCGGTCGTCAGAGCTTCCTTACCGTAGTACCGGACACCGACCTTATCAGGCAGGAGGAAGGGATTGGTAATTGTCCGGCGGAACTTGTCGCCACGCTCGGTCTTAGGGCTCCAGTGGACACCGCTGTCACCGGCGACCCGGTGGGAGGTTCCATAGATGGTGCGCGTCGGTTTGTAATCGAGCAGGCGGTTGGCCTTTTCATTGAAAATAAACTCACTGATCATCCAGCGTCGGTCATAAGAGTACCCCGGCAGATCCGCGTACTCGCCAGAGAAGAGGTCCTCATGCTTGACGACATTGCCGTACTCAAATCGTTTTAATTTCTCCGCCAGTACTTTCGCTGCCTTGCCTGTGAGTTGGCTGTTCAGCCATTGCTGGAGAATTTTCTTCTCAGATTCTGACGGCTGCTTTTCCTTTTCTGGCGGCATTTCGCCAAGTTGGATTATTTCTTGAATCTTGCTGAAAAGCTTCTGGCGATCGACCGCGTCGATGGTTTCCAAGACATCCAGCCGTACTTTGGCCTTTTGTTTTTCAGGGCCATGGCAGGCAATGCAATAAGTGCCAAGCACTCGCGTCGCTTGCTCCTCCAGTGCAATCGGGTCTAATTCGGCAGAGGCCTTGCAGAATTGTTGGGTGATACAAACGGCCACAAAAGCCATCAAGCCCCGTAACCCAGTTTTGCAACGTGTCCAATGAATGATCATTTCTGCAGTATTCTGGTTCCTAAAAAATGGAGATAAACCCTTTATTGGCCTCGTAATTCTTCAAGCCCTTAAGGCAGCTTTTTTTATGACGCATGGATTGATCTAACAAGGTCAAAATAGGAACTGGCAAGGGTACCACCCACGTCCCCGCACCCCATGTCATCGGACAAGATCAGGACGATGTTCGGCTTGCCCGTCCCGAGAGCCGACAGTGCCATCCACAAATAAAGCAATCCGATGCGCACAGGAGTTTAGCGATAAAAATCCACCCAACGGATTTTGATTTCCTTCGCGCCCTTGATGGCCGCGGCGGGAATGGTGGCCTCATAATACCCCGGACGATTAAGCCGGTGCTTACCCTCGAGCGGTTTGCCCGTGGGATCGAGCAGGCGAATGTTCAAAGCTTCCCGCGGAAGCCCTTGTTGGCCCACTTTCACATTAATGCCTTCGAGGCCCTTGAGGCGGAGGCGCAGCTGCAACTTCGCCGGCCAATCGCCGCGCGCCAACCGCAGCGTGCCTTGGCCAATGCCGAATTCGTCGGTGATCTCCACGCCCACACCGCCGTCGCGAAAGCCGAGGAACTGCATCCGCCGCGGTTTATCGTGCGGCCCTTTCTCCGCGTAAACCAATTCCAGCACGCGATCCCGGGTGCCGAGGGTCACCGGTTTTTTTTCGAAACGAACCGGTTGAGGCAATGGATTCTCCAACAGCTTGCCTGAGCGAGTGGTGCGCGTGAGTTGCTCATAAATCAACCCGCCCTCTTTCACCGTCACCCGCGCGCGGCCGGCCAGAATGCCGTACAGCTTTAGCTCCAGCACGCCGTCTTTTTCGCTCCACTCCACCAGGCCCTGTGACAGGCCGACGTGCAATGCCCCCTTGCCGTTGGCGCGCAGGTGTAGTTCCATTTTAAAATCTTTCTCCGCCGGATACGTGTGCAGTTTGCCTGGTGCCTTGCCGGGCGGCAGTTGATCCTTGTAGCGCTTCACCGCATCCTCCCAAGCCGCACGCGCCAGCCGATAAACCACCGCGCGCCCGGGATCATCCGGCGCCACCCGCCACTCACGGAAGTACGCCTGAATAGTCGTGTTGGGCACAAACCTGGCCTCGCTATTGATGTAGCCCTGTTCACCGGTTTGTGTGTCGGCGACAAATATTCGGCCCGCCTCACGATTGGGGCCACGCTGGATTTTGAAGCGCGGCTCACACACCAGTTCACCCTTGGCATTGATCACGCCGGCAAGATTTTTGCGGGACGATCCAATCAGGTGCACACCGTGGATGTGATGATCGGAAAGTGTATCGTGCTCAAACGGCACAATCACTTTTCCCGCTGCATCAAACACCCCAAAGCGCCCCTTCAATCCGCCGCCAAACCGACCGCCTCCGAGGTACACCAGCCGCTCGTATTTTATCGGCACTACGAGCTTCAGTTGGGCTCCCAGTGCCCCTTCCCGCTCGCCCTGCTTCACAATCACATGCCCGCTGGCCAACGCAAAGAGGTCATCATAAACCGCCTCAGTCTTCGCCTTACCATCAGCCGATATGGCCCCATGTTTGTTGCGAAACTCGTACCGCACAAAATCGTGAAACGCCAACACCTCCCCCTTCAACGCCGCATGATCCTTGCGCAACGCGCCCCCACGCACGCCGATCGATTCCGAGCCCCCAAACCGCCGCACCATGCCATCCACCCGCATCACCGCGTGGTAGGTGTAATAGGCAAAATCAACGTGCCCTTCGGTCAGGATGCGCCGCTCATTTAATTCCAGCGCACGATTCCCATCCTCATCCAGCGTGATGCGCCATGCCTTCGCACGGTCGGCGGGCAGTTGCTGAAGTTCCTCGGCGGACAAACCGGCGGCCCCAATCCATACCAGGAACATCCATCGCATGCCGCAGCATCCCCGAGCCAACCGTGTCCGTCAAAGCATATTGGTTTGCCCCCGCTCTTGCCCCGCACTAGCCTCGTCGTTCGCATGAAACATTTGGTTTTTTTGTTGCTGGTTTGGCTGTGGTGTTCCGAATCCATTGTGGCCCGGCCGAATCTGGTGTTGATCTTCATTGATGACATGGGCTACGGCGATATCGGGCCATTTGGATCCCAACTCAATCGGACGCCACACTTGGATCGCATGGCGAAAGAAGGGCGCAAGCTCACCAGTTTTTACGCCGCGCCGGTTTGCTCGGCCTCACGGGCACAGTTATTGACCGGTTGCTACGCGCCCCGGGTCGGCGTGCCGGGCGTGTTTTTTCCTGCGAGCCGCAACGGTTTGAACCCCAAGGAACACACGATCGCCGAGTACTTGCGCGAGCTGGACTATACCACCATGTGCGTAGGCAAATGGCATCTGGGCGATCAACCCGAGTTCCTGCCCACGCGGCATGGGTTCGACGGCTACTTCGGCATCCCCTACTCCAACGACATGGGACGCACTGCCGCCGCCACGGGCAAGCGCGTGCATCCGTTGCTGCGCGATGACAAGGTAGCCGAGCTACTGGAGGATGAAGGCCAGCGACGCATCACCCGGGAGTATACCGAGGAGGCCGTGAAATTCATCGAAGCCAGCGCCAAGGCGGAAAAAAACTTTTTCCTCTACCTGCCCCACACCGCCATGCATGTGCCGCTGTATCCGCACCCGGATTTTGCCGGTAAATCCAAGAACGGCGTGTACGGCGATTGGGTTGAGGAAGTCGATTGGAGCGTCGGGCAGGTGTTGGAGACCTTAAAAAAGCTGAAGCTCGCCGAGAACACGCTCGTGCTGTTCACCAGCGACAACGGCCCGTGGACGTCCAAGGGTAAAGCCGGAGGTGTATCAGGGCCGTTGCGCGGTAGCAAAGGCTGCACGCTGGAAGGCGGCGTGCGCGAACCGACCCTCGCCTGGTGGCCAGGTACCATCGCGCCCGGCACGGAATCCGCCGGCATCGCCGGCACCACCGATGTGTTGCCCACCTTCGTTTCCTTGGCTGGCGGTAAAATCAAACAGGACGTGAAAATCGACGGCCTCGATGTCTCCGATTGGCTCCTCGGCAAAGCCGAACAATCCCCGCGCGACACCTGGCATTACTTCCGCGGCACCAAGCTGCAGGCTGTGCGACAGGGCCCATGGAAACTCGCCCTCACCGGTCAATCGCTAGGCATGGGCTTCCGCCAGCGCAACGCTGATCTGGCCAACGGCGGGCGCCTTTACAATCTGGAAAATGAAATCAGCGAACAAACCGACCTCGCCGCGCAACATCCGGACATTGTCGCGCGCCTGACGCAGCTTGCTGAAACCATGACTGCCGATCTTGCCGCCAACAAACGCCCGGCCGGTTTTGTGGAAAATCCAGTTACTCTATATCCTACCACCAAAAAGGCCCGCCGTTCAGACCCCATAAACCCAACGAAACCCATTGACTGGAAAAAGGTAAAGCTCGGTCATACGTACTCCACTGCTTCGCTACCGGAACTAAATGGTAAATCAATCCTGATTAATGCAACCATTGAAATACCGGCTGGGAAAAAAGCCCACGGCGCCATTATTGACCATGGTGGTACGAAGACAGGCTATGCGTTGTACGCCAAACAAGGTATCCTATATTTCTGTGTGCGCTACGGCCAAAAATCCTTTCAAAGGATTGCAGCTATTCAGGGGCAGCAATCCAAACTGAATGTAATCGTGCGCTTTAATGCAGAAAATCTTTCCCTGCAAGTAGGAAGAAACTCGACTACTGGTGGATCAAATCCTCAGGGATTACTACATACACATCCAAAAGAAAACTTCGCGGTTGGGCATTTTGATAACGATCCCGTTGATTCTGAATCCCCCAAAGAAGCCATTAATGGACACCTAGTCGAACTGAAGGTCTCGACCCCATAAAATTTATAATATGAGTAAAACTCACCTGTTTCTAATAATACTACTTACGCCTCTTCTATTGCTTGGAGCTGACCAAAAACAGCCCAACATCGTCGTCATCATGGCGGATGATGCCGGCTTTTCGGATTTCGGCTGTTACGGCGGAGAGATTGAAACGCCCGTGTTGGATAAACTCGCAGCCAACGGTCTGCGGTTTTCGCAGTTTTATAATACCGGCCGGTGTTGTCCTTCGCGGGCGGCGTTGCTGACTGGCGTGTACCAACATCAGGCGGGCATGGGGCACATGACGCGGGATCGCGGGTTGCCCAGCTACAGTGGCACGATCCTGCCCAACGTGCCGACGCTCGCCGAGCGGCTGCGTCAGGGCGGTTACCGCACGATGATGACCGGCAAATGGCATCTCGGCACCGAGCCGAAACAATCGCCCGTCGCGCGCGGGTTCGATCGCTTTTATGGCACGCGAAACTTCATCGATTCCTACTTCACCGTGCTGGAGCATTGCCCTGTGTTTCTCGATGACAAGATTGTACTGCCCGGCACCGAGACGCCCGTGAACCATCTGCGGCCCGATCAGGAATGGTACACCACCGATGTCTTCACCGATTACGCACTACATTTCATGGACGAGGCGTTTACGAAACACGCCGATCAACCGATTTTTCTCTACGTCGCCCATAACGCGCCGCATTTCCCACTGCATGCGCGCGAAGAGGATACTAAAAAGTACCGCGGCAAATTCCGCGATATAGGCTGGGACAAATTGCGCGCGGAGCGTTATCGGCGCATGGTGCAGATGGGCCTGATTAAAAAAGACTGGCAGCTCTCGCCTTCGGATGTGCCTCAATGGGAAACCTACGACGCCAAGCTGCGCGACGAGCTCGACCTCAAGATGGCGCTCTACTCGGCCATCATTGACCGCATGGACCAGAACATCGGCCGGATTATAGCCAAGCTCAAGACCGCCGGTCGACTGGAAAACACCTTATTCCTGTTCATGGTGGACAACGGCGTGCCCGGCACCGGCGTGCATGATTGGCGTGGGCTCTTCGCCAAGAACGGTCGGCATCCCGAGACTCGCGTGGACAACTACGCCGAGTGGGGCCGACGCGGGGGTTGGTCCTCAAGCTCCGGCCGCGGCTGGGCCAACCTCAGCAACGCTCCTTTCCGCATGTATAAGCGCTACACTCATGAAGGCGGTGTAGCTACACCCCTCATTGTCCACTGGCCCGCCCGCCTCAAGGACAAGGGCACCCTGCGCCACACGCCCAGCCACCTCATCGACATTGCCCCCACCTGCCTCGCCGCCGCTGGGTTGCCGGTGAAAAACATGGAAGGCGAAAATCTTCTGCCGGTGTTTACGAAAGACAACGCCCGACCACGCACCCTGTTTTGGGAACACGAAGGCAACCGCGCCGTGCGTCAGGGCGATTTCAAGCTCGTCGCCCTGCACAACGCCCCTTGGGAATTGTACAACATGGCCCGAGACCGCAGCGAACTGCGGGATCTTTCCAAGGCCATGCCGCAAAAGGCCGCTGCACTGCAAAAACTCTACGAAGGCTGGGCCCGCCGCGTCGGCGCCAAGCCGTGGGATGAGGTGAGCATAATTCGAAAACCGAAGCCGAAGAAAAAGTAGCCGCTATTCTCGCAGCTCAAGGATCGCAAAGATCGCGCGGTGATCAGATGCCACGGCTTCGTCGAGCACCTTCGTCTCGATCACCTTCCACCGTGTCGCGGGCCGCACGAGGATGAAATCAATCTGCCGCGTTGGCTTACCCACCGGCACGGTTGGCATGGGCTTGGCATTTGTGGGTGTCCATGATTTTTGAAACTCTTTCAGCGTGCGACTACCGAGCACGTCGTTCAAGTCGCCCGCCAGGACCGTCGGCACGGTAGGCTCTTTGCCCGCCATCGTGTTGATGAAGATGGCTGACGCCAGCCGCTCGCCATCCGACCGTCGATGATCAAGGTGCGTACCGAGCAATCGCAACGGCCGGCCGCCAGGCAGTTTAAAGCCAACCTCCAGCACCCCGCGTTGTTCGCCCGAATCCACGTTGGGCAACAGATGATTCTGATGTTGATCTATCGGCAGCCGTGACAAGATCGCGTTACCGTAATACCCGCCCTGTAATGGAATGTTCGCCCCGAACGCATGCTGCATCCCGGTGAGCCGCGCCAGTTCAGCTGCCTGATCCACACCCTCCGAGCGGCCGGCCTTGTTGTCGACCTCCTGCAGCGCAACCAAATCCGGCTTTACCGACAGGATCACCTTGGCGATCCGCGGCACATCCAGCTTGCGATCCACCCCGGCAGCGTGATGGATGTTATAACAAAGCACACGCAACCGGATGCCCTGCTGTCCGGCAAAGACCACCTGTCGTCGGGCGCGGTTGATGCCAATCAATCCCCCGGTCACCGGATCATTCGCCAAACCCTGCCCGGTAAACGGCACGGCATGTTGGCCGACGTACTCCAGCACACCACCCACCTTAGGTAGGCGCAGCCGGAAGGCGACCGGATCATCATGGCCAGTCACCCACAATTCGTCCCCACGCCAAATGCCGCCGGACAAACTGTACCGGCCCAACTGGCCAATCACCTTTTGCGGGTACGTCCAGCGTGCCAGCTCACGCCATTGATCATCGTACTTGGCGAGAAACGTCTTGGCGTTGCCGGCACCGTAATGCGCGAAGTTGCACCACCAATGCCCGTCCTTGTGCAGCACCCACACCAACGAACCGCCGGCTTTGCCGAAGGCCTTGAAGTTCGTTAGCTTCATCGTGTCGACATCCAGCACCTTGATCTCGCTGCGCTCCGGCTTGAGCGGATAATTCGAGTGTGCGCAGAGCAGTTTGCCCTGCAAAAAAAAGCCGCTGTTCAAATGTCGCGCCGCGCCGGTACTCACGGCCAAACGCTTGCCGGTGGCGCGATCATACTTTGCCACCGACCGGCTGGTGATGGCATACACAAACTCCCCTTCCGCAGCCGCCGCCTGATGAGCTTCCGACGCCGGGAGTTGGCGCGTGGCAGTCCAGCTCGCCGCAGCCAGTGAATTGCATCCGACCAGAATTGTGAGCCATATAAACCGCATGTTATTTCTTGGGAATCTCATTGACGGTGTAATAGGCGTGACGATGCAGCAGCTCGCCCTGACGCCGATCGCGCAATGCGCCGAGATCGAATTCGTGCACATGCCCGCGCTTGAGTTCGCTGAGCGTGATGCGCGCACTGAGGCCGTCGGCAGCCAGCTCGGCGCCCTGCACAGTGGGTGTAGTTTGATCAACCTCCGGCCCGCCGTAACCACCATGGTAAATGTGCGTGAAAGTGGTGACCTGATAACTCTTCGGATCGTTGCCGGTCTTGGCATCAACCGGTTTGGTAAACAGGATTTTGAATCCATCGGGCGTGATGTGGATACGCTTAATTTCAAAGGGCATTTTCCCGGTCCAATCTAACCGCTCCAGCGCAAAGGGTTTAATACCGCGCACTGGCCAGCCCCGATTGGTACCGCCGGCCAGCAAACGGCCCTTGGGAGTGAACTGCACGTTCAGGATCCCGGTCGAGAGCCCTTCACGAAAGGGATAACAGGCGCCCTGCCACACGCCGTTGATCTGCTCGGTGGTCGCGCGCATGATGATCGATTGTGTGTAGTCTCCGAGGAATATCTGGTTTTCGAATGGCCCAAACTTGCCGCCCGTCTTATCAACCACGTAACCGGTGATTGAACGCCCCATGCGGATGTAAGGAAACACCACGGCGTACGGCACAAGCTCCTTCACCTTTTCCTTTTCAGTGACAATTCGGGTGCCGCTTTCCGGCGCGACCGGCCGCTTGAGGTCCGGCGCGTACGAGTACCAGTTGAAACTCACCGGATGCCCCATGAACCCGCCGGGCTTCAGAAATTTGAGGCTGCACGAGGAATTCCACGGCCCTTGACTCTCAATGTAAAACAGCGCGCCGTGTTCGTTAGGCCCAATGCCGCCCGGGCTGCGCAGGCCGCTGGCGATGGGGATACTCTTGCCTTCCGGAGTGATTTTCATCGCCCACCCGCGAAAGAGTGCGCGTGAGTGGTAAGAGGCAGAAAGCCCGAGCGCCACGTAGAGGTTTCCCTGCGCATCAAACTTCGAGCCAAAGGCGTACTCGTGATAGTTGCGATAGCCCCACGCATCGGACACCGTCTCAAATCGGTCCGCGCGCCCATCGCCATTCGTATCGCGCACTCGAGTCAACTCTGCGCTGTGAGTTACGTACAGGGCATCCTTCTCGCCTCGGCGATGGGCTAGGCCGAAAATCTCATCCAGACCCTCGGCAAACTTCTCGAAGCGCGGCCGTGGCTTTTCGTCATCCACGCCGCTCATGAAATAAATATCCCCCCGCCGCGTGCCGATCGCCATACGGTTGTCCGGCATTAACTCAAACGCGCCGGCCTCAATCACCTGCCCCTTGGGAATCGGCACACTGACCACCCGATAATACTCACGCTCACGCTGCTCCGTCCCCCAACGCGCGCCCACTTCCTCGGCCTGCACGCCGGGCAGCAGCGCCAACAAGCCGGCCAGACCGATTGCCTTGTATTTAACGCGACAACTCATAACGAATCCCACATTCCGATTTCCCCTTGGGCAGATTAAGTTTCAACAACAACTCCTTGGCGTCACCTTGGCCGCGGAGCAGCGCATTGGCTTCCGGCACCCAAACCTTGAGTCCGTCCGTGCCATACTGGCCCGGCGCCAGTTTCTGAACCTTACCGGTCAACACGCGAAAATAAATCGTCTCCGCCTTCGGCGCCTCCAACCGCAACGTACGCACGAGCCCCGTCAGGCGATTGGTCACCAGGGCATGGGAGCAATCCGTCACACTCACCTCGCCAGTATGGTACAAAAAGGTCGGCACAGCATCCTTGTCCAGTTGATAGCCGCCAAACCGGTAGCCGCGATTGCGGGGGTACAGCGGATCAGGATTGACCGGATTCTCCTTGGTCATCACCGGATGTAACGGCCATGGCGCATCGGGCTTGGCCAAGCGATAAAACGCCACGTCCTGTGGCAGCTCGATTGCGCGGCCCTTGGGATTAAAATTCCCTGCGCCTTGGCCGCCCCAGTACACGCTCACAAACTCGCCTTGCCACAGCGCGGTTAAAGCTCCATTTTGCGCATTGAAAGCGTAGTTCACGCCGCCAGGGAAACCCACGGCAATGCCGCGATACCCCGCCACCCGACTACGCCCGCGATACACTCGCGTGCGATCGGACACCACCAGATCCGTGCCCTCCGAGCGGATCCCCGATGGATCACGCGCTGAACGGCCCAGTGAAAAATAATGCCACATCGCGCGCAGTTGCTCATGCGTGCTGCCCTCCAGCACATCCTGCCGCACCGCTTGGCCATCCGGCCAGAAGTTCGGCATCACGATGCCCGGCCGATACTTTTGCGGATTCCGCATGAAGTGCGCGTACCAGTTCGGCTGCAACCGCTCGAAAGACGTCAGCAAATCCAACCCCTTCAAGCCGGGCGAGGGTTTGCCATTGAAGTTGTGACAAGCCACGCAGTTCAACCCCTTGTCGCCGACCAGCAAATGGCCGGCCTTGCGATACGGACGACGCTCCTCACGCTTGAGTTCGGTGAATGTCACCGGCGGCAGGTGATCCACCTTTTCCAGCAATGGTGGCAAATGTGCTAGTGCCGCCTCGCCGAACTGGGGCATGCGTGTGTGCATGTACGGCCGCACCGTCTCTGCATCAAATAAAACCTTGCGCAGCCATTCCGGCCGCAGCTTGGCAGCCACACCATCGAGCGTCGGCGGAATCCGACCCGGATTGCCCAGCCCTTCCTCATCTGTGCCGAAGTGCTTGAACATTGTGTTGCTCACTCCACCCGCGCCATCGCGAGTATGACAAGCGATGCAGTTCATGGCCGTCATGGNGTGCTGCACTTGCAGCCGATCCGGCAACGGCTTGTCGATNCCTGCTAGTGCTTTGCCGATGGCGGCGCGCTGGGCGGCGGACAAATGAAAATTCGGCACGCCATCCGGCTTCTCGGCCAGACAACCTTGGCCGGCCGTAAGCTCGGCCATTGGCAGCTTCNATTGCGATTTTTGATTCGGCAGTTTGTGGCACGAAGTACAATTGAGGCGGCGAAACACCAGCTTCCCCGCCTGCACCTTGGCCAAGTCCNGCTTCAGCTCGGTGACCTTTAACTCCTTCAGCCCCAACAGATATGCGGCGATCGACCGCGCCTCGTCACGGGTGAGGTTCATGTCCGGCATTCGCCCGGACGGACGCGCGTGCCGCGGTTGAAACAGAAACGCCGACAACGAATCCAGCCCGTACTTGGCCGGNACATGCTTTAGCCCCACACCACTGCCCGGCGCGTGACACGTGATACANCCGACCTTTTCNAANAGTTTTTTACCCTCACCAACCAACGCGGCATCCACCTTGGCGCGCGAAAATTTTTCTTTGGATAAACTTTTCAAATAATATGTCAGCACCTCAGCCGTTGCATCCTGTTCATCCTCTGGAAGCATCCCGAGGATGTCCGGCATCTGTGTACCNGGATCCGCTTNGTGCGGGCCCAATAAAAACCGCTTCAGGTAACCCGNCTCCACGCGCGCGCCCACNCCNGACAAATCCGGCCCCAGCTTGCGTTTCACTGGCCCGGAATGGCACCCCGCACAACGCAATTCCTCGATCAACACTCTCCCTTGCCCAGNCGCATCCAGCCCATGCCGTTCGTGTGACAACCCGGGCACGACTGGCTGGGCCCAGACCGGCNCTATAATCAACACCCAAAATACCAACGTATTACGTATCACTTTTTCTTTGGCTTCTTACCAGCCGCTGCTTTTCGAAGGGTTGCAAAAACCTCCTCGTAACCGCCGCCGGCCAAGGCATTGCCGCCCGGCACAAATTCACCGTAGGGCCGGTTGGGAAATCGCTTCAGTTCAGTTGTCANCTTTTGCTTCAGTTCGTNCAAGGTCTTGGCATGGCGTCGCTGGGTGGCGAGGTTATTCTGCGCATCAGGATCNCGTTTCAAGTCATACAGTTGATCCCCAGTGTAGGCATGGGGATGCGTGGCAATTGAACGTGACACCCCGCCGCTCAATCCGGTCATTGCTTTCAGATGACGCCGNTGCNGCTCCTGCACACCGGCAACCTGTTCCCGTGTGTAGCGCAAAGCAATGTAGCTGTGCGTCTTGGTNTTGATGGACCGCGCGGCGCCGATCTCNGCATAGACATACTCGCGTACAGGCTGATGAGGCGCCTTNAACAACGGTGCCAGACTTACNCCATCCATCCGGTAAGCAGCCGGCTTTTTCACACCGGCGAGTTCAAACCATGTNGGTACAAAGTCGGTATTTTGGATNAGCTCCTCACTGNGCACGCCTGCCTTCATGCCGGCCGGCCAGCGCATGATGCACGGCACCTCCGTGCCCTTGGCCTTGTATAACGACCCCTTGTGACCCGAGCCATGATCGGCCACGAACAACACGATCGTGTTATGCGTTAGCTTCAATTGATCAAGCTTGTTGAGGATCAACCCGAGNGAATCATCCATCCACAGGTAACCAGCTTGATTGGAGGTCAACCCNGCTTTCTCGATTCGTTTCATGACCGAATCNCGCGGAGGCAGNACGTTTAAATCNGCGTCAATNACGCCTTCGCCGGTCACCCTCGGTTTGTCCAGCGACTTGTNCCANGAACCNTTCGGNCCNTGCAGNAGCGTGGTGCAGTAGTGCAGNTAAAACGGNCCCTCNCNGTGNNGCTCNATNAACTCNACCGCGGCNGCNGCNGTCCATTCNGGATTNTGANTTTGNAACGGTGCCTTGGTNTTGTCCCAATAAATATTCTTGGCCCACGTGAACCCNAAATCCTTCACGGCCTTCCGATAGCCTTTTTCGTTTTCAAACTTTTTACGGTTTAGNTCCGCCGTGTAGGGGACGTTTTTCTCAATCTCATGCAGCCCGTATTTNNNCCGAAACTNNGNATCNCTNAGCNNTGGNCCNACATGAAANTTNCCCACCATNCCCGTGGCGTANCCNGCCTTGGCCAGCANCGCNNCCACGTTTTGNTTGTCCGGCTCNAGNTCCANGTTGAANCCNGGCAGGCTTTGCTGNCCCTTNGGNAACAGCTCCANAAATTCCGCCGAGTANGCCGANCCCGCNTATCGGCCNGTCAGNAANGTGTANCGNGANGGCGTNCANACNGTGCTGGTGACGTGCGCGTTTTCAAAGGTGATCCCNTCCCGCGCCAGCCGNTCCAGNTTCGGCGTCAGCACCTTGCCGCCGTACACGCTGGTCTCATACTTGTCGTAGTCATCGACCATGAACACGATGATGTTCGGCCGCGGCNCCGCCACAAGCAATCCCACGCAACTTAGCCATATTAGTGCAAACCACTGTGTCATGCATCGAGCATTGAGGAGCCTTTGCACGAGGTCAAACCTCAACCGGCGCCGCCCGAATGTTTCCCGCTTGAAGAATCCGCCACCACCCCGGACACTCCGCTCATGCAGTTACACTTCATGCGCGCCCTGTTGGCTCTTTCGCTCCTGTTCGGCGCCGATCTCTTTGCCCAAAAAAAGACCGAACCGGCCGCCACCCTCAAGGTGATGACCTTTAACATCCGCTACGCCAGTGCCACCGGCGCGAATGCTTGGCCCAAACGGCGCGAGGGCGTGGCCAAAGTGATCCGCGATTCCAAAGCCGACCTCATCGGCACGCAGGAAGGGCTGCATCATCAGCTCGTGTTTCTAGAACAGGAATTGAATGATCACAAATGGATTGGCGTCGGGCGCGAGGGCGGCAAGCGCGGGGAATTCATGGCCATCTATTACCGGCACGACCGCTTTGAACCGCTGGAGACCCAACATTTTTGGCTGTCGGACACACCGGAAAAAGTCGGCTCCGCCAGCTGGGGCAACACCGTCAAGCGCATGGTCACGTGGGTGAAATTCCGGGACCGCCAGACGAAGCAGGAGTTTTATTTTTGGAACACCCACTTCGATCATCGCTCGCAGAATTCGCGCGAGAAATCCGCCGAGCTGATTCTGCGGCGCGTCAACGCACTGAAAACCAAATTGCCTGTCATTCTCGTCGGCGACTTCAACGCCGTCGCCAAGGCCAACCGCGCCTACACCACGCTCACCGCCGAGGGCGCATTCCACGATTCNTTTGCCGTGGCCAAAGAAAAAGTGAACGGCGACTGGAACACCTTCAACAGNTTNCGCAAAACCCAGCGCAGTGCCCGCCGCATCGACTGGGTGCTCACCCGCGGCCCAATGCAGGTAGATCGCACCGAGATTATACTCTTCAAAGAATTCAAACAAATCCCCAGCGATCACCAGCCGGTGACCGCCCTCCTGCAACTAAAGTAGCTGCGACCAATCCACAAGAAAGCTGCAGCGATAATCTTCTGCATTACCATGCGGTCCCGCATCAAGGTACTGGGACAAGATTAAGTATGTACGCTTTGGATCGGTTACCGAGGATATCTTCGCAGGTCAGATATGCGGTCGCCTTCCCAGGTTGTGGGATGGAGAGCGTAGCGCTGCGGGCATGGGGCATCACGGCGCTTATGGCAGTCTTCCCCTGCCCTTCATAACTCAACTGATAGGAAAACTGCGGAAGGGTTGCCGAGTCAGTTTCCCATTCCACAATGAGCGTTTTTTTATTCCATTTGGCTCGAGCGGTCTTGATTTTTAAGGGCGCAAAATCCGGTCGCGTAGCCTTCCGCACGATTGCATGGTTGGAGGGGTTCTTAGTGGCGGGCCGGGTCTCCTTGCCGCCGGCAGTCATAAAGTAAAACTCACCAGAGGCATCCTTGGCCACACCCCCGTTCCAGTTGGTTTTGAAATTGAAGGATCGCTTCCCGGGGGCGAGATCCCAGTAATTCACCGAGTAGCGAGCGCTACCAAAGGCGTGCCAGCGACCGTCCAACCGGCGTTTCCAGCCGCCTCGCAAATTCGAGGTGCGAACGTTTTTGCCAGTCTCCAGCCAATCTTCGATAAACGCATCGGTGCCCCCTTCAAAAAATGCCTGTTTGGCGGCGACATCCATCGTCACCAAATGCGTCCATTGGCCGGTCTTGCCGGAGCGGCTCCAGAACCCGTAATAGGTATGATCGCCCATAGCCCAAGCCCGGGAGACAAGCGTGTACCAAGTGTCAACCTCCCAGCCGAGCGTAAAGTTCCACGACTTCAAACCGGTGCCTTCGCCACCGAATTTTTCCGTTAAAGTGCCCGGCCCGCGATGAATCGCGCGGATGGGTGCGGAGTGAGCTTTGTGATCCCAAATGGAGAAAATATAATTGTGCGCCTTGGGATGCGCCTGAATCCCCGCGTAACCGGCCGCTCGCCCACGCCAGCCGAGCGTTTCGTAGTAGGTATAGGTTGCCTCACCCGCCTTGGGCACGCGTACTTCATTGATTATAATGTCACCCGGGAAGTTGTCATCAAACACCAAATGCGATGACGGCGCCGCATTTTGACCAGCTTGCACATTGACGGTCAGGAAAATAATGAGGACGAAGTGTTTCACACACTTACTTTCGTGAGGCATTGTCAAAGTGTCAAGGTAGCCCAATTACCCTTTCCTTTGCCCAGGCTATGTTTGATGGAATTTATTCGCACGTGGCCGTCCATGGCGCGGATTTTACCACTAAAGCGCCACGTCCAGTTTGCCGGCGGCTTTCTTCGCCTTGGGTTCAAGGCCCTTGAGCGTCTTGGCGTTGGGCTTTTGCGCGCCGACCTTCACGGTGTGTTTGCCTTTTGAGTAAACACGCGGTTGAAAACGATTGCCTGTTGCACGGGTGGTATATAACACCTCACCAGTTTCATCCTCAATCACCTGCACCACCGGGTGCGTGCCTTTAGCGAAGCGCAACTCAGGCAGCCAACCGGCGACCTTGCGGCCATCATTAGCAGATTGATCAACAGTGACTGGCCAGCCTGCGAATTGCGCCTTGTCGCCTTCGCGCACGTCGCAAAAACGCGGCCAACACTCGAAGGTGACCTGCCGATTCTTCTTGTTAAATCGCGCGATGCCAAAGCCGTCAGCGCGTTTCTTTTCCTCGGCGCGATTTTCCGGATTGGCGTAGGCCATCATGGAAATCTTGTTGCCTAAGCCGTCCTTGAAATCGCCCGTCCACGGCAGCGGACTATTCGGCACCGGATTCGGACCAGGTTTTTCGTCGAGCGGATGCCACCAACGGCCGTAGATGGTGTTCACCAATGCCGGACCGGTAAAACCGTACGGGCCGTCACTATGATCGGTGATGCCATGTTTCACCACTACCGCCAGATGTTGATCCCCACAAAGGTGCACGGCCCACGCGCGGCGGATTAATTTGAGTGCATTGCGGCTCGGCGTTTGCGGCCATCCGTTACAATCAAGATCGGCCAACAGACGATTTTTGGGCCCACCATGCATGTGCACCGCGCCGCAAAAGGCGGTTTGCGACAAGACACCTTTCATCTCGGCATCGGTCCAGTCAGCGGACCAATCATTGAGAAACTTTTCCTGACGCGGGCCGAGCAATTGCAGGCCGGGCAGATCGATTTTATTCGGATCGTATTTCGGATCGTTGATGTGATCGGGGCGCGGGCCCATCTTGGGAATCTTGCCCGCGGGGCCAGTCTTGAATTTGCGATCCTCAAGAATGGCGAAGTCTACGCCGCCGACATTCAGCCGCGTAAAGTACACGCCAATGCCACGATTGACCGGCTTTGCATCCACCGGATCAGGCAGGCTTGAGGTCTGCTGACGCTGCACCTGATTCACATATTTCACCGGAAACTTGTAGCCGCCGTCGGCGTCGCCGGGGATGGTCGAGCGCTTGCCGCTTTCGCCCCATACATTGCCGTGGCCCACGTCGTGGTCGTCCGGGATGGCCACTGTCGGCCGGTCACGAATGATGTCGCGGTACTGCAGGCCAAACTCAATCCAGCCAACCGTGTGCTCGGTGTGGCGATAGTGTTGGTCGCCGCCAAAGAACAGCAGGTCCGGATTAAGGCGCTTGAGATTTTCGACAATCTCCGTACGCGGCCCGGTGGTGCGACTGGAGTTGCACGAAAGGTTGGCGACGACAATCTCGTCCTTGTCCGTGGGATCCTTCCGGATAACCCCCTCGAACTTTGCCTGGTCGCCGTGGCACACGCGGTATTTCACGTCGCGCGAGTTGTCCCATTTCTCGATGCGAAAATGCGCATCCCAGCCCGGGTACAGCACCTCCGCCTTGGCGGCCACGCTCCACTCTTCACCGGGCTTTTGCAGTTCCAGCCGCGCCTCGCGCTTCTCGCCCGGCTTCAGCGGAAAAAGCTGTGCTGATAATTTCAGCACACCGTTTTGGTGCGTGTACATCGCAAACGCCACCACCTCATCGCGCGGCACATTCATGCTCGGCGGCGCGCCTTTGCGGCCTCTTGGTGCCGGCTTACCGTTATTGCCCGGCCGCTTCCACCACTCGCCGGTGGTCAACGACTCCAACCGCGAAAACTGTGGCCCGAACGGCGACGCCGCCTCCTGTGCCTTGAGGAAGTCCTTCGAGATTACCAACGCTCCCGCGCCAGCCGCAGTGAGCTGCATCGCCTTACGGCGTGAAATTTTTTGTGTACTCATGGATCGGCCGCCCAGTATCCGCGCCACCGCCCCATTCGCAAAGCATGTTTTCGTGTCATTGAAAAACAGGCCGGATTTTGGTAGGATTTCTGCATGGAGACGGTAGCCGCCAGAGCCAAGCTCGACAAGACAGCCGTGGCCATCCAGTCATTGCACCAGCCGCCGGATGACCGCGACTACTGGCTGGCCCAGTCGCCCGCCGCGCGAATGGAGGCCGTGGAAATCCAGCGCCAAATCATTTATGGCTACGACCCAGCTGCCATCCGACTTCAAAGAGTTTTTGAGGTTGCTGCACTCCCACGACGTTGAATACCTGCTCGTGGGCGGCATCAGGACTTAAACGACTTGGAAAAACTCTAAGGCCCTACTTTCCACGTCAGTTTTTTCAACTCTTCACGGGTGACTGGTTTCCCATTGCCATCTACCAAAACGACCGCGATGGTATTAAGCTGATGTTTGTCCATGAATTTCAATGCATCTTCAAGACCACCAGCTCCATTCCAGCCTAACTCACACTCGAATATCAAAACAGTTGCGTGAACGTCTTTGACATCATTGTATGTTACATCATTGATTGTTTTGCCAATCAGGGACTTATTAAGGGCGTAGTGGGATATCCGAGCCTCTTTACTAATATCTTTGCCCGCTTTCAACTGCGCTTCCAATTGTGCCCTTAACTTTTCGTAGCCGGGCAACCTCGGGGATAGAAAAATTTCCAACGTATCATCATAGTCCCATTTTTTGAGCAAACTATCACCCCATCCGGCAGGGTAACCACCATCAGCTCCGGGCAGTGATGAGTGCATTTGCTTCAAATTGTTGATGCTCTTTAACATCCGGTTCTGATCGGCTTGTGATTTTTTCGGATCAATGAATTTTACGCTTTCATCGGCATCAATGATTTTGTCGATGATAAATGTAGCAACTATTCTTGGCTCTTGTGGATCGACCTTATCGAGAGGTTTACCAGAACCGCTGGGGTCGCCGGGACTACTTGGTTCACCGGGTCCGCTGGGATCACCGGGTCCGCTGGGATCACCGGGCCCGTTGGGATCGCCGGGTCCGCTGGGATCACCGGGCCCACTCGGCTCCGGCACATCCGCATCGGCTGACTCTCTCACTTTGATTGTATCGCCGGCTTTGGGTGTCTTTGAGGAAAAAACCAGATAATACCCATTAGGCATTTCGACCTCCAGCCCATCAACTTCATAAGCGCCCTGAGGGAAATCTCTCTTTCTGTACCCTTTCGGTGTTTCCAAAGCCATGGCAAACATCGGCGAACCATCAATCTCTTCAAAAATAAACATCGCCCGTTTTGGCGAATCCGAGTCCTTGACAACTATTTTTTTACCCTTGAGAAAGGTCGCAAGAGAAGCTTCGGCCGGCTTTTGATTGTCGCTGGCCTTTGGCGGAGTTCCGCCCGATTTCTTTTTTGATTCAGCCTTGCCGCCATCGCCATCACCGCCGCCACAGCCAACCAAGGCTACAGAGATGGCGAGTGCGGAGAATGAAATCGTGAACTGTTTCATATTAAATGACATGCCGAAAACATACCCCCCCCCCCCGCAGGCAAGGCAAGTTTTTTACGTGTGCTGATGTCCTTTGACTACTTCCGTTTCACCGTGCGCTTCGGCTTGTGCTTTTCGCCCTTGGGCATGATGGGGCTTTCCCAGCCGGCGAGGTCGGCGGGCTTCACGTTTTGCGCTTCGCCGTTGAAGCTGAAAGGCGTGGGCTGATACGGGCCAACGAAGTCCA
>PBLV01000002.1 GCA_002721895.1 Verrucomicrobiales bacterium
AGCGGCTTTCGTCAGCGCACCGCCAGTGTGCTCGACGAGGTGAAGGACAGTTACGCTGCCATCGCGCGCAAGGCCAGCCGGCGCGATCAACAGGTGCTCGAGCAGTACCTGCAATCGGTACGCGACGTGGAGCGCGATATCGACCAGTTCAACGCGCAGGGCAACGCCGCGCGTGATGCCAAGCTGCGACAGATCGAACCGTTGCGCGCCGCCAACAATCTCGCCGAACGCACCGCCGCCATGCTCGACCTCATGGCACTGGCGTTCTGGACGGACATGACGCGTGTGAGCACGCTGATGATGGCCCACACTGAGAGCCGGTCGACCTTCGAGTTCCTCGGCATCAACGATGAACTGCACATGCTCTCGCACTTTGTGCGCACGCGCAATCGTTCCTCGGGACTGGACGGCTACGACCGCATCAACCTTTGGTACATCAGTCAGTTCGCGCGGTTCATCAACCGCCTCAAGGCCCTGCCCGATCCGGAGGGCAACGTGTTCGACAACAGCGCCGTTCTCTTCGGGTCCGGCATTAAGCACGGCGATTATCATTCCGTCTCCGACCTCCCTCTCGTGCTGGCCGGCGGCGGCGGCGGGCAGATACAGCCCGGCCGTTATGTCGAGTATCCCAACCTGCCCAATGGAAATCTGCACCTGAAACTCATGCAGATTATGGGCGTACAGCGCGACCAGTATGGAAACTCCACCGGCGTGTTGCCCGGCATTTCCGAGAAGGCGAACCTCCCGCCGCGCTACGTGGACGACGGCACGTGGAAGATCACCAAGGAGGACGACAAACAAATCGCCGTGAAGGGCCTGTTGAAAATCAGCGTGAAGCCTGACGATCTCAATCTCTATCTTGTGCAGCTTTCCGGCGGCAAAGAGCTGGAGATTCGCCCGAGCTTCGGCAATGTCCACAATATCCGCCTCGATGCCAGCGTCGGCTCACTCGTCCAGCTCGAGGGCGAAACCACTGTCAAGAACGGGCGCAAAACTATCACCAAGATCACCCGCATCAAACGCCTGTAGCATGAAAAAGTTTTTCCTCCTGATCCTCACCACGGCCGCCCTGCACGCCGCCGAAAAACCTTGGCCGGTGTTTGCGTTTCAAAACGGCGTCCACTTTGGCAAGGTCGAGCAACGCATTGCCGTGCTCAAGGAGCTGGGCTACGACGGCATCGGTTCGGCCAATCTCGGCGCTGATCTCCCGCTGCCTGCGCGCCTCAAGGCCTACGATGAGGCCGGCCTCAAGCTTTACAGCTTTTACGTCGGCGGTCGCCTTGGCGCTAAGGGCCACACCTACAACCCAGCCATCGTCGCCGCCCTGCCCCACCTGAAGGGCCGCGACACCTATCTCGAGCTATACGTGCAGGGTAACAAACGCAACAACACCGACGAGCAGGCCGTCGCTTTCGTGCAGGAGATTGCCGACAAGGCCAAGGCGCACGGCGTGAAAATTGTGCTCTACCCGCACACCGGTTTTTTCATCGACCGCCTCAGCGACGCGGTCCGCATTGCACGCAAAGCTAAGCGCGACAATGTTGGTGTGATGTTCAACCTCTGCCACTTCCTGCGCGTGGAACCCAAGACCAACCTTAAGGCTGCGCTCAAGGACGCCGCGCCGCTCCTGTGGCGCGTGAGCACCAGCGGCGCTGAGATCGGCGGCAACAACTGGGGCCAGCTCATCCAAACCCTCGACCGCGGAAGCTACGACCAGGTCGCCCTGCTCGCCTTGTTAAAGGCCAACGGCTTCAAGGGCGTCATCGGCTTCCAATGCTACGGCATTCGCGGCGACGCCAAGACCAACCTCCAACGCACCATCACCGCGTGGAAAAAGTTAAAGGTGAAATAGTCAATGCGTCCCTCGCCCACCTTCCTGCTGCTGACCGCGCTGCTCCACACCGCACAGGCTGAGGTGTCGCCGGAGCAGCGGCAGTTCTTTGAGGCCAAGATTCGGCCGGTCTTGGTGAAGCAATGTTACGACTGTCATTCGGCGAAGAAGACCGAGAAGATTCGTTTCGATCAACCGATCACGCCCGTACAGGCCGCCGGCATCGTCAGCATCTTTCGCGCGGTGGACACGCATCCGTCGCATAAGCTGATGCCCGAACCGGTCATCCGCGATTTCGAGCAATGGGTAAAACTTGGTGCTCTCTGGCCGAAAGCCGCTCCGGTTGCCGATGAATCCCTCTGGGCCTTTCAACCCATCGGCAAACCACAACCGCCCAAGGTGAAGCGGACCGATTGGCCGCGCGATCCGCTAGACCGCTTCGTGCTCGCGCGCATGGAAGCGCAGAAACTGCAGCCCACCGGCGATGCGTCCGCTGCGGCGTTGATCCGCCGCCTCAATTATGACCTCACCGGACTGCCGCCCACGGTTGAGGAGGTCGAAGCCTTTCAAAAAGCTGCAATCAAAAATCGGCAATCGGCAATTGAGAAACTCGTCGACCGCTTGCTCGCCTCTCCGCATTTTGGCGAACGCTGGGGGCGGCACTGGCTGGATGTCGCACGCTACGGCGAATCCAACGGCGACGACGGCCTCGGCCGCAACGCCTCCTTTCCACACGCGTGGCGTTATCGCGATTACGTGATCGACGCCTTCAACCGCGACACGCCGTACGATCGTTTCCTCGCCGAGCAAATCGCCGGTGATCTCCTGCCTGCCAAGGACGATGCGGAGCGTGATCGTCATCTCGTCGCCACCGGTTTCCTCGCACTCGGTTCCAAGCCCGCCAAGGCGATGAACAACAATTTCGCCATGGACGTGGTGGCGGACCAAATCAACGTGGTGAGCACGGCAGTGATGGGCCTTAGCGTCGCCTGCGCGCGGTGCCACGATCACAAGCACGACCCCATCCCCACGCGCGACTACTACGCGCTCGCCGGCATCTTCACCAGCACCGAAACCCTCTGGGGCCGCGCCGCCAATGAGGGCCTCACCGCGCCGGCTACGCCGTTGCATGAGCTAAAGACGATGAATCGCAAAGATGCCGCGCCTGACCCGAAGCTGAAGCAGACCGCCGGCGTGCCGAATTTTGCTGAGGGTTACGACGCCGCAATCGCTGCACTGAAGCCCGGGCTGCACCTGAAGCTCGAGACGATGCCCGAAGGATTTACCAAAAAAAAGGCCGTCAGCTTTTCCAAGGAAAACACCGGCGCATTTGACGGCGGCTGGATCGAGGGCAAGCTGAAGGCCGACCTCAAGGCGTACACGGTGTCGTTTTGGTTTAGGAACGATCTCGAAAACAACGCGCGCGCAGTGACGGGCTACATGTTTTCGCGCGGCCCACTCGGGGCAAAAGGTGCGCCAGGTGACCAGATCGGCATCGGCGGCAATTACAAGGGCAACCCGCATGCGGGTAAACTCTTCTTCTTCAACGGCAACAAGGGCGCCGTGTCGCTGCCCGGCCGCACAATTATCCCGCCGCGCACGTGGAATCACCTCGTGTTCGTGCGCGACGGCAAACGCGCGCGGCTGTATCTCAACGGCGATCCCAAGCCGGAAGTCGACGGCGAAGTGCCGGTTACCACCGGTGGCGCGCAGGACATTCTCATCGGCGGTCGGAACGATTTTTTTAACATGACCCTCACCGGCAACCTGACGCAGTTTGCCCTCTTCCCGCGCGCGCTTAGCGCCGGCGAGGCGCAGCAACTGCACACCGCCTCCGGTCGCCCCAAGGGCAGCGGCAAGGTGCTCCCGCCCCAGCGCAACCGTTCTGCGCCGTCGCCGAAGAATCTCGCCATGGGCGTGCGCGACGCGAAGAAGGTTGGCAATGCCAAAATCAATCGCAATGGTGAATCCAACAAGCTGGGCGAAGCCGTCCCGCGCGGCTTCCTTACCGCCATGAAAATAACCGACACGGTGCCGGTCAACGCCAAGCAAAGCGGCCGGTTGGAACTGGCCCGATGGCTGGCCCATCCGCAGCACCCGCTCACCGCGCGCGTGATGGCCAACCGCGTTTGGCTGCATCTCTTCGGCCGCGGAATCGTCACCACGCCGGATGACTTCGGCGTGTACGGCAANCGCCCGTCGCATCCCGAGTTGCTCGANCACCTNGCGCAGCGGTTNATTGCTGAAAAATGGTCGGTCAAAAAACTCATCCGCACCATCGTCCTCAGCCGCACCTATCAACTCGACAGCAAACTCACCGCCGCGCAAGTCCGGGCGGATCCCGACAACCAATGGCTCGCCCGCCACAGCCGGCGGCGCCTTGATGCCGAGAGCATACGCGACAGCATCCTCGCCGCCAGCGGGCAACTCAACCGCGCGCCCGGCAAGGGCTCCGACGTCAGCCAGCTCGATGTGCTCATCAACTGGCCTCCGGGCGAATCGGCAGTAATTCATCGGCCCAGCACGCACCGCAGCGTTTACCTCTGCCTCCTGCGCCATGCGCCGCCGCCCGAGTTGACCGCTTTTGACCTGCCCGACGGCACCAAGCCCATGGGGCATCGTCCAACCAATGCCACACCGCCAGCGGCGCTATACCTGATGAACAACCGCATGGTCGTCGAGCAATCCCGCCACTTCGCCGAGAAGCTGCTGAAGGAGGCGCCCGCCGATGACGCAGGCCGCATCCGCTGGGCCTTTCGCCGCGCCCTCCAGCGCAATCCCACCCCGCAGGAAACCGCCCGCGTCATTGAGCTTGTGAAGCAACTCGAAAATGGGCAAAATTCTTCAGGTGAGAAAACCGTCTGGGCCACCATCGCCCAGGCGCTGCTGAACACGAACGAATTCAGTTATTTGGATTGATGATGAATGCGAAAGAATCCACCAAGGACCCCACAACCAGAATTTAGGAATAAAATTGTTGATTCTGTAATAAAAACACATGATTGCCGGCTCATGAAATACATCGGACTTTTAATGTTAATAGTTTCTCTCTCCGCTCAAGGATTTTCAGCCGACTGGAAAGTTTTTGAAAAAACTAGCCTCAAAGGTACAATTTCAGGCTTGGTCAATAAGGGCAAAGTCCTTCAGACAACATCTGGAAGGATTTATGAAGTGACCGGCATTACCATTCAAGTGGTAGTAGAAGTCATGCCCGAATGCATCGTCCTATCTGATGGGGTGCAATACAAACTGATAGTAAAAGGATTTGACGAACCATTGATCTGCAAATTGCTAAACCCAAATCCGATTGCGGGACAAGCTGCGAACAAAGTAATTGTAAGTAGAATCAAAGGAGAATTCGAAGGATGGGACGGAGATACAATTTTCGTTTTGGATAATGGTCAAGTCTGGAAACAAGCTGCTTATGCCTATTTTTACAAATACGCCTACAGGCCCAAAGTCACTATCATCCCAAATAAAACTGGCCACCTGCTCCAAGTAGAAGGAGTCTCAAAATTACTCCCAATAAAGCAAGTAGGTGGAGTCATCGTTAAGGGTTCCAGCTCCGGTCACATCCTCCATCTTGAAAATTGACAAAGATAAATTCCAAGTTCATCTCACAAGCGGGGGCGTATGGTCTGTGATCAAACAACATCAGAAAAAATTAAAAAAATGGAAACCCGGAGACAAGGTAAAGCTGTCCATGGTAAACGGAATCACAGTGATTACAAAACTCAAGAATTATCAGTTTGTATTCGTTTCCCCGCAAAAACCACCTAAGAAGTAAAGCGTTACCACCGCAGCTTGATATTTTGTGATAAAAATGAATCAGAACTCTGTTGTCACCCGCCGCGACATGCTGCAGAAAGCTTCCTGCGGCTTTGGCTATTTGGCGATGTCAGCGCTGCTGGCCAATTCAACTCGCGCGGCCGCCGGCCCTTTGACACCCAAGACGCCGCCTTTGCCGGCCCGGGCAAAGCGCGTGATTTTCCTCTGCATGGCCGGTGGCCCGGCGCATTTGGACACGTTCGATTACAAACCGCAGATCACGCAAGCACCGCATCCGGGTTCGGTGTTTGATTTCCAGCGGCACGGCGACAGCGGCCTGTGGATTTCCGAGCTGTTGCCGGAGACTGCCAAGCACGCCGACAAGCTCTGCGTCATCAACGGCATGCACGCGGACACCGGCAATCACGCGCAATCCTATCTGCAACTGCACACCGGCGAACGCCTGCGTCAGCGTCCCAGCATGGGCTCGTGGATCACTTACGGTCTCGGCACGGAGAATCAGGACCTGCCCGGCTTGATCAGCCTGAACACCTCCAAGCCGTCGATTTATTCGTCCGCATTTTTGCCGCCGGCCTACATGGGCACGCCTATCGGCATCAACGGCGAAGATTTCTCCAAGGCCACCATTCCGAACATCGGCAGCAAGCACCTTTCGCCAGTGAACAAGCGCCGCCAACTGGACCTAGTCCAGGCGCTCAATCGCGAGCATGCCGACGCCCGACCATACGACGACCAACTCGAGGGTGTCATCCGCAACATGGAGCTCAGCTACCGCATGCAATCCATCGCGCCGAAGCTGCTCGATGTGAGCACCGAGTCCAAGGCCACCCTCGAGCGCTATCGCGTAGGCGCCAACCACACCGTTGGCACCTGTCGCGCGTCCGACTTTGGCCGCCAATGCCTGCTTGCCCGGCGCTTTGCCGAGGCCGGCGTGCGTTTCATCGGCGTGAATCACGGCAGCTGGGATCAGCACAAGTGGCACCGGCGCGACCTCCGCGCAAACTGCGAAACCACCGACGCCCCCATCGCCGCCTTGCTCGGCGACCTTGAGGCGCGTGGGATGCTCGACGATACGCTTGTCGTCTGGGGCGGGGAATTCGGCCGGCCCGGCCTCGTGCCCGGCAACGGCAAGGACGAGACCGGCCACAACGCACGCGGGTTCACCTTCTGGCTGGCCGGCGGCGGCGTCAAACGCGGCTACGTCCACGGCGCCACCAATGACACCGGCTCCGCCGCTGTCGATGGCAAGGTCCACTTCCGCGACCTCCACGCCACCATCCTGCACCTGCTCGGATTGGATCACGAAAAACTCACCTACCACCACGGCGGGCGAGACCATCGTTTGACCGGCCCGCAGGGCGGCAAGGTTGCCACCGGCCTGATCGCCTAATTTCCGCTCCCTGTGCAACTCGCCGACCTCACATGGCCCGACGTTAAGGCCCTGTCGCCGGACACGCCGGTCGTCTTTCCCGTGGCCGCCCATGAACAGCACGGGCACCACATGCCGCTGCATACCGATAGCCTGTTGCTCGGTGAGATCGTCCGGCGCGCCGAGGAGCGCGTGGGCGGCGACATCCTTTTCGCGCCCCTGCAATGGCTGGGCAATTCCCATCATCACATGGATTTCCCCGGCACTATGTCCGCCGAACCGCGCACCTACCTCGATCTGCTCACCAGCAACCTCGAGAATTTCATCCAGCACGGCTTCAAACGCTTGGTCTTGTTGAATGGCCACGGTGGCAACATGGTGCCCGGCTCGCAGGTCATCTTTGAGCTGCGCCAAAAACTCCGTGACCGCCGCGATCTACTCCTGCTTTCCACCACCTATTGGGATAACGGCCAACCCGCCGAATTGCGCGATGATTTTGTGCAAACCCAAATGGGCCATGCCGGCGAATGGGAAACCTCGATGATGCTCGTCATCCGCCCCGAGCTGGTCGGCGATCACACCGCCGCGCCCGAGGTGTCCTTTGGCGATGCCTTCCCCACAGCTACCCGCGGATGGACCATGCCCGACCGCAGCGAGCCCGGCCACATCGGCACCCCCGCCGCTGCCACCGCCGAAAAAGGCGAGGTCCTGCTGAGCTGCTTTACCGATGGCGTGTGCGATTTCCTGAACCGCGTCCGCGATTGGGACGGCCAAAGCTGGGATGGCTGAGCCCGGCCAACCGGCGGCACGTTCCGCCAAGTGGAAATGGTGATTTTGCGGCTTGCTGCTGCTGGCTTCCATGTTCCTTTACCCTCGGCAACGTCTCCGCGCGCCTACTGTGGGAATTCGATCTCACCAACGAGCAATACGGCAACCTCGCCTTCGCGTTGATCGTCTTTTGCTGGTCCAAGTATAACAACACCGCCACCAGCGTAGTGGTGCCGACGATGTGGTAGCGGACGCGCGTGGGGGATTCCATGATTCCCAAAAGCTGTCCGCAGCCTGACGGTCAATAGTCCATTGGCAATGCAAACTTGTTTGCCACGGATAGCCCCTTACAATTGCCGCATGAATTTGCTGCGACAAAGCCTTGCCTTCACCTTGGCGCTGTTGCCTTCACCGCTCTTCGCCATTGATCCCGAGGAACTGCCGCCACCGGCGAAGCATGAGGTGGATTTTGAGAAGGAGATTTGGCCGATCTTCAAAAAGCATTGCGTGAAGTGTCATGGGCCGGAGAAGCAAAAAAGCGGCTACCGCATCGACGTACACGAGCTGGCGTTAGAGGGTGGCGACATGGGCCAAAATATCGTGCCCGGCAAAGGCGCGGAGAGTCCGTTGGTGCATTTTATGTCGGGCCTCGATGACGAGACGGTGATGCCGCCGGAGGGGGATTTGCTGGGTGACAAGACCGTCGGCCTCATTCGCGCGTGGATCGATCAGGGCGCGGACTGGCCGGATGGCGTCGGAGGCAAGGTGGTCGACCGAATGGACCACTGGGCGTTCAAGAAAATCACTTGGCCGGGTTCGCCGAGGTTCATGAATCCGATTGATGCCTTTGTTAAAGTACGGCTGGAGGGGAAAAAGCTCGGGTTTAATCCACGCGCAGACAAGCGCACGTTGATTCGGCGGCTATATCTGGTGATGCACGGGCTGCCGCCGACGCCGGCGCAGGTGGAGACTTATGTGAAGGATGACCAGCCGGGCGCATACACGCGTTTGGTGAATCGCGTGCTGGCCAGCCCGCGTTATGGCGAGCGGTGGGCGACGCATTGGCTGGATCTCGTGCGCTTTGGCGAGACGGCCGGCTTTGAAACCAACCGCGAGCGCATTCATGCGTGGCCCTATCGCGACTGGGTGATTCGTTCGCTGAACGAGGACAAGCCGTACAATCAATTCGTGCGCGAGCAAATTGCCGGCGATGCACTGGGCGAACCGCTGGGCACGGGCTTTCTCGTCGCCGGCCCGAACGACATTGTGAAAGGTCAGGACGGCAAGCTCAACCGCATGCAGCGCGCCAATGAGCTGGACGACATGATTAACACCACCGGCACCGTGTTCCTCGGCCTCACCACCGGCTGCGCGCGTTGTCACGATCACAAGTTCGATCCCATTTCGCAAAATGATTACTACGCGCTCAAGGGCGTCTTCGAGGGTGTGAAATTTGCCGACCGCAACCTGCCGCTCACCGCCGCCGCCCAATCAAGGGTGGCCGCAATGAAAAAACTTGTCGGCGAACTGAAAGCGCAACTGGCCAAATACGTTGCAAAGGCTGGCAAACGCGCGGCGGTGACGGCCAAGCACAACATCGAAACCTTCCCCGCCGTCGAGGCGCGGTTCGTGCGATTCACCATCACCCGCAGCAGCTCCAGCCAACCGTGCATTGATGAGCTGGAGATTTTTGCCGGCACGGAAAACCTCGCGCTTGCCAGCAAGGGCGCCAAGGCCAGTTCGAATGGCGATTTCAAACATCCGCTGCACAAGCTCGCGCACATCAACGACGGCCAATACGGCAACGCAAAGAGCTGGATCGCCGCGCAGTCCACCGGCTGGGTGCAGATCGAGCTGCCGAAGACCGCGCGCATCGACCGCATTGAGTGGGCGCGTGATCGGCCCGGCCAATACGGCGACCGCATCCCCATCGGCTATCGCATCGAGGCGGGCCTGAGAGTCGGCGATTGGAAGACGATTGCCAGCTCCGAGGATCGCCAGCCATTTAAGGGCGGCCAACCAGCTAAGCCGGTTTATGCGTTCGACAAGCTGCCGAAGGCCGAGGCTGAGCGCGGGCGCAAACTGCTGGCCGAGTTGGAACAAACCGAACAGCAACTCAAGATTCTGCAAAACTCCACCAAGGCCTTCGTCGGCAGCTTTTCGCAGCCGGGCCCGACGCGGTTGTTTTATCGCGGCGATCCGGAAGCGCCGCGCGATGAGGTAACGCCCGGTGCTTTGGCCAAGTTTGTGTCACTGAAGATCGATGCCAAAACGCCCGAGCAAAAGCGGCGGCTGGCCTTGGCCGATTGGATCGTGAGCGACACCAATCCGCTCGCGCGGCGCGTCATCGTCAACCGCATCTGGCAACATCACTTTGGCGCCGGATTGGTCGACACGCCCAACGACTTCGGCCGCAACGGAGTCGCGCCAACCCATCCGCAGCTGCTCGATTGGCTCGCTTCCTCGTTTGTTTCCGATGGCTGGTCGCTCAAGAAACTGCACCGCCGCATTCTCCTCACACAAACCTGGCAGCAAAGCAGCCGCCCACGCGCAGAGGCGCTCAACAAGGTCGATGCCGCCAGTCGGCTGCTCTGGCGTTTCCCCACCCGCCGCCTTGAGGCGGAGGCCATTCGCGATGCGATGCTGCAAACCAGTGGCGTGCTCGATTTGAAAATGGGCGGCCCGGGCTTCAGCGGGTTTGAGGTGCAGATGGAAAATGTGCGCCACTTTTTTCCAAAGAAAAACTATGGCCCCGCCGATTGGCGCCGGATGATTTACATGACGAAGGTGCGGCAGGAACAGGAAAGTGTGTTCGGCGCCTTTGACTGCCCTGACGCCAGCCAAGGCGTCCCCAAGCGCAGCCGCTCCACCACTCCGCTGCAAGCGCTCAACCTCCTCAACAGCGCCTTCGTCATGCAACAAGCCGACTTGTTGGCCAAGCGACTGAAAACCGACGCCGGCAAAACGCCTGCCGCCCAAGTCGCCCGCGCCTTCGAACTGTGCTTCAACCGCACCGCCACCGCCGATGAAACCCAAGATGCCGCCGCGTTTATTGAAGCCGAAGGCTTGGTCCAATTCGCGCGCGCGATGCTGAATTCGAACGAATTTGTCTTTGTGCCATGAACCCACTCTTAAACCGCCGCCATTTTTTGCAACACACCGGCCAAGGACTGGGCGGCATCGCCCTCACCAGTCTGCTGGCGCAAGAAGGATTGTTGGCGAACGATACTCCTATCCGGCCGAAGATAGACTCGGCCAAGCCCTTTGCCGCACGGCAGGCGCATTTCCCGGCGAAGGCGAAGCGGGTGCTGGTGATTTTCTGCTCGGGCGCCTGCAGTCAGCTGGACACGTTCGATTACAAACCGGAACTCATCAAGCGCCATGGCCAGCCGATGCCCGGTGCGGAGGGACTGAAAACTTTTCAGGGCGATCAGGGCAATCTCACCAAGAGCCCGTGGGAATTCAAGGCGCGCGGGCAGTCGGGCAAGATGGTGTCTGAACTCGTGCCGCAGCTCGGCGAGTTGGCTGATGAGATGTGCTTTATCCATTCGCTCACCGGCAAGACGAACACGCACGGGCCGGGCGAAAATTTCATGTCCACCGGCTACACGCTCGACGGCTTCCCCAGTATGGGCGCTTGGGTGACGTGGGCGCTGGGCTCGGCCAATGACGAGCTGCCCGCCTACGTGGCCATCCCCGACCCGCGCGGCACGCCGCAAAGCAGCGTCAACAACTGGGGCCCCGGCTTCCTCCCCGCGGCGTTTCAGGGCACGGATTTCAACGCCAGCAAACCGCTCCGAAACCTCGCGCGGCCGGCCGGCATCAGCGCCAAGACCGATCGCGCCACGCGCAGTTTTCTCCAGCGCCTCAACGAGCGGCACTTGGAAAAATTCCCCGGCGACACCGAACTCGCCGCGCGCATCTCCAGCTACGAACTCGCCGCACGCATGCAGCTCAGCGTGCCGGAGGTCAGCGATCTCTCCACCGAGAAAGCATCGACGCTCAAGGCTTACGGCGCCGATGACGCCACCAACCCCATCAAGGCCGGCTTCGCCAAGAACTGCATCCTCGCTCGGCGCCTTCTCGAGAAAGGCGTGCGCTTTGTGCAACTTTTCAACGGCGCCTACCAAACCGGCGGCGAAGGTGTCAGTAATTGGGACGGACACAAGGTTTTGCACCAACAATACGCCAAGCACGGCCCCGTGCTCGACCAGCCCGCTGCCGCCCTGCTGAGCGACCTCAAACAACGTGGCCTACTGAAGGACACGCTCGTTGTGTGGTGCACCGAATTCGGCCGCATGCCGACCTTCCAGAAAGGCGCCAGCGGTCGCGATCACAATCCCGAGGGCTTCACCGCCTGGCTCGCCGGCGCCGGCGTCAAACGCGGCCACACCCATGGCGCCACCGATGCCTTTGGTTGGAAAGCGGAAAAAGACGTCGCCACCGTCTACGATTTCCACGCCACCATCCTCCACCTCCTCGGCCTCAACCACAAACGCCTCACCTACTACCACAACGGCTTTGAACGCCGCCTCACCGACGTCCACGGGCACGTGATCGAGGATGTGCTGGCTTAACCCAACTGCCGGTTGACATTTCGCTAAAATCACGGGATTTTAAATTCATGAAGCCCGTGATTCTTCTGGTTGCGTTTTTCTTTTCCCAAACCTTGCTCGCCGATGCACCGAAGTTGTTGCTGGCCAAGACTTGGGATGAGTCGATTGACCCCACCGGCTGGTGGATCAGTGAAAAGTACGATGGCGTGCGTGGGTATTGGGACGGGGACACGATGCGGACGCGGGGTGGGAAAGTGGTTTATTTACCGGATTATTTTTATCGCGAACTTCCGCGCGGTGTGGTGCTGGATGGGGAGTTGTGGCTGGGTCGCGGAAAGTTTGAGGAGACATTGAGCATCGTGCGAACGGAACGGCCCGATGAACGATGGAAGGAAATGCACTACATGGTTTTCGATGCGCCGAAAGTGAAGGGCACATTTGAAAAGCGGCTGGCGTTTTTGAAGGCCAAGCTGCCGAAGGTGGCGCAGCACGTGTGGATCGTTCCGATGTGGCAATGCAAGGGGAAGGCGCACTTGATTTCGGAGCGAGATCGGGTCGTGAAGGCGGGCGGCGAGGGTTTGATGATTCGTGAGCCAGAATCGGTGTATGAGGGGAAGCGGTCAGGGACGTTACTGAAGGTGAAAACGCACGACGATGCGGAGGCAGCCGTCATTGGCCACAATCCGGGCAAAGGCAAGTTTACTGGGATGCTCGGCTCGTTGCGCGTGCGCACGAAGGATGGGAAGGAGTTTTCGATTGGAACGGGGTTTACCAATGCGCAGCGGAAGAGTCCTCCGCCCATCGGGACAGTGGTGACGTTTCGCTATCGCGGGCTCACGAAAAATGGCCTGCCACGGTTCGCGTCGTTTTGGCGGGTGCGGGAGAAGTAGCGGCTAGTCGCCTTTGGTGGTTTCACCCTCGGTCTTGTGGAACCACCGCCAGGCAGCGCCCAGCGGGTCGTAGTGTTTATCGACGACGCGTTCCTTGAGGGGGATGATGGCGTTGTCGGTGATGGTGATGTGCTCGGGGCAGACGTTGGTGCAGCACTTGGTGATGTTACAATAGCCGATGCCGTGGGCGTCCTTCAACTCGGTGGTGCGGTCCTCGGTGTCGAGCGGGTGCATCTCGAGCGCGGCGGCGTAAACGAGGAATCGCGGGCCGATAAACTCGTCGTGCAGGCTGTGCTCACGCAACACGTGGCAGACGTCTTGGCAGAGATAACACTCGATGCACTTGCGGAATTCTTGCACGCGGTCGACATCCTCCTGCGCCATGCGCCAGGTGCCGTCCTCGGCATCGGGCTCGCGCGGCTTGAAGGGCTTGATGCGTTTCTTCACCTCGAAATTCCACGACACATCGGTCACGAGATCTTTCACCACGGGAAATGCCTTGATGGGCTGGATGGTCACCGGCTGACCCTCGGGCGTCTCGGCGAGCACCTCGTCCATGCGCATCATGCACATCAACCGCGGGTGACCGTTCACCTCGGCGCTGCACGAGCCGCACTTGCCGGCTTTGCAGTTCCAGCGGCAGGCGAGGTCGTTGGCGCTCTCGGCCTGGATTTGGTGCACGCTGTCCAGCACCACCATGCCTTCGGTGACGTCCGTGGAAAAATCCTCGTACGCCCCGCCGTCCGCATCGCCGCGCCAAATCTTGAAATCGACTTTCGCCATTACTGGTTTGCTTCGATGATTTTTTGCTGCTGCTCGTTCGTCGCCACCACCGGCACCTTCTCCACTTCCATCGACCCATCCGCCGCCTTGCGCAACAGCAGGTTGTGTTTGCCCCAATCGTCCGGATCCTTGTCCGGGAAATCATTGCGCGTCTGCGCCCCGCGACTCTCCTGCCGCATCAACGCCGCCCGCGCTGACGCCTCGCTGACGGTCAACAAACATTTCAAGTCCAGCGCCGTGTGCCAGCCCGGATTGTACTCGCGATTCCCCGGCGCCGCGGCCTTGGGGGCTCGCTCGGCGAGGGCGGCGAGGTCGTCAATCGCCTCTTTCATCAGGCCTTCCTCGCGGATGATGCCGACTTTGTCCTGCATCATCACCTGCAGCTCGTGCTGGATTTGATACGGGCTTTCGCCGTCGCCGTCGCGTTCCAGCGGCTCCAGCGCCGCCTTCGCGCAGGCGTCCACCTCGGCGTCGTCAATCTTGCCGGTGCCATTTTCCTCCGCAAACTTCGCCGCGTATTCGCCGGCGCGTTTGCCGAAGACGAGCAGGTCGCTCAGCGAATTGCCGCCGAGCCGGTTCGCGCCGTGCAATCCCGCCGCCACTTCGCCTGCGGCAAACAGTCCCGGCACCGTGCTCATTTGCGTTTCCGCATCCACGCGCACGCCGCCCATCACGTAATGCGTCGTCGGGCCGACCTCCATCGGCTCCTTCGTGATGTCGAGATTCGCCAGCTGCTTGAACTGATGATACATACTCGGCAGCTTCTTTTTGATGTGCTCCTCGCTGTTGGCGATCTTCTCCTTGATCCACGCGATGTCGAGGAACGCGCCGCCATGCGGGCTGCCGCGTCCTTCGCGCACTTCCTTGAGAATGCACCGCGCCACGTGATCGCGCGTGAGCAGCTCCGGCGGGCGGCGGGCTTCCTTGTCGCCCGTCACGTAGCGCCAGCCTTCCTCCGGCGAATCGGCGGTCGAGCCCTTGTACAGCTCCGGGATGTCATCAAACATGAACCGCTTGCCTTCGCTGTTGGTCAAAATGCCGCCCTCACCACGCACGCCTTCCGTCACCAAAATGCCCCGCACACTTGGCGGCCACACCATGCCGGTGGGATGAAACTGGATGAATTCCATATCGAGCAAGTCCGCCCCCGCGTGGTACGCCAGCGAATGCCCGTCGCCGGTGTATTCCCAGCTGTTGCTCGTCACTTTGTACGCCCGCCCGATGCCGCCGGTCGCCAGCACAATCGCCTTCGCCTTGAACAGCCGGAACCGCCCGCGCTCGCGATCGTAACCAAACGCGCCGACCACGCGGTCGCCATCCTTCAGCAGCTCGATCACCGTGCACTCCATGTACACCTCGATGCCCTGGTGAATGCCGTGATCCTGCAGCGTGCGAATCATCTCCAGTCCCGTGCGATCGCCCACGTGTGCCAGCCGCGGATACGCGTGCCCGCCAAAGTTGCGCTGCAAAATTCGCCCGTCCTTCGTCCGGTCAAACAACGCCCCCCACGCCTCCAGCTCGTGTACCCGCGCCGGCGCTTCCTTCGCGTGCAGCTCGGCCATCGTCGGGTTGTTCAAATACTGGCCGCCTCGCATCGTGTCCGCAAAATGCGTCTCCCACCCGTCGCGCTCGTCCACATTCGCCATCGCCGCCGCCATGCCGCCCTCGGCCATGACGGTGTGCGCCTTGCCGAGCAGGCTTTTGCAAACCAAGCCCACCGAGCAGCCCTCGAATGACGCCGATTCAATCGCCGCGCGCAAGCCCGCTCCGCCGGCGCCGATCACCAGCACGTCATGTTCGTGTGTTTGAAAATCTCCCATTAAAATATCCGGTAATCCACCCAGGTGCCCCGGGCGCACATCCATACATAGAGGTCGGTGAAGCCCACCCAGAACAGGCTGCACCACGCCCAGGCCATGTGGCTGGCGTTCAGGCAACCGACGCACTCGTAGCACTTGGCGCGCACGGGGGTCTTGGAGAGCTTGTTGATGCCGCCGCCGATGAGGTGCCGGAACGAGTGGCAGCCGAAGGTGTAGCCGCCGAGGAAGATCACGTTGCCCCACAACACGATGCTGCCGACGCCCAGGCCGAACTGCGTTTGCCCGCCCGGCAGCGGCTTGCCCGAGGCGTCGGTGTAAAACTGCATCCCGAGAATGGAGTCGTAAGTGAGGATGCAGATGAAGCCGGCGGCGACGTAAAAGAAATAGCGGTGGATGTTCTGGAAGATGAGCGGGAAGCGGTGCTCGCCGCGGTAGTTGTCGCGCGGCTCGCCGACCGAGCAGTTGGGCGGGTCGCCCCAGAAGGCCTTGTAATAAGCGCCGCGATAATAATAGCAGGTGAAGCGAAACCCGGCCGGTGCCCAGAGAATCAGGAATGCTGGGGAAACCCATTTTGGAATTCCCTCGGGCATTACGCCCAGCCAAGCATGGGCGGCGACCGCTTCCTTTGCGGTGGTGGTCATCCAACTCAAATCGGCATGATAGTAGAGGATGGGTGAGAAAAACGGCGACAGGTAGTTCGTCCCGCCCTCAACAGCCAGAAAATACTGGCCATGAAATGCGCGCCAAGTGGAGTAGACAATGAACGCGGACAGGCCCAGGAACGTGAGCAGCGGCTGCAGCCACCATGCGTCGCGCCGCATGGTTTCGCCGAAGCCGTCCCGGGGAATTGAAGTGTGTCCGTTCGCCATGGTTGTCCGCCCACTGGCGGAAAGCGCCTTGTTTACCGAGGCAGCGGACGAGAATCAAGGAACTTCGGCGGTTGCTTCCGGCTTGTCGCGGAGTCGGATGAGTGTTATAGGATGCGCATGCGTTTATTCGCCAAGGGAACACTGGTGGGGGTATTGCTGTTAGCTGCGGGATGTCAGGGATTGAATCCGCTGGCGGAGAACAATTATTTCTCGCGCGCCTGCAGGGAGATGAACCCGTTCAAGCAGGGAACCGCCATTCATAGGGTCTGGGGGTTGCCCCCCAAGGCGCTGGCCCGTGCGTTGAATATTTCCGAGACGGAGCGATTGCGGGTGGAGCATTTTCAGGAAGGCATTCGCGACCGTTGAGGTGTTATTCGTTTCTTATTCACAACCGCTCATTCCTGCTGGCCAAGGGCTTGGTCGCGCGTTTGAATCGCCGACATGGGGCGATCTTCCCGCAGTCAATTTCCACCGCCACCGGACAAGCCGTGGTGGCGTCATCTGTTCTGGGTGGCCCCGCTGGGTGTTGCCGTTGGGCTGGGATTGGCCTACTGGAAACCTGCTGAAGCCCCCCCGGCTCCCGGCCCGTCACGGGCCAAGGGCAGTCCGATGCCACAGAACGACTTCACCAACCGGCCGCCGGTCCAATCTACGAACAATGCAGCCGTCCCTCCTCCGCCGACGGGTCAGCAGTTGGCCCGCACAAACGATGGTCCTATTTTTCGTGAAATAGGCCGGAGCCAAACGAACCACCTGAATCCCGGCGGTACAACCGCCCGCCGGATCCAGCTGCCCGGCCAAACAAACCGGGCGGCCATTTCACAAACACCAGTTCAGGCCATCATGCCTGTGCGGACGGATTTTGATCTGCAGCTTGCCCTCGATCGCCTCGGTTTTTCACCCGGCAACATAGATGGCCTCAGCGGCCCGCAAACCCGCGCCGCGTTACGGGCTTTTCAAACCCAGCAAGGCTTGGCCGTCAACGGGCAGCTCGACGAAAATACCCGGCAACGGTTGGCCACGCGTGGTGCCGCGTGGACCACATATGTTGTCACCACCAACGACCTCGTTTCTCTTCAACCCCTTGGCGGCACATGGACTGAGAAGTCGCAGCAGAATCGTCTTGGCTTTGAATCACTGCTTGAACTGGTGGCCGAGAAGCATCATTGCTCCGAGCGTTTGTTGCAGCGTGAGAACCCCAGCGTGCAGTGGGCGCAAATACCCCCCGGTTCCACCGTGAGGGTGCCCGCCGTGATAAAGCCACAATTTCAGGGCCGCGCAGCCCTGATTCGCATTCGCTTGGCTGAACGCATTCTGCAGGTCTTGGACGACACGGGCCGAGTGCTGATGCACTGTCCCTGTAGCATTGCCGCACAGGTGGGTAATCGGCCCTTGGGTGAGCTGAAGATTTCAACCATTGCCCCCAACCCAAATTACACATTTGATCCCGCCAAGTTTCCAACCTCTCCGGAGGCCCAATCCGGGAGCGGGCGGCTCATCATCAATCCCGGCCCCAACAACCCCGTTGGCACCGTCTGGATTGGTTTGGATCGGCCGGGCTACGGCATACACGGAACCCCCAGCCCGGACAAGATTGGGCGCACCGAATCCCTTGGTTGTTTTCGTCTGGCTAACTGGAACGCCAATCGGCTCCTCTCCATGGTTGCCATCGGCACCCGGGTTCTCGTGGAGCCCTAGTCCCGCAGCCAGTAGCGCAGCGGCGAATTGCGCACCAAATCCGCCACAAACTCATCCATCCGGGCCGCCTTTTCTTCCTCCAACCTTTGTACCAGGAACACGGCGCCCAATAGCACTCCAATCAAACCCGCAAAATAGATGCTGAACTGATTCCACTCCAGCCCCAGCCACTCTTTTTGCACAGGTCTCAAGATATCAATCAGGAGCCCCCATACGATTGGAAACAGTCCCGCCGTCAAGCTACCCACAACGGAGAACAACGCGAAAAAATGGCTTCGCCCCAGTTTTGGCACCGTCGCCATGGCCAGCTTCGAGAGCGCCATTCCGAACATTGAGAACCCAAAACCCATGGCCAAGTGCAGGCCCAGCACCACGCCGAAGCCCATTTCCAAGGCGCCACCTGCCATGGCCGTCCAGCCCGCCAAGATCACGGCCCAGAGGCCAATCGCCATGTGCATCACCGGACGGCTTCCCATCCGGTCCAGCCGGGATGACAAGAACCACAGGGTCAACAGTCCGCCAACGAACTTTGAGGATGATGCAAGCATCACTTGGTTGTCCGCCATTCCTGTTCCGTCAGCTTTTAAAAATTTAACCAAGAATGCCATCAGTCCGCCCATGGCCATTGCCCATGCGAAAGCCACCCACAACAACTTGCGGAATGGCGGGTGCCTTACAATCTCACCCCACGGCACCGCCTGTGCCACTTCCGCTTCTTCCTGTGGTGCGGGAACTTCCGGCACCTTGAAAATGAAAATCAGACTCACCAGCCCGAACCCCAGGCTCATCAGGAACAACATTCCGAACTGTCGCCCTTCGGGTTCTGAGCCCAAATAGAAGGCCACTAACAGAAAAGCCAGCAGGCTGCCCACGTTGTTGCAGGCATTCTCGATGGTCAGATAGCGGCCCCGCACCTTCTCGGGAATCAACCCCGTGATCCAAGGGTACCATCCGCAACTGGAAATGCCCCGCACGAGGTTGAACAGGAACAACATCGCCAGCACCATCGCCAGCTTGTTTCGGTCATCAAAGGCTGCTCCGCCCAGGAACGGCACAATCGCCAGCCCTGCGATGAACAGTAGTCGCACCGTCCACCCCGTGGTGATGAAGCGCTTGTAGCCGACGCGGTTCACATGATCCGCGGCCGGCAATTGGAACACCACCATCAACGGCGTCAAACCCGCGATTACCCCCATCACCGTTGCGCTCGCGCCCAAGCTTTCCACATAGAGAAAGATGGGGCTGTCCATCACGATCATGACCGACAGGAAGTTGAAAACAAAAAAGGTGAACAGATGGTTCACCCCTGCCGGCCATTTTGCTGGCTCTGCCCCGCTCAAGCCGCCGAGTCCGTTTTGCCTGTCAATTGCTTGCCGCTGGCCCAGTACTGAAACGGCAGACAGCCCGCGGCCACGATGACCAGTTGGCTGATGGCAAACCACTTCAGTGCGTTAAAAGCCGCGCCCATGAATCCATAGGAATGCAGCCCGATGCCGAGCATATTGACCCCAAACCAAGACCAAGCCGTGACAATGTTGCCGACAATCGCCAGCGCCGCCAACCCGCGGTCCTTCACGAAACCGCCCCAGCGGCAGTGCAGGATGATGGCGTTCCAGATGACAATCAGCAGGGCACCATTTTCCTTGGCATCCCATCCCCAGAAACGTCCCCAAGATTGATCCGCCCAAATGCCGCCGAGGACCGTGCCCACAAAGCTAAACAAAGTGGCAAAACAAACGGTTCCGTAAACCAGTTTGCCCAAGGACTGGCCCATTTCCCGGGTCATCGACTTGGTCAGCGTGCCGCGCAGGACATACACAATGGCCAGGAAACCCGCCAGAAAAGTGGCAGCGTATCCGAGCGAAATACAGACCACATGGGTTGCCAGCCAGAAGTTGGTGTCCAGCACGGCGCGCATCATTTCCATCGTATCCTTTTCCATGGCCAACTGGTCAGCGATCAACAGTGTGCAAAAGCCAATGATGCTGGCCACAAAACTGCCAATGCCGTTTCGGTACATGCGCTCGAGCAACCAGCCCAGAATCACGGCACCCCAGCCCACGAAGATGGCTGATGAATATAGGTTGGTGACCGGTGGGCGTCCTTCCAGCCACATTCGGAAAATGATGCCCGTCGTGTGAATCACAAAGGCGAGGCCCACCAGGTAAAATGCCGCGCTTCCGGCGCCATTTCCCTTCTTGATGCTTAGCCAGGAGAGGCACGCCAAGACCAGCGCAATCACGTAAAGACGCTTGCTTTTGCCGAAGGGCCCAAAGTGGTTGAAGTAGTGTTCCTTGTCGACCTTGGCCAGTTCAGGACCCAGATGATTTTCATGCAGCCACTCCTTGTAATCTGCCACCGCGGCATTAAAGGACTTGGCGTTATTGGAAGTGAACGCGGCGCCCATGCGGCCGTAAAATTCCAAGGCCGGATGAAAGGTCAGGGCTCGGGTTGAATTGTCTTCCGTCTCCGCTTGCATGTTGGAGCGAACGCTGTTTAACACGCTTTCCCCCACCTTGTGCCAGTCGTCTGGATTTTTGTTTGCCTCCATGGGAGGCACGATCATGATTTTGTCGGATTTTTCCCTAGGCGAGGAATCATCCGCCATCGCTGCGTATGGTCGCATGACGGACTCAATTCGCTTGAGTTGATCCTGATTATGTTCCTCCCCAGCGGATGCCTTGCGGGATTCTTCCGCAGCGTTGGGTACGACTTCTTTCAGCGCGTCCAGATGATCCTTCAATCCCCCTTCAATATTCGGAAAATTCGCCTGCAGGGAGATACGCATTTTCATGTAGGTATGCAACGCTTCGGCGAGCTTGTAGGTGGCATTCTCGTGGGGATCCCTCTGCATGGGATTTTTTTGGCTTATCTTGCCTGATTTTTCGCTGAGCAAACCTAGGGCCGGCTGCAATTGCCGGAAGGAAAAAAACTGGATTCCAGACAGGTCTATGCCTTTGCGGTTCAGGTTGAGTTCGCTGGCAAGATCCGGGTGATCCACACGGAAGATAAACCGTTGGTCCGCAATCTCCGGCTGGTAAAACAACTCCAGCAACCATTGCGTGGCTTGGAGCTTTTTTGGATGTTTGCCGAATTGATACCAGCGGCGGTAGTACAATCCCTCGGGATGTTTCTCTTTTAACTCGATCAGGTTTCCCCATTCACCATTGGGCGCGTTGCCTTCAAGGGGCACCACTTCGCGGTGGGATATTTTGCGGAGAGTGTTGCGCGCCAAGGAGTCCATCGGCTTGGTTCGGCCACCTTTCAAAACGGGGAATTTGCCCCATTCCACATGGTCCAGCTCCACGTGCGATTTAGGGGGCATCAAGCCGCCAATCACATACAGCAGGGCCAGTGCAAAGAAGGCCCAAGGCCAATGCCGGAGCACATTGCGCTGGGGGCTGTCCTCGGGGCTCTCACGCTTTTCAGCCGGCGCGTTGTCCGGTTTCCGGGATTGTTTTTTCTTTTTTTGGCTCATGCCGCTTTCCGTTTTTTAACAAACCCGACCAAGTGGGCCATGAACTGATAGATCAAGCCAAACGCTACGATCAGGCAGCCCAGATAAGGCGTGAGCCAGTTCGGGTTTTCTACCACTTGAAAAGCCGAGGATCGTGATGCTTGACGCATCTGGTCCGAGTCCATTTGGTACTGGTAAAAGGTATCTCCCTCATATCGCAACGGATGGTTCATGTAAATATCAACCACGCGTGGGGCACCGCTGTTACTGGGCTCAACGAGAGTACGGCTCTCAAAATTCTTGGGGATATCGGTTCCCCTGTATTTTTCGAACTGCAATTTGATCAAGGTCATGTACAGGTTGTGGTAATGCCGCTTGGGTCGGAGAGATACCTTTGTGTCTTTGCCGCCGATTTCGATTTCTTGGGATATCATTCGGGCTGAAAACAGATAGGTTCCGAGTGATTTCCCATTATCCACCAGTTCAACTGAAGCCACAGGCAAATTTCGACTATCCATGCTCAATGACTCCGGGCTTTCCTCCACCCAAGGATAACGCTTCGCTATCAAACCGGAATCCGCGCCTGAGGGTTGTAGTTTCTTGTCTTCCACAAACGCTGAAAAATCGCGCACAAAACGCGTCATGTCCCTTTGCTGACAAAACGCGGCTACGTCATTGATCAGGGAAGTCAAATTCCGCAAAACGTTTTCATCAGGCGGGTTTTCCCGATGTTTCAGGGCTTCAACAAAACGCCGGCATTCATTGGCCATTTCACGCGGGGTCAACGGACCTTCCTTTCCTCGAGTGGCGATGAACTCGGCGATTTGCCCCGTGATCATTCTGATGACAAAATCTCCACCTTGTCCTCTTTGGTTTTGGTAAATGCCCAGCCATTCTGCGGCGGTTAATCTCCGGTCAACCCGGCCAAAATCGTCGATCAGGGCCTTCAGGTCTTTGACTGTTCGGGGAGGAGGATCCTGATCCCTTGCAAATGCCTTGAACTCATCCACCGCCATGGCCACTGGGCTATCTTCCCCGTGGTGTGAAGGCTGTCGCAGCTTGAATGCATCCGCCAGTGATCGTGGTCCTTGAGGCACCCCGTTGACCCAATATTGGTTAACCTTTAATTCCAGATTGCCTAGCGTGGGGTCCGCAATTTTCTTGTTCTGCCGCAATTTCCATCCCGGCACGGACATGACCTGATTGGACTTGCTGTTTAGGCTCGAAACAAACGCCAGTTCAGTATAGTCGAAGGATTCCGAGTAATTTTTTCGATCCCCCACGCGCAGGGACAAAAAACTTTCCACCGACAACAGGTCGGTCAGCAACTGTCCCACCAGCAGCATGACGATGCCCACGTGCGTGGCCAGAATCCCCAGCTTGCTCCAGGTCCATTTGAACCGTGCGTAATAGGCAGACAGGAGGTTGACCAGCAGTACTGTGCCCAGCAAGTAGCCGCCGGGAAACACCGGCCATCGCTTGGCATGCCGCAACTCCTCCGGGGTCAATGGGTCCGGCGTGGAGCCGAAGAGTTGTGTGGTTTTGTTCCATGCTGCTTCAATGGCGATGTGGTCGATGAAAAACGATTTAAAGTAGCGGTCGACCGCCATTTTCAGGCCCATGTTTTCCTGGGCCATGGTGCCGAGAAACACCACTACCATGGACAGGCTCAGGGTTGTGACCGTGAGCTTCAGCGAGGTGAGTGCTTTAAATAGCTTTGTGTTCCTCATTGCCAGTGCTGAATGAAATCAAGAAAATCTGCCTTGTGAGCCTCCAAATTGTCTGGCGGGCCGGAAAATTTGTAGAACCAAGTCAGCTCCGTACGGGGCACGATGACGCCAACTGTTCTGGATTCCCGAAACGACCTTACACTCGTTCCATTGACATCCACCATGCGTGCGTCTTTGCCGAGGCTCGGCACCTTCCCCAAGGTGGCGTTCAGGTCTGCCCCTTCAATTTTTTCCAAGCCAAGCTGGCCGCGCCAACGGTTGATGTTTGGCTCCAAGCCGCCACCATCTCCTTCCAGCACGGTCACGGTGGCGGTGATACCAGTATAATCGTCCCCTTCAAACACACCGTACCGTATTTTCTCCGGGCCGATGGTCTGCATTTCAACCCAACCCTCGGGCGGGGGGGGCTCCGCAGGAATTCCATACGCCTCGATCTGCGGCTTGTTGCAGGCGGTGAAAAAGCCAAAACAACAACCCAGCAAAATCACGTTGAAGAATTTGTAATGTCGACGGTGCATGTTTAGGGAACGCCGCCAATTCGGACGTGCCGGATGGAAAAGCGATTCATCTACTTCATATCCATCGACATGAGGAAGGCAATGTTGTTTGGATTTTGCTTCAACTTGGACAGCAGCAGTTCCATCGCCTCCACCGGAGGCACCTCGGTGAGTGCGCGGCGCAGGACGGCCACCTTTTCGTATTCTTCCGGGTGGTACAATAGTTCCTCCTTGCGCGTACCACTGATGGGAATGTTGATGCTCGGGAAAATGCGGCGGTCCACCAGTGATCGGTCCAAGTGTACCTCCATGTTGCCGGTGCCCTTGAACTCCTCGAAGATCACCTCGTCCATCCGGCTGCCGGTGTCCACCAAGGCAGTGGACATAATGGTCAGCGAGCCGCCCTCCTCGATGTTGCGCGCCGCACCAAAGAAGCGCTTGGGCTTGTGCAGCGCGTTGGCGTCCACGCCGCCGGAGAGAATCTTGCCGCTGTGCGGCTGCACGGTGTTATACGCGCGCGCCAGACGGGTGATGGAGTCGAGCAGGATGACCACGTCCTTCTTGTGTTCGACCATCCGGCGCGCCTTCTCGATGACCATCTCGGCCACCTGCACATGGCGCTCGGGCGGCTCGTCGAAGGTGCTGCTGATTACTTCCGCGCCCACGCAGGTGCGCTCCATGTCGGTGACTTCCTCCGGTCGCTCATCAATCAGGAGGATAATGAGGTAGGTGTCCTTGGCCGTGGCGAGAATGGCGTTGGCCAGTTTTTGCATGAGGACCGTTTTGCCCGTGCGGGGCGGCGCCACAATGATCCCGCGTGTGCCTTTGCCGATGGGGCAGACGAGGTCCACCACCCGTGTGCACATTTCTTCCGGATCATTTTCAAGAAGGAACCGCTCTTCCGGGAACAACGGGGTAAGGTTGTCAAAATGGATTTTGTCCTTCGCGACATCGGGATCTTCTCCGCCCACGGTTTCCACTTTCAGGAGGGCAAAGAATTTTTCCTTCTCCTTTGGCGGCCTAATGCGGCCGGTAATCATGTCGCCCGACTGCAGGTCGAACCGGCGGATTTGCGAGGGTGAAACGTAAACGTCCTCCGGGCTGGAAAGGTAATTGTAGCTGGCTGAACGAAGGAACCCGAAGCCTTCTCCCAGAATTTCCAGCACGCCATCGGCGAGAAGTACCCCGCCCTCGGCCGCGTGCCGGCGCAGGATGTTGAAGATAACATCCTGCTTGCGCATCGTGCCGAAGTTCTCGATGCCCGCCTCGCGGGCCATGTCGTTCAGCTCGGCGATCTCCTTCTTTTGCAGCTCGCTGATGTTCACCACCTCGCCGGTGGCCTCGAGTTCATCAATGCCGATGTCCTCCTCCTCCAGCGCCGCTTCCTCCGCCGCCAGCTCGGCGTCGTTGGGCAGGCCGGTCTCCTTCTTCGCGCCCGGCCGCTTGCGGCGAAAGTTCTTCTTTGCGGGTTTCTTGGCTACTCTTGGCATTGTCTGTCCCTTGTTAAATTTGCGCAGGGAAAATCATGTGCCGGCCACGCCCAAGGCATTCAGGGGGAATCGTGATGGGAACCCAATTCAGGCCCACGCGTCGTCAGTACGGGAGTGGAAACCTCGTGGTCAGTTCCCGGACACGGTCGCGGACTTTGTGTGCGGCGTCAACATTTTTCACGTCCAGCAAAACCTCGGAAATCATGTCCGCGATTGCCAGCATTTCCTCCTCGCGCATGCCGCGCGTGGTCACCGCCGGCGTCCCCAGCCGCACGCCGCTGGCCTTGAAGGGCGAGAGCGTTTCGCCGGGGATCGTGTTCTTGTTCACCGTGATGCCCGCCTCGTCCAGCGCCTCCTGGCACTCCTTCCCCGTCAGCCCCTTGGACTGCACGTCCACCAGCAGCAAATGGTTGTCCGTGCCGCCACTGACCAGCCGGAAGCCGTTGCGCTCCAGTCCCTCCGCCAGCGCCTTGGCGTTCATGATGACCTGCTGCTGGTACTCGCGGAACGCCGGCGACAGCGCCTCCTTTAAACACACCGCCTTCGCCGCGATCACATGCATCAGCGGCCCGCCCTGGATGCCCGGGAACACCATGCTGATCAACGCCTTCGCATGCTGCTCGCGCGCCATGATCAACCCACCGCGCGGGCCGCGCAACGTCTTGTGCGTCGTCGTCGTGACAAAGTCCGCGTGCGGCACCGGGCTGGGATGGCACCCCGCCGCCACCAGTCCCGCGATGTGCGCGATGTCCGCCAGCAACAGCGCGCCGCTCGTCCGTGCAATCTCGGCCATGCGCTCGAAGTCAATCAGGCGCGGGTACGCGCTGGCGCCCACCGTGATCATCGCCGGCTGGTGCTCCGCCGCCATCGCCGCCAGCTGGTCGTAGTCGATCCGCTCGTCCTGCTCGCCCACGCCGTAGTGCACGATGTCAAAAAACTTGCCGGAAAAATTCGCCGCGTTGCCGTGCGTCAAGTGGCCGCCGTGGCTGAGGTCCATCGTCAGCATCTTGTCGCCCGGCTTCAGCACCGCGAAGTACACGCCCATGTTCGCACCGCTGCCCGAGTGGGGCTGCACGTTCACGTACTCGCAGCCGAACAGCTCCTTCGCGCGGTCCATCGCCAGTTGCTCCGCCACGTCCACGTGCTCGCAGCCGCCGTACCAGCGCTTGCCGGGATAGCCCTCCGCGTACTTGTTGGTCAGCGGCGAGCCCATCGCCTCCATCACCGCCGGGCTCGTGAAATTCTCGCTGGCAATCAGCTCAATGTTCTCCTGCTGCCGCTTCGTCTCCAGTTGCAGCACGCGCGCCACCTGCGGATCCACCGCTGCCACGCCGCGCCCCGGCTCCATCTTGCCCACGCGCCGCTCGTGCCGCCCACCCTCGAACTTCGCCTCCAGGAACGCGTTCACGATCTTCTTCGCCGCATCCGCCGAGGTGTTTAAACCGGCGAGGCAAAGCACGTTCGCATCGTTGTGCTGCCGCGCAAGCGTCGCCGCTGCCTCGTTGCCCACCAACGCCGCGCGCGCGCCGGGCACCTTGTTCGCCGCCATCGTCATCCCCACGCCCGACTTGCACACCAGCACGCCAAACCCGCACTCGCCCGCCGCCACCGCCCGCGCCACGCCGCGCGCGAAGTCCGGGTAGTCGCACGAGTCGTCGCTCGACGGCCCGAAGTCAGCCACCTCCAGCCCGCGCTCGGCCAGGTGCGCCTTCAGTGCCTCCTTCAGTTCAAAGCCGCCGTGGTCCGCGCCGAGCGCCAGCGCATTGCTCCGCGCCGCTGCCGCGCCGCCCACCGTGGTTGTCTCCACAAACTCCATCAATGAATCAATTCCCTGTTTGATCTGGTCCCGGCACGCCTGGTACACGCCCAGGTCGCCGCCGATCGGGTCGGCAATGTCCTTGTGCCCCGGCGGCAGGTCGTCCACAAACTCGCGCACGAGAAACGTCTTGTCCGCCGCCTGCGGGAAGAACAGCAGCACGCCTTCGATGTGCCCGCGCGTCATCCCGAAAATGAAGTCCGCCTCCGACACCATCTCCGCCGTCAACTGGCAGCTGCGCTGCGCGGTAATGTCGATGCGCTCCTCCGCCAGCGCCGCCACCGCGTGCGCGCTCGGTGGCTGGCCGTTCATCGCGCCGATGCCCGCCGACAGCGCCTCGAAGCCGCCGCGCGCCTTGGTCAACTCGCGGAAGTACCCCTCGGCCATCGGGCTGCGGCACACGTTGCCCGTGCAGACAAACAGGACTTTCTTCATGCCCGGTTGGACGGCGCCGCTGGCTCAATCCCGCAACGCCTTGGCGGCAATATCCCCGCGAACGTGCGCGCCATCAAACCTTATTTTATCCACCGCCGCATACGTTTGGTCGCGGGCTGCCGCCAGCCCGTTGCCCAGCGCCGTCACCCCCAGCACGCGCCCGCCGCTGGTCACGATCTCCCCGCCCTCCAGCTTCGTCCCAGCGTGGAAAACCTTCACCCCCTCCATTGCGTCCGCCTCCGCCAGCCCGGATATTATTTTCCCCTTTTCATAACTACCCGGGTAGCCCCCCGACGCCATCACCACGCACACCGCCGCCTGCTCGCTCCACTGCAGATCCATCTCCGCCAGCCGCCGGTCGATGCACGCCTCGAACAGGTCCACCAAGTCCGTCTCCAGCCGCGCCAGGTACACCTGCGTCTCCGGGTCACCCCAGCGCGCGTTGAACTCCAGCACGCGCGGCCCGTCGTCCGTCAGCATCAGCCCCGGGTAAAGCATCCCGCGAAAGTCGATCCCCTCCGCCTGGCACCCAGCCAGCCACGGGTCCACCACCGTCCTCGCCGTGCTCGCCAGCTCGTCCTCGTCCAGGAACGGTGCTGGCGAGAACGTCCCCATGCCGCCCGTGTTCAGCCCCTCGTCGCCGTCCAGCGCCCGCTTGTGGTCCTGCGACGTCGGGAACAGGATCGTCGACCGCCCGTCGCACATCACGTGCAGCGACACCTCCAGTCCCTCCAGGAATTCCTGGATCACCACCTGCTCGCCCGCGTCGCCAAAGCTGCGGTCCACCATCACCGAGTCAATCGCCGCTTCCGCCTCCTCGACCGACTCGCAAATCAGCACCCCCTTGCCCAGCGCCAACCCGTCCGCCTTCACCACGCAGCGCCCGCCCAGCTCCGCCGCGAACGCCTTCGCCGCCGTCGGGAAATCGAACGTCCCCGCCCGCGCCGTCGGGATGCCGTGACGCGCCATGAAATCCTGCGAGAACACCTTCGACGACTCGAACCGTGCCGCCGACTGGTTCGGCCCCCAGATGCGCAGCCCGTGCTCCTCGAACAAGTCCACTACCCCCAGCGCCAGCGGGTTGTCCGGCCCCACCACCGTCAAGTCCGGCCGCTGCTCCCGCGCGAACTCCAGCAGCCCCGGCAAATCCTCCGCGCCGACCGCCACGCACTCCACCGGCTCCCCGTTGCCCGTGTGCTCCCCCGCGATACCCCCGTTCCCCGGCGCCACCCAAAGCTTCTCCACCCTCGCCGACCCCGCCAACCGCCAAGCCAACGCATGCTCACGCCCGCCACCGCCAATCAGGAGAACTTTCATCGGCGCGGATTCAACCAAATGCAAGGCGCATCGGGAAAACTATTTTGTTCACGATCATGTTTAATCCATTCGGCCCGCCCAGTAAAACGGCCGGCGGCTGGCGTGCATCACCGCGATCAGCACGATTTCATCGGCGTGCACGTGGTAGATCAGACCGTATGGAAACCGGCGGATCCAAAGCCGCCGCACCGTGGATCCCGGCACCAACGGCCAAGTCTCCGGCTGCTCCCGAATGCGCTCCAATCCCGTCTCCACTTCCGTGAGAAAATCCGCGCTCAGCCCCGGCTCGGCCGTCTCGTAAAACTCGAACGCCTCCGTCAGTTCCTCATCCGCCTCGTGATGCGACCGGAAATTCATGCGAGGCGCTGGCGCAGCCGTTCCAGCACCTCCTCCACCGGCCGGCATTCCGCCTCGCCGGATTCCACCTCGCGCACCCGCCGCTCGATGACCTCCAGCCACGCCGCCTCCACGCCCTCGTCCACCTCCTCATCGAGGCTCGCGATCAGCTTGTGCGCCAGCGACGCCCGCTGCCCCGGCTCCAGCGCCAGCGCCGCATCCGCGACCATTTCCAAGTTGTCTGACATAAAACCACCCTACTCCGAGCGCCGTGCTAAGCAAGCCTCACCTTCCCCCGCCCCTTCGTCACCTCTCCAATCGTCCACGCGCCAAAGCCGCGGCGGCGGATGCCGCGCAGGACGCTGTCCGCCCGCACGCCGCTTACGATGGCCGTCATGCCGATGCCCATGTTGAACACCTGGTGCATCTCGGCGTCGTCTACCCTGCCGTGTTTCTGGATCAGCCTGAACACTGGCAGCACCGGCCACGAGCCGCGGCGGATGACCACACCGCAGTCCTTGGGCAGCACGCGCGGGATGTTGTCGATGAACCCGCCGCCAGTGATGTGCGCCAGGCCCTTGATGACGCGCGCACGCCGTGGTTTGTTGTACGTTTTTAAAAGCGACTGCATCAACGGACCGTAGCTCACGTGCACCTTCAGCAACTCCTCGCCCACCGTGCAGCCCAGCTCGGCCACGCGGCTGCGCGGGCGCAGCTTCATCGTCTCAAAGAAGACCTTGCGCGCCAGCGAGTAGCCGTTGGTGTGCAGCCCGCTTGAGGCGATGCCGATCACCGCGTCGCCCGGCCGGATGCCGCGCCCGTCGAGCATTGCCGCCTTCTCCACCACGCCCACGATCGTGCCGCTGACGTCGTACTCGCCCTTCTGGTAAAACCCCGGCATCTGCGCCGTCTCGCCGCCGATAAGCGCGCAATTATTTTCCGCGCAACCCTTCGCGAAGCCCGCGATGATTTCCTTGAACACGTGCGGCTTTAAAACCCCCGTGCCGAGGTAATCCAGAAAGAACAGCGGCTCAGCGCCCAGCACCGCGATGTCGTCCACGCAATGGTTCACGAGGTCCTGCCCGATGGTGTCGTGCCGGTCCATCGCGAACGCCACCTTCAGCTTCGTCCCCACGCCATCGACGCTGGACACCAGCACCGGGTTTTTATACTTGCCCGCCTTGAGCGCGAACAGCCCCCCGAAGCCGCCCACCTTCCCCAGCACTTCCGGCCGCGAGGCGGACTTGAGCAGTGCCGAGAGCCCCGCCTTCACCTGGTTGCCCAGGGTAAGGTCGACTCCGGCTTTGGCGTAGGCGGGTTTGCTCAAGGATCAATTATCAATGGTCAATTTTCATTTGCTCAACTTGATCATTGACCATTGAGAGTTGAACATTAAAGCAGCTTCGGCTGCCGCTCCTCCTTTTCCATCGCCTCGCCCAGGCTTTCCACGCGCGAGCGGCGGCGCTCCATGATGTGCTTGTCGACGGCCGGGTCGTACTCCACGGGGTACTTGCCGTCGTAGCACGCCATGCAGAAGGAGTCGTAGGGCTGGCCGGTGGCCTTCACCATGCCGGCCTGCGAGAGGTAGTACAAGGAGTCGGCATTTAAATACTTGCAGATGTCGTCGTGATCGTAGTTGGCGGCCATCAGCTTGCTGCGGTCGGGGAAGTCGATGCCGTACACGCAGGGGTTCTTGTGCGGGGGGCAGCTCACCAGCACGTGCACCTCCTTGGCACCGGCTTCCTTGATGCTGTTGACGCGCTTCTTGCACGTCGTGCCGCGCACGATGGAGTCGTCGACAATGATCACGCGCTTGTCCTTCACGAGGTCGGTGATGAGGTTGAGCTTCACGCGCACGTTGAAGTCGCGGATGAGCTGGCTGGGCTGCAGGAAGCTGCGGCCGACGTAGTGATTGCGCACAAACGCCATCTCGAACGGGATACCGCTCTCCAGCGCGTAGCCCAGTGCAGCGCAGTTGCCGCTGTCGGGAATGGGCACAACGATGTCCGCGTCCAGCGGCTTCTCTCTCGCCAGCTCGCGGCCCATCTCCACGCGCACCTTGTAGACGTTCTGGTTGCGGATATTGCTGTCCGGGCGCGAAAAGTAAACGTACTCAAAAATGCACAGCGCGCGCTCCTCGTGGTCGGGGAAGGCGGGGATGCTGCGTAGGCCGTTGTCGTCGATGATGACAATCTCGCCCGGCTCCACGTCGCGCACGAACTCGGCCTGGATAAGGTCCAGCGCGCAGGTCTCGCTGCTTAAAACATACGCCCCGTCCACCTTGCCGATGCACAGCGGCCGGAAGCCGTGCGGGTCACGCACGCCGATCAGCTCGTTTTCCGTCATGATCACCAGCGAGTACGCGCCCTCCACCTTGCGGATGGTGGAGATGAGGTTGTGCTCGCCGTTGTTCGCCGGCTGCGCGAGCCAGTGCAGGATGATCTCGCTGTCGACGGTGGTCTGGAAAATCGAGCCGCGCTCCTCCAGCTCCTCGCGCAGCGCTCCGGCGTTGGTCAGGTTGCCGTTGTGCGCAATGGCGATCTGCCCCTTGGCGCAGTCGACGGTCAGCGGCTGGGCGTTGCCAATGTTCGACGAGCCCGTGGTGGAATAGCGCGTGTGACCCACCGCCATCTTGCCCACCAACTCGTGCAGCACCTCGCCTTTAAAAACCTGCGGCACCAGCCCCATGCCCTTGTGCATGCGGAACTTGTGGCCGTCGCACGCCACGATGCCCGCGCTCTCCTGGCCGCGATGCTGCAGCGCGTAGAGGCCGTAGTAGGTCAGCTCCGCCGCGTTCGGGTGTCCGTGGATGCCGAACACGCCGCAGTAATGTTTGGGATGTCCCGGTTCCATCAGCCCATTGCGTTGGCGATCGAATTCCACCAGAGGTCATGCAAGCCCGACAAGCCCCAAGTGTAACTGCCGGCCGCTGACGTGATTTTTAATGCGTCACCGCCCACCGTCCCAATGCGCGCCGCCGGCACGCCCATCAGCAGCGCGCGCTCCACCGCCTTCACCGCGTCCAGCTCCGAGGTGGAGATAATGACGCGCCCGTTGGCCTCACCGAACAGCAGCGCATCGAGGCGAGGGTCGCTGTAGCCAGGGCCGGTGGCCCCGGCCGGACCGTCGGCATCCCCCCCGGGGCCATCGGCCCCGGTTACAGCTTCCGCCAAATCCACCTCCGCGCCGATGAGCGTGGCGGTGTTGCGGCCTGTGTAGTTGGAAATGCAGCCCTCGGCCAGCGCGACCGCCAAGCCGCCCTCGGCGCAGTCATGCGCGCTCTTCACCAGGCCGCTCTGGATGAGCCCCACCAGCGTGGTGTCCAGCGTGCGCTCAGCCTCCAAGTCGCAGCGCGGCGGCAGGCCGTTCTTCGCACCGTGCATCACCTGCAGGAACGCCGAGCCGCCCAGCCCCTGCAGCGCGTCCTTCGCTACCGGCGCGCCGAGCAGGATAATCGCATCGCCCTCGTCCTTGAACCACTGCGTGGTCACATGCGCCGCGGCCTCGACCAGCCCCACCATCGCCACCGTCGGCGTTGGGTCAATCGCGCCCTCGGGATTCTGGTTGTACAGGCTCACGTTGCCGCCGGTGACCGGCGCGTTAAACGCCTCGCATCCCTCCGCCAGCCCGCGCACCGCCTCCTTGAGCTGCCAGAACAATTCCGGGTTGTGGGGGTTGCCGAAGTTTAAATTGTCCGTCGTGCCCAGCGGAACCGCACCGCTGCACGCCAGATTGCGCGCGCACTCAGCCACCGCCGCCTTCGCGCCCTCGAACGGGTCGAGGTAAACCTGCGCCGCGTTGCAGTCCACGCTGATAGCCAGAATCTTCTCGGGAAAATCGCCATTGCGGTCATCGCCGCCCGGCAGGCTGTCGCCCTTCACGCGGATCACCGCCGCGTCGCTGCCGGGGTTGACCATCGTGTTGTTGCGCACCATGTGGTCGTACTGGCGGTACACCCAGTTTTTCGACGCAATGCTCGGCCACGCCAACAGCTTCTCAAGCGCGGTCGTGGGATCGCCCAAGTCATCGATGCCGTCCAGGTTAAAAGCGCGCGCATCCGCGAGGTATGCCGGTTCCTTCGCCTCGCGATGATAAATCGGCGCGTCATCCGCCAACTGGCTCGCCGGCAAGTCCGCCACCACCGCGCCGCTGTTTTTAACGACCATCCGCCCCGTGTCCGTCACGTGGCCTATCTCCGCCCACGGCAGGTCCCACTTGTCGAAAATCCGCTTCACCTCCTCCTCGCGCCCCTGCTTCACGATGATGAGCATGCGCTCCTGCGACTCGCTCAGCAGGATTTCGTACGGCGTCATGCCCGGGCTGCGCTGCGGCACGCGGGCCAAGTCGATCTCGATGCCCGTGCCGCCTCGCGCCGCCGTTTCGCAGGTGGAACACGTCAGGCCCGCCGCGCCCATGTCCTGGATGCCCGCCACTGCGCCCGTGGCCAGCAGTTCCAGGCACGCCTCCACGCACAGCTTTTCCATGAACGGATCGCCCACCTGCACCGCGCCGCGTTGCTGCTCGGCCGATTCCTCCGTGAGATCCTGCGACGCAAACGCCGCGCCCGCCAGCCCGTCGCGGCCCGTCGCCGGCCCCACGTAAAACACCGGGTTGCCCGCGCCCGTCGCCGCCCCGCGCGCAATCTGGTCATGCCGCAGCACGCCCAGTGCGAAGGCGTTTACCAGCGGGTTGCCCTCGTAGCTCGGGTCGAAATACACCTCGCCCGCCACCGTCGGGATGCCGAAGCAGTTGCCGTAATGCGCGATGCCGCTGACCACGCCCGCGAACAGCCGACGCACATCCGGGTTGTCCAGCCCGCCGAAGCGCAGCGAGTTCACCGCGCATACCGGCCGCGCGCCCATCGTGAAGATGTCGCGGATGATCCCGCCCACCCCCGTCGCCGCCCCTTGGAACGGCTCCACCGCGCTCGGGTGATTGTGGCTCTCGATTTTAAAAGACACCGCCAGCCCGTCGCCGATGTCGAGGATCCCCGCATTCTCCTCCCCCGCCCCCACAAGCACCCGCGGCGATTCCGTGGGAAATCCCTTCAACAAGGGCCGCGTGTTTTTATACGAGCAATGCTCGCTCCACATCACGCTGAAGATCCCCAGCTCCGTGTAATTCGGTTCCCGTCCGAGAATGTCCCGGATGCGCCCAAACTCCCCCGGCGAAATCCCGTGCTCCTCAACCAGCTCCGGCGTGATGGCGGGATCCGAAGTCAAACGCTTACTTCCACTTCGCGCATGGCGCTGGGCTCGGGAATGGGTTCACCACGGCTGCGCAGATCCTCGATGTGCAGGGCCAAGGCCTCCTCCATCAGGTAAACCGTTTCCTCCTCGGTATCGCCCGCCGCCACACAGCCTGGAAAATCTGGCGCATAAGCGCTGAAATTTCCTGAGCCGCTCTCGATGATGATGGTGTAGCGCATGCTAATCCTTCAAACCTGCTTGCCGCAAAATACTGTTAAGGGTCTTGGGATGCAAGTCCTTCCCCGGCCGGCCGGCCACCGTGACAGTTCCCTTTTTGTCGGCATGGTGATACTGCCGATGGCTGCCTGTTGTCCGCACCTGAAACCACCCGTCATTTTCGATTCTCTTGATCACTTCACGAATTTTCATTCAGGCGACCAATTCGCTTGGCACTTTCTTTAACACGTCGATGAGGCTCTCGAAGATGAGGCGGCCGTCGGCGCTGGTGAGGGTGGGCTCGGAGGCGCGCTCGGGGTGGGGCATCATGCCGGCTACATTGCGCGACGCGCTGCAGATGGCGGCGATGTTTTTCAGGGAGCCGTTGGGGTTGGCGTCGTCAGTGAGGTTGCCGTCGGCATTGGTGTACTGGAAGAGGATCTGGTCATTGGCCTCGAGGTCGGCGAGAGTTTCCGCGTCGCAGAAATAGTTGCCCTCGCCGTGGGCGATGGGGATTCGCAGGAGCCGTCCCTCGGGGATGCCGCCGGTGAAGGGACTGTTGCGGGTGGCGGGCTTGAGCCAGACGTGTTCGCAGCGGAATTGCAGGGAGCGGTTGCGGATGAGCGCGCCGGGAAGCAGGCCGGCCTCGCAGAGAATCTGGAAGCCATTGCAAATGCCGAGCACGTGGCCACCGTTTTCCGCAAACTCCTTCACCGCCGCCATCACTGGGCTGTAGCGGGCGATGGCGCCGGTGCGGAGGTAGTCGCCGTAGCTGAAGCCGCCGGGGATGAACACGGCATCGACGTCGCCGAGGCTCGTCTCCTTGTGCCACAGCAGGCGCGTGTCGTGGCCGAGGACATTCCTCAAGACGTGGACGCAATCCTGGTCGCAGTTGGAGCCGGGGAACTGGAGAACAGCGAATTTCATTTCATATTCACCACAGAGGCACAGAGGACACAGAGTCTTTTTCTCTGGAATCTCTCTGTGTCCTCTGTGCCTCTGTGGTAAAAAATCATCCCTCAAACTCCAGCCTGTAATCCTCGATGTTGGGGTTGGCCAGCACCTTGTCGGCGTATTCGTCGAGGCTCTTTTCCACCGCGGCGCGCTCGCCGTCCATCTCGATCTCGATGTACTTGCCGATGCGCACGTCGCGCACGCCGGCGCAGCCCATCTGCTCCAGCGCGCCCGCCACGGTCTGGCCTTGCGGATCCAACACCTCGGCCTTGGGGGTGATGATGACTTTGGCTTTCATTCGAGGAAAGGCAGCCCTTGTGTGCCGGTTGGAGTGCTCCTTGGTCAAGTGGCACTTGTCCACAAAAAAGGCGCCCCGCAGGGCGCCTTTTTTTGAAAAACTTGCCTCTACTCACTTATTCATATTGTTCATACCCCCGTGGGCTCCATGACCCCCGTGGGCTCCATGACCCCCGTGGGCTCCATGACCCCCGTGGGCTCCATGACCTCCGTGGGCTCCATGACCTCCGTGGGCGGGGTCTGCCGTTGATGGGCGGGCCACGTTTTCGTTGACTTCCTTGGTTAGGCCGCCTGTGGCGGAGCCGTGGGTTTTTACGGCTGCCTTGAGGTCGGCATTGTTTGTTTGCCGGGCACTTCCGTCTGAGAAGGCGATGTGTCCTTCATTTTGGTTTAAGCCGGACATGACGCAGCCGTTCATCCAATGGTGTGCGTCGTACTTGTCCGCGCCCGCGAATTCGCAGTGCATCAGCATGTTGCTACGATAAGCTACGCCATACTCCGGGGTATGCTTGTGGGGGGCTACAGCAGGGTAGGCAAAGCCGTAGGCGTCGGCGCCGTGGTTGTTGCGGCTTAAGGCCAGGATGGTATTGGCACTCTTCAATTCATCGGCACCAAGGTGAATGGAATAGCTTTGCGCATTGGCGGGAGTGTCATGAACCAATTTTGTTCCCAGCATGTCGTTGTGGGCCTGGATTTCGGGGTCACAGGGTGAAAGCAGCGTTTTCGGATTGATGTCATCCCTGAGCCCGGGCGCGTGCCAGAGATGGCGGATGTCTGTGGATTCACTCCAGTCGCCGTGGTAGTAGCTGTCTCCAATGGGCTTGGTGAGCAGCCATGGCATGCGGCTGTTGTTGTCGGTGGCAAAGCCCTTGAAGGCGGTGGCGATCTGCTTGAGGTTGTTCACGCACTTGGCCCGATGAGCCTTGCGCTTGGCTTTCGCGAGCGCGGGTAGGAGCATGCTGGCCAGAATGCCGATAATGGCAATAACGACGAGCAGCTCAATGAGGGTGAATCCGTTTTGTTTGTTCTTTAAATTGTTCATTTGATTTTAAGTTGTTGTGGTTGTTGCCGGAAGGGCGCGCGCAATGCCGGCGCGGTTCATCCGTATGCTTGGTCTGAAATTGGCTTGGATTATCCCGATAGGGATCAGCCGAGAATTGAGGGAGGTGGAGTGGGAGGCGCGTGGGCGCGATTTGAAAGTGCCGGTGATCCACCCCGTGAAAGTGATCGGGTGTCGGGCCGTGAAATGACGATAAATCCGCCAGCGGCAACGCCTTCCAGTTCAAAGGGAACCAAATTGGCCGGGGTGTCTTTCTCCGCTTTTTTGCCTGCTGACACCACTCGGCAGAGGCCGCAGGAGGTTCTGGTGTCTATGGCTTTCTTCACGGCGGCAATGAAAGAGCCTTCGGTGGAATAGCCAACAGCCATATTAACCCACGCGACTGACTGTAGGAGCACCCAGTGCAGGCCCAGCGTGAAGGCCAGCACGGTAACGGCGATTCCTGCAGCTATGCGGTTGCGCACCATAGTTGTTGGCGGGTTCCTAACAGGCCAGACGGCGGACGTCAATGCGCCATTCAGTCAGATTAGTCCACGATGCGCAGCCGGAAGGGGCCCTTGATGAGGCTGTTGGCGCGGGGAATGGGGACGGTATTGTATTTCCAGTTGACCTTGATGGAGTAGAAAAGGTTGGTCTCATCGGGCTTGAGCGGGCCGATGAGGGTTTCCCAGCGGTTGGAAAGCAGGGGGGTGCGTTTCATAGGGTAGGCGTTGGTATGGCCGGTGACGCGCACCTCGGGTGCGATGGTCTCGGGCCGCAGCGCCTTCTGGTTGCTTTCCCAAATCATTTCCACACGATAAAGGCCAGTGGTGTTCCGGGGATAGAGGGTGGGGGTGATGTTGGTGATTTTGGTGGTCACACCGGACTCGGAGGTGAGGCAACCGACGGTCACCGCGAGCAGGAGACAGGCGGCAAAAGCGTGGGGGACTCCGAATCGTTTGGCCATCGGTGGCCAAGCTGCCACCGGGCCCATGCGGCGGCAAGCGGTTTTCATTCACATCTTTTCAACGGGAAATTCCATTGACCGTCGTGGCGGGTGGTGGTTACCTTCCGCCCCCATTTATCCGCAATGTTTGGCACTATTCGAAAACACTCGCAGGGTCTGTGGATCGTCATCATCGTGCTGGTGAGCATCAGCATGGTTTGGTTTTTCACCAATGCCGATCCCTCGCAGTTTCTCAGCAGCGGCCGTGGCGGTGGCCTGTCCGTGGCCCAGCAGCAGGAAGTCATCCATCAGGCCGTTGGTTATTGGCAGAAAACTGGCCGGTTGCCGCAGAGGGCGTCGGATTTGTTCGGCAGTGTTGATCTTGATGGGGATGAGCAGGGGGATGTGGATGGGCTGATTTTGCAGGGCGCGGTGCGTGAAGATTTGCTGAATCAGGTGGATGCTCTGGGCATCGGGTTTGATGATGATGCCATTAACGCGATCATTCGGCAGCGGTTGCCCCTGTTGGCGGCCGGGGATCAGCAATTGGAGGCGCACCAAAGAGTGTTCCAAATGTTGAGCCGGTTTGGTCCCCAGTTGGGTATGGATGTTCGGAACATGTCGCAAGATGAATATGTTGAAGCGGCTAGGAGATTTTCAGCCGTGGGAGGTGCCAATCCTGATCCCGCAACCTACAGTCAGGATGTTTATGATCAGTTGATCGGTATTTATGGCGAGACGGTTATCCGCCAGTATTTCCATGATGAACTGGCCATTCGGCACTTGAACCAAGTCATGGGCCAAAGTGGTGGGTTGGTGAGTAGTCGTGCGGTGCGGCCGGTTCATGCGGAGTCGTTAATGCAATTCGATACGGAGGTGGCGGTGTTCCGTGCGGATGACTACACCAACAAGATCACCAATGTGGCGGAGCAACTGCCGCAGTTTTATACCAATAACCAGTCCGTTTTCCGGGGGCAGTTTGGAGTGTCGGATAGGCTGAAGTTTGTCTGGATCATGTTTCCCGGGGATATGGATGCGACAGTTCGGGAAAGCCAGCAAAGGGCGGTTGAGAAAAAGCTCTTGGAACAGGGTGCCACCGTGACGGCATTGCGCTTGGCGGCGGCTGAACTGCCTTCTGTGTCTGTCAGCGAGGTGGAACTGGCCGAGGATGAAATTTCCAGTCATGACTTGGGTAACTCCGTTCTCAGCCGGGTACAAAATTCACCCACAAACACTGTTCAAACCACCGATATTGCCGGCCCTGGCGGCCTTTTCTACGCGGGGCTGGCCGACCGCATCAAGGTGCCTCTTCCGCAATTTGGAGACCTGAATTCAACCCGCGTGGATGAAGTTCGGGAAATGTTCATGGAACAGCAGCCGCGAACACTCGCTGTCGAGGCAGGCCGGGCATTTTATGACACTCTCTCGGAGTCTCTTCTGGACAAGAACCAGACCTTTGCCAGCCTCTGTCAGACAAACAGCGTGAAATACTTGGCCGTTCCCGCGTTTTCCCTGTCCACTGTTGCGGACACCAACTATGCCCTGTTGTCCACGAATGACATCAGCTTGGATGCCCTGAAGCGAGCTGCTGCGGCCAAGGATCCGGGCAAAATGACCATCGCGCTGGATCGCATTACGGAGTTCAAAGAAGACACGAACGGCGGCTGGATCATGAACCTGAAGAAGCACATCCGCCCCGAGCCGGAGGCAGTGGAGCAGGGCTTGGTTGGGGAGGTGAACCGCAGGCGCGCGGTGGGATTGATGAGGGATCGTTCCTGGAACTATAGCCGCGTCATGCGCATTCAGTTGGAGTTGTATGTCGAGGCCAAGAAAGATCGCCTAGGAGAGCTGGAGGCTGAGTTGGAAAAAATCGAATCCCGGTTGGCCGAAATCACGGCCAAGCTGGATGATCCGGATTTGCCGCCAAATGAGACGGTTTCCCTAAGCCAAGAGTTGGACAAGCTGAACGCTAGCCGGCCCGAACTTGATGCAGAAAAGGCCCGCATTGAATCCATGACCAAGCGTTTGGCGGAATTGCAGAAGGAATAGGAACCGCGGCCTCAGTGGCGGGCTTCCGCCAGATCCTCCTCTATGCCCCGGCGCATGCGGCGCGACATGAAGGGGCGTACGAAACCATACACGAGGTAGGTAATGAAAATCGCCGGCATCACCACTGGCAGATAGTGACGGCCCACCGTGAACAGGAAGCCCACCGCCATGGCCGCGAACACCATCTTCATGAATGACCGTGGTGCCCGCCAATCAATGCGCTTGAAAGTCGGGTAAGGCACGCGGCTGACCATCATGGCGGACAGGAAAACCAGAAGAACGGGCAGCGCGTATTGCCAGTTGCCCTTGTCCACGATCTGCTTCCCTTCCAGCCAGATCAAAAACAACGTCACCGACGCCACCAGACCCGCCGCTGCGGGGATGGGGAATCCCACGAATTCCTTGGAATGTACCCCGCTCGCTTCTTCCGAGGCCGAGATGCAGTTGTAACGCGCCAGCCGCAAGGCCCCGCAGATCACGTAAACCGACGCGATAAACCAGCCAATTTCCGCGTGGGCCCCGAACACATCCTTTAACACCACGCGATGTACCAGGAACGCCGGCGCCACGCCAAAGGAGACAATGTCCGCAATCGAGTCGAACTCCCGCCCAAACGGGCTCTCGTAGCCACCCATCCGCGCCACCCGCCCGTCCAGCGCGTCGAAGATGCATGCCAGCAAGATCAGCAGCAGCGCCTCCTGGATTGGCCCGTAACCTTGGGCAAGGTCTGCCTCCACGATCTTGGTCAGCGCCAAGAACCCGCAAAACAGGTTTCCCGCCGTGAAGAGGTTTGGCAAAAAATAAATCCGTGGCTCGTGCCCGTTGCCCGATGACTGCGCCTCGCTCATGTGACGCTGGCACCCTGCCACAAGTCCCGCCTTATTAAAAGGGGGAAATTGTGGGCCACATGACACACTGTTAATTTCCTTCGAATAGCTTTTCGTTTGTGGCCTCGAACGCGATTGCTACCGTCCCGGCGTGAGCGAACCCCACGACTTGGCCATCATCGGCGGCGGCCCTGGCGGCTATGTCACCGCCCTGCGCGCCGCGCATGCCGGCCTGCGTGTGGCCCTCATCGAGCAGGCCGCCCCGGGCGGCGTTTGCCTGCACACCGGCTGCATCCCCACCAAAACCATGGCCGCCGGAGTGGACATCCTGCGGCATGCCCGCGATGCGGGCGCCATCGGCATCACCGTGAACCAGGCCGCCAACCAGCTTGCCGGCATTCACCAGCGGCGGCAGGAGGTTGTGGCCCAGCTTGCCAAGGGGGTCCGGACGCTGCTCGACAAGAACAAGGTTGAAGTAATGCATGGACGCGGCCGCCTGCGTTCTGCCAGTGAAATTGAAATCGCTGGCGGGGAGCCAGTTGCTCTCGCCAATCCCCGCGCCATTGTACTCGCCACCGGTTCGCGCCCCACGGAAATCCCCGCCGCTCCGCGCGATGGAACGCACATATTAAACAGCGACGACATCCTCAACCTCAAGCAGGCTCCAGCGCGACTGATCATTCTCGGCGGCGGCTACATCGGGTGCGAGTTTGCCAGCATCTTTGCCCAACTGGGCAGCGAAGTGACCCTCATTGAGCTGGAGCCACGCCTGTTGCCGGGGATGGACCGCGACTTGGCTCAAGTACTCCAGCGCCATTTCAAGCAAGCCGGGATTATCCTTCACCTTTCCAAGCGGCTGGAACAGGCCGTTGCCGGGGACGGAGTGGTGGTCACACTCGATGACGGCACGGAAATCCAAGGCGACCAACTTCTCGTCGCCGTGGGCCGCACCCCCAATACTGGCGACCTCGGCCTGGAACAGGCCGGTGTGGAGCTTGAGGGCCACTCGATCCGTGTCAACGATTACATGGAGACAACTGCTACGGGCATTTTCGCCATTGGCGATGTCACCGGGAAGATGCAACTCGCACACGTGGCCACTGCCCAAGGCCGCGTTGTCGTGGACAATCTCCTTAATCCGAGTGCCGGCGTCTCTATAGATTATGCCCAAGTCCCCGCCGCCGTCTTCACACATCCGGAAATCGCTACCATAGGCCTTTCGACGGCGGCGGCGGAGGCCCAAGGGCTGCCTGTGCAAACCGGCCGGTTTCCCTTTGCCGCCATTGGCAAGGCACTTGCCGCGGGTGAGACGGACGGTTTCGTCAAGCTCATCGCCCATGCCGAGACAGGCCAGTTGCTGGGCGGACACATTATTGGCGGTCATGCTGCCGAGTTGATCGGCCAGATCACCTTGGCCATCAAGCTGGGGGCCACCGCGCGACAACTTGCGGAAACCATCTTCGCCCACCCGACTCTCAGTGAGGCTGTCCTTGAGGCGGCCGAGGGCACTTTTGGCCCTGCCACCCACACTGTGCGCCGATGAAAAATATCGTCTACTTCGACCTGGAAACCCAGAAATCAGCCCACGAGGTCGGCGGGTGGAATCATATCGATCGCATGGGCATGAGCGTCGGCGTGACCTACAGCACCACGCGCGGCGACTATGCCATCTACGGCGAGCCGCAGGTCGACGACCTGATCAATGAACTTCAACGCGCAGACTTGGTGGTCGGTTTCAATCATATCCGCTTCGACTATCAGGTCCTCCACGGCTATACCCCCCTTGACCTCCGGCAAATCCCTTCCTGCGACATGCTCATTGAACTACAGAACACTCTCAACCACCGGCTTTCCCTTGATTCCATTGCGCACGCCACCTTTGGCATCGAGAAAATCGCCGATGGTCTGCAGGCTCTGGACTGGTACAAGGAAGGTCGCTTGATGGAAATAGCCGAATACTGTTGCTTCGACGTGAAAATCACCAAGATGGTTCATGAATACGGGGCCGCCCACAAGAAACTCCACTACACCAACAAGTTTGGCAGCAAGCTGTCCGTCGAGGTGGATTGGGAAGCCTGATGGAAAGTAAAAACCACAACTTAAAAATCAAAAACGGGTCCTTCGCTGCCATTGGCACTTCGGCGCCCTGGCTTTTTACTTTTCAAGGCAGCGCATTGGCAACGCCTTGGGCGAGCTTTTGGCGGTAGGCTGCGTCGGCCACCTTTTTTGCTTCGGTGGGATTGGAGAGGTAACCGCCTTCAACGAGGATCGCCGGTCGTTTCTGGCCTTTTAAAACTGTCATGAATCGGATTCTCCGCACGCCGCGGTCGGGCATGCCACAGGTGGCGAGCATGCTGCTGTGTACGCGGCAGGCCAGTTGCAGGTTGCGTGTGTCGTAGGTGTTGTTGGGCAGGGCGGTGTTGATGCGGTCCGGGCTGCCGCGCGTGAAGTGTGAGGGCATTCCCACCGGCGCGATGCAGTAAGTCTCCAGCCCACTGACCGCGCGTGAGGCGGAGTTGAAATGCAGGCTGATGAACAGTGCGGCGTTGACTCGGTCCGCAAACTTCACGCGGTCGGTCAGGCTCAGGGCCTTGTCGGTCGTGCGGGTTAGGTAAACCTTCCAGCCCTTGGCTTCGAGCAGTCGCTTCAGCCGCAACGCCCAGTCGAGCGTGTAGGTTTTCTCTCGCGTCTTGTTGTAGATGCTTTGCGTGCCCAGATTGGTTTTGCCGTGGCCGGGGTCAATTACCACCACGCGTCCCAGGGCCGGGAACCCCATGGATATGGGTTCGATTTGTTTCTTGATGTCTAGGTGATGCAGGTAGAGGTGGCCCTTCACCAGCTTGGGCGCGAACCCCAGCCACAACTGCATGCCTTGACAATGGGCCAAGCGATTGCCCGGCATCAGGTCAAAGCGCAGCCCCGAGAGTACGAGGCGATGCAGCACTTCGCGGCCCTGCTTGTAACGGGCAAACAGCCGGCTGCCTTTTCGGCGACCCCATGCTTCCAGCGATACCCATTCCGTGCCGCTGAGTTTCATGCTATACGCGGGCGCGGGCAAATTGACATGGACCATGTTGGCCGGCGGGAATTGCCCGGGCGCAACGGGTTGGGGCCGGGTGATTTCGCGGGGCGGCGGCGCAGGCGCAGGCGTGGGTGTGGGTGGTTGAGGGAGGTGTGGTGCGGGACGTGAAATGGTAGTGGCGGGAGGTGGTGTGGGCGTCGGCTGGGGCTGGACAGGACGCGTTGCGGGCCTGGGCGGGATCGGCCGAGGAGGTGTCGTGGACGGAGGGATGGGCTTGGGGGGCTGGGGCGTGGGGCGCGGGTTGACAATTGTCACATGCGGCACCGGCGCGGGATTTGCTCCCGGCGCGCGATACACGATGGGTTTGCTGGTGCGCGGGGCTCCCTGGCAACCTGCCAACAGGGCCAATACAAGCCACACTCCACGCCACTGGCCTTGGATTCGTTTCACCTCCTTTGACGGTTTGAACCGCAAAAACGGCCGTATTCTAGTCAAAACGATTCCGGGGTCGAGCCTTTTCCTGTCAACGCACTTGCCGTCGCCTTCGCTCCGCCCCCATACTCGCCGCACCGATGCGTATTCTTATCGCCATCACCGGCGCCAGCGGCGCCATCTATACACAGCGTTTGCTCGACCGGTTGGACGGCTTGGGACACGAGGTTCATGTGATCCTGAGCAGTTACGCGCAGACAGTCCTTGGGGAGGAATTGCCGGATGGCTTGCACTTGCCCGGGGGCGCGAAACAGCATTCTGCCAAAAGCATGCATGTGCCGTTTGCGAGTGGCTCCAGTGCGGCGGATGTCATGGTGGTCATTCCCTGCAGCATGGGGACGCTGGGGCGCATTGCCCACGGCACGAGTGAGGATGCGCTCCTGCGTGCGGCGGATGTTGTTTTAAAGGAGGGGAAAAAGCTCATTTTGGTGCCGCGCGAGACGCCTTTAAATCTCGTGCAGATCAGGAACATGGAACTGTTGTTGCAGGCGGGCGCGGTCATGCTGCCCGCCAATCCTTTCTTTTACAGTGGTGCATCGACCATCGAGGAACTGGCCGACACGGTGGTTGCGCGAGTTCTGGATCAAATGGGCGTGCCTCACGACATTGGCCCGCGCTGGACGGAGGAACTGGATTAGGCGCGGGGTTGACTTTTCGGTTTTGGCAAGTGGGTGCGCAACAGGTCGAGTGCCTGCTGGGTGGCCACGAACTTGAAGGTTGCGCGGTCAACGGGATTATGCCGCTGGATGGCGTGGGTCTCGGTGGGGGTGGTCAGGGCAATGTGAACGGTGCCCACCGGTTTGTCTTTCGTGCCTCCTCCGGGGCCGGCGATGCCGGTGGTGGCGAGGGCGTAGGTTGTACCGTGGAGGCCACGAGCGCCTTCGGCCATGGCGCGCGCGGTGGGCTGGCTCACGGCGCCGTGTTCAGAGAGGGTGTCTCCTTCAACTCCCAGGATGGTTTGCTTGGCGGTGTTGCTGTAGGTGACGTGGCCGGCGTGAAGAACGGCGGAGGCGCCGGGGATATTGGTCAGGCGGTTGGCGAGATGGCCGCCGGTGCAGGATTCGGCCAAAGCCAGAGTTTCGCCTCGCTGAGTGAGGCGTTCAATGATGTGTTGCTCAAGGGTGTCATCATCGACCCCGAATATGAAGGGGCCAATGGTTTTGCGGACGAGAGTCTCGGCTTGATCGATCAGGGTTGGATCGGATGCGCGAAGCCGGAGATCCACCTCGCCGTTGCGAGCGCAGTAGCCGATGTCGAGGCCGGCCAACTCGGAGAGTGGCGGGCTTACTTTTTCCTCCACGAGTGATTCGCCCATGCCGGCGATTTTCAGAATGCGGGTTGTGGCCGGGCTCGCGGGGGGACAGTGTTCCCTTAACAGAGGCAAGGCTTGGCTGGTGAACATGGGGCGGAGTTCGCGGGGTGGACCGGGAAGCATGAGGAGATGCGTGTTCTGGTATTTTAGGAAAAGGCCGGGAGCGGTGCCGCGGGCGTTTTGGAGGATCGTGGCGCCTTGGGGGACTTGGGCTTGGGCAAAGACACTTTCGGGCATGGGCCGGCGAATCCGCTGGAAGATGGTGGTGATGTGTTCGCGGACGGAGGGATCTTCGCGTAGGGGGAGTCCGAGCAGGGCGGCAATGCGGCCCCGGGTGATGTCGTCCGCGGTGGGGCCGAGGCCGCCGGTGGTGATGATGAGGGTGGCGCGTTCAAGCGCCTCGCGAACGGCGCCCTCGATGGCGGGGGCGGTGTCGGGGATGGTGACTTGCCGGGTGAGGGTCCAGCCGTGGGCGTCCAGCTGGGTGCCAAGCCATTGCTGGTGGGTGTTGAGAACCCGGCCCAGAAGCAGTTCGCTGCCGGTGGTGATCAACTCAATGTCCACGCCGGACGTTGGCAGGTTTGGCAAAAGGGGACAACCGCGCGTTGACTTGGCGATGGGCTTTTTTCATAATGCTCCTCATGCTGGAGGCGGGCACAGACTTACGCGCGAATGCCAAGGCGCGTTTCTTTGAATTTCTGGAGGAGAAGAACCTGCGCTTGACGGGCCAGCGCCGGGCGATTGTGGATGCCGTATTCAGCACGGATGAACATTTCACCGCGGAGCAACTGCTTGAGATGGCGCGAGCGCGGGATGAAAGTGTGTCCCGCGCGACGGTGTATCGCACACTGCCGTTGTTGACGGAGAGCGGACTGGTGCATGAGATGGATTTCGGCAAGGACTACAAGATTTATGATCCCAATTACGCGGATCATCCCAACCACAATCATTTGATTTGTGAGGACTGTGACAAGATCGTGGAGTTCGAAAGTGATCAACTGGAGCGGCTGGAAAGCGAAATCAGCCATGACTTGGGGTTTGAGGTGAAGACGCAGCAATTGCGAATCACCGGCAGTTGCGAGGAATTGAAGAAACTCGGCGCCTGCAAAAACAAGGCCATTTGACCCATGGGCACTTCTTCCCGGGCGGCAAAGCGGCCCACACAACTCTCCCCCTTGGCCAAAGGGGTCGTGTGTTTCGCGGTTGCGATTTCCTTCATTACCGGGTTCATGACGAGCGAGATGCTGGAAGATCAGGAGCCTTCCGAGGGGCAGGGCATGCTGCAGGGGCAGGTGCAGACATTGGATCCGGAATTGTTTGGTGACGGCGAGAGTCAGCCTGCTCCTCCCGCGGAAAAGGCTTTTAATTGGCGTGGTCTGCATGGGCTAACCAGCCCTTTTATGGCTATTGTTTTTGGTTGGCTGTTGTTTCAGCATTTTGGCGGCGGTTTGCGAATGAGAAAGAATTTGTGGTCCGGGCTACCGTTAGCTGTAGTATTCGGCGGACTAATATTGACCGGTGGGTTAATCCTATATCCAGAGTTTCTTTTTGGACTTGTGGATTCTCATTCTCGCGAAAACTGGCTAAAAGAGACACATGACTTCCTAGGTTGGCTACTTTTGGTTCTTTTTGTCGTACATTTGATTGGAGCAAAAAAAGTGAGGAAATTTTTTGAGAAATCTATTGACACTGAGACTCGCTCTCATTAGATTGAGCCGGAACACGAGATCGGGACTCGATCTCATTTAAGGGTTATTTGAGATTGAGTCCCTGTTTCATCTATAAGTAAATATGAAATCAATGTTAAGAAGTAAGCTCGGGCTCTACGCCGCGGCTTTTTGTTTATCTGTTCCGATTGTTCACGCTCAAAATGCTAATGAAGATCGCATTAAGGCGCTTGAAGATCGGATTAAACTAATGCAGGAAGACCTCCAGAAAATTCGGGCTAACGGTGAAGTGGATGACCCGTTTGATGGTGCTCTTCTCACCAAGAAATCTGGCATGAAACTTCATTTCTACGGTGAAGCGAAGTACAACTGGACCAAGGGTTCCAATGGAAATTATTTCGATCCGCATCGGTTTGTAATGATGCCGTCTTACCAGATCAACGATTGGATCTACTTCAACTCCGAGTTGGAAATAGAACACGGCGGTGTTGACGATAAAGACAACAGTCGTTGGCGTGGTGCCGTGGAGCTGGAGCAGATGTATGCCGATGTTAAAGTAAACGACTGGTTGAACTGGCGTTCGCTTGGTGTATCGCTGATTCCCGTGGGTACCATCAATCTATACCACGAGCCAGACCTCTTTTACTCCGTGCATCGTCCGATTATGTACAAGTACGTCATCCCATCGACATGGATGGAAGGTTCCACTGGCTTGTTTGGCGATGTGCCCGGTGTCGAGGGCCTGAGCTACATGTATCTGATATCGCAGGGTCTTAGCTCGGCGGATGCCCAGATCGACGACAGTAAAGGCACGCGTAATGCTCGCCCGAACATGTACGCCAAGGGTGATAACCGCCAATTGGCCCATTCGTTCCGCCTCGCCTACGATGGCTCCGGGGCGGAGACGGAATGGCTCAAGGGCTTTGCGGGCAGTGTATCCACTTACCTTGGCAACTATCAGGAGAACACCACCTCTGATACATCCGCCATCCTGTGGGATGTGGAAGCCAGCTACCGTTTCCAGAAAGGCGCGCTCAAGAATCTTGAGCTGATTGCTGATTACGCCCAGTGGCACTTTGGCGACCCCAGCGCGATTGCCGACGTAAACGTGGGTGAAAACCAGTATGGTTACCGCCTAGAGGCCGCGTATCACTACGGCTTCGGCTCCGGTGGCCGGAAATTGGTGCCGTTCTTCCGCTACGAGGGATATGACCTCTCGGACGATGGCGCCGGCAAGGCTGGCTTCGTCGAGTCTGGTTCCAAGAATTACCTCACCTATGGTGCAGCGTTGTTCCTCGACCCGGCCTTTGTAGTCAAGGCCGCTGTGAGGCAGTCTTTGGACGCCGCCTCCAGTTCGGAGTTCTCTCTGGGTGTCGGTTACCATTTTTAAATGCGATCGACTTCAGTTAACTCCTGCGAAATCGCCGGTGCCCGTCTCAGCGGGTGCCGGCCTTTCGCATGTTTGGCCGCGCTTTTGTTCGCCCTGCTTTCGGGGCAACTGGAAGCCAAGGTCTATCTGACCCGCGCCCAGGCCCAGAAGGTTTGTTTTCCCGAGGCCACCCGGTTTGAGCAGAAGCTGGTTCGCTTTACTGGCGCGCAGATGGCCAACATCAGAAAGGCCAGTGGTGTGGAGGTGAAAATCCCCGGCGTGCGCTGTATGCTCGCGTGGCGGGGGGAAACGCTTGCGGGCGCGGTCATCTTCGATTACGTGCTTGGCAAATCCGAGGTCATCGACTACTGCGTCGCTCTGACACCCAAGGGAGACGTAAAGCAGATTGAGGTTTTGCAGTATCGTGAAAGCCACGGTTATGAAATCCGCCGTGACGGATGGCGGCGGCAATTTGTCGGTAAAACCACCGGCTCCAAGCTGCGTCTCCATGACGACATTGCTAACATCACCGGTGCAACCATCAGCTGCCGCAACATCACCTCGGGCGTCAAGCGCGTGCTCCACACTTGGCGTTTGGTGTTGCGCCCTGCTCTGGTTACTGCCAGTCGGCTGCCAGACAACTCCAAGTAGCTCTGGACGCGATGCCGGGACAACCCGGATCCAGCCCCATCTCGGCACGTTCGTTGCCATAACTGTCCATCACCCGGACACCGATGCCGCCCATCGCGCCATCAACGCCGCTTTCGCGGAAATTCGTGCCGTGGATAAACTCCTCAGTATCCATCGGCCAGATAGCGAGCTGGCGAGACTCAACCAACTCGCCACCAAACAGCCCGTCCAAGCTAGCCCTGAGTTGTTCGCCATCCTAACCCGGGTGCTCACCTTGGCCCGCGAATCTAAAGGGGCCTTTGACCCCACCATTCGTCCGCTCGCAGATCTATGGGGCTTTATCAAAAAGGAAGGCTACCGGCTCCCCACGCCCACCGAACGCCGAGCCATCCTGCCCAACATAGGCTGGAACAAGATCACTCTGGATCCCCCGCGCCGGCTGGTCCGATTTGCCAATCCCGGCCTCTCCATAGACCCCGGCGGCTTCGGAAAAGGCTATGCCGTCGATCGAGCCATCCATCGCCTTCAAAAGCTCGGCATCAAGAACGCAAAGGTCGAGGCCGGTGGCGATTTGCGGGTTATGGGGCTTCCGCCCGGCCGCGGCCACTGGACAATTCGTCTGGAAGATCCGCAAAAAAAAGGCAACCGCATCTCCATCCCCCTGCGCAGCGGCGCAATCAGTACATCCGGCAATTACGAGAATTTTTTCATGTCCGGCGGCAAGCGCTACAGCCACCTGCTGGATCCCAGAACAGGCTTGCCCGTTCAAGGCATAGCCAGCTGCACGGTTGTCGCTCCCACCTGCCTTGAGACGGATGCACTAGCCACGGCCTGTTTCATCCTTGGTCCCGAGTCAGGGTTGCGCCTATTCAAGAACCGGATTGGGATTCTGTGGTTCACGGAGGAACGGGGAAAATTATCAGCCATTAAGTCCCTCAATTTTCCCGAGTGACATTGGCCAAACCATTGAGAACAAGTTAACACTGTCCAGTGGCTTCCCTTCGCCGTACGCTCGCGGCGATTCATGAGTGACGAGGTCCAACGCATTAAGGTCATCGATTCCCATACCGCCGGTGAACCGACTCGGGTGGTGGTGGAAGGCCTGCCGGAATTTACCGGCAATCCCGAAGCGTGGCGCGATTTCCTGCGCGACAATCACGACGGTCTGCGCACGGCCGTAGCCTGCGAACCGCGCGGGCACGAGGCGATGGTGGGCGCGTATCTGCTGCCACCCACGCAGCCGGATTGCGTGGCGGGCGTGGTGTTCTTTAACAACGTTGGCTATCTGCACGGTTGTTTGCACGGGTCGATAGGGGTGACCGTCACGCTGGCGCACCTCGGCCGACTGAGCGAAGGCAAAAACAGAATTGAAACGCCGACTGGCATTGTGACCGTGCGCCCGCCCGAGGATGGCTGGGTGACAGTGCAGAACGTCCGCAGCTGGCGCCATGCCGCAGCGGTGCCGGTGGAAGTGCCCGGCTGGGGCACGGTGCAGGGCGATGTGGCTTGGGGTGGTAATTGGTTTTTTCTCATTGAGGCTGAGGATGCGATCGAAGTGGATTTCAAAAACCTCGATCAACTCACCGACTTCACGTGTGCCGTGCGCACGGCTCTTGAGGCAAACGGCATCACCGGTGCGGACGGTGGCGAGGTTGACCACATCGAAGTGTTCGGCCCGCCCGCCGATGATTCCGCCGGCAGCAAAAATTTCGTACTCTGTCCCGGGCGCGAATACGACCGCTCCCCCTGTGGCACAGGCACTAGCGCTAAGCTCGCCTGCCTGCACGCCGCCGGCAAACTGCAGCCCGGCCAAACCTGGCGGCAGGCCGGCATTTTGGATTCCGTTTTCGAAGGCTCCGTGCAGGAAGCGCCCGAGGGCGGTGTGATCCCCACTGTCAAAGGCCGCGCTTTTGTCACCGGCGAGAATGAACTGCTCGTGCATCCGGACGACCCCTTTGGTGAAGGCATCGTTTACTCCCGTGTCTGACCGTGATCACGACATCCTGATTGTCGGCGGCGGCGTCATCGGTCTGTGCTGCGGCTGGTACCTGTCTCAAGCGGGCCGCACGGTTACCATCCTCGACCGCGATCCTCTGCGGCGTGAATCGTGCTCCGATAAAAATGCCGGCATGGTGGTGCCCAGCCATTTCATTCCACTCGCCGCGCCGGGCGTCATTTCGCAGGGGCTCAAGTGGATGCTCAATCCCAAGAGCCCNTTTTATTTGCGGCCNCGTTTTGATCCCGCATTGTGGAGCTGGTGNTGGAAATTCTTTCGCCACGCCAACGCGCAGCATGTCAANGACACCAAGCAACTGCTGGCCGACTTCAGCCTCGAAAGCCGTNGGTTNTTTCTGGAGTTGGCCGANGAACTNAAGTTCGACCTCGCCACGCGCGGCCTGATGATGCTGTGCCGTACTGAGGCCGGGCTGGAGGATGAGGCNAAGNTCGCNNCGATGGCCAAGGAGGTGGGCGTGGANGCNGAGGTGTGCGANGCCGCNCGCGTGCGNGANCTNGANCCNNATGNNCAGNTGGANGTCGCCGGNGCCGTGTGGTTNGCGCAGGATTGNCANCTCGATCCNCTCGATTTTCTTAACGCGCTCCGNGANNGCATCCGCGCCAAGGGGGGGCGATTTATCGATGACGAATGCACCGGCTTTGAGAGGCAAGGCAATCGTCTCACTGGCATTCNCACTACNGNTGGCGAAACGCACACCGCTGAGCACCTCNTCGTTGCGGTTGGNGCCTGGACGCCTGAGCTTGCCCGCGAGCTCGACCTGCGCATTCCCATGCAGGGCGGCAAAGGCTANTCACTCACCCTGCGCAATCCCGCCGAGTTGCCGCGCCTNTGCTCGCTGCTCAAGGAAGCGCGCGTTGCNGTTACCCCCATGGGNNGCAAGCTGCGCGTTGGGGGCACCATGGAAATCTGTGGCACCGATCTATCCATCAACCGCACCCGNCTGCAGGGNATNATCGAGGGNTTNTGNNAATTCTTCCCNGCNTTCANNNCCGNNGACTTCGCNNNCATCGAGCCNTGGTCCGGNCTNCGNCCNTGNACNCCCGACGGCCTNCCCTGCATCGGCCNCATCCCCGGCCTNCAAAATGCCACCGTCGCCACCGGCCACAATATGCTCGGCCTAAGCCTCGGCCCGGTNACGGGCAAATTGGTTGCCAGCCAAATTATTGGTCAATCATCTCCGTCGTTTGATGCGCCGCGCCTAGCNGCCGGACGTTTTCATTAAAAGGGCTTGTGCAAGAGCCGCGTCGGCGACAGGCTTGGGCACGCATGAAAGTATGGACTCGCATTCTCCTGTTGGCCATCGGGCTACCCTTGGCGATGCCGGTTGTGGCCGGTGAATTTTCCGTAGAAAAAAACAAAACCGGNGTCACCGTAAATTATGATGGCAAGCTGCTTACGCGGTATGTGATCGGTCAATCGAACAAGCCTTATCTTTGGCCGATTATTGGGCCGAGNGGCGATGAGGTTACGCGGGCATTTCCGATGGAAAAGCGCGANGGTGAACGGCATGACCATCCGCATCATCGTTCCTTTTGGTTTGGCCACCAAGGTATTGGTGGGTTTGACACGTGGCATGAGCCGGCCAGCGGCCGGCGCACCAAGCTGGGTAGCACGGTTCACCGGGAGTTTGTTAAAGTACAGGGCGGCAAGTCAGCGGTAATCGTGACGCGCAATGATTATGTGGGCGACGGCAAAAAGCTGTTGGCCGATGAACGCACGCATGTGTTCCGCGCGGAGAACGGGCAGCGGATCATTGACGTGACGGTCCGNTTTATAGCCGAGCATGGCGATTGTGTTTTGGGCGATAAAAAGGATGCGGGCTTCAGCGTNCGTGTGGCCACCAGCATGGATGTGGANAGCAANAAAGGCGGCCGCCTGATCAATAGCCACGGCGTNACGGACAGGGCGGCNTGGGGNAANCGCGCGGAGTGGGTGGATTACCACGGGCCGGTTAATGGCAAGACCGTGGGCGTGGCGATTCTGAATCACCCAAGCAGTTTCCGGCATCCCACGCCTTGGCATGTGCGCACCTACGGTCTGTTNACTGCCAACCCTTTCGGGCTCAAGAGCCTCGGNCAGGGCAAGGACGGNGCGTACACGCTCAAAAAAGGTAAAAGCCTGACCCTGCGCCATCGCGTGATCTTCCATCTGGGTGACGAAAAAGCCGCCAAGATTGCCGAGGCGTACAAGGCTTACGCTGCGGAGAAATAATGCGCGAGTTGGTTTGGTTGCTTTTCTTAGCGGTAGCTTCTCTGGAGGCTGCCGTTTCTGGGGATGCCCAAATTCGTGCCCAAGCNGGGCCTTCTGAAATCGTNATTACGACCACCAGCCGGTTGGCCGGTGCGATTCATTCGTTGAAATGGAACGGGCGTGAGTTTATCGACAGCACCGATCACGGACGGCAGTTGCAGTCGGCTTCCAATTTCGATGCGGGATCTCGCTTTGTCCCCGAAACTTTTAATCCCACCGAAGCTGGATCTCGCTTTGACGGGGCTGGGCCGAAGAGTTCGAGCGTGTTGCTTGAGTTGACGGCGAAGGGCAGGGTGCTGAGCACTCAAAGCCAAATGGCATTCTGGTTAAAGCCGGGGGAGAAATCATTTGGTAATCCGGCAAAAAACACCACTATCGTATCCAAGCATCTGCTGAAGAAGACGGTGACGCTCGGAGTGCATGGGTTGCCACACGCCATTGGGTATGATGTTACCTTCACTATTCCTAAAACCGAACATCACCGGTATGCTCAATTCGAAGTGGTCACCGGCTATATGCCACGGGTTTTTTCGAAGTTCTGGAGTTTTGATCTGACCACCAACAAACTCTCGCCCTTGTCCGATGGCCCCGGTGAACAATCGCGTCCGGTTATTTTTTCCACACCTGATGCTAAGCATGCGATGGCTGTGTGGTCGGCTCAGCAACCGTCCAAAGGTTTTGAGCAGGCAGGCTATGGACGATTCCGGTTTAAGGCGGAACAGGTCGTGAAATGGAACTGTGTTTTTCGTGAAACACATCCAACACGTTTGTCTGCTGGGAATTACTCCTACCGATCATACGTTTTGGTTGGTTCATTGAAAAATGTTACGGAGACAATGAATGCTCTGCATCGGCGATATTTACAGATAATCCCAGATAAGAATTGATTTTGGGACAGGGCAAAGAATGTGTACTCATTTTCAAGAAAGGAGAAAGTATCCCGTTGCGGGATTGGATTTTCCTCCATCACGGTGATGAATATTCCCCAAGTTTACTGAGATCTAAAAGGCTTATGAGGCACTGAAATGATTCATCAAGAATATGCAGCGAAAAAAAAATGGAAAATTGTTGCAATTGAGACTGGGTATCAATAAGGATTGCTCAACCAGTTAACATTTTTGTCGAACAATGAATAAAATAAGCTCTCTAATCTCGTTTGCAGCCATCTTTTTCACTGCGTGTATGGGGCCTAATAATGGTCATGATATGGGTGAAATGGAGACATTACCGGTAGAAAAACGTGTGGCATTCATGTCCGGGCATGTTGTGGCAGGACTAAAGCTATTTCGTGCTGGAGCGCCTGATCAGGCGGCTAAACACCTATTACATCCGGTATCTGAAACGCACCAAGCCGAGCGCGCTGGTATCGATAAACTAGGTTTTAAAGGGGAAATTTTCGAAACTGTTTCGAAAGCGCTAGATGAGGGAAAGCCTGCAACAGAGGTTGAACCAATGTTGAAACAGGCCGAGGAGAATATTAATTTACTCCAAAAAAATGCAGGAGGTGATCCCGCAGATATAATTGAATATCTAATGGAGACAGTTGATGAGGAATACGAAATTGGGGTTAAGATGGGAAAGATTACAGATCCCGGCGAATATCAAGATGCTTATGGTTTTTCGGTTGTTGCTTTGCGCATCGCCAAACAGGTAAAAGGCAAGAATACAAAAAATTTAGTCTCGGCTCTTGAGGCCTTGGTAAAACTGTGGCCTGAAAATGGTCCTTTAGCTGACTCGACACCGACTCCTGTAGAACAGGTCACAAATCAAACAGCTAAGGTTGTTGAATCTCTGACTTCCATTAAATAGCCCACTAATTAGTCGAAAGCACTTAAAATCATCTCACCTACCGAGATTTAATTGAAACTGAGGCCCGAAAGTGGCTAGCAAAATTTTTACTATGAAAAAGATACCCCTGTTAACAGTCCTTGCCACATTAACCGCTAGCATGATGATTTATGCTGCGGAGATTAATGTCTATTCACATCGCCATTATGATTCTGATAAAATTTTGTTTACTCAATTTACCAAGGAAACAGGGATTAAGGTAAATGTGGTCAAAGCGAGTGCTGATCAATTGATCCAAAGGTTGATTAGTGAGGGTAAGAACTCTCCAGCTGACGTATTGTTGACCGTTGATGCTGGGCGTTTGCACCGCGCCAAGGCCGCTGGAGTGTTGCAGCCGGTTAAGTCGGCGACTTTAAGTAAGAACGTACCTTCAGCCATGCGGGATCCAGAGGGTCATTGGTATGGGATGACCGTTCGTGCGCGTGTGATTGTTTACTCGAAA
>PBLV01000003.1 GCA_002721895.1 Verrucomicrobiales bacterium
CCCACCCACAGGTCGCCCTTGGCGCGATCAAAACTCATCCGCCACGGATTGCGCATGCCGTAGGCCCACACCTCGCCGCGCGCGCCGGGTGTTTTCACAAATGGATTATCCGGCGGGATGCGATACGCCCGGCCCTTGTCGCGGGCGTCCACGTCGATGCGCAAAATGCCGCCGAGCAAATCGCTGATATCCTGACCAGTCTTGAGTCCATCGGGCGGGCTGGGCGCCGTGGCGTCGCCGGTGGAAATGTACAGGAAGCCATCCGGCCCAAAGCGCAGGCTGCAACCGTTGTGCCCGCCGCCGACCCAGGTGATGATTTCGCGTTCGGTAGCGAGATCGACCTTGGGCTCTTTCGTGACGCGCACTTCAGAAACCCGCGTGCCGCCCCGTTTGTCTCTTTCGATCTGGTAATTGTAGCAAACATACGCCCGCCGGTTTTTCGCGAACTGCGGATGCAGCGTGAAACTGTACACGCGCGTGGCCTCCGGCTTGGCGGCCTTCAGGTCAAGCAACAGCGTGGTGGCGTTGGTATCGTTGTCATTGGCGAAGAGATGCACCTTGGTGCCCAGCTCCACCATCGTGAACCGGCTGAACTCCGGCGCCCACGTTAGCTCCACGGGATCGGTAAAGTTCAGCTGGGGAAATGCGCGCTCCAACCGGAACAACGGCGGCGGCTCCGGGGTGCCGTGAAATTTGGAATCCACCCACGGCACGCGCTCGGCCATCACCGAGCACGCGCAGAGCAACAGGAGGAATCGCATGGGTGGACGTTAAGTTAAAAGTGAAAAGTCGAAAGGAAAAAGCACAACGCAAAAGTCAAAAAGGGGCAACACGGGTACTTTTGAATTTTGACCTGTGGCTTTGACTTTCTCCTTTTGCCTTTCTACTTTTCCTCCCCCCATGAGTGACAAGACTTTCAATATTGCCATCGCCGGCCTTGGGTTCGGCGCGGAATTCATCCCCATCCACCAGGCGCACCCGAATGCCAACCTCGTCGCTGTCTGCCGCCGCAATGAGGCGGAGATGAACGCGGTGGCCGACCAGTTCAATATCGAGAAGCGCTACACCGATTACGATGAGCTGCTGAAGGATCCGGAGATTGATGCCGTGCACATCAACTCCCCCATCCCCGATCACGCGCCGCAATCGCTCAAAGCCTTGCGCGCGGGCAAGCATGTGATGTGCACCGTGCCGATGGCCACGACCATCGAGGAATGCGAGGAGCTTTGCAAAGCCGTCGATGAAACCGGGCTGAAATACATGATGGCCGAGACGGTTGTCTACAGTCGCGAGTTTCTGTTCATCAAGGAAATGTACGACAAAGGCGAGCTGGGCAAACTGCAGTACCTCGCCGCGAGCCACCCGCAGGACATGGACGGTTGGCCGAGTTACTGGGAGGAGATGATCCCGATGCACTACGCCACACACGTCGTCAGCCCCTGCCTCGGCATGGTCGATGGACTCGCTGAGTACGTCAGCTGTTTTGGCAGCGGCACGGTGCGGGATGACATCGCGCAAAAGAGCGGCAACAAGTTCGCCGTCGAGAGCTGCCACATCAAGATTCAGGACAGCGACCTCTCCGCGCACATCTGGCGCTTTCTGTATGACGTCGCCCGCCAATACCGCGAAAGCATCGATGTGTACGGCAGCAAGAAGAGTTTCGAGTGGACTCTCGTCGAAGGCGAGCCAAGCATCCTGCACGTGGCTAAGCGCCCCGAGGCCGAGATCCCCGAAAAGGTGGACATCCCTGACTATGCCCATTTGCTGCCCGAGCCCATCCAGAAATTCACGCAAACCATTGAGGACGCCGACCACCTTTCCTTCGTGCAAGGTGGCGGCCATGGCGGCAGTCACCCGCACATGGTGAATGAATTCCTCAGCGCATTAGTCGAAGACCGCGACCCGTGGCCGAACGCCAAGACCTCCGCCAACTGGACCTGCGTCGGCATCTGCGCCCACCAATCCACCCAACAAGGCGGCGCTCGGGTGGATCTTCCGGAGTTCACACTTTGACTTCCATGAAAAACTTAATTCTCCTCTTGTTCGTCGGCTTCGGGGTGCCGGTGTTTGGCGAATCATGGCCCGGCTGGCTTGGTCCCCAGCGCAATGGATGGGTTGCTGATTTCAAACCGCCGAAAGTTTGGCCGAAGGAATTGAAGCGAATTTGGTCCGCCAAGGTCGGTGCGGGTTATGGGACGCCGCTGGTTGCCAACGACCGGGTTTATCAGCATGCGCGGCAGGGCGAGGATGAGGTGCTCTGGTGCCTCGACCTCAAGACTGGCGCGGTGAAATGGCGCAAGAGTTATCGTACGCCTTTCAAGATGGGTGGCGGCGGTGAAGGGCATGGCAAGGGGCCAAAGTCTTCGCCGGTGATTGCCGATGGGCGCGTGTTTGCGATGAGCATCACGGGCACGCTTTCGGCTTGGGATGCGGGCGCGGGCAATCTGCTTTGGCGTAAGGATTACGGCAAGCGCTTCGGCAAGCCGCACCCATACTGGGGCACCTCCGGCTCACCGGTGGTGGATGGTGACCGCGTGATTGCGCATTTCGGAAACGACAAGGCAGGTGCGTTGATGGCACTGGATGTGAAGACCGGCCGCGAACTTTGGAGCCACGGGAAGGATGGCACCTGCTATTCCTCGCCGCGAGTGGTGGAGCACGAAGGGGTGCGCCAAGTCATCGAGTGGAATCACCGCGCGTTGGTGGGCGTGGAAAGCCGGACGGGCAAGCTGCTTTGGGAATATCCCTTTCCACACCTGACGCACAACCAGAACATGCCGACGCCGACATATCACAAAGGACAAATTTTGCTGGGTGGCGAAAACCGCGGGGTACATGGCCTGGAGCCACAATTGAAGAATGGAAAGTGGACGGTGAATCACCAATGGAGTCAGCGAGGAGTTGCGTTGGACATGAGTTCGGCGGTGGTGAATGACGGTCTGCTTTACGGCTTCTCGCACTTCGGGCGTGGTCGGTTGTTCTGTCTCGACCCCAAGGATGGCAAGATTCTCTGGGAAGGCCCCGCGCGCACCGGCAATAACGTAATGTTCCTCTCCTGCCCCGGTCACGTGCTGGCACTCATCAACACCGGCGAGCTCCGCGTTATCAAGGCGCAACGCGACCGTTACGAGGTCGCCGCCTCCTGGCACGTGGCCCAAGGCGGCACTTGGGCGCCGCCGGTCCTCCTGCAAAACGGCCTGCTCACCAAGGACACCGAGACGTTGACTTTCTGGGCTTTAAAATAAAATTTCGCCCATCGCAGGAACACTGGAGCTTGTGCCATTACCAGCCCACGCCATGCCTTCCGCATACATCCAATGCACTTTTTGCGGGCAACCCGCTGAAGTCGTGCTGGATGACCATGAGGGAGAGCAAAATCTCGTCACGGACTGTGACGTCTGCTGCCGGCCGATGGAGATTCGTGCGTTGATTGCCAATCAAGAAGTGGTCTTGATCGAGCAAGACTAGGCTGATGGCTTGACGCCGGACGGTTTGTCGACTATCCGAGCGGTAATCCATCCGCCCATGAACCAACCCAAACCCCTCCCCGGCCGCCGGTTCACCCGGCGTACCGTGCTGGCGGCCAGTGCACTGGCCATTCCCACCTTTCTCCCCAGCCGCGTGTTCGGCGCCAACGAACGCCTCAACGTCGCCGGCATTGGCGCGGGGGGCAAGGGCGCCGTGGACATCGACGGCTGCAGCCGCGAAAACATCGTGGCCATGGCGGATGTGGACCACGCGCGCGCCGCCACGTCCTTCAAGCGCTTCGCCAAGGCCTCACGTTACTTTGACTTCCGCCAAATGCTGGACGAGGAAGGCCAACACATCGACGCCGTCATCGTCTCCACGCCCGACCACACCCACGCCGTTGCCGCCGCCATGGCCCTGCGCATGGGCAAACATGTCTACTGCCAAAAACCCCTCACCCACAAGATCACCGAGGCGCGATTGCTCACCCAATTGGCACGCAAGCACAAGGTGGCCACGCAAATGGGCAACCAAGGCCATTCCAATCCAGATTCCCGCCGGCTGGTGGAACTCATTCGTGGCGGCGCCTTGGGCGAGGTAAAGGAAGCCCACGTGTGGACCGACCGGCCCATCTGGCCACAAGGCGTCAACCGCCCGCGGGACACACCCCAACCGCCCAAAACCCTCGACTGGGACCTCTGGCTTGGCCCCGCGCCCGAGCGGCCGTATCACCCGGCCTACGTGCCCTTCAAGTGGCGCGGTTGGTGGGACTTCGGCACCGGTGCCTTGGGCGACATGGGCTGCCACAACCAGGACCTTGCCTACTGGGCGCTGAATCTGCGCGACCCCGAAACCGTTGAAGCCATCAAACACTCCGGCGTCAACGGCGAGACCGCCCCCAAGTGGTCCATCATCCAATATCAATTTCCCAAGAACGCCGAGCGCGGCCCGGTGAAACTCACATGGTACGACGGTGGCAAGAAGCCCGATCCCGCCCTAGCCCGGCAAAAGGCCCTGCCCGGCAACGGCAGCATCATCGTCGGCACCAAGGACACCCTCTACGTCCCCATGTACTGGGGCCCCGGCCAATTCCTCTCCGGGGCAAAAATGAGTGACTTTAAAGAGATCGATGAATTCCTGCCCAAGCCCAGGGACTTTGGCCGGCACCACTACCTGGAGTGGATCGAGGCCTGCAAGGGCGGCCCGGCGGCCCACAGCAACTTCGACTACGCCGGCCCCATGACCGAGAGCGTGCTTCTCGCCAACGTCGCCCTGCGCGCCGGCAGCAAACTCCAGTGGGACACCGCAAACCTGCGCGTCACCAACAACAAGGCCGCCAACCAGTATGTGCGCCACCATTACCGGAACGGCTGGAGGTTGTAGGCAGGATCTTTAAACGCGGAGCACAAAGGCGCAGAGATTTCACATAAAAAACCCCTCCGCAAAACTCTGCCCCTCCGCGCCCTCTGCGTTTAGCAATAAACCCTGCTCGAAGGCAGTCGGTGGATGACGGTAGAGGCCGCTTGTCTCGCGCAATTACAATTGAAGATTTAGTGGGTCGTTTCCCTTTCCCGCCGGGTTAATCCAAGCACTTTTCCCCTTATGCCAGGTCCTTGGCGGTGAATGCCATCGACTTGGCGGCTGCTGCCAACGCACGGGCGGGCTTTGCCAACAAGTTGGCAAGCCTCGCCAACGGCTTGGCGAACGAATCCAACTCCTTGGCAAGAGGCGCCAACAAGTTGGCGCTTGATGCCGAACGGTTGGCGAAGGAGGCCAAATAGACGGATTTTTCCCTGTTTTTTGGGGCTCAAAAAAAGTGGAAAATTTTTTGAAATTTTTGGAGGTGAATTCAATAATATAGATGTTATTAAAATAACTCAATTGATAAATGACCTAGAGGTCCTGGCCGCCGGCTGGGAAAAACATGCGCCCAACCACACCTTCAGCGGATATTCGCTGGAACAATTGCGGGCGCTAATTCTGGCGTTAAAGGAACTGTTGGCGGCAATGGATGCCTTGAAACTGGAATATCGGGGCAAGATTGCCTCCCGCCAATCCATGGCTTCCGAGCTGCGGGATATACGCCTGCGGATCGTCAACTGCATCCGTGGACACGAGGATTTTGGGGAAGACTCGGAATTCTATCGTTTCCTTGGGTTCAAGACGAAATCCGAACGCCGGAGCGGCTTGACGCGCAAAATCAAGGTGGCCCCGGACAACTACGACGCCGCGGCCTGAGCCGAGCCACAGAGGGCTTCCCGCAGTTCCCGCGCCCTTTGGGGAGCGGGGCCGGGACTGCGGGCACCCACGTCGCCCTCGGTTTGCGGCTCGGTCTTGAGCACGATGCAGATGGGACCCTCGTCGTGCATGATTTCCTGCTCGTAACGCCACGACTGGGCGTCGTCGAATTCATAGACCTCCTCAAAGCCCGCGGCACGGGCGAGGTCGGCGTAATGGACGGGCTGGTTGCCGGCGCGCTTGGCGGCGGCGCCAAGGGTGGCTTGGTTGCCAGTAACCTCGTAGACGCCATTGTCGATAATGATAAGGGTAAAATTCTTCGGCGCATGCGCGGTGATGGTGACGAGGCAGCCGAGGTTCATCAGCATACAACCGTCGCCATTGACGACGATGACGCGTTGTTCGGGTTGCGCCAGAGCCATACCGAGGCCCAAGGGCGGGCCTTGCCCCATGCTGGAAGGCATGTAAACGAGATCCTTGGGGTGTCGCTCGAGCTTTTGCCAGTCGCGGGCTGCGCCCATGGTGGTGATGACCACGGCATCGCGGCGCTGGCTGTGGATGACGTCAAGGGCGTCCGGCAAGGTCATGGCGTTCATGGGGCGAGTTGCTCGTGAATGTGCAGGGTGCGGGCCACGGCCTCGGCCAAGGTGCGGCCCAAGGCGACGGCACCGGTGCGATGTTGGTCCCACGGCGGGACGTGATCTTTCAGGATGACATAGTGGGTGGTGTCGGCAAAAGCTTCGCGGGCCACTTCGCCCAAGTCAATGGTGCCGGGCGCGCCGCTGCGGGCCGTCTCGGCCACCTTGAGATCGGGCCAGCGGGTGCGATCGCCATATAGGCGATCGTTGAATTCGTGGACGTGAACCACGGCGCCGATCTCCGGGAAACTCTCGTACAGGTGCCAATGCATGAGCGACTCGGAGGAAGGCAGGCGGGTGCCATGATATTGGGCGGTATAGCTGGTGTCGGTCTTCTCATACCCGGTGATGTGGACGAAATCGGCCGGGCCTAGGCCGAGCTTGGTGCGAAGTTGGGTGCCGGTGATCAGGAAGCCACCCTCGGGATGCCGTTGGCTAACATTGCCGTTGCTGCCGATGAATTGCCGGCTGTCATAGGTGGCCAACAGTTCCTGCTCGGCCACGGCATCACAAGCCTGACTGAGGGCGGCGACATTGGGCGCGAGGGTGTCGGACAATTGATGGTAGTCGAACTGGATAAAGTCCGTCAGTTGGCGCTCTGAGGTGGGGCGATCCATGGTCAGGCAGCGCCCTCGGCCATGAGGGCAATCCCGGGGATTTGTTTTTCCTGACAGGCGCGGTAATGGCTGGCGAGCAGGGGTTTCTTGTCCGGGCCATCGATAAAGACGGTATCCAGACCCCAAGCCTCCACGACGGGCTCGGTGAATTTCAAACACGTGTCGCCGGGCAGGGAGGAGGCATTGAGATAACTGCGATAGCCGATGAGACTAAAGACGGGCACCTGATAATCATGGGCGACATTGCGAAGAGCATCTCCGGATTCAAACAAACCGGTGCACTGGATGCAGACCATGGGCCGGGCACCTCCCAGGTACAGCCCCGCCGCCAGCGCCCAAGCCTCGCCCTCGCGGCAAACCTGCACTAACTGGAGCCCCTCCGCCGCCCGCAACGCTTCATCCCATTGGCCCAAGGTCGTGTCCGGAATCCAAACGACATGGGTCAGCCCCAAGCCGTTAAAAGTCTGCACGATTTCTTCGCTGGTGAACATCTTGTGCGGGCAGATTGCCATCGCCCCCGCCGTTTGGGCAATGCTCCGGCGAACGTTGGACAATGTAGCGACTGCATTAGGCCCATATTGGAGGGATGAAGCTGGCCGTTTTTACGCGCCGATGATCTAGCAATAATTGGCCAATATTGCTATGATTTAATCCTTTTCATGGGATTTTATGGGTGGTATACGATGGCATAATCTAATGGAATCAGTGAGTCCAACTGGAAGCTCGTCGGGCTTTTATGAAATGCCACCGCCATTGGAGCCGCCGGTGGAAAATACGAATCCGCTGGAGACGGAGGTGACGCCACCGATTGCTCCACCGCCCTCGAATGACCCAGGGCAAGTGCTGGATGTGCTGGTGTAAGGTTGCGTCAGGGAGAAAGCTGGCATTGGCAGGAGGCGGGGAGTGGTCTAATTTGGGGGCGTGGGCAAGACCGTGAGCATCAAGAGCAGTTGGGCGGCCGTGCGCGACCATACGCGGCACTTTTCTGATTTCACATTCGTGTATCCGGTGATCTCACGGCGCTCGGGTGGGTTGTCCATTGGGGTGAACGTGAACCCGGATAAGGTTTGCAATTTCGACTGTGTCTATTGCGAGGTGGATCGGCGCGAGCCGGGGGCGGTATCACGGGTGGACTTGAACCAGTTGCGCGATGAATTGGCGGCGATGATTGGTTTTGCGCAGGACGGTGGGTTGGCGAAGGAGCCGAGGTTTGACGAGGTGCCATGGCTGACGCGGGAGGTGCGCGACATCGCGTTCAGCGGAGACGGAGAGCCGACGATGATCCGGAATTTCGACAAGGTGGTAGAGGTGGTGGCCGAGGTGAAAGCAGAGGCGGGGTTGAAAGACACGAAGATTGTGCTGATCACGGATGCCGCGGGTCTGGACAAGGTCAGCGTGCGGCGCGGGTTGGAGTTGATGGATGCCCACAACGGCGAGGTCTGGGGGAAATTGGATGCCGGGACGGAGGAATATTTCAAGGCGGTGAACCGAACGACAGTGAAGTTTCAGCGGGTGCTGGACAACCTGTGCGCGGTCTCGCAGGACCGGAAGATCCTGATCCAGAGCCTGTTTTTAAAGATGCACGGGGAACGCATGAGCGCCGAGGAACTGTGGCGGTATTGTTCGCGGCTGAACGACATCACGGACGCGGGCGGGGAAATCCGAGAGGTTCAGGCCTACACGGTCGCACGGCCCACGCCGGAGAAATTTGCCACCAAGCTGACACGGGAGGAATTGGAGGCCATTGCCGGGGAAATTCACGCGCGCACGGCGCTGCCGGTGTCAACGTATGACTGAGACGCAACAACTGGGTTGGCCGGGCCGGGTGTCAGCGCTGGCGCTGGTATTTCTGGGAGGGTTCACGGTGATGGTGCTGGAGGTTTATGGGGCGTACCTGATGCGTCCGCACTTCGGAAGTTCGCAGGAAGTCTGGCTGGCGATGATTGGCATGGTGATGGTGGCGTTGTCGGCGGGCTATTACTTGGGCGGACGCCTGGCGGACCGGTTTCAGCGGGCCTCCTTCCTGACCTGGCTGCTGTACCCGGCGGGGGTTTTCATTTTTTTCACGGAACAAATCGCGGCGCCGGTGCTGGGGTTGGAATGGATGGCCACGGCCAACGTGGTGTTGGCCAGCACGCTGGTGAGTACGGCGGTTTTCCTGCCACCCTGCTTCGTGCTGGGGATGCTGGCGCCGTACATGATCCGGCTATGCGCGCGGCATCTGGATCATGTGGGCGCGGTGGCGGGGCGGGTGTACGCGGCCAGTACGATGGGCAGCATTGCGGGGGTGTTTGTGCCTGTGCTGCTGATACCCCAGACGGGCAACACGAACGTACCGCGGCTGAGCATTGAACAGATTTTTCATCTCGCGGGCGGTTTGACGATCGGGCTGGGAGTGTTATGTTGGGTCATGGATCGCTGGATGGAGGCGGACGAAGCATGAGGATTCTTTTGACGTTGTTGATCCTGGCGGGAACCGCCCTGGAGGCGCGGGGCAAGCTGCTGTTCTCGCGGCATTCGCGGTACAACCACATCACGGTGGAGGACCGGGGCAACTACCGCGTACTTTCGTTCAATGGTTCGCAGGAATCTCGGGTATCACGCTTCAACGGGATGCTGGGGCATTTTGAGTACACGGAATACCTGCAGCTGCCTTTGCTCTGGACGCCCAAGGCCAAACGGGTGCTGATGATTGGCCTGGGGGGAGGCAGCATCCAGAAGGCGTACAACCATTATTTCCCCGACGTGGTGGTGGATGCGGTGGAACTGGATCCCATGGTGGTGGGGGTCGCCAAGCAGTTCTTTGGCATCCAGGAATCGAACCGGCTCAAGATTCACCAGAGCGACGGGCGGGTGTTCCTGAAAAACGCAAAGGAAAAATACGACGTTATTCTGCTGGATGCATACACGTCCAGCCGGACGGGCTCCTTCATTCCCTATCACCTGGCCACGAAGGAGTTTTTTGTGCTGGCGGCACAAAGACTGACAGAGGACGGCGTGCTGGCGTACAACGTCATCGGCACGACGGACGGCTGGCGGGCGGACAATGTGGGATCCATCCACCGAACGCTCAAAGAGGTGTTCCCGCATGTTTATTATTTCCCCACGCGGGAGACGCGGAACATCATCTTTGTGGCCCCGCGGGAAAAAGGGGCGCTGACTACCGAATCGTTGCAGGTGAAATACGGAGCGTTTTTAAAACGCTGGCCAAAGGCATCGCCCAACTTTCTCAAGCGCCTACAGGTTATCCAGAACAAGGCGCCGAGATCGGCCGTGCGTTCGCCGGTGTTGCTGGACAATTTCCAACCGGCAAGCGGACTACTGGGGTCACGCTGGAAGTAACCGCAGGGCGGCGGCATAGGCCCCATCCACCCCGTCCTTCCACGGCCGCAAAGCGCGCTCGGCCACAAGTTCAAAACCAGGGTTCTTTTTCAGGAATGCCTGCACGGCCTGCTCGTTCTCCTCGGGCTCCAAGCTGCAGGTGCTGTAAACCAGCAGGCCATCGGGCTTGAGGTTGCGAACGGATTTCTTGAGGATATCCCGCTGAAGGTTTCGAGTGGCCCGCAGGTCGCGCGGCTCCAGACGCCAGCGCAGGTCAACCCGACGCCGCATGACCCCGGTGTTGGAACAGGGGACATCCAATAGCACGCGATCAAATTTCTCCCGAATGTCAGAGCCCGCGGGTAAAATCTCAACGCAGCTTGCGCCGAGGCGATCACAGTTTTCACGCAAACACTCAAGACGATCCTCACGAATGTCAGCGGCAACAATCCGCCCCTGGTTCTGAATCTGCGCGGCGATGGCTGTGGCCTTGCCACCGGGTGCAGCGCATGAGTCCAAAATGGATTCCCCGGGCTGCGGGTCAAGCATCTGGACGGCGAGCAGCGTACTGGGATCCTGAATGTAAAAGGCGCCAGCGGCAAAGCCCGGCAACTCGGCGGGCACGCCCCCGGCACGCAGAACGGGGCAGGGCGCCCAGTCCAATTCCACGGCCTCGCCCGCGGGTGTGGAGGGTACGGGCCGGAGCATGTTCAAGCGCAGGTATGTCTCCGCGGGACGATTGTTCCATTCCATCAGTGCCGCGGCGTTGTCCCAACCCCATTGATCCTGCCAACGGCGCACGAGCCAGTCGGGATGCGAGTAGGCGATGGCGGGCTGGGTCTCGCACAGGGCTTGGAGTGAGGCCCGCAGGGTGTCGGCTTCACGGAGACTTTGCCGCAGAGCCGCGTTGATGAAGCCGGTGGCACGGCCCAAGTCGCACCGGCGGGCCAAGGCCACGGCTTCATTCACCGCGGCATGGCTGGGGATGCGGTCCAGCCAGAAGATCTGGTAAAGACCGAGCCGGAGGAGGATTTGCACTAGGGCCGCCTGTCGCCGGCCTCCCGTGCGCTGTTCAATCAGCCAGTCCAGCGCGGCCCGCTGGCGGATGACTCCGTAAACCAATTCCTGACAAAGGCCACGATCCGGACCACTCAACGCCGGCAATGCGCCGGACAGAAGGGTCTCGGCATGCGCCTCCCCCTGTTCCCAGCGTCGCAGGACGCGCAGGGCGATTTCTCTTGGTGTTTGAGCGGCCATCGCGTTACCCTTCCCGAACGCACCACCTGTGACGAGACTTTTGCAGTGCAGACGCATCGTTTTTTCAAATGAAAGAAGAGTTCGACAAGCTGGCCAATTCGGGAAAAATTAAACACGGCGACGTAGACACACTGGTGACCATGGCCACGGAAGGGTTTTGCCGCCACCGCAGTTGGGGCGTGGGGCGCATCACCACGGTGGACACGGTTCTGGGCAAGTTGACGATTGACTTCGCGGGAAAGCCGGGCCACGCGATTGACCTCGGGTTCGCGGTAAAAATTCTGGAGCCGATCTCCAAGGAAAACATCGAGGCTCGCAAGCTCACGGACATGTCAGGCCTAAAGGGTATGGCGGCAATGGATCACTTGGGCGTGATCAAGTTGATTATCGACAGTTACGGCGACGCCGCCACCACCGACAAGGTGCAGGAGGTGCTGGTTCCGGACGTGATCGAGGAGGATTACAAAAAGTGGTGGGAAACGGCCCGCCGCGAGATGAAAAAGGATGGCCATTTCACCATCCCCACCAAGAAAGGCCACCCCATCACGTATCAAGTGGAGGAAACGCCGTTCCAGCAAAGGGTGCTGGAGGACTTCGTCGGCGCCAAGGGCCTGAAGCAGCGTGTGATCGTGGTAACGGAAATCTCCAAGGGCGCGGCGGATTTGGATGACGCCGTGTCGGTGGGCACAGAAGTAATCACGCTTTTAAACAATGAGATCAAGAGCCATGCGCGCACGCAGACCAGTCTGGCGCTGGAGGCGGTTTTTGCCCGTGACGACGTGCGCACGGCCACCGGAGCACCCGCCATTGAGGGCGAGCCCACCGAGGCGGGCATCTGGGAAAACAAGATCGCGCTGGACGAATTGCTCGGCGGCATGCCCGTGGCCAAGCAGCGCCGTGTGTTGCAGAGCTACCAGGCCCACAAGGAAAGCTGGGTGCCCGACCTGCTCAGCATTCTCAATCAGGTGCCGGCGCGACTGTGCGGCGAAATCGTGCAGGTGATGGCCGCGGCCAACAAGATGGACGAGCTGAAGATGATCCTCGCCCGCCTGATCAATCAACACACGGCCGGCAGCGAGCTGCTGCTCTGGCTGGCCAAGAACCGTACGGACACTTTTGCCGACGTCCTCGGCCCGGAGGCCTTCCGCGCCATGATCACCGCCATAGAGCACGAGGGCGAGAAGAAGACAAACAAGCTGCGCGACTTCATTGTCGACGACCCGGAACTGGTGGACCAGCTCACGCAGTCGGCGGACATTGACGTGGTCAAGGACATCACCCGCGCCGTGCAGCTCTCGCCCAGCTTTGAAGGCATGGACAAGCGCTCAGTACTCGGCAAGCTGGTCAAAAGTCATCCCACCGTCCAGTCCTTCATCACCGGCAGCGACTCGGGTAGCCGCGAGAAGGACAGTTCTCTCGTCGTCTCCTGGGCCAGCCTCGAGCGCCGCAAAGAGGAATACGAGGAACTGGTCCAGAAAAGGATTCCCGCCAACTCCAAGGAAATTGCCGTGGCCCGCGAGTACGGCGACCTGCGCGAGAATCACGAATACAAGGCCGCCAAGGAAATGCAAAAGGTTTTAATGAGCCGCAAGGGCGAACTGGAAATGGATCTCGAACGCGCACGCGGCACGGATTTCTCAAACGTGAACACCGGACAGGTCAGCATCGGCACGCGCGTGACCGTCACCAACTTGGGCAATGGCAGCCGCGAGGAATTTATCCTGCTCGGTGCTTGGGACAGCGATCCGGACCGGAACATCCTCAGCTACCTCACCCCCATGGGACAAGCTCTGCTGAACCACAAGCCCGGCGAGGAAGTGGCCATGGAAGGCGATGATCGGCGGTTCCGCATCGAGTCCATCGCCGCCCATAACCCCGGTAGCGCGGCCGCCACGCCGGAACCCGCCGCCGTGTCCAGCAGCGAAGCCGCGGAGCCCTCCGTTTAAAACACCGTGCGCACGGTCAAGGTATCGCTGGGAGACCGCGCCTACCCGATCCGCATCGGCACCGGCCTGTTGCAACAGCTTGGCCCCCAGTGCGCCCGCCTGCGCCTTGACCGGCGCTGCGCCGTGGTCACGGACGACCGGGTGGCGAAAAAATATCTCCAGCCAGCCATCACCTCCCTGCGTTCCGCTGGTTTTGATCCCGTCACCCTCACCCAAGCGGCCGGCGAAAAGGCCAAAAATTTAAGGAACATCCAGGCCAGCTACCACCAGTTGGCGACCCATCGCCTTGAGCGAAACTCTTTCGTGGTCGCCTTGGGCGGCGGGGTGGTGGGTGACCTGGCCGGATTTCTGGCCGCCACCTACCTACGCGGCATTCCCTTTGTGCAGGTGCCTACCACCCTGCTGGCGCAGGTCGACAGCTCCGTGGGCGGCAAGGTTGGCGTGAATCTGCCCTCCGGCAAAAATCTCGTGGGCTCCTTCCACCAACCCAAGCTGGTGCTTTGCGACCTGGACACGTTGTGCACACTGCCGCCCCGCGAATTCCGCGCCGGCCTCGCCGAAATCATCAAGTACGGCATCATTCGCGACGCGCGCCTCTTTGCCCGACTCGAGCGCGATCTGCCACAGCTCCTGAAACAAGAGTCCGCCACCCTCGCCTCTGTCATCGCACGGTGTTGCGCCATCAAAGCCGAGGTCGTGGCCGCCGACGAACGCGAGGATGGGCTGCGCGCCATTTTAAATTTTGGCCACACCATCGGCCATGCTCTGGAGGCCATCTCCCGCTACGGAAAATTTCTCCACGGCGAAGCCATCAGCATCGGCCAGGTGGCTGCCGCGAAAATCTCCACTGCCCAAGCCGGCTTTACCGAGCCAGAAACATTCCGGATTCAAAGACTGTTTGAACGAGCGGGCCTGCCCACGAGCATCCGGCTGAACGCCAGCCAAACCGCTAGGCTGCTGACCGCCATGCGACTGGACAAGAAGGTCAGCTCTGGGAAAATCAAGTTTGTCCTCGCCACGAAAATAGGCGTGGTCAAGTGTGGCCAGACGGTTTCCACCAGCAGAATCAAGTGGGCGCTCCAGCCCCAACCCCAAGCTCCCCGTGGCCGTTAGCGAAACCATTGTCCGCGAGTACTTCGAGTTGCATGGCCTCTTCGTGCGCCAACAGCGCAAGCACATAGCGCCCCGCCGCGAAGATGATGAGATTGATTTTTATGTTCACAACCCCAACGGCCCGCCCGAAGGTTCCGCGCTTCCCTTTGTTCTTGGCTCCAGAGACCTAGGCAACGTCACCCGCGCGGTCATTGTGGTGAAGGCGTGGCACACCGAGGTGTTCAGCCAGGCTGTGCTCGCCAACGCTCCGGAGATATTCCGGTTTGCCAGCCCCGAGACCTTCAAGCGTGCTACGGATGCCTTCGGCAGCCCCGGGCCACTGGCCAAGCTCCTGGTCATCCCCGCCCTGCCCACTGCCGGCGAAGCCCGCCAGCAAAGCATCGAGCTGCTCCGCGCCAAGGGTATCGATGGCATCATTGAGTTCCGCACGATGTTGTCCGATCTCATCAATCACATCGAGATCAACCGCAACTATCAAAAGAGCGACCTCCTTCAGGTCATCCGCATCCTGAAAAATTACAACCTCTTCGCATCGCCGCAAATGGAACTGTTTGACTTGCCCTCCGGCGGCCGACGATCCAAAAACTGACCTCATGCTCCTCGTCATCGACAATTACGACTCCTTCACGTTCAACCTCGTGCAATATCTCGGCGAGGAAAACGTGAATATGCAGGTGCATCGCAACGACGAGGTGACCCTTGAACAGGTGGAGGCCCTGCAACCCCAACGTATCCTGATCTCACCCGGCCCCTGCACACCCCGCGAAGCCGGGCTCTCCAATGATATCATCAAAGCCTTCGGCCCTCGAGTCCCCCTGATGGGCGTCTGCCTCGGCCATCAGTGCATCGCGCACAGTTTCGGCGCGGAGGTGGTGGTGAACGATGTCATGATGCACGGCAAGACTTCACCCATCACCCACAATGGGGAGGATTTGTTCGACGGACTTCCGAACCCATTCACCGCCACGCGTTACCACTCGCTCGTCGTCAAGCGGGGCACCGTGCCCAACTGTCTGGAAATCACCTCCGAGACCGAAGCGGGTGAGATCATGGGATTGCGGCACCGCGAGCATCCCATCTGGGGCGTCCAGTTTCACCCCGAAAGCATCCTCACCGACAACGGCCGGGACATCCTCCGCAATTTCCTGAAGCTGGGAGGCTGACTACTGCCGCGCCTGCGCGATGATCTCACTGATCTTCACGGGCTTGCCCTCGCGGCGCTTGCTCTCGTCGGCGGCTTCCATGAAGGCAAACATCTCGATGGTCTCAGCCGGGTCCACCGGCACTTTGCCGGTCTGGAACATCTTCACCGCCTCGACCACCAGCGGCGCGTAGCCGTCGTAGCCGCCAACCTCGGACTCACCCTTCGTGCCCTTCGCAAAGCCACCGTAGCCCTTGCCCTCGCGGAAGATCCCCACGCGGCCGCCCTTCCACTTGCCGATCACCTCGATCTTGCCGTCCGCCGTCGTCCGCCGCTCGACGGTCTCGCAGCCGGTGCCCATCACCGTGAAGAGCGACTCGCACCCGTGCACGCCGTACCAGAACAGGTCCGGGTGGTGCACCTCCAGCGAGCACGGGCTGTGCACCTCCGCGCGCATCACCTTGCCGATCGCGCCGTTGCGGGCGGCCTGCGATTTCTTGCCGTAGCGCAGCGACGACGAGCTGAACACGGGCACGCCCTTCTTCTTGGCGTAGTCAAAAATGAAAATGGCATCCGCCAGCGAGCCGGCCATCGGCTTGTCAATGTACAGCGGCAGGCCCGCGTCGAGCACCGGGATGGCCTGGCGCACCTTGGGCCGGCCGTCGACACTCTCCAGCATCACGGCGTCGACGTTTTTACACAGCTCCGCAATCGTCGGGTAAAGCTTCACGCCGTACTGCTTGGTCAGTGTCTCGGTGAACTTGTCCAGCCGGTTGGCGCTGGAGGGCACGTCGAGGCTGCCGCCGCGGAAGGCCGCCACCACCTTGGCGTTGGCCAGCGGGCCGGTGGCCATGGGGTCGTTGATAATCTTGGTAAAGGCAACGACATGTGAAGTATCCAGTCCAACGAGGCCAATTCGGATTTCCTTGGCCGTGGCCAAAGGCACAAGAAAACAAAGAAGGAAAATCGAGGCGATGCGTTTCATGGCGGTGGATTCCGCCGTAAAGGCTGACGCACAGCCCTTGCCTTGGCAAGCCTACGCTTGGGTGGTGACTTCCGCCCAATCGATTCCGTGGCGGCGCGCGTACTCCGACAGCACCTTTTCGTTCTCGATCAAAACTGTTCGCGTCACCGACGACTCATCCGCGTAGCCCACGTCCGGCGTAGTATCCGGTATCAGGTGCAACTGCTTGTGCGCATACGCGAGCGTAAAACAAGCCTCCGCAATCGTGAAATAGGGAAGATCCCCGTCCGCGTTCTCCGCATAATCCTCCACCACGTCTGCCAGAAATTCCAGTTGATCCACCAAGTGAGGAAACTTGGGCGCATGAATCTCCGCAAACTCCAACTTCAACTGCGGCAGCTTCGCGTGAATGCCTTGGAGAATCTTTGGCGTCACGCGCGCCGCGTTGTGGTGCACAAATTCCGCGATGTCGGACATGCCGCCAGTTTAACCATCCATCGCCCGGAGGCAAGCCCGCGCGCTCACACGACCTCCAGCTCCATCTCCGGAAGCGAGTCGATGAACATCCGCCCGTACCGCTTGGTCAACACGCGGTTGTCCAGCACGGCGATGATGCCGCTGTCGTCCGCCGTGCGGATCAGCCGGCCCACACCCTGCCGAAACTTCAGCACCGCCATCGGCAGGTTGAACTCCATGAACGCATTGCCGCCCTTCGCCTCGATGGCCTCCACGCACGCCTCGATCAGCGGATGATCCGGCACCGCGAACGGCAGCCGCGTGATGACCACGTTGGACAACGCCTCCCCCGGCACGTCCACCCCCTGCCAGAAACTGTCCAGCCCGAAGAGCACCGAGTCCGTGTCCTCCTTGAACTGCTCCAGCATCGTCGCTCGTGGCGTGCCCGTGCCCTGCACGATACAGGCGATGCCCAGCTCCGCGAACAACGGCTCCAGCTCCGCCGCCACCTCCTTCATCAGCTTGCTGTTGGTGAACAGGACGAACGCCTTCCCGTGCGTCTTTTTCACGAAATGCCCGACCCACTCCACCAGCGCCTCCGCGTACGCCTCGTCGCGCGGGTCGGGCATGCGGCCGGCCACGTATAATTTAACCTGTTTTTGATAATTAAACGGCGACCCCATCTGCGCCCGGCGCGCGTTCTCCGCGCCCACGCCGCGCACGAAAAAATCCAGTCCCGGGCATTTCCCCGGCGGCGCCTGGTCGCGCTCGGGATCCTTGATCGCCAGCGTCGCGCTCGTGCAGACCGCCGATGTGCCCGCGTAGAACACCCGCCCGCGAAGGTACTCCGCAATGTCGATTGGCGCGGCGTTCAGCGACAGCCCTTGCCGCATGCGCCCCGTGCGCTCCACCCAGTACACGTGGTCCTCCGCGCATTGGCTCAGGAAAATGCTCACCGCGTCGCGCAGCTCGGCCAGCCGCCGGTTACACTCGATCAGTTCCGCCGCCGTCTCCTCGTCCTCCGCCGCCTCGATCATCCCGCCCACCGCCTCCCGCACGCGCTGCAGCGGCAGCGAGACCGTGTCCTCCACCAGGTCCGCCTGCCGGATGCGCAGCTCCCGCCAGTCGCGCTGCCGGCGCGGTCCCTTCTCGTGCAGCCCGTCGCACGCCTTCTCCACCTCGCCGAACAACTTGTCCGCCTCCTCCAGCGTCTCCGCCACGCCCTTCACCACCGCGCCCTCGCGCAGCGTCGCCAGCAGTCCCTTCTCCGTGCGCGGGTTCCACAGCCGGTGCAGGTTGAACCGCATCGCGCCGCTCGACACGCTCACGCCGATGTGCCGCGACGCCACCGGCTGCAGGTGCTGCGCCTCGTCGAAGATCACGAAGTCATTTTTAAACAGCAACCCCTCGCCCGCGTCCTCCTCCTCGTCGTCGTCATTCGCCAGCACGCCCAGCGACGCGAAGAACAGCGAGTGGTTCAACACCAGCACGTCCGCGCTGAGGAAACGCCGCCGCGCCTGCTGGAAGAAGCACTCCCCGTGCGACCGCGCCGCGTCCGAGCCGTGCCCGCAGAGTTTCGGCGAACACAGCCCGCGCTCCGAGCACACCGCCTCCCACACCTTCGCGTCAGGCTCCACGTCGAAATCCGAGAGGCTGCCGTCCTCCGTCGTGCGGCTCCACTCGTACACCCGCTTCAGCTCCGCCACCTCCGGCGTGGTGAACAGCCCCTCTGCCCGTGCCAGCGCCCGCTGCAGCCGCCGCGTGCACAGGTAGTTCGCGCGCCCCTTCAGCATCGTGAACGAGAATTCCACCGGCAGGATCGCCTGCAGCATCGGCAGGTCCTTCTCCGCCAGTTGCTCCTGCAGGTTGATCGTGTGCGTGGACACCACCGCCTTCCGCCCGTTCGCGCGCCCGAAAAGAATAGCCGGGATTAAATACGCGAGGCTCTTGCCCACGCCCGTGCCCGCCTCCACCACCAGGTTTTCCCCTGCCTCCAGCGCGCGCGCCACCGCCACCGCCATCTTCTGCTGCGGCACGCGGTGCTCGAAATTCTTCGCCTTGGAAAGCAGCCCGCCCGGCCCGAAGATCGCCTCCACCTGCGCCGCCAGTGCCGAATGCGACTGCGAGGGCTGGCTGTCAGCTTGCAGGATCATGGGAAATGTCCAAGGCCCAAAGACCAAGCACCAAGGAATCTCCAATAACCAATGAATGCAACGACTCCCTTTTTGGGATTTGGGAATTCCTTGGTCATTGGTCCTTTTCAACCACTTCCATCTCCGTCCGGCACTTCACAATGTGCCCCGCCTCCAGCACACCGCGCCAAGTCGTGTTGGGGTAGATGGTGCAATCACGGCCGATGATGCTGCCGGGGTTGAGGACACTGTTGCAGCCAATTTCGCTGGCGTCGCCAATGAGCGCGCCGAACTTGCGCAGCCCCGTGTCCACCCCCTCCACGCGCACGTTGCCGGGCGTGACCTTCACGTTGGAAAGCACCACCCCCGCCCCGAGATGCGCGCGATGGCCGAGGATTGAGTCGCCCACGTAATTGAAATGCGGCACCTCGCAGCCATTAAACAGCAGGCAATTCTTCAGCTCGCAGGCATTGCCCACCATGCAGTCGTCACCGACGATCACGTTCGCGCGAATGTAAGCATTGTGGCGAACCGTGCAGTTCGCGCCAATGATCGCCGGCCCCGAGATCATCGCCCCCGGCTCCACCACCGTCCCCTCGCCAATGAAAACCCGTTCGCCAACGGTCGCCTGCGGCGAGACCTCCCCGTGAATGGCGGGCTCAGGATTCGCCTCCAGATAACGGGCGATTTTCGGCAGCGCCTCCCAAGCCGGCCCGCACCCATCAAAAACCGCGCCATGCGTCGTCTGCTCCAGGTCAAAAAGTTCCACCGCGCCGAACATGCCGCCAACCTAGGCAAAAGCCCCGCCGGGAAAAACTATTTTTTGTCCGCTACCGCCTCGCTCAGGCGGGACTTGAAGGCTTCGATCCCCTCGTCGAGGGCGGCCATCATCTCGAGGATCTCGACGGCGGGATGCTTCTTTTTAAAGGCGGCGAGGTTGGGGGCGGCGGTGTCCTCGTCCATCTTGTTGGCGGCGATGAGGCGGGGCTTGGCGAGCAGGGCGGGGTCGTACTGCTCCAGTTCGCCGAGGATTTTTTCGTAGTCCTCGGCGGGGTCGCGGTTGTCGGTGCCGGCCATGTCGAGGATGATGACGAGCATGGCGCAGCGACGTATGTGCCGGAGGAAGGCGTGGCCGAGGCCGACGTTGGCGTGGGCTCCCTCGATGAGGCCGGGGATGTCGCAGACGGTCAGGCGCGACCAGTCGGGAAACTCCACCACTCCAATCTGCGGATGCAGCGTGGTGAAGGGGTAGGGGGCGATCTTGGGTCGCGCGGAGCTGATGGCAGTGAGTAGGGTGCTCTTGCCGGCGTTGGGATAACCGACGAGGCCAACGTCAGCCATGATGCGCAGCTCGAACAGGTAGCGACCCTCCTCGCCGGGCTCGCCGGGCTGGGCGATGCGTGGGGTTTGGCGGACGGAGTTGGCGTAGTGTTTGTTGCCCTTGCCGCCGCGGCCGCCTTGACAAAGGGTGAACTGCTTGCCGTGCTCCGTGAGGTCGGCAACCAGCTCGGCCTCCTGCCCGATGGCCAGCGCGGCGGGCGAGGTTTCCGGTTCCGTCTCCAAGTCGATCGCCAACGCTTGGCCAGCACCGGCAGCGGTCTGCCATTCGCCCTTGGGTTCGAGCGCGGCGACCGTGGTTTCATCAGGCAACCGCCAGATAACGGTGCCGCAAGGGACCTTCACGACGAGGTCCTTGCCAGCGCGGCCGTGCTTGTCCTTGCCCTGGCCGTGTTCGCCCTTCTTCGCGATGAGGCGCGGCTGGTAGAACTGGGCGACGAGGTTGTTTAAATCGTGGCTGGCCTCGAGGATGACATGGCCGCCGCGGCCGCCGTCGCCGCCGCTGGGGCCGCCTTTGGGCACGAAGGCTTCCCGGCGAAAGGCAATGCAGCCGCGGCCGCCATCACCGGCGCGCACGTGGACTTTCACCTGGTCGACAAACATGGCGGCATTCTCCCTTGGGCAACAAAAAAGGCGAGGCGGAAAACCTCGCCGAAATTGGTCCTGCGCGCGGGCTAGTTCTGCACTGTCTCCACGGGCTCGATGTTCACGCGGCTGCGGCCCTTGGTACGGTCGAACTTCACTCGACCGGTTTCCAGCGCGAAGAGCGTCCAGTCGCGGCCCGTGCCCACGTGGGTGCCGGCCTTGTACTTGCTGCCGCGCTGGCGGATGAGGATGGTGCCGGCGTTGACGAGCTGGCCGTCGCCGCGCTTCACGCCGAGGCGCTTACTGTTGCTGTCGCGGCCGTTCTTGGATGATCCCTGTCCTTTTTTATGCGCCATGGTTTACTCCTTGCCCTCGGCAGGGGCGGCTTCTTCCTTCGCCTTAGCCTTTTTTGCGGCCTTAGGCTTGGCTGCCTTCGTGCCACTAGAAATCTCCTTCACCTTTACCACGGTGAGGTCCTGACGGTGGCCGACCTTGCGGCGATGCCCCTTGCGCCGCTTCATCTTGAAGGCCACGAGCTTCGGGCCGCGCTTGTGCTCCACCACGTCGGCCACCACGGTGGTGCCATCCACCAGCGGTGCGCCAACGGTCACCTGCCCGTCGTTGTTGACCAGCAACACACGGTCAAAGGTCACCGGCTTTCCCGCCTCCGTCTGAAGGCGTTCCACGGTCACCAACTCGCCCGCGCTTGCGCGGTATTGCTTTCCACCCGTCTCAAATACAGCGTACATCGATCTCTCCCGGGAAAAATGGGAACGGAGACTGAACCAGAAAGCGGGGGGGGTGTCAACCGGTCTTTTGGGGGAAATCACCTGTTCCGCCTAATTTCCCGGCCCCTCTTCCTGCAGGTAAGTTTTGCCCTTGTATAGCTTGGCCACCGGGATGAACAAGAGGGCTGCCAAAAACATCATTCCGGCGAAGAAATAGTAGTAATTTGCGCCCTGAAGCTTTGAGGTTTGAGTGGGGAATTGACTGCCGATCAGGTCGTCGTTCTTCAATTTGCTCCCGGACGGGACGGAAACAAACCGCCACTGAAATTTCAAGGGATCGCCATTGGGGTCATAGGTGTCGGAGCCGTTCAGCGTAATCGTTTCCCCCTGTAGCGCGTTTTGGTCATCCCCGGCATCAACGATGGGTGCCAGATTTTTGCTGGTCGCCTTGATCACAACTGTGTCCGTGGCGGTAGCGGGTGGGGACAGGTGGGCATCGCCGGATGAGGGGTCGAGTTCATACCGGGGCTGATCGCCCACCATCACGGTAAAGCGCAACTCATACTCGCCCTCCTCGTCAGGCGTAAAATACGGATTGCGTGTGTCGGCCTTGTGCAACGCGGCCGAACTCATGCTGCTTTGCTCCGGCACTTTCACGACTACCCAACGGTAGGCAAACGTGCCTCGATGATCACCTTTGCTGGCCGTTCCGTACAGGCGCACGCGCTGGCCCGCCGGCGCGGCGGCCGTGTTGCCAGCGTCCGCAGTTGGGGGCTTTAGGGTAATGTCAGGCTTATCGGGTTCCTCCTTATCCATTTCCTCCCGCACGTTGATGGTGACTTTCGCGCTTTGCTCGGTTTGGCCATCCATCGCCATCAGTTCCAACTGATACTTCCCGGGAACATCCGGCTTGAACGAAGGCGGGTCATTCATGATGAAATGATTTACGCCAGCCGTAAACAGGTTGCCCATGGAGACAGACATCAGGAAAAATCCGAGGATCAACGATTTCATTTTCTTCGGCGCCTGCGTGTAGGAAAATTCTAGCGCGGTGATGGAAATGAACACTTCCGCCGCCGTGATGAAAACGTACGCCAAGATTTGCCAGATGATGTTGGGCAGCTCGCCACCGGCAATTTGAATCTCAATCCAAGCCGGGATGAGAAAAGAGGGCACGGCCACGAAAAACCCAATGCCAATCTTGCGCAACGGCGTAAGTTTAAAAAACCTGTCGATGGTGGGATAAATGAACGCGGTGAAAATGGGGATGAACACCATGATCATCACCGGGTTGATGGCCCCAATCTGCGAGGGCAGCCACTCGATACCCAACCAGTTGCGGTCCATGCGATCGGCCTGCAAAACCCAAGCCGAGCCGGTCTGATCGAACAACGCCCAGAACATCGCCACAAACAGATACACCACGCACAAGCGCCCAATGATCGCCAGCCCATCTCGGCTGAAAGCCTCCTTGAAAAACCCAACGCCGCCCGCGGGGATATGGACAAACTTGTTGCGGCCCATCCAGAACACAATTGTCGCCAGCAGCATCAGGCCGCCCGGCACCCCGAAGGCGACCTGCGGCCCGTATCGATCCAGCAACACCGGCGTCATGATCTGCGACGCAAAAGCGCCGAGGTTGATTGAGAAATAAAACCATCCAAAAATCTTCGTGAGCAAATGCCCGTTTGTCTTCCCAAATTGGTCCCCCACATGCGCTGACACGCACGGCTTGATGCCTCCCGCGCCGATGGCAATCAAGGTCAAGCCCACCGACAAGCCCAGTCGCGATTCATCCAGCGCCAGCGCCAGGTGCCCCAGGCAATACACGATCGAAAGGCTGATGATCGTCTTGTACTTGCCAAAAAATACGTCTGCCACGATTGCCCCCAAGAGTGGGGTGAAATAGACCGCGCTGTTAAAAAGGTGGAACCAAGTTTTGGCCTCCTCATCCCCCATCGGCTCCGGACCCTCCTTGCCCATCAGGTATTTCGTCATGAAAACGACGAGAATGGCCTTCATCCCATAGAACGAATAGCGCTCCGCCGCCTCGTTGCCGATGATGTACGGGATGCCGCCCGGCAGCTTCTCGCTTTTCACCGGCGCGGTCAGATACTTGGATTCTGCCATGTGCGCGGGATGTTGGCCAAGAGCCGCCGCTGAGGCGAGGGAAAACACGCCCAAAACCCGTTGGACAACAACCGTCGGATTTGTTAAACGAAGTCTGGCCCGCGCGCTGGACTAAACGACCACGCAACCAAAAGGAGATATGAGATCTGCAAATCCCGCATTGAATGACAGCACCTTTGAACAGTTCGATGCTGTCCGCACTGAAGACCGAATGACCCTGATGGGCACCGTCCACAAGACGGGTGCCATGCTGCTGCTACTGGTTTTGGCGGCCTCGATCACTTGGGGCATGGCGATGAAAGGAAATGCAGCGGCCGGCACACTGGCAATCGTGGGTGCCATTGGCGGCCTGATCATCGCCCTAATCACCTGCTTCAAGATGAGTTGGGCACCAGTGACCGCCCCCATTTACGCCGCGTTGGAAGGCCTTTTCCTCGGTGCCATCTCAGCAGTTTTCGAGAAGATGTTTCCGGGCATTGTCCTTCAGGCTGTGGGCCTGACATTCGGCACCCTGTTCGCCCTGCTGGCTGCTTACCGAAGCGGCTACATCAAGGCTACGGAGAATTTCAAGCTTGGTGTCGTTGCCGCCACCGGCGGTATTTTCCTCGTGTACCTCGTCACGTGGCTGCTTTCCATTTTTGGCGTCACCTCTGTTGCCCACTACATTCACGGCTCGGGAACATTCGGGATTTGCTTTAGCCTGTTCGTGGTGGTCATTGCCGCACTCAACCTCGTGCTCGATTTTGATTTCATTGAGAACGGCGCGGCGATGGGCGCGCCCAAGTACATGGAGTGGTATGGAGCCTTCGGCCTGATGGTCACCCTCATCTGGCTCTACATCGAGATTCTGCACCTGCTCGCCAAGCTGCGCGGGGGAGACTGAGTCTGCGGCCCGGACCATACAAGCGCGTTGTCTTTTGGATTGCGTTGGGTTATCACGGCCCATCGCAAACCACTAGACACGCAATGACTGCCTTCCGTTTTCTTTTTCTATTTACCATCACGGTCTCCGTCCTAGCGGCACCACGGGATCCCTTTAAACAACTCGATGATGTCTGGCCCACGCCGGATGAAATGCGGCGGGCGTCGGGGGCGCCCGGTCCGGGTTATTGGCAGCAGCAGGCGGATTACGTGATTGATGTGGAGCTGGACGAGGCGAAGAACCGCATCATCGGCAGCGAGACGATCACGTATCACAACAACTCCAAGGACACGCTCGAGTATCTTTGGATGCAGTTGGACCAAAACCTGTTTGATCCCAAATTGATGGCGCATCAGTCGCGCACTACCTCGGGGCTGCGTGACCAGTCTTTCCGGCAATTCGAAGGCCTGCTCAAGGCACAGCAGTTTGATGGCGGCTACAAGATCACCGCCGTGAAGGATGCCGCGGGCAAACCGCTCAAGCACGTGATCGTGCAGACGATGATGCGCATCATCCCGCCCAAGCCTTTGAAGCCCGGCGGAAAGATCACGTTTTCGGTCGACTGGAATTTCAACATCATCGACGCCACCAAGATGCGCGCGCGGATGGGCTACGAGTATTTTAAGGAGGACAAGAATCATCTGTACGCGCTGGCGCAATGGTTCCCGCGGATGTGCGCCTACACAGACGTGACCGGCTGGCAGAACAAGCAGTACCTCGGCACAGGCGAGTTTGCGCTGGAGTTTGGCGATTACACTGTCCGCATCACCGCGCCGGCCGATCATATCGTGGCGTCCACGGGCGAGTTGCAGAATCCCGAGGCGGTGCTGACCAAAGTGCAGCGCGAACGCCTTGCCAAGGCGCGCAATGCAAAGAAGCCGGTGTTCATCGTCACGCTCGATGAGGCGAAGGCCAACGAAAAGGAAAAGGCGAAAGGCAAGAAGACGTGGATTTACAAGGCGGACAACGTGCGCGATTTCGCGTGGTGCAGCTCGCGCAAGTTTTTGTGGGACGCGATGGGCATGAAGCTCAACGGCAAAACCATCATGTGCATGAGCTATTGGCCGAAGGAAGGCGAGCCGCTCTGGAGCCGTTACAGCACCCACGCGGTGGCGCACACGGTCGAGGTGTTTTCGCGTTACACCTTTGATTATCCGTACCCCGTTGCCATCTCCGTGAATGCCCCCATTGGTGGCATGGAGTATCCGATGCTTTGCTGGCAACGCCCGCGCCCGGAGAAGGATGGCACGTATTCCAAGGGCACGAAGTATGGCCTGATCAGCGTGATCATCCACGAGGTGGGCCACAACTGGTTTCCGATGATCGTCAACTCCGACGAGCGTCAGTGGATGTGGATGGATGAAGGCATCGATTCCTTCATGCAGTTTCTCACCGAGCAGGAATGGGAAGAGGATTACCCCTCGCGCATCATGCCCCAGCGCATCGGCGGGCTCATGAATTACCTCAAGCAGGAAAACAAAATGCCGATCATGACCGGCGCCGATTCACTACTCAGCACAGGCTACAACGCCTACACCAAGCCGACCCTCGCGCTAAACATCCTCCGCGAGAGCGTCCTCGGCCGGGAACAGTTCGACTACGCCTTCAAGCAATACGCCCGCCGCTGGGCCTTCAAGCGGCCGACACCGGCGGATTTCTTCCGCACCATGGAAGACGCCAGCGGACAGGATCTTGATTGGTTTTGGCGCGGCTGGTTTTACACCACCGACCACACGGACATTTCCATTGAGACCATTCATCATTACGCCGTCGACACGCGCGATCCGTACAAGGAAAAGACCGCCCGCAAAAACAAACGCGACGAGGAACCCGAACGACTTTTCCAAAAACGCAACAAACCCCTCCCCAAACGCGTCGATGCGTTTCCGGAGCTGAAAGATTTTTACAACGAATACGACGAGCTGGAGATCACCGAGAAGGATCGTGAGTCCTATGAGAAAATGCTCAAGGGCCTGAGCGATGAGGAAAAGGCGTTGCTCAAGGAGAAGCGTAATTTTTATAAAGTCGATCTCAAGAACCACGGCGGCTTGGTGATGCCGGTTGTGTTGGAGGCCACCTTTGAGGATGGCAGCACCAAGGAATACCGCCTTCCCGCGCAAATCTGGCGGCGTAACCCCGAGGAAGTTTCAAAGTTGCTGATCACCGAGAAAAAAATCACCAAGCTCGAGCTGGATCCCCACCGCGAAACCGCGGACGTGGACATCGAAAACAACTACTTCCCCCGCCGCATCCGCGAGAATAAATTCCGCCTCAACAAACCCACTCGCCCAGGCAATCCCCTGCGCGACAAACAACGGGCCGACGAAAAAGCCAAGCGCGAGGCAGAGAAAAAGAAACAGGCCCCTCCCAAAAAATAGGCTGTCCCGTCGACAAAATAATTCGCAATTTTCACTTTCGGGGCTAAATTATCGGCGAGACGCGTCGAATAAGGGTAGGAACTTTCATGAAAGAAAACGGGTTTTACAAGTCGGCTGTGGTTTTGGCCATGGCCGGGGTGCTGGTGTTGACGGGGTGTTTCGCGAAGCACACCGTGGCCAAGCTGTGGACGCCGGAGGAAGCCAATCTTCCGGTAGAACCAACACCAGGCGGGGCAAGCAGCCCGGGGCCGGCGGTAACGGAAACCACAAACTCCGCGCCGACCCCGGCGCCCTCGCCCGCCATCGGATCAGAAAAAACCGCCTATCAGATGGTCCAACCCGCCACGGCCGTGGACTGGGCCCGCGCCCGCATCCTCCCCGACATCCATCACTTGGAGCGCGACACAACCAAGGCCATCGCCGCGCTGCAGGGCCAGCCGGTGTCCCCCGCCAACGTCCGCATTCCGAGGCGCGAGTTTGAAACCTTGGAGCAATACAACGCCCGCGTCGCCGCCCTGCACAACACTACCGACCGCGTCTACTATATTAGTGTAAAGAGCGATTTTTTATATAATATCGACACGCAACAATTCCTCGTGTTGCCGGAAGTTCCCTCCGTCACCCCGTTGGTTACAACTCCCCCAACCGCCCCCGCGCCCGTGGAGCCTCGTCCGGCACCGGTCGAGCCCGCACCCAACCCCGTCGCGGCCTTGGAGGAATATTATGCTGCAAACGAACATTTCAATGCCGGAGAATATTTGAAGGCCACTGAGGCCTACGTTGCGTTTCTGCGCGCTCATCCCGGTCACCCCAAGACGGTCAACGTCCAGTTCGGCTTGGCACTCTGTCATTTCAGCCTTGGCCAGTTCGACACCGCCGAGCCACGCCTCGAGCAACTCGACACCCACCCAAACTGTCCCATGCCTAACTTTGTGAAGGTTCTCCTCGCCCAATGCCGCGCCATCCGTGCCGTTGGAAAGCCTGTTAAAAGTGGAATGGTTTTTGACCTGCAACTGGAATCCAAACCCGGCACCACCCCCGCGCCCGAAGAATGCGAACCGCCTGCCGTCCCTCCCCCCGCGGCCGCGCCGATCATCCCCGTGCCCCCCACAACCGCTTCTAGCCAGGAGCCGGAGCTGCACGGCGGCCTGTTCCGCCCCAGGGAAACCCCGCCCGCTGAACTGACTCTGGATCATCAATACAGGATTCACCCCGCGTTCTTTAAAACCGGTGTTCTCCATGTTACCAAGGCGCGCGAAGACTTCGAGGCAGAGCACAAGCACCCCGGACGCCCCGGCTGGATTCTGCCCGGCAAGTATGAACCGGCGGACGCCCGGGTTTTAAAAGGCGGCCTGCAACTAGTTGCCGGTTGCCGCCTCGCTCGCCAGCCCGACCCCTCGATCCTCGGCAAGTACCGTGACGCCTTCGACCTGGTTTCCCTGCATGTCTTGTCCGTGGATGATGGCGGCAATCTTGTCAGCATCCATTTTGCCGCCGACCTGAAAACTTCGGGGCCCAACGAGAACGAAAAATAGTCACGCCCCATACGGGCTGAACGACTGCAGGTTCCATTCCTCGATCAACTCCGCCGGCAGCTCACTTAAAAACCGCGACGGCTGCTGCATCATGTCCTCGCCGCTGCCTGCCGCCACCGCGCGGATCAGCGGGTAGCTCAGGTACAACTCATCCTTCGCACGCGTGATGGCCACGTAAAACAGCCGCCGCTCCTCCTCCTCGCCCTCCAGCGAATCCAGCGAGCGGTTGCTCGGAAACATCCCGTCACACAGCATGATGACAAACACCACCTTGAACTCCAGCCCCTTCGCCTGGTGAATCGTCGACAGCCGGATCTGCTCTTGGTCGTCATCCCGCGGCTTCTCCTCCTCCGCCTCGATGTTCGTCAACAGCGCCAGCTCCGACAAAAACGTGTCCAAATCATCATACTGCCGCGCGAACGCCCCCAGCTGCTCTATGTCATCCAACCGCGCGTGCACCTTGTCGTAGTTCGCTGCCACGTATTCCTCATACCCCGCCTCCACAATCAGCTCGATCATCGCCCCCGCATCCCCGTGCACCGGCTCCGCCTCCAGTTGTGCGATCGTCGCCGAGAACTGCGCCCATGCCGCCGCCGCCTTCTTCGGCACACCGCCGCAATCCTGCAGCGTCTCCGCCAATCCGCGCCCCTCCGCGTGGTGTTGTAAAAATCCGTCCCACAACTTCGCTGCCGTCTTCGCCCCCACGCCCGGCAGCATCAGCGCCAGCCGCTTAAAGGCCAGCTCGTCGCGCGGATTGCCCAGCCACTTTAAATACGAGGTGACATCCTTGATGTGCGCCTGCTCAAAAAACCGGATCCCGCTGGTGATGCTGAACGGGATGTTCCGCCGCGTCAGCTCCAGCTGCAGCTCCAGTGCGTGGAAGTGCGACCGGTACAACACTGCCATGTCGTTCAGCTCGATCCCCTCCTCCCGCAGCTCCAGTGCCCGCTGCGCCACGAACGCCGCCTGCTCATCCGCCGCGCCGCACGCCACCACCGCCGGCTTCTCGCCATCGCCGCGGCACGCCGCCAGCTCCTTCGCAAACTGCTGCGTGTTCGCCGCGATCGCCGCGTTCGCCAGCTCCAAGATCTGCGGCGTGCTCCTATAGTTTGTCTCGATTTTATAAACCGCCGCCCCCGGATACCGCTTCGGGAACTCCAGAATGTTCTGGAAATTCGCCCCGCGCCACGAGTAGATGCTCTGCGAGTCATCCCCCACCACCATCACGTTCCCGTGCCGCGCCCCCAGCAGGTCGATCAACTCCGCCTGCAGCCGGTTCGTGTCCTGATACTCATCCACCAGCACAAACTGGAACCGCCGCTGGTACAACTCCCGCACCTCAGCATCCTCCCGCATCAGCCGCAGCCACAACACCAGCAAGTCGTCGAAATCCATCATCCCGTTCGCCCGCTTGCGTGCCGTGTACCGCTTGCCGATGTCCGCGATCTCCTCCCCCAATTGCTCGAACCACGAGTACCGCTCCTCCAGCACCTCCGCCACCTCCACCTGCTTGTTCAGCGCCAGCGAGAAAATGTCCGCCAACACCTCCGGCTTCGGAAACCGCGTCGCCTTCACGTCAATCTCCGCCTCCGCGATGCACGCCGTGATCAGCCCCTTCGCGTCCTCGCGGTCCTGGATCGTGAACCCCCGCCGAAATCCCAGCCCCTCCGCGTGCCGCCGCAACACCCGGTGCCCGATCGAGTGGAACGTCCCCCCCCACAACTCATCCAGATCATGCCCGATCAAGGCCGTCACCCGCCCCATCATCTCCCGCGCCGCCTTGTTCGTGAACGTCAGCAGCAGGATGCGCCCCGGCTGCACCCCCTGCTCCAGCAGGTAGGCCACCCGGTAAGTCAATGTCCGCGTCTTCCCCGACCCCGCCCCCGCGATCACCAGCGCCGCCCCCGGCAACGCCGTCACCGCCGCCCGCTGCGAGTCATTCAACTCCGCCTCGTAATCGATCTTCAGGTCCAGCGCCGCCCGGTAAGGCTGCAATGAATACTCCCGTCCCACACCCGGAGGCTACCGCGCGACGGCCGGGGGAAGAAGCCAATTGCACGCGGCTTGGGTTTAAAAGTGATCAGTCATCAGTGATCAGTATTCAGTAAAACCATCATCGTCTCGCCACTGGTCGCTGATGACTCGATGACTGATAACTGTTCACTTAAACAAACCTGCGAACAACTTTTCATCGCTCCCAAATCCCACCCCGCTACCCTCACCCGCAGGAGGAGTCCATGCCCGGGCAACCACAACCAGCTGCAACCCGCTGCCTGCACGTCGTGCGCTTTGCCGTGCTGGAGCTCCGCGATGCCGCCGGCCGCATGGTCGAGCAACCCACCGCCGCCGACTACCTCGACAGCCTCTCATACCTGCCCGGCGAACCCGCCCCCTACACCGGCCGCGCCCAAAGCGTCGATGCCCGTGGCGCCGTCACCGCCGAGGGCTACTTCCGCGAAGGCCGCCCCGAGGGCCTCTGGACCCGCTGGCACACCAACGGCCAAATGCGCGAGCAATTCTACATCGAAGCCGGCGAATGCCGCTTCGCCAAACACTGGGATCCCGACGGCCTCCCTTTGTAATCTGTAGCCTCGGACGGTATCCTTGTAGGCGGGGCCACCGGCCCCGCCTACAAGGATACCGGAAAACATTGTCCCCCCGCCACGCGCCCCTCTATTCTTCCCGCGCATGGCGCAACACAATCATGCCGACCACACCGCCACCGGCGGCGACCCCACATTCAAAGCTCGCAAACGCTCCACCGGCGAGGTCATCCGCCGCGTGTGGGTCTACGTCCGCCCTTACTACGGCCTCGCCGCCACCACCATCGGCTGCGCGGTCCTCTCCCTCATCTTCGCGCTCACCTACCCCAAGCTCACCCAGATCATCATCGACGAAATCATCAAGAAAAACACCGGCGACACCGAACTGCTCGGCTGGGCCGTTCTTGGCCTTGCCGGCGCCTTTTTCCTGCGTGACCTCTTCAACAGCCTCCGCATCCGCGTCAATAACCACTTCGAGCAAAATGTCATCTACGACATGCGCCGCGACGTCTTCGCCAAGCTCCAGCGCCATCCCGTCAGCTACTTCGACAAGCGCGCCAGCGGCGACCTCATGACCCGCGTCGTCGAGGACATCAACAACGTCGAGCGCGTCCTCATCGACGGCACCGAGCAGGGCACTGTCGCCGTCCTCTGCATCGGCGGCATCACCGTCATCCTCTTTTTAACCAACCCCTTTCTCGCCCTCATCGCCCTCGCCCCGCTCCCATTCCTCGCCATCGGCGCCCTCTGGTACACCCTCACCGCCCACCGCCGCTACCGCCGCCAGCGCGAGGCCGCCAGCGCCATGAACGCCCTCCTCATGGACGACCTCCAAGGCATCCGCCAAATCAAGGCCTTCGGTCGGCAGGACCACGAGGACGCCCGATTCGCCGACCGCGCCGAGGACCTTCGCCAAGGCACCCTCGGCATCATGCGCGCTTGGGCCAACTACAACCCCATCATGAGCTTCCTCGCCGCCCTTGGCACCGTCGGCGTTCTTTGGTTCGGCGGCAAGGCCGTCATGGCCGGCGAAATGACCACCGGCCAACTCGTCGGATTCCTCTTCTACCTCATGCTCTTTTACGAACCCGTCGCCCGCCTCCATGGCCTCAACCAAATGCTCCAGAGCGCCCGCGCCGCCGGCGAACGCGTCTTCGACATCCTCGACCACCAACCCGAGAACACCACCGACCGCCCCCACCACTTGAAGGAACCCGCCCGAGGCGAAGTCATATACAAAAACATCGAGTTTGAATACGAACCCGACCGCCCTATTTTAAAGGACATCCACCTCCACGCCGCCCCCGGCGAAATGATCGCCCTCGTCGGCCCCACCGGCGCCGGCAAAAGCACCCTCGTCAACCTCCTCCCCGCCTTTTACGAGCCCACCGCCGGCCGCATCACCATCGACGGCCAAGACGCCGCCACTCTCTCCCTCGACACCCTCCGCCGACACATCGCCATCGTCAGCCAGGAACCCTTCCTTTTCAACGGCACCATCCGCGAGAACATCCAGTACGGCAACCTCGACGCCACCGCCGCCGACATCACCGCCGCCGCCCGCGCCGCCAACTGCCACGACTTCATCACCGCCCTCCCCGAGGGCTATGAATCAAGAGTTGGCGAACGCGGCGTCAAGCTCAGTGTCGGCGAAAAACAAAGAGTCAGCGTCGCCCGCGCCCTCCTAGCCGACGCCCCATTGTTGATCCTCGACGAAGCCACCGCCAGCGTCGACACCGCCACCGAGCGATTGATCCAAGAAGCCCTCGAGCGCCTCATGCGCGGCCGAACCACCTTTGTCATAGCCCACCGCCTCAGCACCATCAGAAACGCCGACCAAATCCTGGTCTTAAAAAACGGCCAAATCACCGAGCAAGGCACCCACGACCAACTCCTAAAAGCCAAAGGCCTCTACGCCCAACTGGCCCAAATCCAAAACACCACCTTCATCGAGGAACGCTTCGAGAAGCTGGAGACGGCCGAGCCGTAGAGACGACCCGCCCACCACCAGACCTCCTGCTTTCATTCCATAGCCAATCGTGGTATTCTCCGGCAAATGCGTTCGGCCTTGGCAATTGTTCTTTTGCTGAACAGCCAACTTGCAAGCGGATTCACCAAGGATCAGCTCGCGTGGTGGTCCTATCAGCCCGTGCGCAAGCCCGCCGTACCAAGGAATGCCAAGAATTGGGCGATCAACGAGATCGATCATTTCGTTGCGCGCAAATTCACCGAACAAAAACTCGCACCGGCCAAGCCCGCCTCCAAGCGCACACTAATCCGCCGCGTCACACTCGACCTCACCGGACTGCCGCCCACACCGGAAAAAATTGCCGCGTTTCTCGAGGATCCATCGCCGAACGCTTACGTAAAACTGGTCGACCGACTGCTGGCCAGCCCGCGTTATGGCGAGCATCAAGCCTCCATTTGGCTGGACCTCGTGCGCTACGCCGATTCGGACGGCTACCGCGCCGATCATTACCGTCCCGAGGCATGGCGCTATCGGGATTACGTCATCCGCTCCTTCAATGCCGACAAGCCCTACGATCGTTTCGTGCGTGAGCAACTTGCCGGCGATGAGGTCGATCCCGGCAACCGCGACGCGCTCATCGGCACGATGTTTCTCCGCCACTGGATTTACGAGCACAACCAGCGCGATGTGGAAACCCAGTGGGAAGAGATTCTTGCCGATGTGACAAACGTGACCGCCGACGTCTTCCTCGGCCTCGGTATGCAGTGCGCGCGCTGCCATGACCACAAGTTTGATCCCATCCTGCAAAAGGACTATTACCGCATGCAGGCCTTCTTTGCGCCGATGTTGCCGCGCGCGTCCATGCCCGTTGGCACCGCGGCCGAGCGCACTCAGCATTTTGCGGCAGAACAAAAATGGCGGCGCGAAACAGACGCGCTGCGCCGCCGACTGCACGACATTGAGCGTCCCGTGCTGCTCAAGCACGCCACGCGCGAAGGATTTGACAAGTTCATCGACAAGATCAAGGCGATGATCCGCAAGCGTCCCGAGGATCGTACCGCATACGAAAAGCAGATCGCCGAGATGGCCGAGCGCCAGTTCGACCTGGAACCAGCCAAATTACCCGAACGCCTCAAGGGCGCCACCAGAACGGAGTGGGAAAAATTACGCAAGGCATTAAGGCAATTTGAATCGCAACGACCCAAACCATTGCCGAAGGTGAAGTTTGTAATTAGCGATGCCGGCCCCGTGGCGCCAGTCACGCGCATTCCGAAAAAGGGCACGGTTGTGGAGCCCGGTTTCCTGACGCTGCTCGATCCCTCCACCGCCACCATCACCCCTCCTCCAGCCGGCCTGCAATCCTCTGGCCGCCGTACGGCCTTGGCCAATTGGATCACGCGAGCCGATAACCCCTTCACCGCACGCGTGATGGTAAACCGCATGTGGCAGCAACACTTTGGCCATGGACTGGCCGCAAATACCAGTGACTTTGGCAAACTCGGCACGCCACCCACGCACCCTCAACTGTTGGATTGGCTGGCCGCACGTTTGGTCGCGGAAAACTGGAGCCTCAAAAAACTCCATCGATTGATGGTCACCAGTGCCACCTACAGGCAGGCGGCCAACAATCCCGCCGCCGTGCAGGCCGATCCTGCCAATACATGGTTTGCACGCGCTACGGTACAGCGCATGAGTGCCGAGCAAGTGCGCGACAGTCTTCTGGCCATGGCCGGCCAACTCGACCTGAAGGAGGGTGGGGCGAGCGTGGATGCCACCAAGTCCAATCGCCGCTCCGTGTACCGCAAGGTAATGCGCAACAAGCCTGACGAAGTCATGCACGCATTTGACACGCCCGACCACATTTCGCACATGCCGCAACGCACCGTGACCACCACGGCGATGCAATCTCTCCTGATGATGAACAGCGACTGGACCCGCCAACGCGCCGCCGGATTCGCAAGGCGACTGGCCAAGTTGCACCCCAATGATGCCACCGCGCAAATCCGTGCCGCCCATGAATTCACCACCGGCCATACAGCCACTCAATCGCAACAGGCACTCGGGCTCGCCTTCCTCTCGCCCTACAATGCCCCACTTGTTACCCAACCCCCTGCCGCCCCCAAGACCGGTGAACTTAAAACACTCAAGCCCACTGCAGCCGCCGCGCTTTCGCCCAGCGGTCCCCAACGGAGCTTGGAGGTGAATCTGCCCGGCCCGTTGCCCTCGGGTGATTTCACGGCAGAAGCGTTTATTCAGCTTCACTCGCTGTTCCCCGACGCCTCCGTACGCACGATCGTTTCCCAGTGGAATAGCAGCAAGGCCACACCCGGTTGGTCACTCGGTGTCACCAGCACAAAGAGCGCCTACAAGCCCCGCAACCTGATCTTGCAATTGATCGGTGTGCCGCAGCGAGGCGACCATGGCTATGAGGTGATTGCCTCCAACCTGCGGCCGGAACTGAACAAGCCGTACTACGTGGCGGTGAGCCTGAAGTTCAATGACAGTGGTGCTGGCACTGCGAATTTTTTCCTGAGGGACTTGTCCCGGCCCGACGCTCCGATGCAAACAGCCACCAAACCTTTTGCCAAAAACAAACATTATGCCACCCTGCAGGCCCCAATCATCGGCGGCCGTGCACAAACGCAAAATCACTCGTGGGACGGTCTGATCGGCAATGTGCGCCTGACCAACCGCCCGCTTTCGCGAGATGAAACACTGCTTCTACAACCGGCCGCGGGCAAGGACACGCTCGCTCATTGGAAATTTACAAAGGACAACTTTTATGCCGATAGCTCGGCCAACAAGAACACGCTGCGCTCTGTCGGCACATCCGCCCCAATGAATCCCCGGCTGACGCTGCTCACGGAGTATTGCCACGTGCTTTTGAACGCGAACGCGTTCTTGTACATCGACTGAATGAGGCCATGAGCGAATCTCTCTCCCAATCAGCCCGCTTGATGCGGATCATCATGTTTGTCATAGCCGTCCTGCTGCTGGGCTTGGGCGCATGGAAAATCCCTCAACTGGAGATTGAAAACGTCGGCGAACTGGCCATCGCGGTTGTGCTCGTGGTCGCCGTAGCTGGGCAGTTCGTGGCGGCGGGATTCGCCACGCACAGCCTCAGGGATGACGAACCGTTTTTCAGCAGCTTCACCATTTGGAGCGCCTTGGGTGCCGGGGTTTTTATCTGGATCGTCTACAACATCGACGTAATGGAAAAATTGACCCCGGAATCACTTCAGCTGTTGATGTTCGCATCCATCAGTTTTCTGGTCACCAGCATGCAAATCGGCCTGCTTTGGCCGCGGGAAGAAACCGCGGAAGAGGCGGCTAATGACAAAGAGGGTTCCCGGCCAGACGATGAGGAAGCAGACGAGCCTGAGGGTTTGGAACCAGCGGAGGAGGAGAAGGAATGACTCCACAAACAAATTCCGTGGAACCGGATATCAACGAAGCCACGCGGCGCGAGTTTCTTTTGCGCGGTGGAGCGGGCTTTGGCGCGCTTGCACTAACGGGCCTGCTGGCACGGGATCGTGCGTTTGCGAATTCCCACGCAGCGAGGCAGCCGCACTTCGCGCCTACGGCCAAACGCGTGATTTTCCTGTTTATGGAGGGGGGGCCGAGCCACATGGATCTTTTTGACCGCAAGCCGCTCATCCAAAAGCTCGCCGGCAAGCGCCTGCCAGCCAGCTTCAAGCGGCCCATTACCGCCATGGGCGAAGCGGAATCACCCATCCTGCCCAGTCAGCGCCAATGGAAGCGCCACGGACAAAGCGGCTTATGGATCAGCGACTGGCTGCCGCACACAGCCGAGTGCGCCGATGACTTGGCGGTGATTCGTTCCTGCTGGACCAATGGCATCAACCACAGTGGTGGAGTGTGCCAGATGAATTCCGGCCAGCCACTCGGGGGCCGGCCCAGTCTCGGTTCCTGGGTGAGTTACGGCTTGGGCACGGAGAACGCCAACCTGCCGGCATTCGTGGTGATGACCGACACAGCCGCCACGCCCACCAATGGACCGCGCAACTGGAGCGCCGGTTTCATGCCCGCCGTGCATCAGGGCGTTCGGCTCAATCCCGGCCCGTCACCCATCAAGTACCTGAACCTGCCCAAGGGCGTGTCGCCCGAGATCCGCCGCAAACAACTGGAGCTGTTGCGCCGGCTCAATGAACAGCACCTGCGCGACCGCAAAAGCAACAGTGACATTGAGGCGCGCATTCGCAGCTATGAGCTGGCCTATCGCATGCAGGCAGCGGCACCCGAGGCGGTGGATCTAGCCAGGGAAACCGAGGCCACAAAGAAGCTGTACGGATTTGGCAACAAGGACACCGAGCCCTTCGGCCGCTGCTGTCTGATAGCGCGGCGGCTGGTCGAGCGCGGCGTGCGGTTTGTGCAAATTTATCATGGCGCAGGCAGCAAGTGGGATTCGCATTCCAAAATGGAAAGCAACCACAGCCGCCAATGCCGCCAAAGTGATTTGCCAACGGCGGGTTTGTTGAAGGATCTTAAATCGCGCGGATTGCTGGAAGATACGCTGGTCATCTGGGGTGGCGAATTTGGCCGCACGCCCATGAGCGAGAAGGGCGACGGGCGGGACCACAATCCCACGGGATTCACCATGTGGATGGCGGGCGGCGGTGTGAAGGGCGGGCAGGTGATTGGCGCCACGGATGAACTGGGGTTGTGGGCTGTGCAGGATCGCCTGCATGTACATGACCTGCATGCAACGATTTTGCATTTAATGGGCATCCATAACCTCGACCTCATTTACCGTTACAAGGGGCGCCCCGAAACGCCGACCATTAACGAGGGCGAGGCGTACAAGAAAATCACGACGGGATAATCACGGTTTCGCCTTGCCTCCTCTCGGGATCACGGGAAGGCTCCCCGCATGCGTTCCATTTTCAGGACTTTTGCTTTGTGTTCGTTTTTGGCCTGCGCCCTTAACGCCGCGCCTGACAAGCCCAACTTCATTTTCATCATGGTTGATGATGCCGGCTACGGTGACTTCAGCTGTTACGGGCAAAAACTTTTTAAGACGCCGCACATCGATCGCATGGCGACCGCCGGCATGAAGTTTACCCAGCATTATGCCGGCAGCACCGTGTGCGCCCCCACCCGCTGCAGCCTGCTCAACGGTGTTCATACCGGCCATGCCTATGTGCGCGGCAACCGCGAGGTACAGCCCGAAGGGCAGGCGCCGATTCCTGCCGACCTCATCACTATCCCCAAGCTGTTGAAAGAAGCCGGCTACACCACCGGCATGTTTGGCAAATGGGGCCTCGGCGCGCCCGGTTCCAGCGGTGATCCGGTGAACCAGGGCTGGGATGAATTCTACGGCTACAACTGCCAGCGGCAGGCGCACACCTTTTACCCCAAGCACCTTTGGCATAATGACAAGAAGGTGATGCTCGACGGCAAAACCTATTCGCACGATCTCATCCACGAACAGTCGCTCAAGTTCATTCGCGACAACGCCAAGAAACCTTTCTTCGCCTACCTGCCCATCACAATTCCGCACGCCGCCATGCAGTGCCCCGAAGAGGACGTCGCCCCGTTCCGAAAAATGTTTCCGCAATTCGAGGACCTCATTGGAAAGTACAGCCACGGGACCCAAGTGAAAAATCCTGTCGCCGCTTTTGCCGGCATGATGACCCGCATGGACCGCGGCATCGGCGAGCTTCTCGATCTGCTCGACGAACTGAAGATTGCCGACAAAACCCTCGTGCTCTTCACCAGCGACAACGGCCCGCACTACGAGGGCGGCCACAAGCCCGGATTTTTTGACAGCAACGGCCCCCTGCGCGGTCACAAGCGCGACCTCTACGAGGGCGGCATCCGCGTGCCGCTCATCGCCCATTGGCCCGGCAAGATCAAGGCCGACAGCGTGAGCGACCACATTTGCGCCCACTGGGATCTCATGCCCACCCTTTGCGACCTTGCCGGCATTGCCACCCCCAAGCACACCGATGGCATCTCCTACGTGCCCACCCTCACCGGCGGCGCCAAGCAGCGCGCCCATCGCTATCTCTACTGGGAATTTCATTCCTACGGCAACACCCAAGCCATCCGCATGGGTGACTGGAAGGCGCTCCGGCTCAAGGTTCGTGATAATCCGGAGGCGCCCATCGTTCTGTACAACCTCAAGACCGATATCGGCGAAACGAAGAATATCGCGACCGACCATCCGGACATCGTCAAACAAATTGCTCCCCTCTTTCGTGAAGCCCACACTCCTTCGGAGCGGTTCCCACTATTTCGCAAAAAGAAAAAGTAGGCGCCCTTGAACCCCATCCACGATCACAACAAATCCGCGTGGGATGCGCGGGTGCAGGATGGCAAACGCTTTACGCGCGCGGCCACCGACGATGAGATGGATCGGCCGCTGGAGATCCTCGACCCGCTCGGCTGGCTCGGCGGCGAGGTAACCGACAAGCGCATTCTTTGTCTAGGAGCCGGCGGCGGCCGTCACGGCCCCATGCTCGCCAATGCCGGCGCGCGTGTGACGGTGGTGGATATCAGCCCCGAGATGCTGCGTCTCGACCGCGAGTTGGCCGAGTCACGCGGCCTGCAGGTGGAGACGATGGAAACCTCCATTGATGATCTCTCCATGCTTGCCGAAGCCGAGTACGAGGCGGTGATGCAGCCGGTGAGCACCTGTTACGTGCCGGACATCCGGCTTGCCTACCGCGAACTGGCCCGGGTCATGAAGCCCGGTGGCGTGTACATCAGCCGCCACAAGCAGCCAACCAATCTGCAGATCGATCTCGCGCCCACCCCGACGGGCTTCGTGATCGATNCCCCCTACTATCACGACGGCCCTCTTTCGCCCGCCAAACGCCCCGGGCCGCATCGGGAACAGGGCACCATGGAATTTCTTCACCGCTGGGGCGATCTCCTCGGCGGCCTGTGCGAAGCCGGTTTCACCATCGAAGCCGTCACCGAGCCCAAGTTCGGCGATCCATCCGCCGCCCCCGGCACCTTTGAATACCGCGGCCACCATCTCGCCCCCTACATCCAACTCCGCGCCCAACGAACAAACCAGCCCGTGACGGCCGAATCACTCTGGACTCCGGCCCTTTAGTTTTCTTTTGGCTCCTGCGTGGATTCGGCGCTTTTCTTGGGGCCGGTTTCTCCGGGGAAGACTTGAAACACCAACCAGGCCCCGGCGATCAATGAAGCCACTGCGGCGAAGATACCGCCAAGCGCCAGGCCGTTTCCAGCCATGCCATTGCTGCGTCGTCGAATTTGCACCAAGGCCCACGCGCCCGCGATGACCGCCGGCACGGCCAGTGCCGCCAAGGCGTAAAATCCAGCCTGTCTATGAAGCACCACCATGCCGAGACAGAGCAGGCTCAGGAATCCCAGTGCTTGGGCGGCCAAGGCGGGATGTGAGATGGCCGGCAGACTCGAAGAGGAAAGCTCGGCGGACTTGTCGGGTTCCTCGGGAGAGGACATCACGGGCGACAACACTTCACCGATCGATTTCCATTCCTGAGCACCNTCCGGCGCGCACAACAGGCTGGGATCGAGCTGCTGTGCCACGACCATGTCGTGCAACTGGCGCGCGGTAAATGGACCCTGAAGATGGTTGTCCTTAAATACGTAAAATTCCATCCGACCTCCCTGTGCCCGGAACGGGCGGGGAAGATTAGTACACAAAATTCGCCGTTTGGCAATGTAAACCGGCGCCAAACTCAAATTGCAAACCAAACGGTTTACGATGGCGGCGGAGGAGGGGGAGGGGCATCACCGCCCGCCGGGGGAGGCGGCGGCGGACTTCCGCCCTTGCCACCGCCAGCTGGAGGTGGGGGAGGGGCACCGCTGCCACCGGAGGGAGGAGGGGCACCACCACCTGCTGGCGGCGGGGGAGCGCCCTTCGCTTTGTCACCTGCTGGCGGCGGGGGGGCGGCACCGCTACTGGGGGGAGGAGGCGCACCGGGACCGGGAGGAGGCGGGGCACCACCTCCTCCACTGGGGGGTGGTGGGGTTGCTCCGCCGCTTGGCAGAGGGGCGGAAGCAGGGGGCGGGGCTTGACCGCCAACCAAGGCGCTCTTGTCCACCCGCACGGTTTGCCGCGAAGCATCCACTTGAGGAGCAGGAGGTGGTCCTCCTGCGGCAGCGGGTGGAGGCACGGCTGGAGCCGCTGCCGGGGCGGGGATGGCTGCGGCCGCCTTCAGAGCCTCCAGCGGAATTTGCGGGGCCATCAAGGGCGTGACTTTCTTGCAGTGCGGACACTCAATCTGCTTGCCGCACATGTCAGGTGGGTACTCGATTCGTTCGTTACAATTCGAGCACGGACACTTGATGGTCACCAAGACACTCATATTTGGGCCAAAACCTCCACCTCCGCACAGNAAATCGCCTGCCAAAAGGCAGCTGCCGGACAACAGGCGGGTTTGGGGAACTATAATGAAAAACGGCTGTTTTACAAGGTATTTCGGCGGATTTTCACTAGGGCATGAAAAAAAGGGCGGTGCGAAGCCACCCTGATTTTTCCAGAACATTGAACCTTCAATCCTTTTTTTGGCCCGAGCTGCGGGGCAGTACGCTGATGCTTCCACGCCGTTCCTTGCGTTTCTTCGACTGTTCCGGCGTGTAGATCTCGTTCAGTTTTTTCTGGTATTCACGATATACCTCACCGGTGGCCTTCGCTTTTTTCTGCCGGGTTAGATCCTTGCCCGCGTAAATCTGGCGCACTTTCTTTCCACGCTCCTCGTTCAACTCGTTCATTTTCTTCCGCTGCACATCGATCAACTTGATGGCGCTCGCCCTAGAGCCTGGAGCGTTATTCCTTTTGCTCTGCGGTCAGGATGCCGTCCAGCTTGGCTTGGAATCTCTGGTCGAGCTTCTGATAGGCCGCAGTGCGTTCTTCACGCGTTATCCCCTTGGATTTCTAGCTCAGTTCGCGACATGCCTTGGGTTTGGCTCGAAGTGTCTCCCTCTCCAGGCGGCACTGCGCTTGGAATGATCCGGGGTGGGGAGCCGCCCCGGCTGGATGGAATTACTTTTTCCTCTCGGGCACCTTGGCCAAGTAGTCCTCATACTGCTTCAACTGGCCTCCGTTGAGCACCTTCTTGATCGCCGCCGCGTTTGCCGTTTTCAATTCACGGAGCTGCTTGGCCTTCTCTTTCTTATCGAGGTCTTTGTTGGTGCGCAGTTTCGCGGCTTGCTCACGAATTTCCTTCGTCGATTCATTCAGCTTCTTCCGTTGTTCCTTGCTGAGCTTCAACTCCTTCAGAATGTTGACGACCTTCTTCTTACCCTCGGCGGGCTTCTTCTTGTCATCAGCCATCGTCGGACCACACAACGCGAGTGCCCGCAATCCGGCCGTCAACCATTTGATCTTGCTCATTCCAATTTGTCCTTTGTTTGGAGGTTAAGGGTCAACCGGGACTATAAGTCCAACCCTTCGCGACGCGATTTAAAAAGCCCTTTAAACGCACAAAAAAAGGACGGCCGAAGCCGTCCCTTGCTAAATTATTTCAGGGCAATCTACTTATCTTGGGGCTTCTTCTTGCCCTTTCCACCCGGACGGCGCTTGGTCTGCATTTCCTTGAGCTTCGCCAGTTGTTCTTCATTCAGAATTTTTTTGAGACCCTCCATACGCGCCTTGGAAATTTCCTGCCGCTTGGTCCTCTGCTGATCCTTCGGGAGCTCCTTCAACTCAGCCATCTTGCCGCGCATTTCCTTGTTCAGTGCCGCGAACTTAGTCTGCTGCTCCTTTGTCAGCTCAAGCGCCTTCAAAAGGCCCGGGCCACGCTGCCCCTTCTTCGGGGCTTTCTTGTCGTCGGCCGAAGCCACATTCACCGCCACTAAGGCAGCCACTGCAAACAGTATCAGTTTCTTCATCCAATATCCTTTGGTTGTTGTTTGTAAGGGGCGCAAAATGTGTGCGCGATTACACAGACGCGCAAGCCAAAAAAGTGTTACCGCTATACCTCGGCCACCGGGTTTTCCAATATACCTATGCCGGAAACCGTGATGCGCACAATGTCGCCCGCCGCAAGCGTGAAATCATCATCCGGCACCACGCCCGTGCCGGTCAAGAGCATGGCGCCGTGCGGGAAACTTTGGGAACGGCCGAGATAATCCAGCAACTCGTCAAAGGAGCGCTTGATGTTGCCAATGCTCGTCTCGCCACCAAACACCGTTTCCCCACCACGCACAATCTCCACGCCAATGGTCCATTCGCGAATGGCCGCCTCGTTGGCGCCCGCAACAATGCAAGGCCCCACGGCACAGGCACGCTCATACATCTTGGCCTGCGGCAGGTAGAGCAGATTTTCACCCTCAATATCGCGCGAGCTCATGTCGTTCCCGATGGACACACCGACGAGTTCCTTGCGTGAGTTGATCACCAGCGTGAGCTCGGGTTCAGGCACATTCCAAGTGGCGTCCGCACGAATTCCCACGGCTTCTCCTGGATGCACAATCTTTTCAGGCAGCGATTTGAAAAAAATTTCCGGACGCGGCGCATCGTAAACCAAATCATAGGCATTGGCGCTGAAATCGCTTTCCTCCATGCGCGCCTTCTTGCTGCGCATATAAGTAACCCCCGCGGCCCAAACTTCCTGACGTTCCACCGGCGTGAACAAGGTCACATCCGCCAACGATACAGAAGGCAAATCTCCCATCGCCTCGACACGCGCGACACCATCGGCATCCTCCAGAATCTCCGTAAGTGAATCAACCCCACCGGCGGTCAGATCGGCTACCGCATTGTCACCCACCAACAATCCCGCACGCACAGCGCCGTTAGAATCTTGGAACCGGCATAGTTTCATTTCACCGCCGTCTCGCAATAAGCCGCCTCGGAGGAAGGCATCGGAATGGACTCTCCAGCCTCGCACAGACCCTCGAGGTAAAATTCGATGGCAGCTTTCATCCTCAATCCGCCGAGTAATCCAAGTAAACCGACTTCACCTGCGTGTAAAAGTCGATCGCCGACTGGCCCTGCTCCTTGAAGTTGTTGGTGCTGGAATTTTTCACGCCGCCAAAGGGCACCTGCAACGCGAGGCCCGTGGAGATCTGGTTGATCTTCACCACACCGGCCTCAATTTGATCCGTGTAACGCATGGCCTTGTTGATATCCCGCGTGATGATCGAGGCGCTCAGGCCGTACTCGATATCGTTAGCCAACGAGATGGCTTCCTCGAAGCCGCCGCTCTTCACCACGCCGATTACCGGCCCGAACACTTCCTCCTGCGCAATGCGCATGTCGTTCTTCACGTTGGCAATCACCGCCGGGCTCATGAAATGCCCATGCTCCAGATCCCCCTCACCGAGGCGTTCGCCGCCCCAAACACATTCCGCGCCTTCATCCTGCGCCACCTTGATGTAATCGAGATTGCCATCCAGCTCCGCCGCACAAACCGCCGGGCCCATGTTCACGCCCTCGGAGAGACCGTTGCCCACGTTGCGCGCCTGTGCCTCGGCCACAAGTTTTTCCGTAANCTCATCCGCCACTTTCTCATCCACAATCGCGCGACTGGTGGCGGTGCAAACCTGGCCGGTCATCATGTAGCCAGCCATCGCAACCAGCTTGGCGGCATAATCAAGATCCGCATCGGCCAGCACGATGGTCGGGTTTTTGCCGCCCATCTCCATTTGCGCGCGCGCCATGCGCGGCGCCATTTGCTGGTAAATGCCGTGCCCCACCTTGTGCGAACCGGTGAAGGACAACGCCGCCACCGAAGGACTGGTGGCCAACGCGTCGCCCACCTCGCGGCCGCTGCCCACCACCACGTTTAGCACGCCCTTGGGCAGGCCGGCCTCGTCAAAGGCCTTCGCAATTTCCAGCGTCATAGAGGGCGCCAGACTGGCAGGTTTCAATACCACCGTGTTGCCGCTCACCAACGCCGGGGCCAGCTTCCACGCCGGCAGGGCGATCGGGAAATTCCACGGCGTGATCAGGCCCACCACCCCGAGCGGCTCACGCTTGGTGAAGAGCATGTTATTGGGCAGATCATGCGGCACCACGCTGCCGCCGATGGTGTAGCTGAGGCCCGCCATGAACCGGAAAATATCCACCGTGCGGCCCACCTCCATGCCGGCCTCCACCTTGGTTTTGCCTTCCTCACGGCACAGCAATTCCGCCAGCTCGCCAGCGCGACCGGCAATGATATTGGCCACCGCGCTGAGAACCTTGCCGCGCGCCGGCGCCGTGGTGGCGCGCCACCCGGGAAACGCCTTGGCCGCCGCGTCAATCGCCGCCTCGGCATCCGCCCGGCCGCCCATGGCGTAGGACGCCACCTCTTCGCGGGTATCCGCCGGATTCTTGTTCACCAACCGCTCACCCGAAGCCGCCGGCACCCATTCGCCGCCAATAAAATTTTGGTACTCTTTCATGTGGAAACGCGGAGTGTGCCGCAACACCTTGGGAGGGGCAAGTTCCACCTTGCCCGAAGATTAGGTTTCATATTTGGGACGAGGTGAAACTCGTCCGTCCCGCTACACCAAAGCATCCGCCTTGGCGGCGAAAATGAAGTCCGCCTCATTCAAGCCGTCAATCTTGTGCGTCCAAATTGTGATCTTCACCTTGCCCCAAGCGAGAAAAATATCCGGGTGATGAAAAATCTCCTCCGCCAACGCGCCCACCTTGTTGGTAAACTCCAGCGCCTCAGCAAAATTCTTGAAGGAATATTCCTTCTCCAAGTGATGCCCATCAATCACATGCCAGCCATTGCCCAACTGCGCCTGCAATGCCGCCAGTTCATCGCCGGCCAACGGCGGCACGCCGCCCTGACAGGGTTTGCACTCGCGTTCAGAAAGGCTGCAGGATTCGTCGCTCATAATGGGCCAAGCTTAGCGTCCGGCTGCGGGTTGTCCATTGAATCCGCATCCCGCCGCCACAGGGCCGCGCAGAAGCTGCCGAAAATGCAGTGCATCACCGCGCTGAGCGCACACGGCGTAGCGGCCGCTTCCCCAAAGCCCGGGTTATTTTTCGCCAAGTGCGTGCCCAGTCCGCTGTTTTGCATGCCCACCTCAATGGACACCGTGCGGCGGATCAATTGGTCAAAACCAAGCCATCGCGCCACGCTGTGCCCCAGCAAAAAAGCCAGGCCATGCAACAGGCACACCGCCAGCAGCAAAGTCTGCCAGTGCGCCTTGATGTCCGCGGCCCGCAGCTCGATGATCGCCGCCACGATCAGCACGATTACAGTCACCGCCACCAACGGTGCCACCGGCTCCACGCGTTTTACCGCCCGTGGCGCCAGTTGTTTCAGGCCCAAGCCCAACGCCACCGGCACAATGACCACCAGCGTGTCCATGAACAGCTTGAGTAAATCCACTTTCACCAACTCACCCACCAGCCATTTGGTGAGCAGCGGCGTAAGTGCAATAGCCGCAAAGGTGCTCACCATCGTCATCGAAACGGACAACGCCACGTTCGCCCGCGCCAGGTAACAAACCACATTGGATGCCGTACCGCCCGGACAACAAGCCACCAAAATAAGACCCGCAGCGAACTTCGGATCAATCGCCTGCAAATCCACCGCATGCGCCACCGCCCAGCCGAGCAACGGCATTAGGCAAAACTGCGCGACGCAGCCGGCCACGATCGGCCGCGGCGTTTTGCCCACCCGTCGAAAATCCTCCAGCGTCAAAGTCAGCCCCATCCCCAACATAATCACCGCCAACCCCGGCGTGATATACGGCAAAAACCACGCAAACCACCCCCGCTCCGCCAACGCCAAACCACTACACAACACCACCCAAAGCGGGAAGAGATTGGTTAATCGATGCAATATACGTGTCACAAGCTTGAGTTGGCGGGCGAACAACGTAGAATGATCGCCGCGAATGGCCGAGCTTGAAAAACATCGAATCCTCTACGACGACGAATGCTGGATGTGCACGTTCCAGATGCGGATGCTCACGTGGCTGGATTGGCGCGACGTGGCGCGACTGGTGCCAGCGTCCGACCCTGAGTGCCTGAAGTTGGCGCCGGGCCTAACCCGGGAGGGTTTGATGGAGGCAATCCATTGCGTCAGGGTAGATGGGTCTGTCTTGCGTGGGGCAAGGGCGCTGCGGTTCATCGGGATGCGCATGCCACTGCTGGTGCCGATGGCGCTCGTTCTATGGGTGCCGGGTGTCATCTGGATTGCGGAGCGAATTTATGATTGGGTAAGCCGGAACCGTCATTTGCTCAGCCGTGTATTTGGCTGCAAGGATGCCTGTGCCATCATGCCGCAAAGAAGGCGCGAGGGTGAAATCACCTCGAAACCAGCTGGAAAATAGCTCCATTTCGCGCTTGTCAACCAGCTCGCGGCTGCTATTTTCCTCTGCCCATTTTATGAAGAAGGACACTCATCCAAAGGATTACCGCCCGGTGGTTTTCCGCGACACGTCAAGCGGCGACGCGTTCATCACCAATTCGACGGTGAAGACAAAGGAGACGACCCAATGGGAGGACGGAGAAGAATACCCGCTTTTTCTCATGGGTATCAGCGCCTCGTCGCACCCGTTCTACACGGGCCAACAGACGTTTGTGGACACGGCCGGCCGCGTGGACAAGTTCCAGCAACGCTTGGCCAAAACCAAGGCGATGCAGGAGGCCAAGGCTTCCAAGGGCAAGAAATAGCTGCGCTTTCACGAACCGCCCGCCCGGTTTCGTGCCGAGGCGGGTGGTTTCTTTTTACACCTCCGCATGGATTTGCAGCCGCACATCGAGAAATTTGCCGCCCGCATGGCGGAGGTGGAAACGGAACTGGGCGATCCCAAGGTGTTTGAAAACAACCGGCGTGCACAAGATCTTGGCCGCGAGTACGCAAGACTCAAGGAACTGGTGGCACAAGGGGACGAACTGGCGCGGGCACACCGCGAGTTGGAGGAGAACCGCGAGTTGGTGAATGGTGATGACCCCGAGATGGCTGAGATGGCCGCGGAAGAAATTGCCCGGCTTGAGGCTCGGATGCCGGAACTGGAACAGGCACTGCAACTAGGCCTGGTGCCGCCGGATCCCGCCGACTCACGCAATACAATCATTGAGATTCGCGCCGGCGCGGGCGGGGACGAATCCGCGCTGTTCGCAGGAGACTTGTTCCGCATGTATACGCGTTACGCCGATGAGCGCGGATGGAAGCACGAAACCATGAGCTCCACCTCCGCCGACTTGGGTGGGTTCAAGGAGGTTGTTTTCAGCCTTTCGGGCGAAGAGGTTTACAAGCGGCTGAAATTCGAGAGCGGCGTGCATCGCGTGCAACGAGTACCGGCCACCGAGGCCAGCGGCCGCATCCACACGAGCACCTGCACGGTGGCCGTCCTGCCTGAGGCGGAGGAAGTGGATGTGGAAATTAAGCCCGAGGAACTGGAGATTTCCGTCACCCGCGCCAGCGGTCCCGGCGGCCAAGGCGTAAACACTACCGACTCGGCGGTCCAGATTTTGCACAAGCCCACCGGCCTGATTGTCCGTTGCATGGATGAACGCAGCCAAATCAAGAACAAGGCCAAGGCCATGAAGGTGCTGCGCTCACGCCTGCTCGACCAGCGCATTGCCGAGGAGCAGGCGAAATATGCCGCTGAGCGCAAGTCGCAAATCGGTACCGGCGAACGCAACGAGCGCATCCGCACCTACAACTTTCCCCAAAACCGCGTATCCGACCACCGCATCGAGCTGACCCTGCACAGCCTGCCCGCATTCATGGAAGGAGCCATTGACGAGATCATCGAGCCGCTCATCCAGCATGACCTCGAGGAAAAACTCGCGGCCCTCACCGCCTGATGGAACCACGCGGGCTTATTTTCGACTGCGACGGAACTCTAGCGGACAGCATGCCGCTGCACTGGCGCGCTTGGGACCAGACTTGCCGCAAGCACGGCTTGGTATTCACGGAAGAAAGGTTTTACTCCCTAGGCGGTGTTCCCTCACGGCGCATCTTTGCCATGCTTGGCGAGGAGCAAGGGGTGGCTCTGGACCCGGTGGAATTGTCGCGCCAAAAGGAGGCTGCCTACCTTCCGCTTATGCCGGAACTCCAGCCGGTTGAGCCCATCGTCACCATCGCCCGGGAACACCGCGGGAAAGTTCCCATGGCCGTGGCCACTGGCGGCATGCGCAATTGCATCACCCAGATTTTGAACCACCTCGGCATTGCAGACTGGTTTGATGCACTGGTGACCAGTGAGGACGTTGAAAATCCAAAACCCGCGCCGGACACGTTCGTGAAGGCGGCGCAACAAATTGGAGTAGCTCCGGAACATTGCCGGGCCTTTGAAGATACGGATCTGGGCATGCAGGCCATCCGCGCCGCAGGCATGGAGGCGGTGGATGTGCGGACGATCCTAGGCGTCAAGACAGGATCCGCATTCAAGCAGTGACTGCCTTGGGCTTGCGCCGCACCCACACGTAACGGAACAAAACGGCCCTGAGCGCCATCGCGATCGGGATGGCCAGCAGACCGCCAATCACCCCGCCCACCAGCGTGGTACCCATAAGCACGGAGATGATGACCGCCACCGGGTGCATGCCCACGCGGTCACCAATGATCTTCGGCTGGATAACGGTCTTTTCCAGAAACAACACCAGCGCGCACACGGCCAACGCCGACACGGGCGCCAAACCGCCCGACACGAGCATCTGGTCTCCATGCGTCAACGACAACAACAGCACGGGGATTATGGAAACGATGACGCCAAAGTAGGGGATGATGCCCAGCATGCCTGAGAGCAATCCCAGCATAATGCCGTACGGCAGCTTGATGACCGCAAAGCCAATCGCAAGGCAGATACCTACCGTGATGGCCACCAAAACCTGACCACGGAAAAAGACCACCATGCTGTCATTGAACGATTTTAAAACAAAGACAGCCTCGTCCTTGAACCACGATTCCTTGAGCGGCAGGTAATCGCTCCATTTCATCTCGATGGTTCGCGCCTCAAGCAGGAAATAAAACACGTACACCGGTACCAGCGCCAGTCCCGCCAGCAGCCCGATCCAGGCAATGGCCTTGGCCATGCCTTGGCCGGCGGACTTGGGTGCCACGGGAACTCCGGAGGACAACATCGCCTGAAAATCAGCGCTCTCGATCCGCTGCAACTGTAGCATGCGCCCCCAAGATGTTTCCTTGTTGCGCGAGGCCCACGTGTGGACGCTTTCCTCAATCTTCTCAAGTTGCGCCTCCTCGGTCAGCCGCATCATGTCCGGCACCACGGTCGTCAACACGAGCAGGGTCATGGTCGTCACCAGACACAGCCCAAGGAGAAACACCGTGAGAATGGCCTTCACCCGCTTGGGATTTTTCAGCTTGGTGAAGAGCATGCCGACATCCCCGGACATCTTGCCTTCGAAGAAATTTACCAACGGGTTCAACAGGAAAGCCACGATGCCTCCGATGGCCAACGGAAGAAGCACGGGAGACAGTCGGTCGATCATCCAAGCCACGCCCCAAAAGATCAGCGCCAGAAGCGCCAGAAAAACAGCCAGCGCCAATGCCGTGAGGGAAAACCACAGCACCTTCGCCTGCTTGTCCGATGGGAGGGGGAAGCCCATGTAAGTTTTTAATCCTCGCCCAGTTGCCGCGACCGTTCTGCAGCTGCGCAAACGGCATTGATGAACGCCGCGCGCACGGCATGTTCCTCCAAGACGCGCAGGCCCTCGATGGTCGTGCCACCGGGACTGGCGACCATGTCCTTCAAATCACCCGGGTGCCGGCCCGTCTCCAGTACCATCTTTGCCGCGCCCATGACCATTTGGGCCGCCAGCTTTGTCGAGAGTTCCCGGGGAAGACCTGCATGCACGCCCCCATCGCTCAGCGATTCAATCACCTCAAAAATATAGGCCGGTCCACTACCCGAAAGACCCGTCACGGCGTCCATCAAGCGCTCGGGCACCTCCACCGCCAAGCCCACTCCCCCCAAAATTCGCTCCGCCAGCCTGCCATCCGCCGCGCGCGCGTTGGCACCTAGGCAAAATCCGGCCGCGCCCTCGCCCACCAACGCCGGAGTGTTGGGCATCACACGGATGAAACGAAACGGCACCTTCGGCCCAAACACATCCGAAAAAACCGGCGCTTGAGTCTGCAATCCTGCCACGATCGAAATAACCAGATGCTTTCTCGTGGCAACATCCCGGATTCCCGCAAATACCTCTTCAACCTGATGCGGCTTCACGGCAAGTACAACGATATCCGATTTTTCAAACACCTCGGCGTTTGATGCTGTGACCCTTGCTCCCACCTCCCGGGCAAACGCCTTCCGTGCGGCAGGCACAATATCCGAGGCCGTGATACGGCCGGGTCTGGACAGGCCGGCGTACACGATTCCCCGGGCAAGGGCCGTCGCCATCTTGCCGGCCCCAAGAAACCCGATGGATTGTTTCAATGGCATCGGCTTCCTGTAACAGGAACCCCCTGCCGATGAAAGGCAAAAGCCTTCAGCCGCGCGCCTTCAAAAAAAAGCCCCGTTGCTTCTCACTGATGTCCATGCCCAAGCGATCCATCACTGCCAGCATGTCCTCCCATATTTTCCGTTTCTCGGCGAGAGACTGGTTGCGCAACAGATACGCCGGGTGAAAGGTGGGCATAAGCGGGATGCCGCGGTACTCCTGCCACTGCCCACGGAATCGGGTGATCGCTACCTCCTTCTCCAGCAGCCCGCCCACCGCCGTCTTGCCCAACGCCACCAACACACGCGGCTGGATCAGGTCAATCTGCTCATGCAGCCATGGAACACAGGTTTTCATTTCATCGAGCGTAGGCTGGCGATTGCCGGTGGAGCGGCCGGGCGTGTCCGGGCGACATTTTAAAATGTTGGCAATGTATACCTTGCCCCGGCTCAAGCCCATCGTGTCGATGATCTTTGTCAACAGCTTGCCCGCCTGGCCGACGAAGGGCTCTCCCTGCTCATCCTCATCCGCTCCCGGGGCCTCCCCCACAAACATCAAATCCGCCGCCGGATTGCCCACGCCGAAAACTACCTGTTTGCGCGACGCAACCAAGTGATCGCACTTCGCGCAAGCCAAGGCCCGCTGCCGCAGCGATTCAAAGGCGTCCCCCTTGCCCGACACCGAGGGCGGTGGCTGAAACAACGCCGCCAACTTCTCACGTTTCACATTCACATGACGCCGACCACCCTCTCGCTCGCCCTCCAAATAGCCAATAGTAGCCTCCAGCATCACTTCGTACGCGCCCATTGATCGGAGCTTAATTTCGACCCCTGCACCCGCACGCTTAACTTGCCCACTGACTTACTCACGCCCAGCCCCTAAAATAAACACATGACCAAACATTGCTTCAACTGCGGGCGCGAATGGACACTGGCCAACCTTCCGGGTCGGCGCGACAACTGTGAGGATTGCGGCACGGATTTTCGCTGCTGCCGAAACTGCATTCACCATGACCTGCTGTCAGCCCATCAATGCCGAGAACGTCGGGCCGAACCCGTGCAGGAAAAAGACCGCGCCAACTACTGCGAATACTTCGATTTCGCCAAGCGAACCTTCAAAAAACCAACCCGCGACGCCAGCGATGCCAGCCGCGAAGAGGCCGCCCGGGACGCTCTAAAAAAGCTTCTTGGAGACTAACTACACAATAAGTTGTGGTGTTTTTTTAAGTGAAGCACAACTTATAGTGTCTATAAGGTGAATTAATACTTTTTATCAAGACCTTGACTTTTTATTAGACTGGTTAATAATGACCCTACGAACCGTGCTGAGAAAGGTGCGGTTGGGGGGGTAGAACACAATTTAGGTTCTGGTCCAGTACAGCCGGAGCCGATGTCCTACAGTAGCCTACGTTGTACTGTTTCTGTGTTCACCGGGCCAGGCAGGTCGCCTTCAGGCCACCTGGCCCGGATTTTTTATGGGGCCGGCACATGAGGCTGGATCCAAGCGGACTCCAATTCACCGGGGTAAAGTGGATTGGCCTTGGCTTTTGAGGAGATCACTTTTGCGCGGACATAAATCTCATCGCCCTTCAACCGGTACGCCGCTCGCGACCCCTTGACCGTAGCCAACACTTGGCCGACTTCATCAGAGTATCGATGAGTCACGCGAAGCTTGGCACCGCTGGCGAGTTTGTAGGGTTCGTGGGTGGCGTCATAGCCCTTGCGTGTGCCTATAAATTGCGTGGTGTACTCCACTCCCTTGGCGGCGACAATATCGATGGCGATCTCTTTTGGCCCACGCTGGACGTTTTTTAAAACAACGCCCGTGCTGCTGTAGAAATCCCCTGCCTCCATGGCGCGCATCAGGGCCTCGGGCTCAAGTTTGGCGGCGCGAACCATCACCCAGCCGCGGCCGGGATTGCTGCGGTTGGATGCATTGCCGTGATAGTTGTGGGCATCGTCGGTGGCCAGGCCGTACATCACCTCGAGTTTTAATTCCGCGAGTCGTCGCGTGAGAATGATGTCCCACATGCGCTCGGTGCTTGCGTGCAGTTTGTCTCCACGATCCCGCACTGCAGGGTGGCCGTTGTACACCTCGAAAAAGCGTTCACCCTTTACCCGCATCAATTCCTCCGCCGTCACGCCCCAGCCAAAGTTGGGATGGTTGAGGTGCGGTAGAATCGTGCGGCCCGTGGCCTTCCGCTGGGCCAACACCGCATCAACATTGCGTTGCATGACCTCATAAACGCTGTTTCCGCCTTGGGGCTTGACGAGGTGTTTCAAATTATAGGCGTTCATGTGGACGGGTGCATTCCGGTGGCGGTCTGTGATTTCCTCACCCTTCAGCAGAAGAAAACGCCCGGGCGCTTCAAGGCGCTTGCGAAATTCCTCCAAGGTTTTCAACCGCACCTGTTGGCGGCCACCCTGCTCACGGATGTCCACCCAGTCGCCCCACGCCGCACGATACTTGGCTAGGGCCGGCGGCCCTCCCTTGCTTCGCATCACGTCAACCCAGCGTTCTCCTTCTTGCAGGATGTTGTGATCGGTAAGGGATAAAAAATGATAACCGTTGTCCTTGTACCATTGCGCAATGACCTCAGGGTAATCATCGCCATCACTCCAGAGGGTGTGCGTGTGCAGATTGCCCTTCCACCACTTTGCATCATCAGCGGACAGGCATGGGGCCAACAGGCAACCTAGGGTCAAGGCCAGAATAAGCGGGTTCATGTTTCCTTTCATTTTTCCTCCTTGGACGCTTCTTTTTTGACATCCAGCCGACCAAGGGATTGACCGGTGTAATCGCCATAAATCTTTTGCAACTGGGCCGAAAACTTGTCCCCCGCGTAGCGGGCGATTTGTTTGTTCTTCACCACTTGGGCGCGCAACGCTCCGGTCTCGGCGGCCAGTACCTTCTGGCCGTCCGGCATGGTGGTAAAGGGTTTTACCAGCCGGTGCAAAGTAGTGAAGTAGGCTTTCTGGTCGTCGATCAAGCCCGCGCCCGCCATGGCCCCGTGTCCCGGGCACAGCGTCTTTGGTTTTAGCGCCTTGGCGGCATCTAGGGTTTTAAGCCAGTCAATGGAATTGCCATCGCCCATGTAGTTGTAGGGACCATTCACGCAGGCGTCGCCACTGAACAGAATGCGCTGTTTGGGCAGCCACACAAACACGTCACCGTGGGTGTGGGCATTGCCAAGGAACAACAGCTCGGCGCGCATGCTGCCGTCATCAAACACCATCTTGTCCTTGAAGGTGATTTGTGGCGGCAACAGCTTGCTGTTGCGCACGTCGGCGCGGCTCCGCGCGGCCCATTCCCAGCGGCCGAGTGGATGTCGACCGTAGAAGCCGGTCTCGTATTTTTTCATTTCTGCCAGCGCGCCAGCCGAGGCGATGGGCGTGGCGCCCGCCTCGGCCCAAGCCTGATTGCCGTAGGCATGATCGCCATGGTGGTGAGTGTCCACGACGTAACGAATGGGCTTATCCGTAGCCGCCTTGATTTTCGGCAACACCACCCGCACACCGCTTGGAAAGTTGCCATCCACCACCAGCACGAACTCCTTGAAGACGATCCATCCCTGATTGCAGTGCCCCTTGCTGATGTCGCCTTGGTGAAAGAATACGCCTGGGGCAACTTTCTGGACCTTGCCCACCTTGTCGGCCGCAAAAGCAGCGAAGGACAGAAAAGTGGTTATGAGAAAAGAAGCGGCTTTCATGGCCGCAGCCTAAACACCGCCTTGCGCGCGGGCAAGCCGTGAAATTCGCCTTTACCGGAGAAGCTTGATCCGCAGGTTACGCCATTGCACCTGCGCGCCAGCCAAGGCCTTGTTGCCGCCAATACCGTGCACCTGAAGCCCAATGAACCCCTTGGCCGTCAACCCATCCTTGAAATCAGCCCGCGCCACGTCGTTGAGCCAAGTCTTGATGGATTCGCCTTGGCACTCCACCCGAACCCGGTTCCACTCGCCGGCCTTGTAGGCCTTTTGGCCGGCTTTGGTAAATGCCGCCGCATCGCCCCCCCGCATCCCCGGGCACAGCCAACCCCGCCGTCCCTCGTCATAGATACCACCACTCAACATCCGGCTTGGCTTGTTGGGATCAATCTCCACCTGATAGCCATGCACGCGGTGCGCGGCTATCTTGCGGGTCCTGCCATTCCCAAGCTTCACCGCAGTGTCCTTGGCGAACACGTTTGAGCGAATTTGCACGCCGGAATTCAGCCGGTCATCACAACGGTATTCGTACTCCAGAACAAAGTCCCCGTAGAGTTTCTCCGTGCAAAGGAAGGAATTGGGCGTGCCGTTCTCCGCGGTACCAATTATCACGCCGTCCTTTACCGAGTACTTTGCCTTTCCGCCCCTCTGCGTCCAACCGGCCAAGTCACGGCCGTTAAAGAGATTTGTGAATCCTTTTTCTTCCGCCTGAAGAAAAATCTTTAGACCAAAGACCAACACCGTCACCGATATAAAAATGCAGCGCCACATTCGCTCAGGATAAGAAGCCAGCACGGCGAAGGTAAAACCCTACCGCAAATCAAACCCAGGCCGACGGCCCGTCGGCGTGCGCTCAAACTTGTCTCGACCACGTTGGGAAACCTTGGTGCGACTCACAATCAACGACTTGAGATTCGGCATTTCCGCCATCTTCATCAACCCCTTGTCGGAAATGCTCGTGTAGGAAAGATGAACAACCTCCAAGCTCTTGATCTTCAGCAGATGATCAATCCCCGCATCTGTGATCCCCTTGTTTTTGCCCAGCTCCAGTTTTCGCAGATTGGGCAACTCACTCAGGTACGCCAAGCCCGCATCGGTGATCTTGGTGCTAACAAGGTTGAGGGAATGTAAATCCTTGAGCTTTGCGATGCGGTCCGCGCCCAAGTCCGTCAAGGGCGCGCCCATCAGGAAGAGCTGCTCAACCTTCCCTGACTCCCTGTTGACCACATACTTGCCCCGGTAGGAGAGTTGATAATACTCGGCGATCTTCTTTTGCTCAGCGAGAATCTCCTCAGCCGTGGGGCCCACCGGCCCCTTCGTTGCCACCCCTGCAGACTCCGAGGAACCGCATCCCACACACAACAAAACACCGCCTAATAGAAGTGGAAAAAGAACTTTCATGACCTGCCAGCTTTTTGGAAAATAACAGGAAACCCCAGACACGCAAGCTGTGAAACCTGTTTTCAAGGAAAAAATTTCCACATTTCTGCTAAGACAAGCCCCTTGTCCTCAGCCCCTCGGCACCTCCTTTCCAACCAAAAGTTTCTCGAAAAAAGTGCCTTCTCCCCCTTGCGCACGCCCCCATTCAGGGCTACCTTGGGAACGGCGTTGGATCAAAAACTCTCCCGGGATTCCGGGTTTGTGGGGTCTTTCGCCGGTCACCATGGGGTATGTCATCCTTGGCTCTGCGGTGATATTCTTGCCGCCGCGAGTTTTGATGAGATTCGCGGCGGCTTTTGCTTGCACTAACTCCTCCAGAATGTTAATAACTTGGCCCGCGACACCCCCCGTCCATCCCCGGACGGCGTGTCGCGTACCACCCCTGCCACCGCAGGTTCTCCTTGTCCCTGCGGTGGTTTTTTTGTGCCCAAATTTCCTGTAAGAAAAGTCAATCCTCACTCGATGTAATCATGAAATGTTTTTTGCCATCGGAATATTTGCCGGCTTGCACACCGCTTCAACCCTAGGCCTCTCCCTGGGCGTATGGCCACTGGTCGCCTGCCTTTTTTGCGGCACAGGGCGGTTCCTCGATTTGATTTGGGAAGACACCACGGCCCATCGCCCCAGTGGCCCCACCCAGACAATTTATTCCACCGCCAAACGCACCACTCACGTCACGCTACCGCACGCCGCGGTGCCGGCACACTAGAGGCCGCAATAAAACTTTTTTAACGGGGTTGTGTTGGATAGGCTCCCCGGCCTTATGCGATACTTCGTGATTTGCTGCAGCCTGCTCCTGCTCGGTCTGGACATGAATTCCGCCGGAGCGGAATTACCCACGCCTAAGCCCGTCAACATTCGCCCGGCGTCCGATGAAGGTCTGCGTGCCATGCGCGGCTTTCAGGTGGCCAAGGATTTGCAGGTGAACCTCGTTGCCGCCGAGCCACTGCTCGCCAACCCGGTCGCTTTCGACATTGATGAAAAAGGCCGTTTCTACGTGGTCGAATCCCATCGGCTGCACAAGGGCGTCATGGACATTCGCGGCCACATGAACTGGCTGGACGAGGAACTCGCCTCCCAAAGCACCGAGGACATGCGCGCCATGTTCCAGCGCTACAAGGTCCCTGGTCTCAAAGATTACTCAGACCGCGTCCGGCTGCTGTTTGACGAAGATGGCGATGGCAAAGCCGACCGTGCCACGGTCTTTGCCGATGGCTTTAATGATGCCGTGGATGGCCTGGCCGCTGGCGTAATGGCCCGCAACGGCAAGGTGTGGTTGACCAACATTCCCCATCTCTGGCTGTTGGAAGACCGGGACAACGACGGCCGAGCAGAGATCAAGCAGAAGCTCGCCTCCGGCTTTGGCGTCCGCGTCGGTTTTCTGGGGCATGACCTCCACGGCCTTCGCATGGGGCCGGATGGGCGCGTTTACTTCAGCGTGGGCGACCGCGCCGCGTCCGTCACCACCCGCGAAGGACGCAAGCTCCACACCCCCGAATACGGAACCATTTACCGATGTGAGCCCGACGGCTCCAACCTCGAGATCTTCCACAGCGGCCTACGCAACCCCCAGGAACTTGCCTTCGATGCCCACGGCAACCTTTTCACCGGCGATAACAACTCCGATGGCGGCGATCCCGCCCGCTGGGTCCACGCCGTGGAAGGCGGCGACAGCGGTTGGCGCATCGGCTGGCAGTTCATCGAGCGGTCTCCCTGGACCAATCGCCGCGGCCCTTGGCTCGACGAACGCATGTGCTTTCCCGACGGCCAGGCCGCCCACCGCATTCCCCCCATCGCCAACATTGGCAACGGTCCCTCCGGCCTCACCTATTACCCCGGCACGGGCTTGGGGGATGCCTACAACAACACCTTCCTGATGTGCGACTTTCGGGGCGGCCCAGCCAACAGCGGCGTCCACACCATCCGCATGCAGCCCAACGGCGCCCACTTCAAGGTTGAGTCCACCGGCCGCCTCATTTGGCGTGTGCTCGTCACGGATGTCGAGTTTGGCTACGACGGCCACGTGTATATCAGCGACTGGGTGAACGGCTGGGGCATGCCCGGCAAAGGCCGAATCTATCGCATTTCCAACCCCACCGTCGCGCAAACCAACGCGCCTTCCGTGCAGGAACTGTTCCAAAAGGGATTCGACAAGATCAACAACAACGGCCTGGTCAACCTGCTTGCGCACGGTGACATGCGTGTCCGCCAAGCCGCACAGTTTGAACTGGTCAAACGCGGCGCGGCGGCAGACCTCGGCGCGGCGGCCAAGAAAGGTCGCGGCCTGCCCGCCCTCCACGCAACATGGGGCCTCGGCCAACTGGCCCGCGCCGGACGCAATCAGGACGCCCACCTGATCCCTCTCTTAAACTACGTGGACGTCGAGATTCGCGCCAATGCCGCCAAAATGTTAGGCGACGCAAAATCCGTGTCGGCGCGATCCGGCCTCATCGAGCAACTGTCCGATGCAAATCCCCGCGTGCGCGCGCAAGCCGCCATCGCGCTCGGCAAGCTGCCGGGCGATGACCACCTCAATCCACTGCTGGTCATGATCCGTGCCAACGCCGACAAGGATCCCATCGAGAGGCACGCCGCGGTCATGGCCCTAGCCAATCTCGATCCCCGGCATTGTGCGGATCTAAGCCGGGACAAATCCCCCGCAGTGCGGCTGGCAGGGCTGCTGGCGCTCCGCCGACAAGGACATCCCAGCGTTGCCCGGTTCCTGAACGACAGCCAACCCGACATCGTGCTGGAGGCCGCTCGCGCCATTGCCGATGAACACATCGAAGCCGCCATGCCGACGCTGGCCAAGCTGGCCACGAATGCCAAGCTGACCAAGCCGGTGATGCGGCGCGCGCTCAATGCGAACTTCAGGACAAGCAACGCCAATGCGCTTGCCGCCGTGGCTGCGAATGCAACCCAAGCCGCTCTCGCTCGTGCAGAGGCACTGAACATGTTGGCCGGTTGGGCCAACCCGTCCGGACGAGATCGGGTGACCGGCCTGTGGAGGCCCTTTGGCAAACGTGATGGCGAAGCTGCAGCCCGTGCCTTGGCGCCAAGGCTGGGCAATATCTTAAACGGCGGCGCCCCGGTGGATGTCCGACTGCAGGCTTTAGCGGCGGTTTCCAAGCTGAGAATCCAGTCCTCAGGCGGGCTGCTCCTTGGACTGGTGAAGGATGCGAAGGAGGATGGGCGCGTTCGGGTGGAGGCATTGAACGCGTTGGGTGCGCTGAACGATGTTCGGCTGGGTGAAGCGGTAGTGCTGGCGTCCAAGGATGGCAACGGCAGACTGCGACAGGCAGCCACCCGGCTAGCGGGCAAGGTGAAGGATGCCATGCCGCGCCTAAAGGCCGCGTTGGAAAAAGGCTCGTTGGGCGAACAGCAGGCTGCCTTGACGGCGCTGGGTGACTTGGAGAATAATGCCGCGGACACGCTTCTGGCGGTTTGGCTTAAAAACGCCGCCGAAGGCAAGGTTGCCGGCGAATTGCACCTAGAGCTGCTGGAGGCGGGCGCGAAAAGGAAGAACGCAGCCGTGGTAGCGAACCTCAAGGCCCTCCGTTCAAAACAACCGGATCCGACGAAGGAGCCGTTCAATCCCGCGGCATTTGCCGAGGCACTGGAAGGGGGTGACGCCACGCGCGGGCGCACTTTGTTTTATGAAAGCCTCACGTTGCAATGCGCGCGCTGTCATCGCGTGGGTGGACAGGGCGGCGAGGTGGGGCCGGCCTTGGACGCAGTGGGCCACCAGCCACGCCTGCACCTGCTGGAATCCATGGTCAATCCCAATGCCAAGGTGACCCAAGGTTTTGAGACGACGATGCTCGATTTAAAAGAGGGTGGAAATGTGGCCGGCATTGTGAAGGATGATGCGAGCGACTCCATCAGCTTGATCGGGGCGGATGGCATGATTCTGAAGGTGGCCAAAACGAACATCGCCTCACGCAAAAGGGGTGTCTCCAGCATGCCCCCCGGGTTGCATCTCACCATTCCTCGCCGCGACCTGCGCGACTTGGTGGAGTTTCTCTCCAGCTTGAAGGCGAATTCGAAGAACTAGAAATCCCCCCAGCGGCACTACTGGCCGGCGACGAGGACAACAATCCGCTTGTCGCGGTCAATGGTGAATTTCTTGCCAATGGGCTCCATCGGCAGCATGGGAATAAACTCCTCCATCACCAGTTGCTCAAGACGCTCGGGAAGTTCCCCCTTGGCGGTAATCCATCTTTCCAAGGCCATGTTCAAAACTTCAAGGTTTTGCTCGGGGTCATCACTGATCAGCTTCAGCGTGACTTTATCGCTGCCCGGCTCGGCGGGCTCTGGGCTAGCGCCGGGCGGCTCGGGCGTGGTCACCTCGGGAAGTGTAGGGACAACAGGCTCCGCAGGTTGGACCTCTGCCGGTTCGACAGTCTTGGGGATGACTGGCGCGGGCGCGGGTTGAACCGGGGGCGCGGGGGGATTGGCGTTCTCGGTACCCTGCGGTGGCTGGGGATCTTCGCTGGAGGGTTCCGCCGGAAGAACATTGTCCTGCCCGGTATTTGCCACCTGAACAGGCTCGGGTTCGGGATAGCCTCCCAGCGGCTCCAACTCCAAGTCACCACAGCCGATGGCGCAGGCCATTGCGACGGCGAGACATATTTGCCGTTCCCTTTTCATGTCCCCACAGGTTCGTTAGGTCTTTACAGCGTACACTAATAACCCAAAAAGTCAAAGCAGGATAACCCTCTGTTGGACGCCGAATTTTGCACTTTTTCCCGAAAAACCGACTCTGTGCGCAATTTGTGAATAAATCCAAGGCTGGACGCACCCCCTCCGTCCCGTAAAGTCGCTCCGTGGCGTGGGCGGACTTCCCAGCAATGACCGACGCGGCTGGCATTCTCCAGCGAAGCATGGAGCGAAACCGGCTGGGACACGCCTATCTCTTGTCGGGTCAGGATCTTGCCGCGCTGGAGGGCTTCGCCCGGAATCTGGCCAAGACTTTAAATTGTTTGCAGCCACCCTTGGGTGGCGATGACTGCTGTGATGACTGCGCCTCCTGCCGCAAGGTGGATGCCGGAAACCACGCCGACATCATGGCCATTCGGCCAGAATCGAAGCTGCGCCAAATCCGCATCGCGCAAATTACCCGTCGCAACAACAGCCCCCCGCGCGTGCTGCATGATTTAGTTTACACCACCGCCACCGAGGGCCAATGGAAAGTAGCCATCCTCACCGCCGTGGATCGCTTGAACAAGGACGCCGCCAACGCTTTTCTGAAAACCCTGGAGGAACCGCCGGAACGCACTCTCTTCCTCCTGCTAACCACAGAACCTGAACGGTTGCTGGACACCATCCGCTCGCGTTGTCTTCGACTAAATTGCGCAGGCGACGGCTCCACGCCCTTGAGCCCCGACGAGGAGGCTTGGCTAGAGGAATTCGCGGAACTGGCGGGCAGCAGCCCACTGGATGTACCGGGGCGTTATCGCCTGCTGGGCACACTGTTGGCGCGTCTGGCGGAAGTCAAGAAAGCCGTGGAAATGGAACTGGGTGAATCCTCCCCCTTGGAACAGCACGATGAAATCCCGCCCGAGCTTCGCGACCAATGGGAGGCGGAACTGAACGCAGCCGTGGAAGCGGAGTACCGCCATCGTCGTGCCGCCTACCTAGTCGCGCTGCAAGGCTGGCTGCGCGATATCTGGCTTTTAAACGCGGGCGTGGCGGAAGACCTAGCCTTGTTCCCAAAGCTAACGCAGGCCGCCCGGTCGGTTGCAGATCGAATCAGCCCCCGTGATGCCGCGGCCAACCTCGCCATCATGGAACAGACCCAGCGCACACTGCACACCACCGTGCAGGAAACCCTCATCCTCGAGGTGGGTATGCTGAAGCTCAAGCTGTAGTGGGAAATCAAATCGACAGCGATCCCTGCGGCCGATAATTTCCGCGCGAATGAACATCCTCTTTTTGAACGGCCCCAACCTCAACTTGTTGGGGCAACGGCAGCCGGAAATTTATGGCGATACCACACTGGCTGACATCGAGACCGCCGTCCGCCAGCACGCGAAGACCCGTGGCGCCAATATTGACTTCCGCCAAAGCAACATCGAGGGGGAACTGGTCACGTGGATTCAGGAGGCGCAGGACACCACCGATGCCATTGTCCTCAACGCCGCGGGGTACACCCACACCAGCGTGGCCATTCGCGATGCCATCGCCGCGGGTCAAGTGCCCGTGGTGGAGATTCACCTCTCCAACATCCATGCCCGTGAAGAATTCCGCCACACTTCACTCATCGCACCCGTGTGTTCCGGCCAAATCTGTGGATTTGGATCAGGTTCATATTTATTGGGCATGGAGGCCGCATTATCGTTAAAGTAATGCATTATTGGTTTGTTGAACCCTGTTTTTCGTCTGTTTTAGGATAACCTTTACTTGACGCCCAGCGACTCGGTGGCATTCTCGCGCCGCTCATGCACATGTCACCTGTTTGTCTACAAGCATTCAAAACGGGCCATTCGCGTCTCGGCGCGCAAATTTAAATCCCATGGATATCAAGGACATCAAGGCAGTCATTGATTTGATGAAAAAGAATTCTGTGACGGAATTCGAGATGGAGAAGGGCGAATTCAAAATCCGCCTGCAGCGCGACGCCGTTGGCGGTAAGCGTGGTGCGCCAGCCGAGCCCATGGTCTTGGCCGCCCCACCTGCCGTCGTCCAACAGGCGGCTCCCGCACAAGCGCCGGCACCCGTCGCAGCCCCGGCTCCGGCGGAATCCGCACCAGCACCGGCCGCGTCCAGTGGCGGAGCCGAGGTCAAGTCGCCCATGATCGGCACGTTCTACCGGCGGCCGTCTCCAGACGCGGAACCTTATGTGGAAGTCGGCACCCAAGTGGAGCCCGACACCGTTGTCTGCATTATCGAGGCCATGAAGGTGATGAACGAGATCAAGGCCGAGACACGTGGGGTGATTACCGAAATCCTCCTTGATGACGCCAAGCCGGTGGAATACGGCCAGGCCCTTTACCGCATCGACCCGAACTGACGAAGCCGCCCGAAAATGTTCGAGAAACTCCTCGTTGCCAATCGTGGTGAAATCGCCGTACGCATCATTCGCGCCTGCCGCGAGCTGAACATTCGCACGGTGGCGGTCTATTCCGAGGCCGACGCCAATTCCATGCATGTCCAACTTGCCGACGAGGCGGTCTGCATTGGTCCCGGCCCCGGCACGGACAGCTACCTGCGTATTGACCGCATTATCGGAGCGGCGGAAATCACCGATGTCGATGCCATACATCCCGGCTACGGTTTCCTCTCCGAGAATGCCCATTTTGCCGATGTCTGCGAAAGCTGCAAGATCGCCTTCATTGGCCCCGGCTCGAAGGTGATGAACAATTTTGGCGACAAGCAAACCAGCCGCGAACTTGCCGCCGCGGCGGGAGTCCCCGTGCCGCCAGGCAGCAAGAGCTTGATTGAGGATGAACAGGCAGCCCGCAAAGCGGCCGACGAAATCGGCTATCCCGTCATGATCAAGGCGGTCGCGGGCGGAGGAGGCCGAGGCATGCGCGTGGCCCACAACAACGCCTCACTGATCAAAAGCTACCACACCGCCCGTACCGAGGCGGAAAAATCTTTTGGCAACAGCGGCGTCTACATTGAGAAATTCATCGAAAACCCGCACCACATTGAATTTCAAATCCTCGGCGACAAGCGCGGCAACATCATCCATGTCGGCGAACGCGACTGCAGCATGCAGCGCCGTAACCAAAAGCTCATTGAGGAAACCCCCAGCCCCCTGCTCGAGACTCGGCCCGAACTCCGCCAGGCCATGGGCGAAGCCGCCGTCCGCCTCTCCCAGCGCGCCGAGTATGTCAACGCCGGCACCGTGGAATTCATAGCCGACGACAACGGCAATTACTATTTTCTGGAAGTCAACAAGCGCATTCAGGTGGAACATCCCATCACTGAGGAAGTCACGGGCGTGGATCTGGTCAAGCAACAGATCCTCATCGCCATGGGCGAGCCCCTGCGCATCAGCCAGGACGACATCCGCCTGACCGGCCACGCCATTGAGTGCCGCATCAACGCCGAGGACGCCTACAATAATTTCTGCCCCAGCCCAGGCCGCATTGAACTCTATTACTCGCCCGGCGGTCGCGGCGTGCGCGTCGATACCCACGCCTACGCCGGCTACACCATTCCCCCCTACTACGACTCCATGATCGGCAAACTCATCACCCACGGCAAGGATCGCCGTGAGGCCATCGCCCGCATGAGCCGTGCCTTGGGCGAATACATGATCACTGGCATCAAGACCACCATTCCCTTCGAGGCCGCTATTCTTCGCGATCCCAATTTCCGGCGCGGCGTCTACAGCACAAGCTTCATCGAGAACATGCTCTCCCTCGGCCAACACGAGGCCATCGAGAAGGAGGCGTGAGCGTGAAGCCCCTCGCTAACTGCCGACTCTACACCTTTGTCGATGCCGGTTATTTGAACCACCGCGATCCGGCCGAGATTGCCCGGCAACTCATCGACGGCGGCGCGGACATCATCCAGTTACGCGCCAAGGCCTGGCCCAAGGCCCAAATCCAAACCACCGCCGAAACCCTCCTGCAACTCACCCACCCCGCCCAAGTCCCCCTTGTCATCAACGACCACCCCGACATCGCCCAAAAACTCGGCGCCCCCTACTATCACCAAGGTCAGGAAGAATATTTCGAAACCGGAAACGGGGAATTGGAAATCGAAAACCCCAAACTCGGCCTAAGCACCCACTCCCCAGACGATGCCCAGCGCGCAATGCAAACACAAGCCACCTATCTTGCCGCTGGTCCGATCCACCCTACTCCCACCAAGCCCGGTCGTCCCGGCGTCGGCCTAAACTACATCCGTTGGGCCGCCGCCCATATCGACCGCCCTTGGTTCGCCATTGGCGGCATCACGCTGGAGAACGTCGACGAAATCCTCGCCGCCGGCGCGCGCCGCATCTGTGTGGTCTCGGCTATTTTAAATGCCCCCGACATTACCCGTGCTTGCCAACAATTCCGCGACCACCTAGCCTCCGCTCCTGTGAACCAGTAGAAACTGTAGCCGGGGCCGGTGGCCCCGGATCCGGCTCACCAGGCCGGGCTACAACATACGATCAATGAGCCTCCTAATAGTCGGCACCACCGCTCTCGATTCCATTAAGACGCCTTACGCGGAAAACCCCCGGCTTCTGGGCGGATCCGCCAGTCACGCTGCCGTCGCCGCGAGCTTTTTCACAAAGACCCATCTTGTCGGCGCAGTTGGCGAAGATTTCCCACGCAAATACATCAACCTCTACCGCCGGCACGGTCTCTGCCTTGAGGGCCTCGATCAGTTGCCCGGCCAAACCTTTCATTGGTCCGGCGAATATGAAGTGAACATGAACAACCGCCGCACGCTCGACACCGTGCTCGGCGTCATTGAAAATTATAGCCCCACCTTGCCCGCCGCCTACACGCGCCTACCCTATGTGCTGCTGGCCAACATCGCCCCCGATCTGCAAGGCCACGTGCTTGACCAAATGAAACGGCCCAAATTCGTCGTGGCCGACACCATGGACCTCTGGCTCAACATCGCCCTCCCCGCCGTGGTAAAACTAGTCAAGCGCATCGACTGCCTCGTGCTCAACGACAGCGAAGCCGCCCAGCTCGTCGAGGAAGACAACGTCATCGCCGCCCTCCCCCGCCTCCACAAGCTCGGCCCCCAATACGTCATCGTCAAAAAAGGCGAACACGGCGCCATCCTCTCCGGTCCGCGCGGACTGTTTGTCGCCCCCGCCTATCCGCTAAAAAAAGTCGTCGACCCCACCGGCGCCGGTGACAGCTTCATCGGCGGCCTCATGGGCCACCTCGCCAGCCAAAAAGGCTCCATCGAGAAAAACCTCCGCGCCGCCATCATCCACGGCACCGTCACCGCCAGCTACTGCTGCGAAGATTTTGGGTTGAAGAAAACCACCAAGCTCAAGAAGACCGACCTCACCCAGCGAGTCCGCGAACTGCGCAAAATGGTCGAGTGGTGATACAATCAAGAACCGAGAGGAAGTAGTTTCAAAAGAGCTAATTTATGCACCGGAAATGGCCCGATTCAAATGTGCCGTGGGCATTTCCGACAATAGCCCAGCACTTCAGTGCTGGGATCCACCGCCGCCACACCAAAGTCCCCGAGGGACGGCTGAATCCGTTTGCATGATCAGCCGTCCCTCCGGGACTTGCCACGCCCAGCCCACTCTGGCAAACTGCCGTCACTTCCAGCGCGGGTGTCGTACAATGGTAGTACGTGGGCTTCCCAAGCCCGAGACGTGGGTTCGATTCCCATCACCCGCTCCAGTTTCTCAATAGGATCCCGTGAGTTTCTGAGTTTCCTATAATTAGTTCAGAGGGTGGTCAGCATATCTATATGTGATAAAGAAACTACTGATCAGAATTCTTTTCGTATTCACGAAGTAGCGACACTCTCTTGTTCATTTGATCGACTTCTTTTTGATACAATTCAGATTGAGGATTCCTTTTCAAAAGATGTTGCCTGAAATCAAGTAGCTCAAGAGCATAATCCAATGCTGATTGGCCAGATCGGCCAACGTTTTTCGAATCGATTCCACTGTCCAAAAGCAACCGCATCACGTCGATCACGTTTCCAGATGTGCTAATAGCTATGGTTAGAGCGTTTCCCTGATTATTCCTTTCGTTTATATCTGCCCCATTCGCTAAGAGTAGTTCAGCAAGTTCCCTTCGATTTTCAGGAGCTCTAACCGCTAGATGCAGAGGAGATGCCGCTGAAGACTTCACCTTCGCTCCCTTTGAAATCAGAAACTCTGCAAGTTTCAAATCTCCGTTGTTAACGGCCAAGTTCAGTGGGGATGCCGCTGAAGAGTTCACCTTCGCTCCTTTTGAAATCAGAAACTCTGCAAGTCTTAAATCTCCGTTGTTAACGGCCAAGTTCAGTGGGGTTTCAACTTGGTCCGAATTCAACTCTGCCCCTCGTTCAACCAACAACTTAACCACTTCGAAATGACCATGACGACATGCCAAAATAACCGGTGTCGGGTCGTTGTCCCGATCGACCCAAACGTATTCAGGCCAATCGTGCCAATCGGATTCAGGCCAATCTTCCGGTACGAACCAATGAGAGAAATGATATAATTCTTTTTCAATATTCGCTCCTGCATCCAAACACTTTTTGACTGTCCTAACATCCCCTCTATTGGCTGCGATCAATAGGGCATCGTTATTTTTCCGAATACGTTGATGACTTGCGTTGCGCACCTCCGCCACAGCGATTCCTAGTAACATTAAAGCGATGACCACAACGAGTGGCTTCCTAAGTTTTTTTAATTTCTTGGAGTTCAGGGTTTTATCGTCGTTCATTCCTTTTTTAAATCTTATCAGTCGTAGAACATACCTGAATCCCAAGCCGGAAACACAGCAAATGAGAACCCACATTCCAAAGGCAAATCGATCGTAAGGCCAATCTTTACGACCACCGAGCACTCCCTCTCCATCTGTTAGATCTGGGAATAAATCTTCAAGCGCCAGTTCATCATAAGCCCATGCGTTTATTTTATATATGGGACCACCCCACTCCTTTCCGCCACTAATGCCCTTGGCAGCATCCACCCAGCCGGTCCAATGACGTTGTGAAAAGCGATCGGTTGAAGATTCTCGAAACGCAGTCTCTGAAAACCAAAACGTTAGGAGTGCGAACAAAAAGGAATACCCCACCGCATTGGCTAACTTTTTCATTAACTTAGTAGGGTTGGCTTGCGCCACGTTTTCCCTTAATTGATCAAAATCATCTGCAACTATAACGCCAGGAATCTCATCCAAAGGCACCCATTCATCCATACCCTCCTGACAAGCCAAGTCTGTAGGTAAAAGAGTACCATCTTTGAGATAGGTATTTACATCCTCAACGCTATAAGGACCATTCTGCTCTCCGTCTCTGGAAATATAGATCTGCACAAAGATTCGTTAATTCTAATCAGACTACTATGTTTACTAGCCGGTGGAATACTACCTCAGTATTCTGATTCAGAGAAGCTCAGAGGACCCTCATCTCAATCCCACCGTTTTCTCCAATTCCGACGAGGAACACTGAGATTGATCTGTCAGAACGCTTTGGAATACCAAAGGATCCATTGATAATGGGTGTGACATGGGTTCGATTCCCAAAACACATCCCACTCTTTTCCGCAATTTACCTATTGGAACCTGTGGATCTTGGAAATTCTTCGGATTGAGTTCAGAGATGGCTCAGAGAATTAGTCGTGGAGACAACTGTGTAATCTGTGTCGAGATTTGTGAGATCTCCCGATAGTCCAGCGCCTTTAATTCCTGCTGTGTCAGGTCATCGAGCTTAAACTCACGCCCCTCGCAAGTACCCCATCCTCTTCCGAGATCACCTTGACCCCTCCACCTTGGACAGGCTAAACTCCATATTGCAGTGACCTGAATGGCCAAGCAATGCTAACCATCACCGACCAAAGATTTGCCCAAGGCTCAGCGGGCATGAGGCGCCGCGATTTCCTCCGTATCGGCAGCCTCGGCGGCCTCGCCTTGCCAGGATTGCTCGCCACGCGATCCCAGGCCGCGATGGACCAGAGCGTCTTCAAAAACAAATCCGTCGTCTTTCTATTTCTGCAAGGCGGACCGCCTCAGATCGAAACCTTCGATCCAAAACTTGACGTTGCCAGCGACAACCGCAGTTGCACCGGCGAAGTCCGAACCAGTCTCCCAGGCGTCTGGTTTGGCGGCACTCTCTCCCGGTTGGCCCAAAGAGCCGATCGGTTAGCCGTGGTGCGGTCCTTCGCCACCAATGATGGTAGCCACAATCATCTCCCCATTCTGACCGGCCGGCATCCATCGGGTGCGGCGATGGCCGCCATGTGCGCGCTTGGCTCCGGCGCCTTTCATCCCGTGACCGGTATGCCAATGAATACCGTTATCGTACCGGAGGCCGTCCAGCCCGGTCTTAAGCTGGGTTCACCGACGCCAACGTTCGGACTTCCCCGAATCAAACAGCAAGTGGCCGGGGCAGGCGGTCTCGGGAGTCCCAACAAGGGACTCGTTCTGGACGGTAGTCTGGACCAGTTGAGTAATTTTGATTTAAAGGTGCCCCGCGACCGTTTTACTGATCGGTTTCAGCTCTTGGGACAACTCGATGGCTTGAAACGCCGAATGGATCGAGCCGGCGAAGTGAACGCAATGAGCCAGGTTGAACGGCAGGCGCACGACCTGCTGCTGCGCGGTGTTTCCGATGCATTTGACCTGTCCAGGGAAGATCCGAAAACCATCGCGCGATACGATACCAGCCATCTGTTCCGTATGGCGGATTACCACGAAGGCGGTAAGTACTTTCTGTATAACGGCAAGAAAAAATTGGTCGACCAGGCTCGTTGGACGAATTTGTTGGGCAAGGAGATGCTCCTGGCCCGACGTCTATGCGAAGCGGGATGCGGATTCGTAACCGTGGTTGATTCCAGTTGGGACTTTCATGGAGGAGGCGCCAATAATCCCGGCACCCTAGTTGGCATGCAAACATTGGGAGCCCAGATGGATCACGCGGTGGCCGCCTTTCTTGACGACGTTAAGGCGCGTGGCCTTAGCGACCAGATACTGCTGATTGTAACGGGCGAAATGGGACGCTCGCCGATCAAAAAGAATCGGGACGCCGGAACGGATCATCACGGCGCCTTGACTCCGCTTTTGATCGCGGGAGGCGGCTTGAAAATGGGACAGGTAATCGGTCGATCCGACCGAACGGGCAGTCGTCCTGCCTCCGAACCTTATGGCCCAGAAAACCTCTTGGGCACCGTGCTCCACACTATGTTTGACGCCGCAAAACTTCGCGTCTCGCCAGACTTGCTTCCAGTCGAAGTCACCAAAGCAATCCTCGACTACGAACCTATCAAAGAGTTGTTTTAAAAGCCTTTACGCGGCAGGAATTAAATCACCAGAAGGTGCGACACGAACAAGGACACAAAACTCACGCTTGAAGAACTGAAGAATCGCCTGCTCAAGGACTAAACTCGAGGAGTCCTTGTTCGTTGGGCTCGATTCCCAAAACACATTCTGCTCAGTTGTTTTCTGCCAGGAGTTGTTTGGGTTTCGGCGTGTTGAGCGTGCGCGTGATTCGAAACACCCCAGCCGGGCCATTGGGGTGGCCGATGTAGATAAAGATATGTTGCACGTTGCGTTTCTTATCAATGATGGCACCCGCAGGATGGAAACCGTCGGCGACTGAATAAAATCCTCCTTTACGAGCTAGTAGGCGACATTCACGGCGCCATTGGCCGGTAGCCCAGTCCTTGGGATCGATGCTCCAGAGCCAAAGCTGCATGCGGTGGCGCTCGGAGCGGACGATTTCCAGCCGCTTGGTAACGGGATTAAAGGAGAGGTCAACCGTGTCGACCAGACGCGGGTCCTGCAGGTTGGTTTTCTGGACAATGGGTTTTTGGCCGGGCACCCAGCTCATTTGTCGATGGGCGCGCACTTGGTTTTGATCACGTGTTACAAACCGGTAATGGCCATCGTGCAACAGTGCTGCCGGTTCGTATTGCTTGAAACCAACCGGATGTTCCTCAGCCTTCCAGGTCGCGCCGCCATCAAGAGAGCTGAGAGCCACGAGTTTTTCAGAGTACTTATGGTATTGATCGACCTCGCCAAACCAGTTTCCAAAAACCAAGAGGCCGTGCTTTGGCTCGGTGGCCGGGAATACGCCGGTGCATCACGATGAGTGTGTCCTTGGTCATCGTTGCCACCGGCCAGCCGTAATGGTTGCAGTCGCCTGGAGGATTCACCGGCAAATTCACCGGTGCCACTTCAATCAAACCCTGTCTTGCGCCTTTCGTCCAAACGGCCGTCTGTGTATCAGATACTCCCAACAATTTCTGCGCGAAGGCATCCAGCTGGGGTGCTTGTGACACGGCAGCTTGGCTCATCGCCGTTGAGGTAAAGGCAAACAGAATGTATATGGGTGCCATGGATATCATTGGATGTTGATTTTTCCTTTCATTGCTCGAGAGAGAGCTACCCCACCATCCTGATTCAGAGAAGTTCAGAGGATCATCACTTCAATTCCACAGTGCTCCAGAATTCCCCCGAGAAACACAGAGATTCACTGAAACGAAGAATCCCACACACCAACAACACTCTAAACATAGGGAGAACATTGGGAGAATTGGGTCTCTCAGGATTTTCTGAGTGATCAGTGTGAAGAGCTGTAATTCCCCTGAAAACAGGGGATTTGATGTTCGTTGGGTTCGATTCCCATCACCCGCTCCAGCTTAATCGTTTTGGCAATTCGCAGGCTGAATGGGGACTTCACAGAAGGTCAGTGCGGCGATGTTGTTTGAGCCTCGGATGATGGCTTGGTCCTGCTTCCATTTGCCGCCCCGGACGTAGGTGAGGGTCTTGGCCGTCGAGGGTTCGGCCAGTTTCAAGGTGATGATTTTTCCGGCGCCGCCAACGGCGGTGAGCTTAGCGGGGTCGTTATCGAGATAAAACCGTCCGGCGATTTGCTCGTCCCATTTTACGTTTTGGTCGAAGACCAGTTTGATTTCATCTTTTCCGGCATTGGCGTACGAAACGCTCCGGATATTCGGCGGGGTGACGGAGGTTTTTGGTTTCGCGCCGTAGTTGTGTTTGTTCACCAGCGGGAACAGTTGCCGGGCCATTGCCGCATAGCCTTCCGGCGGATGATGGCAGCCGCCGCCCGGCCGGATGCCGAGGGTGGACATGATGCTCATGTTGGAGAACCGCTCGGGCAATCGGCGCTGCTGCTCGCGCAACCGGTCGTTCTCCACCGACCGGCTGCCGCAGGCCCCCGGCCAGATCTGGTGGATGTAATAGTGCTTGATGTTCGGGTAGTCGTGCTTCCAGGCGGCCGTCATGCGGATGAACAAATCCTGATAATTCACCCAGCCGAAAGTGCCGGTCGCGCCTGACTCGCCCTGGTCGTTTTCTCCCTGATGCCAGAGCACGGCGCGAACTCCGTGCGTCAGCTTGGCCTGCTGCATTCGCCACAACAGCCTGCCGTAGATGGTGGTCACGTCCGTCGGGTCCGCCTCGTTGCGCTGATGCTGGTCGACCCGGGTTCCACCCTGCGCGCCATTGATGATGCAGATGGGAAGCTTGTGCTTCTCGATGAGCAGCTTGCCCAGCTCAACGCCCCAGTAGCCAATCTGAAAATGGTGATGGTTTGGGCCGCCGTTGAACGACAGGGCGTTGCCCCAGACCGCGTCCCGGGCCCGATCCTTGTTCGTGCTCGGGGTGCCAAAGCTGCGCAGCCATGGGCTCCGGTACGGATGGACAACCCGGTCGTCCGTCCAGGCTTCGGCATTGGACTGGCCCTGAATGATATAGACGTCACCGCAGGCCAGATCATCGGCCTTGTGCAGAATGGTCTCGCGGCCGGCCCGCACGATGCCAAGCTCGGTGCGATAGGTGATGAGCCCCGCTTTTAGTTTTGCTGAAAAAGCGTATTTCATGCCCTGGCAAATCGTCTGCCGTTGCGTGTCGATCAGCTTGTCGTCGGCATAAAGCCTCAGGAACACGGTATCGGCCGTTTCCTTAAGCGTGCCCCTGTAGTGAAGGGTCCCCTGCCCGTTCCCGTCGCGCGCATAGAACTGGTGGTCCACCGGCTTCTCCTCGGCGGCCGGAATGCGTTTCACCCATGCATCCTGTTTCGGCTCGGAAACGGTGAGGCCGACGGAACGCGATACGGTGGCCCCGCCATTGTCGAGGGCGAGTTTGACGGTCAGGGCGCCGCTGTTCTGCGCCCGCTTCAACACCAGCTTCCCCGCCTCGGCTTTGCTGATCGTGGCCATGCCCGAAACCGTCCATGAGTAGTTCAGGTCACTGGCGCCTTTCGACTTCATCTCGGCCAAGTTGCTGATGGAAGGCGCGATCACCAGCTCGTCCCTGCCGTTCCANTTTTTGGGGNNNTNGAGNGNGTAAANNGGATNNGGGANGNTCTCTTNAATGGNNANNGGGATGGTTTTGGTTTTNACGCCGGATGCGAACAACGCNTTGAANTGCAGNGAGACCGTTTTGTTNTNNGNNACCCGNCCNGCGTGAAAGNNGTAGTTGAANCGNTCGACNGCGAGGANCTGCTCNTNGNCGCCATCCTGCAAAACCCANTAGACNTTTNNGGCTCCNCCNGCTTTTGCCGACANNGCGATNGACGCCCCCTCCNTCAGNGTCAGTNTNGNTTGNGAAACNGAGAAGGCATCGCCGTNCTGNACCAGNGGCCCCACCAGNGACTGCAGNGGTTTCTGGTTTTCGAAACANAGCTTCAGCCAGTNGTCCGANCGNGCCACGGANTCGAANCGNACCTCGTCNAGNGCGCCATTGAACGGNCCNCGCCCNTTGCCATGATCNCCCAGATCNACNGGCGTTGANTCGGGCGTTCTNAAAGNNCCGAGCTNNGTNACCTGCTTCGCCGTTGTTGTTGATCGTNCGGTTCAGAACNCCATCCACNTAAAAGCGAACCATGTCCTGNGAAACNCTGAGCGCGACATGNCGCCATTCGTNACGGGGNANCGGGCTGGCGCAGCGNGGNTCGAAGCCGTAGAGNTGNAAGCGGGGCTGGCCTCTCCCGGTCATGGTNAAATAAGACAAGCCCATGNNCGGCTTCTGTCCGCGNTCNGGCTCACCCCATCCGCCAATCGACGCNTGCGCCCAGTTNCGGCCNTCGAAACTGGTGGGATGGACCCAAGCCGACATCGTCCGGTCCGCGTTGCCCGAAGGCATGCAGGTCACCCGCCGATCGCGCTTCGCGCCGGGCGGGCGGATAACGAGAATTTTGTTAATCCCAAACTCCTGGGCGTCACCGATGATGCCGGCAGTGTTGGTGGTTGGCTTGTCGGGCCGGTCGAAGCCGTCCAGATTGTTGGCCGTGGCGTCTTCGAGGTGGTCGCCCAAATGCCAGACACCGGCGAACCCTTCCGTGGTCCGGAACACGCGCTCGCCGTTGCTGGCGCCGGTCGCCCGGGCATTGCCCCAATGCATCCGGATCGCCTGCTGATCGTTGCCCTTGATGGTCGGAATCCGCACCCAGATGTCGGCATGGCCCCCAGCGGCGTCCCAGCGTTCGATCTGGTGTGACAGCGGCTTGCCATTGGCGGTGAAGCGGACGTCCTCGCCCCGGGGCTTGGCCTGGCTGAAGTCGAAAAATTCCCCGTGCAGCCGAACCAGCAGCGGGAAGTTTTTCTCCAGCGCCGATGCCGGCAGGTTCGCCCCCGCGGGCGTGGTGACGATGTACATCAAACCCGAGTGTTTCCAGTCGCTCATGTCAGCGACGGCGGGTGAAGGACCGAACAATACACTCATCAAAGCCACTGCCAGCAACGGCTTCGAGCGTGGGAATCCAAAAAGGTCGAAGAAGGTACGGATCATTTTTTGGCCGGCTTGACGGCGAAGTAGGATCCGGCGACCACACGTTCGGCGAGGAGGACGTTGACGGCGACGTCACGGCCGGATTCCTTGTGGGAAGGGTCGTTGCCGCCGAAGTCCCAGAACCAGCCCTTGTATTTACCGGAGGNGGCTTCGAGCACGAGGCCTCGCCTGGTGAGCGTCAATTTCCAGTGACTGTTGGCGGTCGGCTTTTTCGCCAAGCGCAGGGCGGGGGTCACGGTGAGATTAGGGCCTTCGGGGCGCGTCTTGGCGCGGTCATCGATCACGATCACCCAGCCTTTGTATTTGCCGCCGGCAGCCCGGACGAGATGGCCGCGCTCGGTGAGCACAAATTCCCAAGCCGAAGTGGCTTGCTGTTTGTTGGCCAGTGAAATGCCGTCCACCACATCGGTGCCATTCAATTTGCCGGGCTTGGCTTTTTCGGTGACGTCGATGAACCAACCCTTGAACCGCGACACCACCGGGCTGAGCGTGCGGGGTTTGCTGGTGTGGCCCTTGATCTCGCGCAGACTCTTGATGAAGGCATCGTGCCCTTTCACCGTCGGCGGGCTTTCCGCAAAGACGGCGGCGCCGGTCGTCATTAGAGTGGCAATGAAAAATTTGAGTGTCCGATTCATGGTCATGTCTTTCTCCGGTTGAATGTGTGCGGGAACGGGAACGGTAAAAAGCAGCGCCATGATCGTCAAGTGCGGCCGGTCGAATCGCGCGCGCTGTTCTTGCGTCCACGTTAATTGCCGATATAGTCGGCGGCGTATGAAATGCATCATCTCTTTCGTGCTTGGAATGGCCACGGTGCTGCCGGTGTGCGCGGCGGGAAAACCGCATCCGTCGATCTCGGCGCAGGTGCGGCTGTCCTCGTGGTGGATCACGCGGCATGCGGAGAAGATGGCCATCATCGAGGCGGCGAATGATCCGAAGAAGGACACCAAGGTGGAGCTGTTGATGGTCGGCGACTCGATCACGCACAACTTCGACAAGGGCGGCCCGGGCGAGGCGGTTTGGCAAAAGCATTTTGCACCGTTGAACGCGCTGAATCTCGGCTTCGGCGGCGACCGCACGAATCATGTGCTCTGGCGGCTGGAGCATTTGCCGAAATTAAAGACGGCTCCGAAGGCGGCTTCATTGATGATTGGCACGAACAACATTTGCTGGGGTAGTGATCATCCGCGGCAGGCCGCCGACGGCGTGCAGGCGATTGCGAAGAAGCTCAACGAGATGTATCCGGAGATGAAGATTTTGGTGCTCGGCGTTTTTCCCCGCCGCCGCGAGCTGACGCATCCGCATCGAAAGGAGATCATTGAGCTCNATTCTTATTTGCCCAAGCTGCTCAAGGACATTCCCAATGTCACTTATCGGGACATCGGCCCGAAGTTTCTCGATGACAAGGGGCACCTGTCCAAGGAGATGATGCCGGACACGACGCACCCCAGCACGAAAGGCCACGAAATTTGGGCCGCCGCAGTGGTGCCCACGCTCAAGGAGATGATGGGCAAAAAGTAAATGCACCGATGAATCGCAGCACATATCAAATCCCGCGACGCACGTTCCTGAGAGGAGCGGGCGTGTCGTTGGCACTGCCGTTTTTGGAGATCATGGCCCCGGCGGTGAGCCAGGCGAAGGCCAAGGCGTCGAAAGCTTCGCCGGTGCGGTTGTGTGTGCTGTACAAGGGTTGCGGGGTGAATCCGCACTCGTGGGATATTGTCGGCGGCACGGAAACGCAATTCGAGCTGTCCAAAATCCTGCGACCATTGGCGCCGGTGCAGAAGGATATTTTGGTGCTGGGCAATCTGGAGAATCAGGGCTCGTCCGATCACATGGATGCGCCGGGCACCTTCATGAGCGCCGCACGGCATCGCGATAAAAACCGATACTCATTCGACCAACGCATCGCCGATCGGGTCGGCGGCCGGACGCCGATCAAGTCGGTGCAACTCACCGCTGACAACGTGTGGAAGGCGCATCCGTGGTTGAACATTTTGTCGTACGACAAAACGCATCAGCCGCTGCGCGGCCAGCATGATCCGCGGTCGGCGTTTGATTTGATTTTCAAAAACGCCGCCATGGCCGCCCGGCAAACGGAACTGGCCAGCGTGCTGGATGGCGTGAGAGACGCCTCCTCTTCGCTGCTGCGCAAGGCCAGTTCGCAGGATCAGCAGGTGTTGCAGCACTATTTTGATTCATTGCGCGACGTGGAAAAGGGCATCGAGCGGGCGCGGGCCAATGGTCAGGCGGCAGCGGCGGATCCCAAGCTGGCGCAGCTGGATCCAACGCTCGAGGTGGGTAACCTCGGTGAGCGGGTGAAAGCGATGATGGATCTGATTGCGCTGGCGTTTTGGACCGACTCCACGCGCGTGGCCTCTTGCATGCTGGCCAACACGAACAGCCGCATCCATTACGATTTCATGGGCGTGAACTCGGAGTTTCATTATGTGTCGCATCACGTCCGCAACAAGAAGGTACTGCCGGCGTACGACAGCATCAACATGTGGCACACCGCGCAGTTGCGTTATCTGATCGAAAAGATGAAGACGCTGCCGGACGGTGCNGGCACGGTGTTCGACAACTCGCTGATNCTCTGGGGTTCGGGCATNAAGCACGGCGATTACCATTCGNTGACCGATCTGCCGGTGATCCTCGCNGGCGGNGGNGGCGGNCAGGTGGACCTCGGCCGGCATGTGCGNTATCCCGAGGCGCGGCCGTTTGGCAACCTGTTGCTCACGCTGATGAAGCTCATGGGNGCGCCGGCGGAGAGCATTGGCGATTCCACCGGGTTGCTGCCGGGCATCACCGGCAAGGCCAATTTCGCACCGCGCAATCCGGATGACGGCACGTGGAAGATTGCGAAGGTGGAAGGGCAATCGCTCACCGCCAAGGGGTTGCTGCGCATCGAGATTGAGGGCGAGCAGGAATATTATCTGCTGCGTCTTTCCGACAAGAGCGACCTGCGGATTCAGGTGCCGTTCATGAACAACCATCGGCTGCGCTTCGATCGCAACGTCGGCAAAGTGGTGACCGTGACCGGCCAATTCAAGGAAGCCGGCGGGAAAAAGGTGGTCGTTTCCCTCAAATCAGCGAAGGCGGAATAGCCGACCATGACCCTTCGCCGCCCCTTTCTTTGGCTCACTTTGATCTTCGCGGGGTTGCCGCCGGCGAAGGCTGCTGACTTTGCCGCGGCGATTGAGGTGATCGAGGATCGGTGCCTCGCGTGCCACGACGCCGACACCAAAAAAGGCGGCATCAATCTGACCCCGCTGCTGGACCCGGCCAATGCTTCCTACGGGAAACACACCAAGCTGTGGATTCGGCTCGAGAAGATGGTGGCCCACGGCGAGATGCCGCCGGAAAACAAAAAGCCGCTGGCGCCCGCCGAAAAGCAGGCGATCACGGATTGGTTTCGTCAGTCGTTTGTGTTGCGCGACGGCAAAGCGCACATTGGCCCCACGCCATTGCGGCGGCTGACGCGCTATGAATTTGAAAACACGCTCGAGGACGTGCTGGCGATCCGCCTCAAGGCGCCCTATCGCGACACCATCACCGGGCGCATTGAGGTTTCGAAAATCGCCACCATCGTGCCCTCGGATATCCCCGGCGAATCCGGCTTCAACAACGACGCACATCGCTTGGGGAAACTTCGCCCGCCGCTGAAGGAACTGGCCAACGTGGCGAATCATGCGCTGGCAAAATTCAGCAAGGATCCGCAGGCGATGAAGGCGGTTTTGGGACAGGCGACCATTCCCGCGAATCTTGGCGAGGCGGAAATCAAAAAGCTCCTTTCAAAATTCATCCTGCGCGCCCACCGCGGCAACGCCGATCGGCTGGGGGATTACGCCTCCGGATACCTTCGCCAGTTTCAAAGACATCGGCGGACCTCAAAAGATAGTCGCGTGAGCCTGATGCACGCGTTCGAAATGATTCTGGTGTCGCCGGAATTCCTTTTCCGTTTTGAACGCAGCAAAGCCCAAGACACGCCGTATCCCATCACCGGCCGGGAACTCGCCACGCGTTTGGCCTATTTCCTGTGGTCGAGCCCGCCGGATGCCGAGCTGCTGAAACTCGGAAGGGACGGCAGCCTGCTCAAGGAGGAGATTCTCAAGTCGCAAATTGCGCGCATGCTGAATTCGCCCAAGCGTATTTCCCTGGCCGAAAATTTTGCCGGCCAATGGCTCGGCTTCAGCGAGTTGGTGGCGAATAACGAGTATCTGCGCGATGAACGCTGGAACCGCGAGGCTTACGACGAAGTTTTGTTTTTCATCGACGAACTGATCCGCTCGAACCGCAGCGTGCTGGAACTGGTGCAGAGCGACTGGCTTTACAAACGGGCGACGGCGTTGCGGCCCAAAAACCACGGCTACACCAAGGTTAATCCTGCTTCAATGAACCGGCAGCACGCGGACATTTTCGGCCCGCGCCAAAGCAAGAGCCGCAATCGCAAGGTGCGCTATGATCCGCCGATCCTCGTCGAGCGCAAAGGCGATCGCGAGGGCGGCATCATCACCAGCGCGGCGATCATGCGCGTGACGGCGTCGAAGACGCGCACCAGCCCCATCCGGCGCGGGGTGTGGGTACTGAACACGTTGATCGGCAAGGAGATGGAGGCGCCCGAGGATGTGCCGTCCATCGAAGAAGCCCGTGAGGCGTTGAACATCAAGCGGACCCCGACCGTGGCCGAGCTGCTGAAACAGCACGTCTCCAAGGCGGTGTGCAACGCCTGCCACAAGGAGATTGATCCACTGGGCTTGGGCCTCGAGAACTTCGCGCAGTTCGGCGATTGGCGCACGCAGTATCCCGACAAAGCGCCGGTTGTTTCCTCCGGCGTGATGCCCAATGGCAAGGCGTTCAAGACACCCCGCGAAATGAAAACGCTATTGCTCGAGCTGTACCGCGACGACATCGCCGAAAATTTCGCCCGCCAACTTTTCGCCTACGCCCTCGGCCGCAAGCTGCAGCCGTACGATCGTGTGGCATTGGAGCAAATCATCAGCGCGGCGAAAAAGGACGGCTACAAGACAAACACGTTCATCGAACAGATCGTTTTATCGAAGCAGTTTCGGTTCCGGCAGGACCGATGACGGGCCATAGGCCCCGAATTCTCTCAGCGCTTCTCGACGCGATACAAATGGCTGCCGGTGCGAATGATGAACGCATTGTCATCCACCGCCGGCGTGGCGAGGAGGGGTTGGGGAGCGAGGGCGCTGGTGGCGATCACCTCGAACTTGCGTCCCGGGCGCAGGACTGTGGCGACAGCAGTTTCGTTGAAAAAATAAATGCGGCCTTTGGCGTAAATCGGTGAGGCGGAGTACGCACCCTTGAGGCGTTCCTTCCAAACCTCCTTGCCGGTCTTGGCCTCGAGGCAGGTGGCGATGCCGCCGCGATTTACAAAATAGAGCAGGTCATCCACCAGCAACGGCGAACTGCGCTCGGGCATGCCGCGTTTTTCGCTCCAGGCAATGTGGGTATCGGTGATGTCACCCTTGCCGTCGGGGCGGATGGCCCACAGTTCAGGGTTGTCGCGGTCGATGGTGGCGAAGATGAGCCCGTGCCCAAAGATCGGCCGGGGCGCCACGGACCAGCCGCGATGGCGCATGTGCCAAAGCTCCTTGCCGGTTTTCGGATCGTACGCGTACAGGCCACGCCCGGCAGGGCTGATGAGTTGTTGGCCTGTGCCGCGCGGCACGAGCATCGGCATGCAGTACGCCTTGCGATGGTGCACGGGGAACTTGCTGTAATCGAGCGAGCGGGGCGTCTTCCACACCGTCTTGCCGGTGGCGGTGTCCAGCGCAACGATGTACTGCACGTCCCGTCCGTCGACGTGCACGATCATCGTGTTCCCAAAAAGCATCGGCGAACTGGCCGGTCCGGCGCCGGCTTCGTGGTCGCAATTCAAATCGCGCCGCTGCCAAAGCACCTTGCCGGTGGTGGTATCCACACACGCCGTGCCGTAGGTGCCAAAGTGCAAAAACACACGCCCCTTTTCGATGGCCGGCGTGGGCGAAGCGTACGTATTGTCACGCGTGATCCGCTGCGGTTTGGCGACATCAAACAGATGCAGATCATGCAGCACCTTGCCCGTATCCTTGTCCACACAAACGGCAAAAAGTTTTTTGCCGTCCTCCGTGGCCGTGGTCAGCCAAACCTGTTTGCCCCAAATGACTGGCGAGGAAAACCCGCGGTCATGAATCGCCGTTTTCCACACGACATTTTTCGTCTCCGTCCATTCGAGCGGCAGACCATCAGCCGCCGAGTGACCGTTCCCTCGTGGGCCTCGGAACTGTGGCCACGGTTCATCGGCCAGAAGCGAAACGGCGAAGATGAGAGTTAACAGCGTGCGCACGGAGGCATTGGAGCGTGATGCAGCAGGATTGCAAACTATTTGATGCGTGATTAGGTGATCAGAAACTGGCAACAATCCACTGTAATCCAAAGGGCTACAGTTTCATTAAGATGCCTGTTTGGAGCAATTACATCAAAATCGCGAATTGCAGTAGACGCTGGTAATATAAGGAGAAGCACACGCCTTAAGGCATATCGCGGCTAAAAATCAACCTATTCATATTTGTCCTCTTACATCCTGCCATCCTGACAAAATCTGCTGGTTTCATGGTGATTTCGAAAAAGGGTGGAGAGTATATCTCTCAAGCCTAATAAATGGGTTCTGATTCTCATCCCCCCATCTGTTTCTCTATGGTATTGTGGATCTTAGAGATTCTAGAATTAATCTTGTTGGGTTCAGGCATGTCCCAGACGCTCAGCCATGGATGCAACTGTACGCAGTTGCATCCATGACTTTAGTCTGTGTCATGATCAGAATCCTCTAACCATCCATTTGCCGTTCTTTAATGGTCGTGGTCGTGATCGTGATCATCTTCTTCAAGCCATGGTCGCGTCGCAAAAGGTGCTGTGAACCTTGTGTTTCCGCCCACCGATTTCATCATCTTATCCAAGCTACCCGCCAAATCAGCGTCATTGGATATTCTGGCCGAACCATCAATAAGAGCAATTTGGCCTTGGTTCTTATTCAGCATCGCCATTGTAATCTTCATCAACCCTGGACCTGCTCCATGATGCTCTTCGTGCTCTTCCTCGTGGTGCTCTTCGTGCTCTTCCTCGTGGTGCTCTTCTTGATGCCCTCCAATTTCATCTGCACCGCGGAAGCCGCCTGCTTCTACATCGCCGTCCTCCCAAAGAGTGACGCCATACTTTGCATTTGGCGTTGCTGTCCCCCAATTCCATTTCCACGGGGACACCTCACTGTGAGCATCAATGTTCCTTGTGCTCGCAATAATGTTATTGGGTCGGCTCGTAGATGCACCCAAGAACACGGCATAACTTTGCATGGCTGCCTCTGCGTCAGCCCAATCAAAGCCTTCAGCCTGCACTCCTTGTTGATGCATCACAACCTCTGGATCGCAGGGAGACATTAAAACCTTGGGCGTGCCCATGTCTCCTCCGAAGGGTTTCCATATCGTTTCAATGTTCAAACAATTTACACTTTTCCCGGCACCATAGGCATTGGCAACGCCGTTTGGAGGTCTGTTCCACGGCAAAATATCCTGCATGTTGGCAGCCTGAGCTATCGTCTTGAGGTTGTTCACGCACTTCACCCGTGCAGCCTTGACTTTTGCCTTTGCCAAGGCCGGCAAGAGCATGGCGGCAAGAATGCCGATGATGGCAATTACCACTAACAGTTCAATAAGGGTAAAAGCCGATTTGTTTTTCAAACTAGTTTTCATGTCTAATATCAATAAATAGGTTAGAGTTTAATTTAAGGCTTGGAATGCTCCAAAAGTGGGCACCAAAACCAATGGCGGAATCCGCCACTAAAACAGAATAATGTAACAGAAATTAAGCCGCGTATTTAGGCGGCTTTTTTGAAGAAAAGGGATAGGGTGGAGCATTAAAAGAGTCGGGGTCGAGAATGTAAGCCACATGCAGATTCTTGACACCAAGAAACGCGTCACCACGTCGCGATATTGCTTCTATCTTGACTAGCTCCACCGAGATGTTTGACGGCGAGCCATCATCGTTCTGGTTTTGCTCTTTCAAGACAATACAAACCTGACAATCTTTGTGACTTTCCATTAACCCAAAGGAAGATGAGGGTGAGTCCGCTTTACTAAAGTCAGGGGAAAGAATGGAAATGCCAAGTGCCACCAGATGCAAGAGAATCCACTGCAGCCCAAACACTGCTGCCAAAAGGCTGGCAGTGACTCTCATGGGCAATGTTATGCGGCTCTGCACGACTGCTGGACGGGCGGTGTAACGGTTCATGAGATCCTTGTCAATATATGAAATGTTACAATTCTGGCTTAACGGGAAAACATGCAGCTCACTGAAGGCCCTTGCGGCGGAGGTGTTCTGCGAACCAAGCGTTAACTGCTCCGCCGCGAACGGCTGGATGATAAGGTGCCTCCTTGGCAGGCAGTTCCCTGCGCAGTTGTAGAATCAATTGGGCGTGCTTGGGCGAAGCGGCTAGGTTGCTCCACTCGTTGGGATTCGCGTTGTGATCGCAGAGTTCCTCAGATCCGCCTTCAAAGCGGAGATAGCGGTAATGTTCGGTTCTCAGGGTATGGTTGCCGCGCGCATAGGTGGTTAGCGCGGTGAATCGCCAATTTGCGGAGAGGTTCTTGAGCTGAGGAACAAGGCTGTCCCCGTGGTTACTCTTCTTGGCCGGTAAGCCGCACAGCTCGAGTATTCTGGGATAGAGATCGATCAGGCCGACGGGTTTTGTGCAGACTTAGTTCGGTTTACCAAAAATTTCCCCCTGCGACTTGGCGGAAACGACAACCAAAGGCGCTCGGGTTGATTCCTCCCATAGGCTATGTTTGCTGACCCGATCCGGCGAACTTGCCGCCGTATTCATCAAAAGCCTTTGGGGCGCGATATCCGTGGGTGGTCTTTCCCGCCGCCAGAGTCCGGTATCCGTGATTGGCGAAATATTGCGAGACCATTTGTCCGTGGAAGAAGGTTTCATCCTTCTCCATTGGCTTAGCAGTGGGCTGTTGGCAAACAGCCGGTGGTGTGTGGATAATAACCGGACATTAAAGACGCCCTAGCCGGCCCACAGATGGGCCCCTGACAATGCGCATCGAGAAACAAGGCACCTCGTTTAAACAAGCGATCGATGTTCGGCGTGCGAACTTGCGGATGCCCGTCCATACAACCAACCCAGTCATTAAGGTCATCAATCGTGATAAAAAGCAGGTTTGGCCTGCTTTGCTTCGGCCCATAATGCAAAACATACCAGCAGCGATATTCGTAAAAAAGTTATCATCTTTCAAAAAATCCATCCCAAGCCATCGGCCACTCCTTTGTTCACAAATTCAAGGCCCGTTAAATCCACTCCCCTTTACTCGAAAATGTCCCGTTAATTTAAAGGACAAAAGCACAGCCTCTTCCTTGACCCCAGAGCCTATGTTGTGGATAATCTGCGGAGTACCGTCTTCCGCTGTCTTGTCGCTTACGATCATGATGTGCGGCCGGTTGCCAACCAGACAGGTTACCACGTCTCCCGGAAGATAGTTCGCCTTGTCTTTGCCTCCATCTACCATGAACCCTTGCCTTTTGAAAAAGGCGATCAGGTTGGGAACTCGCCGGTGATCAATGTTGGGATCGGGTTTCTTTAATCCCCAAATCGCAGGATACTGATTAAAGGCACGATTCATATCTTCATGCACCAGTTTCTGCAAATCCATCCCCGCCCCTTCACGTAGTGCCCGGATGACAACATCCGTGCATACCCCGCGTTCCCGGGGCACGTCGCCGCCAGGATATTTCAAGCGCACATAGGCAGGGTCATAAATCGTGGTTTCCTCAATCTGCCTTCTTGCCGCCCGCACAATCGGAGGACTGGCATTTTCCTCGGCCTCCGCGATTTTATCACCGGCCGCAGAAGCTGACCTTATGTCAGGCACGGTCTCCATTGGACCGCAACCCATCCAACAGGCAGCCACGCCCCCGATCACCAAATTCAACATTCGAATCACTGTGAGAAACCTACCGTGCAAACCCAAATCACGAAATTGAATTTTCCGAGTTCAGTTTGGTTTCGAGATTCTTCATGAATTTAAACTGACCCTGAGTTTGGCTTGGAGTGATTCCGTTCTCCCGATAGGCTTCCGCCCGGCTGGAGCGAATCGGCCCGTTCGTTCCTGTTTCTTGACCAAATGAAACCAAGTGCACGCATGGCTTCTTCGATTGAGCTTCTGGAGCGGCTGGATGTTTTGTGGGGCCGAGGGGAACGAGTGGCGGCGGATGGAGTGTTGCAGCGTTATTTCCGGGGGCGGCGGTTCATAGGTTCAAAGGATCGCACGGAAATTGCCCGAGTGGTTTATGGGGTCTTGCGGCACGGGGCAACTTTGGAGTGGTGGCTGAAAAGGGCGAAGCGCAAGGCCTCTCCGCGGGGATTGGCGTTGGGGCACGCGGTTTTTCTGGATGAACTGGGTGAGGCCGAGGTGGACGTTCTGTTTGATGGAACCAAGTACGGCGCGACTCCGTTGGCACCGTGGGAACGGGCCTGGGTCGGCGAACATACCGGGCTGAATTTGCTGCATGCGGACATGCCAACAGCGGTGCGCGGAGAAGTCCCAGACTGGATGTTGCCAGCCTTGGATGAAGTCTTGGGGGATGATCTGTCGACGGGATTGGCCGGTTTGAACACGGTGGCACCGGTCGATTTGCGGGTGAATGTTTTAAAATCATCCCGTGATTTGGTGCTGGAAAATTTGCGGGCCAAGGGGCTGGAGGCTGAGGCGATGGAGCATAACGGTATGGGGATTCGACTCATGGGGCGAGGGCCCCTGCGGGAGACCCGCGCATTTCGGGAGGGTTGGGTGGAGATACAGGACGAAGGGTCACAGTTGGCCGCGCAACTGGTCAGGGCGCGGGCCGGCGAGCGGGTGGTGGATTTTTGTGCAGGCGCGGGTGGAAAAACGCTGGCATTGGCGGCGGCAATGGGCAATGAGGGAGAAATCTTGGCGTGGGATGTGGATCGACCGAGACTGACGCAAATGGAGGGCCGCCTGAAGCGCGCGGGAGTAACCATGGTGCGCATGCGAAAATTGAAATCGCGGCGTGATCCTTTTGTGGCAAAACACCACGGAACGGCGGACTGGGTGTTGGTGGATGCACCCTGCTCGGGCTCAGGCACTTGGCGACGCAGCCCGGATTTGAAATGGCGCACTTCGGCCGACGACCTGCAAATTGCCGTAGCCAGACAGCGGGCTATTCTTGCCGCGGCTGCTCCGTGCGTGAAACCGGGGGGTCGTTTGGTTTACATAACTTGCTCTGTTTTTATGGATGAAAACGAGCGTCAGGTGGATTGGGTGTTAAAGGAATGCCCGGGCTTCACGGTGGAGCGGCTTGATGGGGACCAAGGTTTTTTGCGCCTTTGGCCACACCGGAACGGCACGGACGGGTTTTTCGGCGCGGTTTTGCGCAAGGACGTTTAGAAGAACGCGGCGCGTTACTCCGCAGTTTGGAGAATTTTAATTCGAGCGCGGATTTGATCCCGCACGTCCTGCTTCCACAGGTGCCCCATGTGGCCGCCGTTCTCCTGGTACGTGTGTCGGTTGGGGAAATGGTTCCGGAGCCATGTCAGGTGCTCCGGCGTCAGCAGGAAATCATTGCTGGTGAGGAACAGGTGTAGGTTGCCAGCTTGAGCAAGAGCGTCACTTTGGTTCCGCAAATCGCTGGCTGCCGCCAAGGCGGCGGTGGTGACTCCCTCCCCGGCAAGGCTGGGCCCGAGCAGCTTGGCGTGGTAGTCGGCATAACTAAGCTCGTTGATTTTCTTGTAAAGCTTGGCGCGGGGAACCAATGGCCACAGGGATTCGTGATATTTCCCCGAGAGGATGGCTTGCCGCAGGGTCAGCCGGTAGCTGAGCCCGATAAGGTAACTGGCCTCCTTGTCCGTGAAGGGCATTTGTTGGCCAGTCTCAGCCTCAGTTTGTTGATTGAGGAACACCTTCACGAGCGCGGATTGGCGAATCGCTTGGGGATCCGCGTCGCCAGCCAGCGGCGCGCGGTACAACCGGTCAAGGACTTCCATGCCGTGGATGAGATCCAGCGGCGGGTTGATGGCCACCGCATGGGCGTGGGCATCGGGAGCACCGGCGGCAAGGTTTAGAGTGTACCAGCCGCCCATGGAAAAGCCGATGAGGGATGTGCTTTTAATACTGTCCGCGCCGAGGTCGGCTTCGATGGCGGCATGAACCTTGCCCAAGAGATCGATGTCGCGCGGAGTATAACCGGGAAGGTAGCCCTCGGGCGCACTGGTCACAAATTCCCAGTTGAAATTGTTGCTGACACAAACGACCTGATAACCCTCGGCATAAGCCATCTCGGCAACAGCCAACGCCCGTGTGCCCAAACGGTGTCCCCCGAGTCCAGGCAGAACATACATCAGGGGCGCGGGTCCGTCCTGCGCCCAGTACGAGTAGTGGACGCGGCCACGAAATCCCACCGGCTTCACGTGACGAGTGACGGCCCGGCCGCCAAAGCCTTCCGCCTTGGGCTTGGCATAAATGGACATGAGGGTCTGCACTTGGCCGGTGTCCTCGCCGCTGCCCTCGGGTTGAGCATCGCGCACAGCGGCATCGCGGCTGGCCGAGTAAAGCAGCCGGTACATTTCATAAGCGTCATACTCAGTGGCCAGCGTCTGGTCGATGGTGCGGGCGCTGAAGGAGAATCGATTGTACGCCATCGCCATTTTGGCACCGGGCAAAAGACTGGCGGGATCGAGAAAGACATTGCCCGCCTCTCCGAGAGCATCGCGCTCGGAACTGGGGCCAATGAGCGGCAGGTAAAGATAGAGTTGGGATTGCCAGCCCCATTTGCCCAACACTTGGCCCAACTCCTCATTGCCGGTACGAAGGCCAAAATGATTGGCGGCGGGATCCCCCAAGCCTCCGATGCCGAGGGTGCTGTTGATCAGGAACCGCTTGGTCTCCGTACCCGCCTCGCTGAACTTGCCCTGCAAGAGGCTGCTGACAAAGCGCATGGGGAAAAAGAGGTTGTTGCGAAAATTCCGAATGCCCTTGCGCGCCGGGCTGGGAATGATCCCGGTATAAAGCTTCGTAGCTGGATTGACCGCAAGGTGAAACGCGGTTTCATGGATGGCAAAGGAGAGGCGATTGATCGGCTCCAAAGGATCAGCAACGGTGGGCACCATCAGGCGTGCATCCCCTGGCTGACCTGCCTCGGGCAATTCACGGGGCGAAACACATCCCGAACCGCCGAGGATCAAGGCGGCCAACAGGGCAAGCATTAACAGGGCAACACTTCGCACGGTATGCATCTATTCCTTTCGCGGGAGAGCGAGTCCTATAAATTAACTCCGCACGGAAGGCAAGCCCTGCCTGAGCCTTTCCGGGCGATTTTCTCCTTGAATCCGAACTCCTTTGTGGGATGTTCCCCGTCCGCACAAAATGCCCACGTGGCGGAATTGGCAGACGCGCTAGATTCAGGTTCTAGTCCCAGCAATGGGGTACAGGTTCAACTCCTGTCGTGGGCACCATTTTTATTGAGGAAAATGGCCATTCACCTATTGTCCGCACAGATTCCTCACAGAAAACCGTGAAGTTTCCGCTGACAGTCAGGCACCGCAGTCATACTGCTAAGATTTACGGAAAGTCTGCACGCGATAAGACATACCGCACTAGCTGGTATGCGGGCGGCAAGCGCGTACAGCGTAGCTTTAGGAAACTTTCAGATGCCAGAGCTGCTGCTCTTGCGGCATTGAAGCAGATAGCCCAAGGGCAGACTGATGCTGCAGCTTTGTCGCCTAAAGAAGTGCGTGACCTACGGTTGGCTCAGAATGCGTTGCGTGAGCTTGATGTGCAGCTACTTGATGCAATTACAGAGTACACAACTGCAAAAAGGTTCATGCCAACACAATCTCTCGAAACGGCTGCAAGGGCTTGGCAGGAAAACGTGTCTGACATTCAATCTGTACCAATCAAGCAAGTTGCCCTCGAGTATCTGGCTGACAAAAAGGGGATGCTAGGCACACGCACCCACCGCGAAGAGGAACACCGGCTTAAACGGGTTTACAATGTCCTGCAAATGGACATGTGCGATTTGAGCAAGAAAGCGCTTGAGCTGTTCTTTAGCGATGAGCTTGGTCGCTTGGGGGGCAAGACCCGTAACCATTTCCGGCAGTCGATGCGCCAGCTGTTTATGTTCGCAGTTAGGCGTGATTATCTACCGAAACAGCATCGGCTTGATGAAGTACTCGTCAAAGAGCCCTCAGGTGAAGCGGCTCCAGAAATCATCAAGCCGAGCGAATTTGAAGACCTGCTCAGTACCGCAACAACCGAATTGCGTCCGTATATCGCGCTCGCTGGGTTCACAGGTGCTCGGCGCTCGGAAATATTGCGGATGACATGGCGGGATGTATGGAGAGTTCAGGACCATGTTGAATTGGAGGCAGAGAAAACAAAAACTCAGAAGCGTCGCCATGTGCCAATTCAGCCTGTGCTTTTTGAGTGGTTGAAACCCTACAGGCGCAAACAGGGTGCCATTTGGAAAAGGACAAACGGCGCGTTCAACTATGCTCTGGTCACCTTGATGAAAAAGTGCAACCTAAAGGGACATAACTTGCTTAGGCATTCCTACGCGTCATACAGGCTAGCCCAAATTCATGATGCCCCCAAGGTAGCCTACGAGCTGGGAAACAGTCCCGAGAAATTGTTTTCCAACTACAACAAGCTAGTCTCGCCGCAAGAAGCAGATGCATGGTTTTCCATTATGCCCAGCGATGCGGCAGAGAAAACCATTGCAGCGGCATGACACGACGCCAAAAAAAAGCCATTACCCCAGAAGAGTGGGATTTTCGGTCGCTCACCGAAGACGAATTATATGCCGCAGCTAAATACGAGTATGCCCGTGAAATTGTCAGCCCAAAACAGGCTCGTGAGGCAAGGGCCAAGTTGAACAATTATGAAAAAACGGCACCCAAAGACACGCTTACGGCAATTCCAGCCGTGGATGGCTTGTCTTGTTTACTGATGTACTTTTCGTGGGAGCACCCAAAGTTTCCCCTGCCGTGGCTCAAATTGCCTCCAAGAACCCGAACCAAGTATGCAAAGAATACACGGCAAGGCATAATTGGCAATCTCTTTGATGGCTTTATCACAGCCATCCCATCTCCTGATGAGCTTGAGGTAAGCAGAATGGTTGAGTTAATCGAATCAGAAAGTCCAAAGCATGACATTCACGGTGTCTACAGTTGGCACTTTGCACAAATCAACTGGCTCCGATCTGATAAACAAATCTTGGCTGAGTTCCAGAGATGGCTGAAGGCAGTACGTCCGACTGGTGTAAAACCAGTGGTTGTCAAAGGCAAAAAGGCACAGTCCAACGACCACACTCTGCTCAAGTGGTTGGCGGCATATCGACTGGATTCAACAGGGATGAATTTCACGACAGCCCAGCGGCACATAAATGAACATGTTGGTAAAAAGCTAAACGACACCTTAGACGTCCTCCCAAGGTTTTCACACGCATCCGGCTGGCATGCTGCTATCAGGAAAGCCATCACGCAAATCAGGCGAACAAGCGCTTGATTACCCTTAAACCGCCCTCGGTTTGCGGAGAATGAAGTCATCTGCTTTCTGTGCGAAGCTGGTGGCTAATGAAAGCAAACAAACTTCACCCACAGGAAGCAACAGGAGAACCCCGATTGCTTACCAAGAAAGAGTTGGCATCTGAATTGCAAGTCAGCACTCGTACCGTGAGTGAATGGCAGCGGCTCGGGTACCTTCCATTTTTCAAAATTGGGGCGCGCGTCCGTTTTCAGTGGCCTCAGTTACTCACATCCCTCAAAAGACGTTTCGGCCAAAATTGGAACTGACGGGCGGGCACCGTCGCCACCATCAGAGTGATGCTCGCCCCCGACGTCCTATTTATACCCTGTCGCAATGTGGTAGCCCAGCTATGACCACACTCCCCGACAAAGCCCGTGCCGTCCTCGCCGACTGCCCCAGTAGCGGCGGCGGCGTCCATCGCTGGCTGTTCCGCGCCGCCTGCACCCTACACCGCTGCGGCGTGGCTCCTGACATCATCGCCGCCGAACTGCGTACAGGCTCAGCCAACTGTGGGCGATTCGTCGGCCAGCGCGAGATTCAGGATGCCGTGACGAACTCCACCGGCCATCACACCACCGGCCACGCCAAGGAACTCCACAGCATCGCATCACGGCCTCGCAAATGGCCCCCTCGCGATGCTGCGGCAGTCGCCGAAGCCTGCGCCGACGGCTTCGGTCTTGCCGACCTGTGGGAGTTGTCACCGTTGCACTTTGACGATGCCGCTCCGCATACCGAGGACATCATCGATGTGCTATTCCCCGACAACCCGTGGCTTTGCGTGGGCGCATCCAGCACCCACTTTGACACCCGCCACCGCGAGGACTGGCGCGGCTGTCTCCATCGTGCGCAATTCATCGTGCCCAGCCCGATGACCGACAAGACAGGCCGCACCAAGACTGGCCGCATCAGCACCCACACACTCGACAACACCGGCACACGCCGATTCCTCGTCGTAGAGTTTGACGAAGGCACCCACGATGAACACGCCGCATTGCTGCGGTATCTTGCTGACCTCGCGCCGCTGGTGCTGGCCGTGATGAGCGGCGGAAAAAGTCTGCACGGCTGGTTCTATGTGCAGCCTTGCGCCGAGGACAAGCTGCGGGAGCTGATGCAATACGCCGCTGCATACGGTGCCGACCCCGCCACTTGGACGCGCAGCCAATTCGTCCGCATCCCTGACGGAACCCGCAACAACGGAAACAGACAATCGATTCTCTTTTTTAACCCCCACCAACTAAACCAATGAAACCAATTCCTTCCAACGAACGAATCCTCAACTGCACCACCGTTGCCGACAACATCCCATCCATCCCCAGCGTAGGCACACCCCAGCCGCTCCCGCGCCAATGGCTCTCCGTCCTTTCGCCCGCGCAATGCCGCGAGTGGGAAATGCCCGAGGGATTCCTGTTGGTGGGCGACTTCCACATCACTCGCGGCGGCTTTACCATCATCGGCGGCCCCGCCGGTCTGGGCAAAAGCCGTGCTGCCCTGTATCTGGCCGCGTGCGGTGCTACAGGCGAGAATTGGTTTGGCCTGCCCGTCCACCAACACTTCAAGACCTTCATTCTCCAGAACGAGAATGGCCCCCACCGGCTTAAGGCCGACTTTGCCACCATCCCGCCCGAGCTCGATGACTCCATCCGCATTACTTCGCCACCCGAATACGGCCTGCGCTTTGACAACCCCGAGTTTCGCGAACACCTCAAGGCCGAGCTGGACACATTCCAACCCGACCTCGTCGTCATCGACCCCCTAACCAACGTCGTCAACGACAGCGCCCAAAGCGACTACACCGCCGCCTTCGACTTCATCCGCGAATCCATGCCCACTGGTGACAACGCCCCCGCCGTCGTCCTTGTTGCCCACACACGCAAACCCAAGGGAGAACGCGCTGCTGGCACCGAGCTGAACAACGAATTGCTCGGCTCCACCAAGCTGGGCAGCGTCCCCCGCTGCGTCTTCATCATGCAACCCGCCAGCAACGACACCACCGACAACCGCATCGTCTGGACCTGCTGCAAGAATAACGACGGCGAAAAAGGGAAACGAACCGCATGGCGTCGCGAAGACGGCCTGTTCACCCCAGTCGACGATTTCGACTGGAACGAATTCGACAACCCGCCCAAAGGACAGCAACCCACCATCACCGAGGACACCCTGCGCGACCTGATCCAAGGGCGGCACGGGGCCACCAGAAAAACCCTCACTGCTGAATTACAGGAAAAGACCAGATGCAGCCAGTCCACTGCCTACGCCTCCCTCAGTCCCAATGGCAGATTCGCGACCCACCTTAGCGAAACGGATGGACTCATCAGTTGGTCCGACTAAATCATTCCAACCATTTTCCAGTTGGAATTCCAGCTGGAATCAATGCTGGAAAATTTTCCAGTCCAGTCACCCCTAGGGATTCCGCTGGACTGGAATCGGAAAACTGGCACCGTTTGTCATACATCTGACATCGGCGAATTTTCGTGAGCAAAACCTGTGCCTTCCCCGCCCTCGGCCAGAGCTTGCTCAGGAACGATCCAGAGACGCATGTAGAGGCAGGACTCCTGCCGTAAAAGAGGGTAAATGCATTTCCCCAATGGATTTTTAGTCAGAGGGGTATTTTCCACTCGCCAACCCGCCTGAATATTTTAACATTTCCGCTATGAACCCTTTCTTACTCGTGCTGGTGACGAGTCATGAGAAGCTTTGGACGGCTAAAGCGTTGCCAATGCAGAGTCAGCAACAACCCCAAGAAACCCCATATCTCCTTAAGAGGCAGAGAATCACCAATAAGAAATATTTGTTGAATCGATGAACAAAAAAACCGACCCGAAGGCCGGTTTTTAGAAACGCTTTCAATCATGGTGTGTCCACTTAGCGGACAGGGAGCCAGACTGCGTTATCTAACTTTGTCTTGATTCCGCGAGGACAATAGAGAGAGCCATCATGAGTGACAATCCCAAAAACAACCAAAATTCGAACTCCCTTCATCTTGCCTTCGACGTCGGTCACAGTTCCATCGGTTGGGCCGTGCTGAACACCGCAGACGAAGTAAATGTACTCGGGTGCGGCTCGGTTATCTTCCGTGCCGACGATTGCTTGGCCAGCGATCGGCGGGCCTTTCGCCGGCAGCGCCGCCACATACGCAGTACTCGCCAGCGCATTGAGCGGCTGAAAATGCTGCTCCTGCATCTTGGAGTGTTGTCGGAAGAAAAGCTTAATGCCTCCGGCTGCGCTTGGCCTTGGAAACTATCGGCCCAGGTGCTTCAGGGTGGCGCGGCGCTTTCATGGGGGGAACTTTGGGATGTGCTTCGCTGGTACGCACACAATCGCGGCTATGATGGCAACCGCCGTTGGAGTCGCGTCGATGATGAGGATAGTGAGGATACTGAGAAGGTAAAAAACGCGCACGCGCTCCTCGAGGAACATGGCACACAGTCAATGGCAGAGACTGTTTGCGCCATTAGTGGCATCGACCCACTCGGCATAAAAGTCTCCGCTGCTATCGCACCCAAGGATCGGTTCAAGAGCCAGAACGCCGCCTTCGATCGGGACGTTGTGTGCCGTGAGGTGCGCCACGTGCTCGAGGCTCATGTGGGGAAATTGTCCAAGCTGGATGCAGACGTCATTCGATGCCTTATTGGGAATGACCCGTTTGACGATGATGCATGGCAGGTTATCCCCGTGCCCAACCTACAGATTCCCAAGCGCTATAACGGCAGCCTTCTCTTCGGCCAGCTCGTGCCACGTTTCGACAACCGGATTATCAGTACTTGCCCCATCTCCGACGGTAAAGTGCCCACACGCCGTGCTACTGAGTTCCTGCAATACCGCTGGGCCATGCAGTTAGCCAATGTGCGTGTGGCGACAGAAGGTGAAGGTGAATTACGTTCGCTTACCGCAGAGGAACGCGCCTCCATACACAAGCAGATGGAGGCAACCGGCCACCTCACACGTGGTGAATTCAAGACTGCCGTGCGCCATATCACTGCGTGCTCGCGCGACAACCTCGAGACCATGCTACTGCATCCCGATGCCGACAAGGCTCTGGTGCTCGATCCGGTGCGTAAGTTTACCCGCGCCGGCACTCTTGGGGCGTTGTTTGAAAGCCTGCCGGAGAACAACCGGCGCCTTGCTATCAACCGCTGGCGGCGAGGTAAACGGCTGACGCTAGGCCAAATTCTTGCTGAGGCAGAGGAACACGACGCGGACACCACTGCCTTCGAGAATGCCCTTGCAGAGTTCATCGCCAACCCACCCAAGGCCCGCGGCAAAAAGAAGCCACCGCCACACACACGTGAGAGTGTGTTGAACGAATTCCATACTTGGGACCGTGGTGCCCCCGGAAGAGCACCTTACGCCCGTTCAGTGCTCGCCCAAGCCACCGCTGAGGTCATGGCGGGCCGCGATCCACGCGAGGAAGGTGGTTGTCTGTTTGTCACAGACGAAATGCGTCATGCCCAGCTCAATCGCCCGCTTGCTGACCAGACCAACAACCATCTCGTACGGCATCGCCTACTCATCCTCGGTCGACTGTTGGAGGACATCCTTGTCGAGTACGCCGACAGCGACAAAAAACGCGTCGCCAAGGCCACCATCGAGGTGAATCGCGACATGCGTGAACTTTCCGGCAAAAGCGCCAAGGCAGTCGCGCAGGATTTGGGCCTGCGACTGGCCAACCACAAGCATGTGGCCAAAAATCTAGAGACCGAACTGGCGAACATCGGGCAACCCGTCACCGCCAGCCTCATCCGCAAGGCCCGCGTGGCAGAGGATCTCGACTGGACTTGCCCCTTCACCGGCAAACGTTTTGATGTACCTGACCTAGTGCATGGCCTTGTTGACCGCGAGCACATCATCCCCCGCTCACTGCGCCCCACCGATGCGTTGGATGCATTAGTGATGACCTTTTCGGCCGTCAATAAAATGAAGGGCCAGCGCACCGCCTTGCAGTTTATCGAGGAGGAAGGCGGCAAACCTGTGCAAGGCGCACCCAACCTCACCTTGTTCACCCCACAGCAATACCGCAAGTTTGTTGAGAAACTAGAGAGCTTTAAGGGGCATGACGACGACAAGAAGCGCAAACGCCGCCGAAAGGACTGGCTGATGCTCGCCAATTATGAGGAAAGGGAATTCACTCCCGGCGATCTCACTCAGACCAGCCAACTCGTACGTCTCGGCGCACAAGTCATCAAGGCACACTTTCAGGATGGCGACCACACTCCAAACGTCATTTCATTGCCCGGCTCAGTCACCGGTGCAGTCCGGAAGGGCTGGAACATGCTCGGTTGCTTGGCCCAAGCCAACCCTCAGGTACTCGACGAAAACGGCAACACCCGTAACAAGACCGAGATTCGCAGCGTCACACATCTGCATCACGCGCTGGACGCTTGTGTACTTGGCCTCGCCAGCCATTTCATCCCCAACAACGGCCGCGTGTGGCAGCTCATCGTCAAGCGCCGCCTCACTGAGCCAGAGAAGGCCGAGCTGATGAAGCTGAAAGTATACGGGGTTGACTCTCAGAAACGCTTCCGCCTACGCGACCTTGCCGACCGCCTCAAGGCTCAGGTTGGCGAACGCCTCGCTGAACGTCGCGTCGTGCAACACCTGCCAGCCCGCATGACTGGTCTGCGCGTGAAGCAAAACACTTGGCGCGTGTTGGGTATCGAGGACGGAGTAGCAACTCTCCGCCAA
>PBLV01000004.1 GCA_002721895.1 Verrucomicrobiales bacterium
GTTGGGAAGCTCCGCGAGTTGCAGACCGGTGCCCAGCCCGTCTTCGGCACCACCGTGATGTCGGCTTGGGATCGTTCGGGCCAAAACCTCTACTTCGCCATCCGCTGCGACGAACGCCCCGGCGAAAAGCTCAACGTCACCACCACCCGGCGCGAAGATCAGTCCCTTTGGTACGGTGATTGCGTGGAAATCCACTTAGAGACCGATTCTCACAGCTACTACCAAATTGCCGTTAACCCCGCCGGCGCCCTCGTAGACATTGACCGCGGCGTCGACAAACACTCTTGGTTCCGCTGGGAATCCCAAGCCGAAGTCGCCACTCACATTGCCGATGATCACTGGACGGTCGAGATCCGCATCCCCGTAACCACCGACGAGAATGACCCGCTCAACTTCGTCGTGGGTCGCAAGCCCTCGGTCAGCCTGCCGTGGCACTTCAACGTTTGTCGCCAACGCATTCGCGAGCACGGTGCCGAGTATTCCGCCTTCTCCCCCACCGGCACGGCGGGTTTCCACGTCACTCACAAGTTCGCCCAATTTTACGCCGGCCATTCCAAAAAGTTTAAATTCGATCCCGAATACGTCGATTTCCTCATTGCCGGCAAAACTGCCGAAGCCCTCCTGCACGCCCGCAAAAACAAGGAAGCCCTCGCTGCCTACGTTGCCCTCGCCGCTACCAAGAACGCCACCGACCTCCAGCAGGCCAATGCTCTCCGTGGGGCTGCTTCCGCCGCCCGCAACCTCAAGGACTTCGCCAAGGCCGACGAACTGGTCGAACGCATTCCCTTGCCCGCCGTGGCCATGATCGTACACATGGAAAACCTCCTCGCCCAGCGCAAGCCCGCCGAGCTACTCGAGCAATACGGCAAAGAAGATTTTTCCAAGTGGCCCTTCCCACACGTTAGCCCCGCCGCCTTCGCACGCGCACAGGCGCACATTCAAAACAAAAACGGCAAGGCCGCCGAAGCCGACCTGCAAAGTGCTCTCGCGCTAACCTCCGACAAGCGACTGCTGTCCAGTATCCTTGTCAACCTCGGCCACAATCGCGAAACCAACCTCAAAGACGATGCCCTCGCCCTAGCCGCCTATCGGCTGAACTTCGAGGGCAAAGAACGCATCGGCGGCGCGGACGAATTTCGCTCCATCCAACAAGCCGCCCGCATCCTCTCCCGTCAAGGCAAGCACGACGAAGCCCTGAAAACCCTCACCCGCATTGACGTCGCCAAGCAAACCGGCAGCTGGCGCGCCACCACCTACGCCATTCAAGGCGACCTGCTCACCACCGCCGGTCGCAAACCCGAAGCCCGCGCCGCCTACCAAAACGCCCTCGCCAAACCCGGTCTACCCAAGACCTGGCGCGAGGCAGTCGAAAAGAAAATCCAATGATCATGGGACGACATTCCGCCCTCATTCCAGCTTTGCTCTGCCTGATCCTCTCGTTACCTCTGCATGCGAAGACGCATCGTTCCTCGGAACTCGGCTGGGCGAAGGGACAGGACGTCACCGAGGCGTTTGGCAAGCTGCTGGCCGACGGCATGCTCAAGCCGGGCGACGAGCTGCGGCTCGAGCACACATTCCGAATTGGAGGAAGCCATCAGCTGCCGGACAATTCCACCCTTTCAGCGGTTAATGGTGCTGGGTTTGACGTGACCGATGCAGCCAACCCGAAGAGCAGTCGCGCGTTGTTGGAATTCGGCAATGAGGTCACGATCCGAAATCTGACGATCAGGTATTTGAACACGCCGCCGCTCGGTCCGACCGGTGGAAAGCACGGCGTGCATTTCACGAGACGACTCGGGATTCAGGCCCGCGACAAGAAAGGCCTCCGGATAGAGAATTGCCGACTGACCGGCTCCATCAATCATCACCTTCGATTAACCGATTGCACGAATATCGAGGTCGTCGGCACGCACGTTGCCGGCGGCTACTGGTCAATCATGCTGACCGGCTGTAACAAGCTCGTCTTCCGGCGTTGCCTGATCGAACAATGCCAAGGCGACGGCATCAAGACTGGTGGCGGAGAGAGTGGCGCAGTGCGAAACGTGTTGGTGGAACACTGCGTCTTTCAGGACAACGCCCGCGATGGGATCGACACTACGGGCGGCTTCAACGACTCGATTATCCGAAACTGCATCTTCCGCCGCCTAGGTGTGTCCGGGCTTGATTTGAAATCCCACTATGAATCCCGCACGGGCAGCATCGAAGATCTAGCCCCGGAGAACATCGGCATCCTAGTCGAGAAATGTCTCTTTCATGACATGCCGAATGGGCTAGTGATCACCACCCTTGACTGCGGTCGACGCAAGGGCTCTGGCCACGAACTTCTGAACGCCGCCAACATGAAGAAATATGCGCCGCACGACATCGACATCAACAACTGCGTGTTCGGGCATGCGGAGAAACCCTTGCGCTCCGCACACACGGGCGGCTACGGCGTCAACTACCCAACCGCCAAAGGCGAACACATGCGAATGATCCTGCTGAAGGACGCCTACGACATCCGCTACAAGGACGCGCGCATGTTCGGCGAACGGGTGATGCCCGTGCACATCAGCAGCATCGGCGGCTCCGGTCATCTCTCCAAGGAAGCCGCGGACGGAATCACCACCGGCATTACCGGCAACGTACTCGATCAACCGGCAAAATCTGTGCGGCCGGGCACTACCGACGTACCGTTTGCCCACGGTCCACAGTTGCTGAAACCGTAGATGTAGTTTCTGTACAACATGAACATAGGCAAACACCTTCTTCCGATTCTGCTGGCCTTAGCGGGCGCATTGACCGCCGCGCCCAACGCCCAACCGGCGGCAGATCCCGATCTGGAATTGAGCCTGCTCGCCACCGGTATTCGCGAAGGCATGGAAATGTCCATCGCCCGGGATGGCCGCGTGTTCCTCGCCGAACGCCCCGGCAAGGTGAAGCTGTGGCATCCGGACCGGCCCGATGAACTAACCGAATTAATCGACCTCAAGTCTGATACCCGGCGTGAAGCCGGCCTGATGGGCATCGCCTTGGATCCGAATTTTGAAAAGAACAACTGGATTTATCTTCAGCACACCGTGCCCGCAATGGACGACCCTTCGGTGTACGTGCATCACCTCGGCCGATTCACCGTTGGTGAGAAGCGCATTGATCGTGACTCGGAAAAAGTGTTGTTGAAAATTCGTGCGTCGGCAGAGAAGCGTATCCACGAAGCCGGCTCCATCGCCTTCGGGCCGGATGGCCTGTTGTACCTCTCAGTGGGCGACAACCAAATCCGTTCGGAATATTTGTTTTCCTGCAAGACCTCGGCCAACAGTAATGATCTCCGCGGCAAAATACTTCGCATCCGCCCCACGGCCAAGGGCGGCTACACCATTCCCGAGGGCAACCTCTTCCCGCCCGGCACACCCAAGACGCGGCCGGAGATTTATATCATGGGCCTGCGCAACCCCTTCCGCATCCACGTGGATCCCCAGACCGGCTGGTTGCTCTGGGGCGAAAACGGACCGCCCAACCATTGGGCGCCCGGCACGCCGTTGGACAAACAAAAAAGCATCCCGCTCGGTTACGACGAATTCAACCTCGCCAAACGCGCCGGATTTTATGGCTACCCGCTGGTCATCGCCAATCAGGAACCCTTCACCCAGTACGATCCTGCCACCAAGAAAACCGGCCCCGTGATCAATCCCAAGGCGCCGGAAAACCGGCATCCCGAAAACACCGGCATCCGTAACCTGCCACCTTCCCAGCCGCCACTTATCTGGTACGCCGGATTGCAAAAAGAATTTCCCGAACTCGGCAATGGTGGCGAATCCGCCATTGCCGGGCCGATCTATCGCCATCGCCAAACGTATTCCGCAAAGCTCGCCCTGCCCGCGCGCTACGAGAGTTGCTGGTTCATCGGCGAGTACGCCCGCGGCTGGGTCAAGGCTGCGAAACTAGATGCCCAAGGCACACTCCAAAGCATCCATCCTGTTCTTCCGCCCCTGCGGCTCGGTAAGCCCACCAACCTCAAGCTCGGACCGCAAGGCCGCCTGCACGTGCTGTACTACACCAAGGATGATCAGGGCGCCCTCGTGCGAATCGAAAACAAAGGCGCCGTCAAGAGCGCCATTGCGCAGGCGCTCGTCCATGGTTTGGAACAACCCCCGCGCGACGTGAAGAAATCCCCGCTCGCCAAGCGTGGCCTCCAGCTTATGACGAAAAGCGACTGCCTTAACTGCCATCAATGGACGCGCCCGCTGGTGGCCCCTACGTTCTTCGAGATCGCCGAACGCTACCGCGACGACAAGACGGCTCCAAAAAAATTGGCGGACAAAGTGCTCCAAGGCGGCGTTGGCGAGTGGGGCCAAATACCCATGGCACCGCATCCCCAGCACACCGCCAAGGAAGCCCGCGCCATGGTCGACACCATCCTGTTCCTTAACCAATTGAAAAAGTAACCCAACCTCATGCACCACCACCTCCTCCTCACCCCACTGTTTCTCCTCCTTTTCATCACCTTCCCTCTCCGGGCCGATGGCCTGCGGGTGGGCACGGCGGTGGTGGATATTTCGCCGACGGTGAAACCGTTCCAGTTGCGCTCGGGCAAATCGACCTACGTGCATGATCCCTTGCATGTGCGGGCGGTGGCATTTGAAAACGGCCAGGGCCGCGCGGTGATTGCCGTGATGGACGCCATCGGCGTGGGCCGCGAGATGTGTGATGAAGCCAAGGCCGCCGCCGCCAAGGTCACCGGTTGGAAGCCCGAGCACATGCTCATCGCCGGCACGCACACGCACACCGCACCCAAAGGCGGCGACACCTCGCCCGGCCGCATTGCTTATGAGAAAACGCGGCGCGAAGGATTACGACAGGCGCTGATCAAAGCCATCCAATCGTTGGAACCAGCCAAGGTTGGATTCGGCTCCGCCGAAGAAGCCAGTGAGGTTTACAACCGCCGCTGGTATCTTAAGCCGGGCCGGATGGATCCCAATCCCTGGGGATTTCAGGACAAGGTGCGCATGAACCCGCCGCGCGACGCGATTGTGAAACCGGCCGGGCCGGTTGACCCCGAGCTGTGCGTGATCTATGCCCGCACGAGCCGCGGCAAACCGCTGGGTTTGATCGCCAACTACGCCCTGCATTACGTCGGCGGCATTCCGCGCGTGACGGAAAAGGACGGCCGCGTGGTGGGCATGGCATCGGCCGATTACTTCGGCGAATTTGCCCGCATCATGCCGCATCGCGTGGGTGGGCTGAATCCGCCGGCCAATTTTGTGGCGATGATGAGTAACGGCGCCTCGGGCGACATCAACAACATCGACTTCGACAGCAAACGCCCGCCGCGCGCGCCCTTCGAGCAAGTGCGCGTGGTGGCCACCAAAACCGCCACGGCCGCATGGCGAGCGGTGAAGGACATCGAAACCTACCACGACAACCCCATCATCGCTGTGCGCCAGCGCGAGGTGGCACTTCGCTATCGTGTGCCGACCGATACGGAGATTGCCAAAGCCCGCCACATTCTCGCCTTGCCAGCCAAGGAACGCACGGCTCTCCACAGCAAGGCCGGTCCCTATGCCGCGCACACCATGCGTTTTGCCGCGCCGGATGCCCCGCGCACGGAGAAGGTGATCGTGCAGGCCATTCGTATCGGTGATCAGGCGATTGTCTCGATGCCGTTTGAGGTACTGGTGGAGATTGGCTTGGAGATTAAAGACAAGAGCCCGTTCCCGCATACATTTCTTATTGAGCTGGCCAATGGCGGCTACGGTTACCTGCCGCCGCCCAATCAACACGAGCTGGGTGGCTACGAGACCTGGCTCGGCACCTCGCGCTTTCTCCCGAACGCCTCCACGCTGCTCACGCGCAACTTGTTGGAGATGTTGAAGGAACTAAAGTAGCCACCGCGCACAAATCAGCGATGGATAAACAGGTCGGACGCCACCAGATCAAGCATTAGATCGCGCAGGCGGTAGTCGTTTTTTCGGGCCTCTTTCATGAGCGCATCCATGACCTGCCGGTCGCGGAAGCGCGGCTTGCGGCCGAGGGCATAGCCGAAAAGGGTCTCAGTCAGGTGCCGCATTACTTTTGTTTGGCGCGCCAACAAATGCTTTTTCAAGCCGGCCACGCCCGGCAGCGCCTCGCCGTCCGGTGACTGCGCCCGCGCATCGATGGCGTCGCGCTTTACCAGCTCGAAGCGGTTCTTGTCGTTTAAAACCGGGTGCGTGTAGTGTGTTTTCCAGCGGCCGATGACGTCGAAATGTTCCAGCGCCAAGCCGAGGTGATCAAATTGACGGTGACACGCCGCGCATGAAGGGTCGGTTTTGTGGCGGTCCAGCACCTCGCGCGGTTTGGAAACGTTTTCCAGGTTGATCTCAATGGCCGGCACGGAGGCCGGTGCCTCGATATCCAGCCCCAGCAAACGCCGGGCAACCCACACGCCGCGCCGGATGGGTTGCGTGTTTTCGCCGTCAGTGGTTTGGCTGAGGATGGCGCCCATTGTCACCAGTCCGCCCCGGAGCCGGTTCGGATTTTTTTCCAACGGCAAACGCCGGAACGTTTTCCGATCTGCTTCGCGCGGCCAGCGTACGTGCGTGCCCGCCTGTTGATAGGCACCAGCCAATGGCTGGTTCCACACCACAAAATCGGAATCGATGAAGTTCAACGCACTGTCGTTGCCGGTTAACAGCTCGTTGAAAAACGCCTGCGGCTCGGCGGCTAAGTGTGGTTTCAAGGCGGCAAAGGCACCGCTACTGAGGTGCGCCTCGTTGGGTGCGTACTGATCGAAGCCCTGCAGGCCGAGCCATTCGAGCGTGAACCGGCCGGTAAAGCGCGCGGTCCGGTCGCGATCCTCCAGCAACCGCAGCGCCTGTTGGACGCGGGTGCCGGAATCCCGCAGGCGCCCGTCCCGGGCCAGTTGCATCAGCTCGGCATCCGGGCCGCTGTTCCAAAACAGGAACGACAGCCGGGCCGCGATGGCGTAGTCATCGAGCTTCGCCTGCTCACCCTCGTGTTTGAAGAGAAAGCGCGGCGAACACATTAGGCCGGTCAGGGCAGCCTGCACGGCAGCGTAGGTATTACCGGTGCGTTCGTGCTCCTTGCGTGCCAACGCCAGATAGGGCGCCAGTTCGGCCTGGGGCACCGGCCGGCGAAACAGTTGTGCCGCGTGCCGGGCGAGCACCGTTTCGACGGCCGCCATGCCGGCATCGCGGGCCAAGCCGCCTACCAAACGCTCCTGTGCTGCGGGGGCTTGGCGGTTGAGCGGCCCGCGCCAGATGGCGCCATGGATGATCACACAAAGCTTTTTGCGTTGCTTGGCTTCCTCACGAATTTTCCGGCGCAACGCGCGCGCGGCCTTTTCATGTTCGGCCTTCGGTAGCTTTTGTTTTTCCAGCTCCCGAAAGCGTGGATCATCCGTCACCGGCGGCAGGTGGGCACTCTGAATGATCTTGAAGGCGACAAACTTAGTGGCCTTATCCATCTGCATACGAATGGGCTGATCCAGCCGACACTCGGCGCGTTGGGTGCCTTTTTGAACGCGCACGGGATTCAGCACGGGCCGGTCACTGAAGCTTACCGCCATCGGTGGGGCGTGCGTTTTGGCGGGTTCATAATCCGCCTCCGGATCAAAGCGTTTTCCCGGCGGCAGATAAAAGGCGCGCCAGTGCAGGGTCAGCTCATACTCACCTTCGGCTGCGTAGCTGTTCACGGGCGAGCGCACCATGAAGGCCGGCGGATTGCCCTGACCGGTCAGTGCCCCGATTGGGGTGCGGCCGAATAGCGAGGTGACGATGAACTCTTTCGGATTTTTTTTGGCATTCAATGAAACGGTGCGAACGGGCGGCGGGGTCACGAGCAGGTTACGGTCGAGATAATCGGCGGCCACGGCGTGATATTGCTGTGCGGCGAAGCTGGTGATCACCTGATGTTCGCCAAGCTTTTTGAGATCGTGACCGGAATCAAACGGCAACCGGCTCAACCGCTCGACCGGCGCGCCAAAGAGATCCTCCAGCGTGTGGCTGTACTCGGTGGCGGTCAGCTTTCGCGCCGTGCCGGGTGGCGCGTTGCGGTCCAGCTCCGCCAAACGCGGTTGCAGCGCAGCCAACAGTTGTTTGCGATCAGCTGGTGACAGTTTTGTCTTCGCCTTCGCCGGCGGCATTTCGCCGTCAGCCACGCGCGTGACCAGTTCATCCAGCAGATCGGCATCCGTCCATTGGGCCGCACTGAGGGTGTCCAACCGGAGATCGGCCTTGGGCTCCTTCGCTCCATGGCATTCAGAGCAATGCCGCGCCAATAATTTCGCCGCGGGCTGGACTGCCAACAATGACTGCGACAGCCCCACAGCAAAGGCGGCGACCCAAAAGACGCTTCGGCTGATCCGCAGCACGCTCATGTTACACCTCCAGCGGGCGGGCACTGTCATTGAAGCGATCGGTCTTCACCCCGAGTTGCTGAAGCACGGCAAGGTACAGGCGGGTGAGTTTTTCGCCCTGCTCGAGTTGCCGGTACTGTCCGTGCCCAGAGAATCCACCGCCGGCCAGCAGGGCCGGCACGTTCCAGCCCTTGTGCGAGGCGGCGCTGCCGAGGGCGGCGGTCCAGAGGCATACGGTGTCATCCAGTAAATTGCCGCCGCCGGCTTGGGGTGTGTTGCGCAAGCGCGTCAGCAAATCCGCCACGGCCGCCACGGTATGCGTGGCGTATTCGGTGAGCGCCTTGACCGAGCTGGCGCGGTTGCCGTGATGCGTGGCGCCGTGCATGCGGCCGTGTTCCCAGAGGTACGCCACGCGCGTGAGGTCGTGCTTGAAAGCCAGCTCGATGAAGCGCAGGTGCGAGCGCAGGTATCGGAAATAGTTTTCGCCACCGGCGCGGTCTTCGTTGAACCGGTAAAAGCTGTCACGCGGCTGGCCGGGATCCACCGCCGGCGCGGCGAGGAAACGGCGTTCCTTTTCGATCAACTGCTCCGTCTCACGAATGGAGTTCAGATAATCCTCCAGCCGTTCGCGATCGGCCGCGGTTACTGACCGGGACAAGGCCCGCACCTCAGCCCGGCAAAGATCCAGCACGCTTCGCTGCCGCGCCAAGGCCCGCGTGCGGGCGGGGAGATCGCCCTTGGTGAACAACCGATCGAAAATTTCCTCCGGATCGTACAACATCGCCACCGGCACCTTGTTGCGATACGAGCCGCCCGTGGCTTGAGCGCGGGTGGACAGCAGCAGCGATTGCAGTGGCACTTGGCGGGATAACTGCCGGGCGGCTGCCTGATCCAGCGAATCGCCGAAGCCGGGGCCTTTCGGCGAGCCCGCCGCCACCCAGCGTTGGGCGGCATGGCCGTTGAGATGGGTTAACCCGCCCAGCAAAGTGATGTCTTTTCGCAACGCATCCAAAGGGCGAATGACGTCATTGAGCGGGTACGCCTTGCCGGTGGTGGCGGGATAAAAATTCGGCGTGTAAAACCCGTACCCATCGGTCATCAGCAACAATCGCCGCGGCCGATCGGCACCCTCGAGGTCCTTCGCGGCCCCCAAACTTTCCAAGGCCGGCAAGGCCAGCGACAGGCCGGCCGCCTGCAGAAACCGCCGCCGCGGCATGGAATTATCCTGACGATCCATGCGGCCAGTGCAACGCACATCCACGGCTTTGTCAATGAGCCACGGAATGCGCCGGCGTGTTTAAACTTGATTCCAACCGGAGGCCAATTGAGGCTCGAACGCATGATGATTCGGGTTTGTTCTCTGTTGTGTCTCGTGGCGTTTGGGTTTGGCCTTGCCGCCAAGGAACCGAATATTTTGTTCGCGTTTGCCGATGACTGGGGCCGTCAGGCGGGCATTTACGCGAAGGTGGATGGTGCCGGGACGATCAATGACGTTACCCGCACACCGAATTTCGACCGGCTTTCCAAGCGCGGGGTGCTGTTCACCAATGCATCGGTCAATGCGCCCTCGTGCACGCCGTGTCGAAGCTCCATTTTGTCCGGGCGCAATTTTTGGGAGACCGGTCGCGGCGCCATTTTGCAGGGGGCGGTTTGGGACGAGACCATTCCCACGTGGCCGTTGCTGTTGCGCGACTCGGGTTATCACATAGGCAAAGCCTACAAGGTATGGAGCCCGGGCACGCCGCGTGATGCGGGGTTCGGCGGGCAAAAGCACCATTACCAGCCGGCTGGTGGCAAGTTCAACGGCTTCTCACAATATGTGAATGGCCGGGCAGCTCGCGCAGGCTCGGTGGCGGCAGCCAAGGAGGAGTTGTATCGTGAGGTTCGCCAAAACTTTCGCGGGTTCCTGAAGGATCGCAAGGAGGGCCAGCCGTTTGCATACTGGTTCGGGCCCACCAATGTGCATCGCAAATGGATCAAAGGGTCCGGCAAAAAATTGTGGCGCATTGATCCGGATGATTTGAAGGGCAAAATGCCGCCGTTCCTGCCGGACGTGCATGCGGTCCGTGAAGATCTGGCGGATTACCTCGGCGAGATCGCCGCCTTCGATGCCGCGCTGGGCATTCTCATTGAGGAGCTGAAAAAGGCCGGCGAATACGACAACACGCTGATTGTTGTCAGCGGCGATCACGGACCGCCGGGATTCCCGCACGGCAAATGCAATCTGTACGATTTCGGCACGCGCGTCTGCCTCACCATTGCCGGGCCCGGCGTGAAGGGTGGCCGCATCGTGAATGATTTTGTTTGCCTGCCCGATTTGGCGCCGACCTTTCTTGAGGCCGGGCAAACCAAAGTGCCCGCCGGCATGTCCGCGCGTAGTTTGTGGAACGTGTTAAAGTCCGACCAAGACGGCTGGGTCGATCCCAAGCGTGATGCGAATTTCACCGGCCGCGAACGGCACGTGCAGAGGGCGCGCGCCGGCCAGACGCCCTATCCGCAACGCGCCATTCGCACGAAGGATTTTCAATTCATCATCAACTTCCGCCCCGACCGCTGGCCACTCGGCGATCCATACCGGCTTGGTACCGATGAGGAACCCACGCTGGAACAAATGGAGCGCAACACGTTCGTCACGCTACCCGACGAGGATGCCGGCCCGACCAAGGCGTGGATCGTGGCCAATCGCGCCGATCCCAAGGTGAAGCCCTACTTCGAGCACGCCTACAACAAGCGCCCGCGCGAGGAACTCTTCGACCTGCGCAAGGACCCGCACCAGATGAAGAACGTCGCCGCCGATCCCGTTTATGCGAAAGAAAAGGCCAAGCTGCGCGCACGCCTGCTGGCTTACCTCAAGGCCACCAACGATCCGCGCCTGATCGAGAACGGCAAGTTTTTCGAAAACCCGCCGATGTCCGGCACGTCCCAGGACGCTAAGTAGTTCGAAGCATTCTTCACTACATTCTCACCAACAGGCATTCCCCATCGCGGAGCGAAAGGTCACTCATAGCCGTGGGTTTCAACCCACGGGCCCGACAGGGCCATAAAATGCGTCGCGTTAGCGACTGCTTAATTGTTGCTGTTCGCTTAAGTGAGCGGTCGCTGACGCGACGCCTTGAACGTGTGCCCCATCATCCGTGGGTTGAAACCCACGGCTAGGGTTTGTGGTCACTACGCGACCGATTCCAAATGGCAACCGGAAAAGTTGTTAGGAAAACCCGTTCCGCGTTACCGCTGTTGAATGCGGTACAGGTGTGTGCCGCTGCGCAGGAAGAGGGCACCATCGGCAATGGCCGGGGTGGCCTTGAAAACGCCGTCGAGTTTGTTTTTCGCCAACACCTTAAACTGCCGGCCCGCGGCGAGGATGGTGGTTTGGCCCTCGCGATTGACGAAGTAGAGTTTGCCGTTGATTTCGGTGGGCGACGCGTCGTGATTGCCGCCGAGGCGTTCGCGCCAGAGTTCCTTGCCGGTAAGCGCATCCAGACAGCCGGCCACGCCGCCATCATGCACGGCATAGATTTCCTTGCCCAACAACAACGGCGACGGCACGTGCCCGATGCCGGTGGAAAACTGCCACACGCGCTGGTTATCCTTGAGTTTCCCTTNGCCNGGTTTNACNGCGTANATNCAAAANTGATCCTGCCGGATGGANCCNACAATGTANAAGAGNCCGTTGCCGTACGAGGGCCGGCCGACNATGGANAAGCCGGTNTAGGGAAACCACCANAGTTCCTTGCCGGTGGNCGGATCAAACGCCGCCGAATGAAACGCGCCGGAGACAATCATCTGCGGTTGGCCGTTTATCGCCTGCACCAGCGGCGTGGAGTAAGCCATCTTGTTGATGCGACGGCGCGAGGCCGAAGGTTCCTTTTCGGCGGCCTCCAGATGGGCGCGGTTCTGCTTCCATTTCACCTTGCCGGTGCGTTTGTCGAGCGCGGCGATGAACTGGTGGTCAACGCCGTCGCAGGTAAGGATCAGCAAATCGCCGTGCAAGATTGGCGAACTTGCGCCGCCTTGGATCACGTTGTATTTCAGCTCAGTATTCTTCCAGACAATCTTCCCGGCGGTATCGAGGCATACGGTGCCGCGCGGGCCGAAATGCACGTAGATGCGCTCGCCATCGAGCACTGGCGTGGGCGAGGCATAGCCGTTCAGCCGATGTTTGGGGCCGACGTCTTTCGTGGTCAGCACTTTCACGTCATGCAACAGCTTGCCGGTCTTGAGATCGAGACACACCGCGTGCAGCGCCTTGCCACCATCATGCGAACTGGTCATCCAGATTTGTCCCGCGCCAATCACCGGCGACGAATAGCCTTCGCCTGGCACGGGCATTTTCCACGCAACGTTTTTCGTCTCGCTCCATTCGGTGGGAATATTTTTCGCCTCCGAGTGCCCCTGCCCATCCGGTCCGCGGAACTGCGGCCAAGGCAGTGAAGCGGCAGAGAGTTGCGCGGCCAAACCTGCCAACGCGAAAAGCGGGATCAGTTGTTTCATGAGTTACCTTATTGCTTCGGAATCACGGCGATCCCGTATTTTTTGGTGGACCGAAAATAACCGAGTGGTTGGTCGTTTTCATCGGTCACCACCCAAGTGGCGTTCACGTAGGTGTTTTGCTCGCGCTTGGCGCCCGGCTTGATGGTGCCGTAGAAGCGCAGGCCGCCGCCGTAGGGCACCCAGTGCACCTTCACGGCTTGGCCGGATTTATTTTCGAACTCGATCGTGGTGCCACCGCCGGGGCTGGAATTGGGCGCGCGATTCGGGCCGAGCTTGTTCCAGTTCAGCACCTGCGGTGCGCCCAACCAACGCTCCGTGCGGAAGGGCCCGGCCGGCAGACCGTCTTTGTTATACAGGTTCGCCTTGGCCGGGTTCATCGCGAACGCGTATCGCACGCCGGCCGGCTTGGGCACCTTGGGCGAGCTGACGACCACCGTGTCACCCTCGATGCGCGCGTCGGCCCAGTGCCATTGCTGGTCTTTGCCGGAAATCGCGAAGTGTTGGAGCCTGCCGTCCTTCACCATGTGCGTGGGCTCGAGCTTGATTTTTTTGCCGATCATCAATCCTTTGCCGACATTCTTAAACTTGATGCGAATGCTGCTGCCTTCCACCTTGAAGCTCTCGTACAACGGCCCGGAAGCGACGAGGTCCTTCTTGCCGTACGTCTGGTGCAACGCCCATTGCGCGAGCCGCCCGCCGACGTCCTGCTTGTTGCGCGGATGGATGTCGCCCGGGTTATGCGCGTCGGCGAGGTCGATGGCGATGGCCATGCCGGTGTGGGGGATGTCGAGCGCCTCGGTCTGCGCCTCGCGAATCTTCGCCCAGCCGTCGCCGCCCTCGGGATCGGGATTCTCGCGCTGGAAGTTCGCCAGCTGCACCCAATAAAAACCGAGGTCCTTGTTTTGGAACGCCTTGCGCCAGCCGTTCACCAGCGCGTGTTTCTTGTGATAATAGCTCTTGCCCTCGCCGCCGTTGGATTCGCCCTGATACCAAATCGCCCCGCGCATCGCAAACGGCGTGAGCGGATGCACCATCGAGTTGTAAATCGCCGCCGGCGTGCCGCCGCCCACGCGCGTGCTGGCGGTGTAACCGGCCACTTGATCGGCGAGATTTTTCAATTCCGGCACCGAGGCAAATCCTTCCTGCGTAGTCCACGGCTCAATGCGCGTGCCGCCCCAGTTCGAGCCAATCAATCCAATGGGCACTTTCAATTCGCGATGCAGCCGCCGCCCAAAATAATAACCCACTGCACTGAAACCCGAAGCCGTTTTCGGCTGGCAAACCTGCCAACTGCCCGCCCCGCGATCACGCGGCAACGGCGCCACCGTGTGGCCAGGCACGTTGAACAGGCGAATCTGCGGATGGTCCGCCGCCTTCGTTTCCGCCGCCGCATTGGCCGACTGGCTGATGCGCCATTCCATGTTCGATTGCCCCGAGCAAATCCACACCTCGCCTACGAGAATATTGTCGAGCGTCACGGTGTTGTTTCCCTTCACCACCAACTTCGCCGGCTCCGCATTCGCCTTGAGCGGCGCGAGCTTCACCATCCACTTTCCATTCTCGGCAGCTTTGGTGGCCAGCGTCTGTTCGCCAAACGTCACCGTCACCTTTTCGCCAGCCTCCGCCCAGCCCCAAACCGGCACCGGCAATTCCCGCTGCAACACCATCCCGCTACCGAGCACATTCGGCAGCCGAACATCGGCAAGGGCCAAATTAACAAGCGAAAGAAAAACGAATCCACGAAGAAGATGAGTGAGTTTCATAAAGCGTGTGGCGAAGGGTAAATGCCGCCCGCGATTCGGCAACAAAAACATTTTGATTCACCACAGAGGCACAGAGAGCACAGAGACCATCTTTGAATGGCTCCGGAGGAGCAAACGAAAATTGCCCAGCGTTTCAACGCTGGGTTTGGCGATGGTATAATGTGCAGTCCCGGAGGGACGGCTGAAATCGTCGAGTTTCAGTCGTCCCTCCGGGACTTACCCCGAAGCCACCGGCTTTCCCAGCACTGAAGTGCTGGGCTATTTTCGGACCGCACCCACGGTGCGTATTGTTAAGTCCACAACATTTGCATCGCTCGAATGTCCGAAGCCCCCATTTCCCATTTAAAAATCTCTGTGCCTCTGTGGTGAATCTTGGGCCGCCATTGACAGTCTCAATTCACGACGTCAAAATTTCCGTGGATTGACCGGATGAAGCTGCGATTTATCACCATCATCACCACCGCCCTCCTCGCGGTCTTTGCGGGGACGGCGGAGCCTTTGGCTTTGTTCAAGGCGCATTGTGTAAAGTGTCACGGCAAGGATGGCAAGGTGAAGGGGAAGGTGAATTTGCTGGAGTTGAATTCCGCGAAGGCGTTGGCGGCGAAGCCGGAATTGCTGGAGACGCTTATCGGCGTTTTGGAAGACCGCGCGATGCCGCCGAAGGATGAGCCGGCTTTGAAGGAGGCGGACCGCACGCAGGCAGTGGCGCGGTTGCGGGAGATGCTGGCGTCGGCGGCGAAGGAGCAGGCGTTTTTGCCGACGCCGATGCGGCGGATGAACCGGTTTCAGTATAACAACGCGGTGGTGGATTTGCTGGAACTGGACCGCGATATTTTTCAGATGAACGAACGA
>PBLV01000005.1 GCA_002721895.1 Verrucomicrobiales bacterium
GCGGTGACGGCGGCGGTGACGGCGGCGGTGACGGCGTCGGTGACGGCGGCGGTGACGGCGGCAACTAGACCGAGCCCAAAAAGATTGCGTCATGCAGCCGGTTGGGCAAAGACTTGCCCATGAGGAGAACAGTGCTGGCGCTAATCACCACGCTCTTGGTTTTGGGGTGTGGCAAGAAGGACGATGAGCCCGCTCAGGGCGCATCTGCCAAGAATTCACCCCCCGCCGACGGGGAAGCCCACGGCGGGGGTATTTCTGTGCCTAAACGAAACGACGAACCTCAGCCAGCGCCCAAGTCGGCCGAGCCTGTCGTTGAAACGAAGTCGGGCCCATTGAAAACAATAGCCACTCGGCCGGCTCCCTTAAAGACCATCCCCACGAAAGGGACTCCACCGCCGTCGAATATTGCGGATCCCGAACTCATCGGGAACTGGGAATATGAGGAAGGCGACTTTGTTTTCACGATCATCTTGGCCGAGGACGGCACGGGTGCTGTTCGCATTGCCGAGGGATCAGCGCATGCCGACCATCCCGTGACTTGGAAAGCCAACGCCACCAAATTGACCCTCACCAGCAAGGGTCCAAAGGGAGAGGCGGAGGATATCGACGAGGGCACTTATGCGCTCAACGGAACTCGGTTGGTTTACGAGCTTGAAGGTGAAAAATATACCTTCAAGCGCGCGAAGAACTGACCCCTAAAGTCGCGTACCGGTTCGAGGTCCGAATAAGACCGTGCCCAAGCGGACCAAGGTGGCCCCTTCCTCAATGGCCACCTCAAAATCGCCGCTCATCCCCATGGATAACTCCGGCAGCGGCGCACCCAGCCGGTCCTCGCAGGTGGTTCTTACCTTTGCCAGTCGTTTAAAGAACGGCCGCGTGCTTTCCGGTTCGCGTGTGTAGGGTGCCATGGTCATCAAGCCATGCAGCTCTAGTTGCGGCCAATCGGCAAACGCATCGACCAGCGCGGCGGCTTCCGCCGGCGCCAAGCCGTGCTTGCTGCCTTCACCGGAAACATTCACCTCCAGTAGGACGGGCATCACCTTGGCAGCCTGTTCGCAGCGCTTGTTCAACTCGGCGGCCAACCGCGCGCTGTCCACCGCGTGCAGCATCTCAAACAGATCCACTGCCTCGCGACACTTGTTGGTTTGCAGGTTGCCAATGAAATGCCAGCGCAAGTGGCCGGGACATTCGGGAATCTTGACCCGCGCCTCCTGCACACGGTTTTCCCCGAAAACAGTCAACCCCGCTTCCGCCGCGTCGCGGATGATGTCCGCCGTGAATTTTTTCCCCACGGCCACCAGTTGCACCTCGGCGGAGTTTCGCCCCACCCGCTCGCAGGCGGCTCCGATACGACCTCGCACGGCTTCCACGTTGGAGGCAATGTCGCTCACGCGCCCAGCATAACGGCGGACGCACCAAGGCAAAAGCTTTCGATGGACAGTCCCGTGGGGGTTTAGCATGATAATTCCTTATGAAGATATTGAAAGGCATGCTGGCGGGCGTTCTCTTGTTGGCGGGGAATGGTGTGGCATCGGCGCCTTGGACGGTGAAGATCAAGTCCGAAGACAAGGTTTACACCTTCGGCGGCCCCCTGTTGGAGAAGGAAAAAACGTTGGTGGGATATTGGAGTGGAACAAATACAGATAAGGCGGGCCAGTTCAAATGGGAGATATTAAGGCGGGCCAACCACACTTATACGCTCGACATGACATGGATTGAGGAAGGGGAACGGCGGAAGTTTTTTGGCCATGGCTTATGGCAAGTGAAGGGCGGCAAGTATCGCTTTGCCGATTTGACGGATAGTGAAATGGAACAAGACGAGGCTTGGCCCATTGATGTCAAACATCGCATCTCCGCTGAAGATCTATGGGTGGTCGAGGAAGATGTGAAATTTGCGGGCCCAGACAAACTAGTCACCGTTTCGGAAGGCGAGGAGGAAGGGGAGATGATCACCAACACGGAGGTGAGGGTGAAACAGTTTCAGCGGCTGTTCATGCGTCGTTTCAATCAGCCGAATGGGAAACGGGAGGAATTGATTCTGGATCAGATTCGGCGGGCGTCGATTGATGACTTTGCTGATTTGCCCGGATATTTCACGGGCCTCCTGACGGATGAAGAGAAGAAGCTGGTGGGCCGCTGGAAAGGCAGCAACAACGATCCGGACGACCCAGGCGAATGGGAAATGATTCGACGCCCGGATCACACGGGTACTATCGTGTTCATATCGGGGGAAGACGATGAAGGAGAATTGAAGGCCGCTCATGGCTTCTGGAAGGTACGCGCCGGAAGATTCATATTTTGCGACCTGACGGAGGGGGACAAAATTTTGCCATGGGATGAAATATTTCTGGGTGACGAAACTGTGGTGCAAATCGCGGAAGACAAAATCATCACCCAGTGGTTCGACTCTGAGCGGCGCGTACTGGGAGGGCTGTTTCCCATGCGAGTGCGAAACACGGAATTGCCGGTAGACGAATTCAAATTCCCAGCCATGAAACCCTACAGCAAAGAAGACCCCTTTGACGCGGCCGCGTTCCTCAAGCGCATCCAAGCTGCCAAGCGCAAGCGTGAGCCGCGGGTTGTGGAGGAATCGGCGACCAACCCGTAATTGGTCGGTTGGCTGTCACGAGTACAGAGGAAAAACTTTTGCGTTAAAAATGGCTAGAATCACGAGGATTCAAGCGGTACTTCGTGGTATTCCAAGGCCCATTCCTGCATGTACCGGACTCGAATGGGGGTGATGCGGTAGATGATGAGGTCGGGGTTGTCGATGGATTTCAGGTAATGCTTCAGGAGAGGATTGTCCTTCCAGATTGACTCGAGAAGCGGCCGGTCCGTGAGCGGCTCGGCGGTACCGGTAATGCGAACCTGATCGTGCTGGCTGTCCATGTAACAGAGCTCAACCTTTGGGTTGGCCTCGATTTCCCGGGTCTTGTTATAAAAACGCAGGTTGGCGACGTAGACAGTGAATCCATCGACCCGTACGGGCGAGACCGGCCGGAGGCGTGGCTGGTCGCCATCAAGGGAGGCGAGCTGGGGAAACTTGGCCTCGGCCATGACGGCCTTGGCGCGGTCGGGAATTTCCGTTGGATCGAGGGGCCTAGGAGTGGGTTGTGCCATTCGTTTTGTTATTCGTTGGTGGTTGGTTCCTGTAAGGGGTCGCGGGTGAACCGAACAGTGCGGATGTCCTGCTCGTTGCCGGTGGGGGTGGAAAGGGGCTCGTATAAATCGGGGCGGCGGCTGCGAATCCACCGCACGCCGGTGCACATGTGGCGATCTGCTGCCTTGAGGTTGGCAAGGATCATGGCGTCGCCGGGGTGGCTGGTCTCGGCAAGGACATCGCCATAACAGTCGAGGATCATGCTGTTGCCGGTGCGCACTTCGTTGTCATCGCGCCCAACGCCGTTGCTGTAAATGATGAACAGGCCGTTATCATGGGCGCGTGCGGGCAGCCATTTCATGATCCATTCGCGCCCCTTGGAGCCGCGGAATTCCGCCTCGATGGCTGCGGGGTTGGTCGCTCGATTTTCCCATAACGCGGGATCGATGGCGCCCATGCAGCGGGGGCTGGGGGTATCGCAGCCCCCGGTTTGGTGGGGGGCCAGAAGAATCTCAGCGCCTTTCAGCGCCGTGATGCGAACATTTTCGCCCAAGTTACAGTCGTAACAAATCAGGATGCCGGCGCGTGTGCCGTCGGGCAGGGTGAAAATGGTAAATTCATCGCCGCTGTCCATGTGCGGATTGATGAATGTATGCAGCTTGCGGTGACGCGCAGTGCGTCCATCGGGCATGGCAACGAGATAAGTGTTGAACAGGCGGCTATCTGGACCACGCTCGATCAGACCGGCACCGATAGTGAGGTTGTGTTCGCGAGCCAGATGGACGAGTTCCCGGGCTGATTCACCATCGGGAATGGGTTCAGCGAGTTCTTCGATTTCCTCCTTGGGCAAATCGCGCAAGTGCCAGTAACCGGTAATGCACATCTCGGGAAAAACGACGAGTTGCGCGCCCTTGGCGGCGGCTCGGCTGGCGTAGTCGCGGATGATGGTCAGGTTGGCTGGCTTGTCACCGGGTGCGTGTTGAAACTGAACACTGGCGGCGCGCAGATCGTTCATGGGTGGATTGAAAGGGGAAATCCAAAAAGTCGAAAGCCGAAATCTCCGGAGCCGGTGTGCAGCAGTCAGGAACGAAGGCAAATGGTCTCCAGTTCGTCGACCAGCCGGTCGACTTCCTCCAGCGTGTTGTAGTGGAGAAATCCGGCGCGTATTGCTCCCTCGGGCTCAATACCCAAAGCCTCAGTCAAGGGAAGGGCATAGTAGTTGCCATGCCAGACAAAGATTCCGGCATCGCCAAGGTGGTGGGCCATTTCGCGAGGGGGACAGGCAGGGTGACGAAGTGAAAATGTGGATACTCGTTCGTGCCGCCGTGTTTCATCGGTAATGCCAAAAACCTCGAGGCCGTCGATAGAGCGCAGTCGGCGGAGGGCGCGAGTGGTTAGTTCATTCTCGTGTGCGGTGATTTTTTCGAAGGCTTCATCCAGCGCCTCGCGGCGGCTGGGGCTGTCACCCAAGCTGGCAAGATAATCGATGGCAGCCAACGTGCCTGCAATGCACTCATGGTTTTGCGTGCCTGTCATCCAACGGCCGGGAAGGGAGTTTGGCGCCACCCGAAGTTTGTAGGGAGCGAGGTTTTCCATGAACTCGCGTCGGCCCCAAAGCAGGCCCACGTGTGGCCCAAAAAACTTATAGGCGGAACACGTCAGGAAATCACATTGCCATGCGTCGACATCGATACGGCGATGAGGAGCGTAGTGGACGGCATCAATAAAGACCTGCGCGCCAGCGGAATGAGCCATGGCGCAGAGGTCGCTGATGGGATTGATCGTGCCGGAGAAATTTGAGGCGGCGGCAAAAGCCACCAGACGGGTCTTGCCGTTAAGCTTGTCCTTGAAATCGTCCAGGTCGAGGGTGCAATCGGTGGCGTGGATGGCCGCCTCGCGAACCACGGCCCCCGCATCCCGTGCAGCGAGTTGCCATGGGGTGAAGTTGCCGTCGTGATCGAGACGGGTGAGGAGGATTTCATCACCCGGTGTCCATGTTTGCGCCAAGGCGCGGCTTAGGGCGAAAGTGAGGCTGGTCATGTTGGCACCAAACGCGACCGTGGCCGAATCGTCCACACCAAGGAAATCCGCGGCAGCTTGGTGAGCCTCCTCCAGCATGGCATCGCTTTCACGGCTGGTGGCAAACTCGCCGCAATGATTGGCGTTGCGATGGGCCAAGTAATCGCCAATGGCATCGATGACAGTCTGTGGCACTTGACTTCCCGCAGCGCCATCCAGAAATGCCGCTGGCCGGCCACCAACTTGCCGGGCCAACGCGGGGAACCGGGATCGAATGCTACCCATGTCATCAGCAGTGAAATTCATGGCGGGAGGATGCGGAAGGTGCGGTGTAGCGGCAAGTTTTGAAGGCAGGTTATGGGATAGCCATTACGCCGTCTGCGTTGTAAGCAGAGGCATGACCGATGGTTTGGTTTTGCCTGATCGTGAGGATGTTGAGGCGGCGGCAGTGCGCCTAGCGGGGCTTGTGCGCCGAACGCCAGTCCTGACGTGCGGGGCATTGGATGAGTTGGCGGGGGCTTCGCTTTTCTTCAAGTGCGAGAATTTCCAAACAACGGGGGCGTTTAAATTTCGCGGAGCAACCCATGCGCTGGCGTTGCTGGCGGATGATGTGAAGGCGGTGGCGACACATTCGTCGGGCAATCACGGCGCCGCGTTGGCGGCAGCGGCGCAGGCACGGGGAATCACGGCTCATGTGGTGATGCCTGCCAACGCAGCGGCCGTGAAGCGTGCGGCGGTGGTGCATTATGGCGGTAGGGTTGTGGAATGCGCCCCCACGCTGGAGGCGCGTGAGACGGCGCTGGATCAATTGGTGGCGGAAACGCAGGCGGTGTTTGTGCCGCCTTTCAATCATCCGCACATCATCGCCGGCCAAGGAACGGCCGCGCTCGAGTTGCTGGATGAAGTGGAGGGACTATCCGCGGTGGTGGCACCCGTGGGAGGCGGCGGATTGGTTAGTGGAACCGGAATTGTGGCGGGAGGCGTGGAGGTGTTTGCGGCGGAGCCGGAACAGGCGGATGACGCGGCGCGGTCGTTCCGCTCCGGCCAAATTGAGCCTTCGCATCCCAACACCATAGCGGATGGTTTACTGACTTCACTGGGGCCGTTGACTTTTGCGGCAATTCAGAAACATGTGGCGGATGTGGTGACGGTGAGTGAAGCCGAAATTGTGGCGGCTTTGCGGCTGGTCTGGGAGCGAATGAAAATTGTCGTTGAACCCAGCAGCGCAGTAGCCGTGGCGGCCGTATTGAAGGATAACCGTTTTGTGGGCCGCCGTGTGGGGATCATTTTGTCCGGGGGAAATGTGGACTTGGGAAATCTATCCAGCTTGCTGGCACTCTAACCCGAAAAACCCGCGGAGGCATCTTTAAATTTAAGTTTTTCTGTGGGAAAAATTGGATTTGTGGATAATTCAAAGGGAATTTCGTGTCTTGCAGGATATTTCAGTTTTCCGTTCACACCCCAGGTGAATAGCGATTTGTGAATTTGTTTTGATACGCAAAAATGACGATTCTTCGGGGGTTTTTCGAGGTTCGCGCCCATGCTCCGCAATTTTATTCACAAAATCTCCAAAAAGAGTTGACTCTTTTTCCATATACCACAATATATCGCGCAGTGAGCAACTGGCACCCACTACAGGTTGTGGAAAAACTGGGCAATACCCAGTTTGCAATCGGCGGGAAGTTTGTGAATAAGTTCAAAGTTTGCCAAGGGTTTTGATGGGTTTTTTGCCGAAATTTTGTGTTTTCGCGGTGAATCAGGCGGATTTGGCGTGGGGTTCGGTTTCTTCTCTCTTCCTTGTGTTTGGCGGACCTGATGTTGGTCGGGAAAAAGTCCCAAGCAGATGCTTGGGCGGTGGCAGCCTTGCCAAGGCGGCTGCTTGATGAGGGAGCCCAACCTGTGATCGGCGCGAGAGTGCCGGTCCCTCCCCGGATGTAACGTGGTGTGGCGGCCGTGAAAGGGATGCACAGCAGATGATTAGCGAACAACTCGATGGCCAGTTGCGGATGGCCTCCATTGATCCGCTCGAGGGCAAGGAATTCACAGTACGCAAGCGCGACGGGCGGGTGGCGCCATTTGATGAAACGCGGATTTGCCTGGCGGTTGAGGCGGCGTTCAAGGCACATCAAGGCATTGCCGAGGATGGGAAGCTTGAGGACGATTTGCAGGGGGAGGTGCATCGCATCACCGACGAGGTGGTGAGCCAGTGCCTGCGGCAGGCGGTAAATGGGGACACCACGGAGGCGTTGGAGATTGAGCGCATTCAGGACGTGGTGGAGGACCAGTTGATGGACGGCCACGGTGGGGTGGCGAAGTTGTACATTCTTTATCGCGAGAACCGCCGGAAGTCGCGGGCCATTCGCGGCGAGCGCACGGTGGATGGTGGGCAGCAGGAACAGATGTTCGTGGAGTTGCCCGATGGTTCGCGCGAGATGCTTGATGCGCAGCGCATCCGGCAGCGCGTGAATGGGGCGGTGCGGGGGCTGGAGGATCGTTGCGAGGCCGGTGAGTTGCACGAGGAGACGATGCGCAACCTGTACGACGGCGTGCAGACCGCGGAGATTGACAAGGCGCTGGTGATGTCCGCCCGTGAACGCATCGAGAAGGAGCCGGCATACACGTATGTGGCCGCGCGTATGTTGCTGGATCAGGTTTACGGCGAGGTGCTGCCAGACTTTGAAGGAGCTGCGGAACTACCCAAGATGCACCGTGCGCATTTCCGGGATTACCTGCAAAAGGGCGTGGCGGCAGAACGGTTGTCGTCGGAATTGCTGAAGTTTGACTTGGACAAGATCGCAGCGGCATTGGACTTGGAGCGCGATCGGCAGTTTACGTACATGGGCCTGCAAACCGTGTACGATCGTTACCTGATTCACGTGCAGGGCGAGCGCATTGAGACGCCGCAGTATTTTTTCATGCGCGTGGCGATGGGCCTGGCGGTGAACGAGGAAAACCGCGAGGCGCGGGCGATTGAGTTTTACGACACGCTCAGCTCATTCCGGTTCATGTCGTCCACGCCCACGCTGTTCAATGCCGGTACGCTGCACCCGCAGTTGTCCTCGTGTTACCTCAGCACGATCGAAGATGACCTCGACCATATCTTCAAGGTGGTAAGCGACGACGCCAGGCTTTCCAAATGGGCCGGCGGACTGGGCAATGATTGGACGAATATCCGCGCCACGGGCTCGCATATCAAGGGCACCAACGGCGAGAGCCAGGGCGTGATACCGTTTTTGAAAGTCGCCAACGACACTGCGGTGGCGGTGAACCAGGGCGGCAAGCGCAAGGGTGCGATGTGTGCGTATCTCGAGACATGGCACCTAGACATCGAGGATTTTCTCGATCTGCGCCGCAACACCGGTGACGACCGCCGGCGCACGCACGACATGAACACGGCCAACTGGATCCCGGACCTGTTCATGAAGCGCGTGAAGGAGCAGGGCAAGTGGACACTCTTCAGCCCGAGTGATGTGCCGGACTTGCACGACCTGTATGGCGCGGCGTTTGAGAAGCGCTACGAGGAGTACGAGGCAATGGCCGCGACAGGGGAGATCAAGCTCTACAAGCAAGTGGAGGCACAGGATTTGTGGCGCAACATGCTGATGATGCTCTTCGAGACGGGCCACCCGTGGATCACTTTCAAGGATCCCTCCAATTTGCGCTCGCCGCAGGGTCACAAGGGTGTGGTGCACAGCTCCAATCTCTGCACGGAAATCCTGTTAAACACCTCGGCCGAGGAGACGGCGGTGTGCAATTTGGGTTCGGTAAACCTCGTGGCACACCTGAAGGAGGGAGAACTGGATGAGCCGCTCGTGGCCAAGACCGTGCGCACGGCCATCCGCATGTTGGACAACGTGATCGACATCAACTACTACCCCACTCCCGAGGCGCGCAACGCAAACATGCGCCACCGCCCCGTGGGCATGGGCGTGATGGCCTTTCAGGATGCGCTCAACAAGCTGCGCGTGCCCTACTCCAGCCAAGAGGCAGTGGAATTTGCCGACCGCAGCATGGAGATGGTGTCCTATTATGCCATCCTTGCCTCCACCGAGTTGGCAGCTGAGCGCGGAACCTACGAGAGTTATCCCGGCAGCAAATGGGACCGTGGTCTGCTGCCCATCGATTCGCTGGATATCCTGGAGCAGGAACGCGGTGGCCACCTGACCATTGATCGCAGCACCAAGCTTGACTGGGAGCTCGTCCGGGCTGCCCTGAAAAAACACGGCATCCGCAACAGCAACACCATGGCCATCGCGCCGACGGCGACCATTGCGAACATCACCGGTGTCAGCCAGTCCATCGAACCCACGTACAAGAACCTTTATGCGAAGTCCAACCTCTCCGGCGATTTCGTGGTGGTGAATGAGTACCTCGTGGAGCAGCTCAAGGAACGCGAGTTGTGGGACGAGGACATGGTCAACAGCCTCAAGTACCACGACGGTTCCGTGATGCCCATTGACCGCATCCCGGATGACCTGAAGGAAATTTTCCAGACAGCCTTCGAGATCGATTCCAAGTGGTTGATCGCCTGCGCGGCGCGACGGCAGAAGTGGATCGACATGGGGCAGTCGCTAAACCTGTACTTTGACATCAGCAATGTGCCGGAGGGCCAGAAGACCGGGCCGATGTTGAGCGACATGTACTTCTTCGCTTGGGAAGCCGGTTTGAAGACGACCTATTACCTGCGCACGCTGGCCGCCACGCAGATTGAGAAGTCCACGCTGGATGTCAACAAGTTCGGCGTGCAGCCCAAGTGGATGAAAAGTCAGTCCGCTTCGGCGGGCATTGCGGTGGACCGCGAGGCAAAGCCGGTCGCGCCCAAGGCCTGTAGCATCCTCGACCCCGAGTGTGAGGCTTGCCAGTAGACGATTTAACTTAGCCAACAATAGAAACCAAAGGAGGAAAACCATGTCTTGTTGCAATGTTTCAGATAGCAAATCCGAGGCGCACGACCTGACCAAGCGCATCAATGTCGCCGACAAGCGGTTGATCAATTGCAAGGCCGTGGACGTGAACCAGCTCATGCCTATCAAGTACCAGTGGGCGTGGGAACACTATCTCAACGGCTGCAAGAACCACTGGATGCCCAACGAGGTGTCCATGCAGAAGGACATCGAGCTGTGGAAGAGCAACAAGCTCACCGCCGACGAACGGCAGGTGATCATGCGCAACCTCGGTTTCTTTAGCACTGCTGAAAGCCTTGTGGGCAACAACATCGTGCTCGCCATCTTCCGGCACGTGACCAACCCCGAGTGTCGTCAATATCTGCTGCGTCAGGCGTTTGAGGAGGCCATCCACACGCACACCTTCCACTACATCTGCGAATCGCTGGATCTCGATGAGCGCGAGGTGTTTAACATGTACCACGAGGTGAACTCCATCAGTGAAAAGGACATGTTCGAGATGAAGCTCACCGAGGACATCATGCGCCCGGACTTCAACACCGACACGCCCGAGGGCATTCAGAAATTCCTCAAGAACCTCATCGGGTTTTATGTCGTGATGGAAGGCATATTTTTCTATAGCGGATTCGTGATGATCCTCTCCTTCCACCGGCAGAACCGCCTTACCGGCATCGGCGAGCAGTTCCAGTACATCATGCGCGATGAATCCATCCACATGAACTTTGGTGTGGACCTCATCAATGGCATCAAGGCCGAGAACCCCGAGGTGTGGACTTCCGAGTTCCAGAAGGAAATCAACGAGATGATCGAGCAGGCGGTGGAGCTGGAGATCAACTACGCGCAGGACTGCCTGCCCCGGGGTATCCTCGGCCTCAACGCCGGGCTTTTCCGCGACTACGTGCAGTACATTGCCGATCGCCGACTGGAACGTATCGGCCTGAGCAAACGCTACGACTCGAAAAATCCCTTCGAGTGGATGAGCGAGACCATCGACCTGGCCAAGGAGAAAAACTTTTTCGAGACAAAAGTCACGGAGTACCAGGGCGCCAATGCATTGAGTTGGTGAGGTGGAGAACGAACGGCGGCCTCGCAAAGGGGCCGCCGTTTTTTTATGGCGTGGTGGCAGAGCGTACTCCAAAGCGTCGGCTTGCCGACTTCCCCCTCTTACGCTAACACTCGGTCATGGGTATTCACTCCGACCAGTGGATTCGCCAGATGGCGGCCGACCACGGCATGATCGAGCCATTTGCCGAGGGCCAGGTGCGCGCGGCGGCGAATGGCTCGCGGGTCATCAGCTACGGCGTCTCCAGCTACGGCTATGACCTGCGCGTGTCCGACGAGTTCAAGGTGTTCACCGACGTCTTCAGCACCGTCGTCGATCCCAAGGCCTTCGATGAAAACTCCTTTGTCGACATGACCACCGACGAGTGCATCATCCCGCCCAACTCCTTTGCCCTCTCGCGCAGCGTCGAGTACTTTCGTATCCCGCGCGACGTCCTCACCGTCTGCCTCGGCAAGAGCACCTATGCCCGCTGCGGCATCATCGTCAACGTCACCCCCTTCGAGCCCGAGTGGGAAGGCCACGTCACCCTCGAGATCTCCAACACCACCCCGCTGCCCGCCAAGATCTACGCCAACGAGGGCCTCGCCCAAGTCCTCTTCTTCGAGGCCAGCGAAACCTGCGAAACCAGCTACGCCGACCGCGGCGGCAAATACCAAAGCCAAACCGGCATCACCATCCCCCGCATGTAATGCTCACCCACGAGAAAATCCCCGCCGGCGAGGCGGACAGTGACTGGCTGATGGTGGTGCTGCACGGGCTGGGGGACAGCATGGAGGGCTACCGCTGGCTGCCGGAGGCACTGGGGCTGCCGTGGCTCAACTACCTGCTCGTCAACGCGCCGGACGACTATCACGGTGGCTACTCGTGGTACGACTTCATGGACAACCCCGCCCCCGGCGTGCAGCGCAGCCGCGCGGCGCTCTTCGAACTGCTCGACGCCCAGCGCGATGCCGGCCATCCCGCCGGCCGCATTTTCCAGTTCGGATTCAGCCAAGGCTGCCTGATGACTATGGAGGTGGCGATGCGCTATCCGCACCAGCTCGCTGGCTGCATCGGCATCAGCGGTTACGTGCACGAGCCGGAGGCGGCGTTAAACGAACTCTCGCCCGTGGCAGCCGAGCAGGAAATCCTCTTCACCATGGGCACCTTCGACCCCTTGATCCCTGCGGAAAAAGTGAAGGGCCAGCTCAACCTGCTGCAAGCCGACGGCGGCCTGCAAATCGAGCCGCACGAGTTCGCCAAGGACCACACAATCGCGGGCGAGGAGGAGCTTTCTCTCATTCGCGGTTTCCTGGAAAAACAACGGGGAGACTGACGCGCTCCAGCCTGATTCGATCCGGATTATCCGTGCCCAGCCGCAACAAGGCGGCGTAGCGGCTGATGTCGCGGTTAACCGGGCCCAAACTGAAGCGAGCCTCCTTCGCCTGCCGTTCAATATCGCGCAGCGACAGGACGTCCAGTGCCACGGGGTCATCACTGAAACGAAGTTCGTTCATCACGGTGGTATATTGCAGCCGTACTTGTCCTCCGCCGGAGAACTGGCAGAGCAGCGCATCCACAATGTGGAGGCGAATCTTGGACCGAGTGGTGAGATACTCGACGGATCCATTTTTGTGAAAAGTCAATTGCCAGTCGTGTTTCTCATCGGGGCTGACAATGATCACTTGGGGATCTTCTTCTATTTTCTCATCCATCGCGTCGGTATGCGCCAAACCAAGGGCGCGCAGTGGCGGAAGGGCGTTTTCACTGTCTTCAGCTTCGTAGTAAAAGCTGTAGTCTCCTTTGATTCCGGGAGGAACAAGGGCAGCGAGTTTTCCGGATTTCAGCTTTTTTCCATAATCATTGATGGAGATGATGCCACGCTTGGCGGCCATGTGGTGGATGGCGGGCACGGCATTGTCCAGATGCACCTTCAAGTGTTTAAACCGGCGTGTGTTATCCACACTGCCCATAGCGAGGCCATGCAAACATCCATCCACACCCGCCCCGGTATGGTGGAGCAGTGAACTGATCTGGATGATGCTTGTGAAACGATGAGCCACCAGTCGTGTCAGGTGTGAGCGGGGACTGAATTTCAATTCGCCAAACTCGAGGTCTCCGCGTTCCAACGGCGCGACCAGTGCCTGGGTGTGGTAGATGCTGCGCTCGAAGCCGGCTTTCTCTGCGCCGGCCACCTCGACACCCAAGTCCTGCCCTACCCGAAAAAATCCCGAAGCATGTAAGTCTTCCCGAAACTTGTCCCAAATAACGATGTTTTTTCGTGGAATCCCCGCGTCGATAAGTGAGGCAACCACCGCACGGGCAACCTCCGGCCGGGTGCCGATCACTGGCCCGGGACCGGCGTTGACTTTCAAACCGATGACATCTTTGGGGGTCACCAAGCTTTGCCAGGCCGCCAGTGTGGAATCTTTTCCCGTCCAGCTGCGCACACCTGCGTCTACCATCCGGCGCACCTCCCTGGGCTGAGGTTTAAAATACGCACGACTGGTTGCGGGACGGCTGGCGGAGGCATTGTGAACCGCCACCACACGCACAGGCGGTTCGGCACTATTCACCGTTACAGACAGCAGGCACAGGCCGATGAGTGAATAACACGAATAACCCAACTTTGCCAAATTGAACCCCATTCGTTCCAATGCTTTGGCAGATGCTACCGCAAATAGTGGCGCAGACGATCAAAAAAGGATTCCCAGCCTTGGTCATGTTGGCCTTGACGGGGCTGTGGTTGGCATGTGGTCCCGCGGGGGACAGCGGCGCAGCCAAAGGTGAGCAGCTTCTCCGTGAAGGCAAGATCGCGGAGTCGGTGAAGGTGTTGCAAGTGGCTGCCTCGGAAAAGGGCGCTGACTGGCAAGTTTTCAATCTTCTTGGCATGGCGCAACAGCGCGCTGGAAATCGTTCCGCAGCCCTGCGGGCCTACAAGAAGGTCCTGAGCATGGCCGAGGCCGATGCTTCGCTCATCCACTCCGTGCTTCCCGTTCATTACAATCTCGGCCGTCTATACCTTGATGCCGGCAAGGCCAGCGAAGCCGCGCGCGAGCTGGCCACCTACACTTTGGGCAATGGCAAATCATTCGCCGGGTTTTACTGGCGCGGGACGGCTGAACTGATGGCCGCCCGCCAACTCAATCAAGCGGCCATGCTCGACCGCGCTGAATCCAGCTTGCGCAAGGCGATCGAATTGAAAAGTGATTCGGCGGAAGCCTTTAACCGCTTGGCTTTGGTTTACCTCCAGCGAGGAGAATCTGAGCGGGCACTGGCCAATTTTCAGCGGGCACGGCAGGTGGACGCAAAGTTTGCGCCCGCCATTTTAAACCTTGCTGTTTACCATCAAAAGCACAACACCACCGACACCGTCCAGTCACGCCAAAAGGCGTTGCAACTTTACATCGAGTACCTGTCGCTGGAAGGCGTGGATTTAGCCCGCAAGGAGGCGGCGCAACTGGCGCTCAATCGACTCAACCAGCAAATCAATCCCGCGGTACTGGCCGAGCTTGGGACGGACACCCAACAGCCCAGCACTCCGCCGCTGTCCGGCTTGGTGGAATCCAATGAGGTGGTCACGGTGCGATTTCCCCGTGCAGGTACGGGCCCAGTCCGCGGCACTATCGTGGGTGTTTACCCCACAAACGTTGCCAATCGCCTGACCATCCGCCCGCCCGTTGTGAATCCTCCCCCAAAGCCGCCGCCCGTGGTGCCGCCCAGCCCACCCGTGGCACCCAAGCCAGTAGCCGTGAAACAGCCTGTTGTTCCCGAGCCGCCCCCCCCCGTAAAACCCGTCACGCCACCCAAGCCCATTGCCGCAGCAAAACCCAATCCCGTACCCAAGCCGCCTGCCCCGGTCGTGGTCAAAACACCTGAGCCACCGGAATTCACCGAGACCCTGCCCAAGTTGCCCAGTATCTCCCGCTATAACTATCGCGACCTCAAACTGCCCAAGGCCGGCAACCGTCCGGAGGCAAACAAGCATTTCAAAAAAGGACTCTACGCCCACAAGCTCAACCGCATGGAGGAGGCCATGTCCCACTACCGTGCCTCTCTCAAGGCGGATCCCGCCTATCAACAGGCCTACGCAAATCTCGCCTTGGCCGCGCACCAGTCCGGCAACATGCCGGAGGCACTGCAAGCCTATGAAATGGCCCTAAACATCAACCCGCTTTCCCTCGATAGCCGCTACCACTTTGCCCTTGCCCTCAACAAGGCCGGTTACCACATCGACGCCGCCAACGAGCTGAACCGGTTATTGAAGGACTACCCCGATCTCCTGCGCGGGCATCTCCTGATGGCGAACCTATTTGACAAACACTTGGAGCAGCCGCGCCGTGCGCGCACGCATTACTCCAAGGTGATCCAGTTAAATCCATCCCACTCCGAGGCCCCCGGCATTCGCCAGTGGCTCAGCGAGCATCCCTGACCCCGCGACCATGGCGGGGCTGATTTCTCAGGAGACCCTCGAGCGGGTCCGCGCGGCAAGTGACATCGTGGAGGTCATTGGCAGCTACTTCCCTCTCAAGCGCGCGGGTGCCAATTTCACCGCCCTTTGTCCGTTCCACAAGGAAAAGACCCCCAGCTTCAACGTCCATCCCGGCAAGCAGATATTCCATTGTTTCGGCTGCCACAAGGGAGGCGATGTGTTCGCGTTCGTGCGAGAATATGAAAATATTGGATTTGTGGATGCGGTTAAACGACTGGCTGAGCGAGCCAGCATTCCACTGGAAATTGAGCAGTCCCCGGAGCAGGCAAAGCGGCGCGCGCTTCAGGATTCCTTGCGATCCATTCACGAGCAGATTGCCCGCCGCTGGCACACAGCGCTTTTAAACGAGGCTGGGGCCGAGGGCGCGCGCGGGTACTTGAAGCAACGCGGACTGAATGAGGATGACGTGAAGCAATTTCGCCTGGGCTACGCGCCGGATGATTGGGTGGACACGGTGAACTGGGCCCGGTCAAAGAATCACTCGGCGGAAATGATGGAAGAATCCGGACTCGTGCTGCGAAAGGAGGGTAGTGACCGGCGTTATGGGAGGTTTCGTGGCCGGCTGATGTTTCCCATCTGCGATGAGCAGGGGCGGGTGATTGGCTTTAGCGGCCGCGTTCTGGATCCAGAAGCCAAGGGTGCGAAATACGTCAACTCCCCGGAGACCCCGCTGTTCCGAAAAGGTCGGGTTATCTATGGGCTGGACCAAGCCAAGCGGCCCATGCTTGACGCCCAGCAGGCACTACTGTGCGAGGGTCAACTCGATGTAATTGCCTGTCATCGCGCGGGTGTCCGGAACGCCGTGGCTCCACAGGGCACGGCGTTGACCACGGATCAGTGTCGGCTGCTGCGACGATACGCGGATGAAGTGTTGCTTTGTTTTGACTCGGATGCCGCGGGACAAGCAGCGGTAGCCCGATCGCTCGATGCGCTGCTGGAGGCTGGCTTGGCGGTACGTGTGATGACCATCCCCGCGCCGCATGATCCGGACAGTTATATCCAAGAGCATGGTGTGGAAGCGTTCCGCGCGCGCATGGAGCAGGCCGAGGGATTTTTCGATTTTTACCTGAAACAACTTTGTCGGGAAAACGACACTGGCACGGACCGGGGGCGCCGGGCGGTCTTGCGCGCCATGGGCGAAGCAGCTCGCAAGGCCAATGACGAGGTGATGCTGGACCGTTGTGCGCAACAAACGGCCCTGGCACTTCAGGTGTCAGCGGAGGCCGTGCGGACGGAGTTTGGCAAGTTGAAGGTGCGCGGGCAGGCTGCACCGGCCAATGCTCCGGAAGTGTCCCCACTTGAACCCATGACGAGGCCGGACGCGCATGAATTCTGGCTTTTGTGCCTTGCGTTTTCGGATGGAACAGAAGCGGGCTGGCTTTCCGGGCGGCTGGAATTGGAATGGATTGCGCATGCAGGTGTGCGGGAAATTGTGGGGCACCGTTTGGCTAACGGACAATCGGGCGCGGCACTGGTGAACACGCTGGATAGCCCGCTGGCGGGACTTTTGACAGAAGCCCTAGCGGACCGGCGACCGGTGAAGGATGCGCCGACCGAGTTGGCCGGGTTGATCCGCAAACTGCGCGACCGCCATATCGACAGGCAATTGGCCCGGTTGACCCGCCAATTGGCCGTGCCTGGGCTCACGGCGGAAGATCTGGCCCGGCTGATGGGCGAGCGGCGGGACTGGCAACGGCGCAAGGAGGAGCCGGTGGCTTCATAATCGATTGCGCTTGTCCGGTCGGTCGGGCGCGTTAAACTCAAGGCCGTGTCATTGGTCATCATATTGCTCGTTGTGGGGGCGATCCTGCTGGCGGTAGAGACATTTCTTCCTGGCTTGATCGTTGGCCTTTGCGGACTGGCCTGTTGGGCTGCGGCCGTGGTGGTGGCTTATGCCAAGACCCCCTACGGGCACTGGGTGCTCTTGTTCGTGATTGCAGGAGGCGGCATTGGAACAATTCTTTGGTTTCGGTATTTTCCCCAATCGCGTTACGCGCAGTCCCTGATGCTGGACGACACCATTGGCGGGGAACCGGAGGCGGATCTTTCGTTGCTCAACAAACAGGGTGTGGCTCGCAGTGACTTGAGGCCGTCGGGAGTGGTTTCTATTGACGGTCGCCGAGTCGACGTGGTGACGGAAGGCGGCCTGATCGAGGCGGGAACGGAAGTGAAGGTTGTGAAAGTGACCGGCTTGCGAGTGGTGGTGCGGGCGGTGGCCTGACTATAATTTGTCTGGCGCCGAGACGGCGTTGGGATTACAAGACAGAAAATTCAACGGAATAAAATATGATACTAGCCAATAGCATTCAACTTGCCCTTGTAGCCGTCTTGCTCGTGGTCGCCCTGGTGGTGATCGTGATCGTTTGGAATTTTTTCAGCGCTTGGTTGCGGGCGATGTTTTCCAAGGCACCAGTCACCTTTACCACGTTGATTGCCCTTCGCTTGCGGCGTGTGCCCGTGGGTTTGGTGGTGGATCAGCGGATCACAGCCGTCAAGGCGGGCATTCCATTGGAGGCCGACCAGCTCTCGACCCATTACTTGGCCAATGGAGATATCTCGATGGTGGTGGCAGCGCTGATTGCGGCGCAAAAGGCGGGGATTGAACTGAACTTTGACCAAGCCTGTGCGATTGACTTGGCGACACGTCAAACGGACAAGAACGTGCTGGACGCCGTGATGACCTCGGTCAACCCGCGGGTGATTGATTGCCCCGCACCTGATTCGGCCACGCGACAAACGATTGATGCCGTGGCGAAGGATGGCATCCAGTTGCGCGCGCGCGCGCGGGTAACCGTGCGGACGGCACTGGATCGTTTCGTGGGCGGCGCGACTGAGGAAACGATCATCGCGCGGGTGGGCGAAGGCATCGTGACCACCATTGGTTCGGCGGCCACCTACAAGGACGTGCTGGAAAATCCGGACCAAATCTCGACCATGGTTTTGACCAAGGGGCTGGACTCAGGGACAGCCTTCGAAATTCTGTCGGTGGACATTGCAGACGTGGATGTGGGCGCGAATGTCGGTGCCAAGTTGCAAGCCGAGCAGGCGGAATCCAACAAGCTGGTGGCACAAGCTCAGGCTGAGGTTCGGCGTGCGGCGGCAGTGGCCACAGAACAGGAAATGAAAGCGCGCGTACATGAGATGCAGGCCCGGGTGGTGGAGGCTGAGGCGCAGGTACCACTGGCCATGGCCGAGGCGTTCCGCAACGGCAATCTTGGCGTGATGGATTATCTCCGCATGAAGAACTTACAGGCTGACACGGGGATGCGCACGAGCATCGGCGGTGCCGGTGACGAGGCTGAATCCACCGGAAAGGAGTAAATGACGGCTTGGCTGGATAGCCTGACCCCGTGGACCGCGGGTATGGTAGCGGCTTTCGATGACTGGGGGATTCTCATTTTCCTCATCGTCGCCATTCTCTCAAATTTCTTTGGCAAAAAGGAGGAGGATGAGGAACTGGAAGTGCTTCCGGAGGGAGGGGCGCATGAGTTTCCCTGTGACCAGTGTGGGCGCAGTTTCCAGACTCCCGAAGCCCTTCACCAACACCAGAAAGCCAAGCATAGTCACGCTCCAGTGCCCGCGGGCCAGCGGCAGCAAGTAACCAGTTTGGAGGCGGAATTGCAGAGGCTGCTTTCCGGCAGTGCGGCACCGTCTCATGAGATTCCACCGCCTTTGGAGGAGCCGAAGCCGCCGGTTGTCACGCCTCCTCCGGTTTTAAAACCAAAAAAACCGAAGAGAGAACCCAAACCTGAACCAGCGGCGGGACCACTGCACAAGGCGCGGGAAGCCTTTGAATCAGCCAGCCAGATTCATGAGAAGGTGGCCGAGAAACTCAGGCAATCGCACGAGCACGTGGAGATGCCTGTGGAGGGAAAGAATAGCTCCGCGGAATTGCGCAAGGTGGTGGAGATGATCCGCCAACCAGCCACCGCCCGACAGGCATTCGCCGCATCGGTTATCTTGGGATCACCGAAGGGACTTGAGTAAACCGTTGGGATTTCTGGGTTGGCTCAATCCACAAAAGCCAGCTCGTTGGAGAGCAGGAGTACCTGCACATATTTCTCCCAGTGGGTCAGGGGCTTGGCCTTGAAGGATTCTCCCTCGAATTCGTCGGAAGCAGTCCACTCGGTGACCAGCTTGGAGGCGGCATTGCTTTCGATGGCCTGCTTGACCTCGTCAGTGACCCGGATAACGGGATTCCAACTGAAATTGTCCTGATAGATATAGTTGCGACTGGTGACGACGAAGTCAATCATGTCGCCACGCTTGACGGTGATATTGTTCGCGCTCGCGCCACGACGCCCGCGCTTGGCGTCACCCTTCCAGAGTTGCTTGCCGAAGCGGTCGTAACCCCGGCCCACCTGGCTGTGCACGATGAAACCCGATACGCCGTCCCACGCGCGGTCCAGCGCATCCTTCTCCGCCTTGGGGCGATCTTTGTAGTTTTCCCAAACTTCCTTGGCCTTGTCGTCGAGGAAATGCTCGAGCGTGCCGCTGATGTTGACGGTGGTGTCACGCGGTGCGACCCACCGCCGGATCACGGCGTGGTTTTGGCCGGGATGCCCCTCCCGGGCAGCCAGATGCATGTTGCCAAACTGGGGGTCGGGCCGGCGGGCGCTGCCCTGCCAGATCTTGCCATCCGTGTAGGGGAAGCTGAAAAAGCGGACGGTGGCGATTTTGGCCTGCTCGTTGTAGACCGCTGAACCATAGCCGTTGTACCACGTGTTCACGTTGCCCATGACCGTTGGGCGCCCGCCTGTTTCTTCCGCGATGAATCGTTCGCCCAGCTTCACCTCAATGGGTTCAGGGTCGCGCTGGAACACGAGCCGGTATAGCATGGCAATGCGCAGCCGGTCGTCCGCCGCGGTCCGAAACTCGGGCCGGTTGACGAGCTTGGAGGATAGGTCAGCAATCAACGGGCTGTTCATCATGAACAGCGCCTGCTGGGCCACCGTGGTCTTGGCGCGCGCACCGGCGGTAGCGTCGGGATTCGCAAAGTCGAACGTGGTGAAAATATCGTCAAGATTGCGCCGGTCAATGTACCCGTAAATGGTGCGGCGATAATTGGGACTCTCGCCGGAGAGCTTGATGGGGCGGCCGCCCATGGTGGTGTCAATGCGGCCGCTGACGCTGAGCAGCCCATCTCGGAACGCCTCAAAGCCCAAGCGCCGACGCGAGGTCTTGAACAGGAACATGTTGTCCGGATCCTTGCGGCTGTAGCGGGGGTTGTCGTCGCTGGACTGCTGGTAGGTGTTGCTGGTCAGAACCAGCCGGTGCAACTTCTTCATTGACCATTCCGGACCGCCTTGGTTGCCCATGAAATAGGCGGCCAGCCAATCGATCAGTTCCGGATGGCTGGGAGTCTCTGCACGCAGGCCAAACTCATTGGGCGTGTTAACGATGCCGCGCCCAAAGTGGTTGAGCCAAATGCGGTTGGCCATCACTCGCGCTGTCAACGGATTATCCTTGCTGGCAATGGCCTCGGCGAGCTGGAGTCGGCCACTGGTGTCATTGGGAAATGGCTGGCGGTCTTCGCCGGAAAGAATCTCAAGGAACTGCCGGGGCGCCTCGTCGCCGCGCATGCCGCGGTTACCCTTGATCATGATGCGTTCGTTGGTGGGCCGATTCTTGTCCTCCAGCACCATGGCCCGGGGTGGCGAGCCGTTGTGGTTCTTCTTCAGGTCCTCAATCTTGGATGTGAACTTCTGCTGCTCCTGTCGCTCCAGCCCTCCATCCATGCGCTTGATCCGGTCAAAGGGATAATCCGCCGGCGAACCATTGCCGTAGATGACGCGTCGAATGGGTTCCCACATGACGGTGGTTTCCTTATTCGGATATTTAAATTCCAGCTTTTTCTCGGCATCGGCCAGTGAGTTGGGCTTGCTGAGATCCGGGTCAGCAGCCACCTTGCGCTGGTACAGGCCAATGACCTGGCGCCACATGACGTCTGCTTGGTTGAAGAGTTGCTGATATTTTATGGCGGCTTGGTTGAGGCTCGAGGGGGGGGTTTCCACGAGGTACTGCTTGACCAAGGGGTTGAGTTTCCGGTTGCCCTTGCGCTTGGCGTCATCCTCCAGAATCTTGGCCGCGACTCGCCTCACTTGGCGCTGGAACTGGGCCTGGGCAGGGGGTAACTTGGCATATGCCACCCATGGCCCCATCACCGGATCGTCCTCGCGCTTGCGGTTGAGGTAACGCTGCCAGTTCTCGGCAATTTCAGCCTTCAGCTTGAATTTCTTGGTCTTATCACGAAACTCGCCCTTGTTGCGGCCAATTTCCTTGTCATTGTCTGAGAATTCCTCCGCCCAAGTCATGTAACGAAAGGCGTTGGTGCGGCTTTGGTTTTCCCACTCGTAACGAGTGCGCAGCTTGAACTGCTCGTGCTCGTATTCCATCCCGGCAAGCTTGGCTTGAAATTCGCGGTATTCCGGGTTGGCCAGAAACCCGTTGGTGTTGGCGTCCTCGATGAGGATGGGCTTGTTCTCCTCGCTGGGTTCCTGAGAACTGTTGAACACGCCGTAGAGCGAGTAGTAGTCCGCGGTCGGAACGGGATCAAACTTGTGGTTGTGGCAGCGGGCACAGTAGACCGAGAGGCCCAGTGCACCGCGGGTTACTACGTCGATGCGGTCATCGATAACTTCCTCGTTGCTGCGGTCGCGCCGTCCCAGCGTCAGGAAGCCCATGGCGGCCAGATTGAACTTGGGCGCGTTCTCATCCTTTTCCAGCACACGGTCGGCAGCGATCTGTTGCTTTAAAAACTCATCGTAGGGCATGTCGGAATTCATCGCCTGAATGACCCAGTCGCGGTAGGTCCAAGCGTAGATGAACTCGCTGCGGCGTCCGCGGCGATTGCCTTCGCCGGTGGTGTCGGCATAGCGGGCGACATCCAGCCAGTATCGGCCCCATCGTTCACCATAGTGTGGAGAGGCCAGCAGGCGATCCACCACCTTGTCCCAGGCCTCGGGATCTGTATCGTTCACAAAGGATTGCACCTCGGCATATGTCGGGGGAACGCCCAACACGTCGTAATAGGCACGTCGAATCAACTGCTGCCGGTCCGCCGGACGGGAGGGCAGCATACCTTGTTCCTCTAGCTTGCGCAGGACGAAGGCATCGATGGGATTGTCCTGAGCCCAGTTGCGGAGCTTGCCGCCGTAAATGGAACGGGGATCCGGAATGTCCGGCATTTTGACCGGTTGAAAAGCCCAGTGTTTCTTGGCCTTTTCCCGGTCGGCCAGACTCTTGATGACAGCGGCGTTGTTGCCACCGCGGGGGTCCGGCGCGCCCATGCGCACCCAAGCCTCCAGATCCGCAATCTGCCCCTCGGTCAGCGGCTGGCCACTGGGGGGCATGGGATCCACGGCGCTCTTGACGCGCTTGATGAACAGGCTGCCATCGGGGTCACCCGGCTTGAGGGCGGGGCCGGAATCACCACCGGCAACCATGCCCGCCTTGCTGTCAAGGTACAGGTCCGCCTTCGCCCGTGAATCAGCACTGTGACACTCGTAGCAGTTGTCCACGAAAATTGCGCGAATTTTGGATTCAAAGAATTCGGCCTGCTCCTTGGTGATTTTCTCGGCCGCGGACATTTGCAGCGCGGCCAGCACTGCTACGGCGAGGAGGTTGCGGAGACAATTATCCTTCATGGTACTCCTTGGATTGAGTTTAAAATCAAGTCCGCGCACGGCCTTAGGCGAGGATTCCCTTCACCACTTGGCCGCCATCGGGTTTCTTGCGGGTGGGCTCGGTGAGCCGCATCTCGCGGCCGCCCGCCCGGAAGGTCAATTTTTCATGGTCGAAGCCCATAGTGTGAAGAATCGTGGCATGCAGATCCTTCACGTGGACTTTGTTTGTCGCCGCGCTCCCTCCCAGGGCATCGGTTTCACCAAAGGCCGTGCCGCCCTTGATGGCGCCGCCGGCAAACCAAGCACTCATGGCCTTCGCGTTGTGGCTGCGGCCATTGCCGCCATCTTCGGTTGAACTGCGACCAAACTCGCTGGTGAGATAAATCAACGTGTCTTCAAACAGGCCGCGCTCCTTCAAGTCATCCATCAGGGCACCGATGGCCGGATCAATCTCGCCCGCCAGTTGGCGGTTGCGATTCGGGATGTTGTTGTGGAGATCCCAGCCGCCCTGCCAGAGTTGCACAAAGCGCACACCCCGCTCCATCAACCGGCGCGCGATGAGGAACTGCCGTCCCTGCCGTGTGCGGCCGTAACGATCCAGTGTCTCGTCCGATTCACCGGCAATGTCGAAGGCGTCCTTGGCATCCGTTTGCATGCGGTACGCCAGCTCGAAGGTGCGGATTCGGGCCTCCAGTTCCGCATCAGCCTGCCGTTTTTGCTTGTGAATCTCGTTGAGCTTGAAGAGCAGATCCAGTTGCTTGCGCTGGTCGCGGCCGGAGGTGAAATCACTCCTGATATTCTTGATGATGTCCTCGATGCGGGTGTTCTGAGAATCCACATAAGTGCCCTGCAATGCGCCGGGCAGAAATGCCGCGCGGAAATTCGCCGCGTCGGGCATGCCGCCCGGTTTCAAGGCGATGAAACCCGGTAGATTTTGGTTCTCTGTGCCCAGACCATAGAGTACCCAACTCCCCACGCTGGGCCGCACCCGGTCCAAGTCACCCGTGTTCATCAGGATTCGCGCGGGGCCGTGTGCGGGGGCGTCGGTATAGACGGAGCGTACCACGGCCGTATCGTCCGCATGACGTCCGAGATTGGGCCACACTTCGCTCAACTCCAGTCCGCTCTTGCCGTGCTTCTTGAATTCAAACTGCGGTGCCAACAGGGTGCGGTTGCCCGCCTTGGTGCCCGGATTTGCGCCGCGCTTGCCCTTTTGCATCAATTCCGGCTTGGGATCCCAGTTGTCCAAGTGCGGCATGGCACCCTCCATGTAAATATGGATTACCCGTTTCACCTTCGCTTGGCCAGCGATGGGGGGAGTCTTCGGTGCCAACGGGTTGCCTGCTGACTGTGCCCGCGCCTCATTCTTGAACTGATCCTGCATCAGGCCCGCCAGTGCCACCGCACCGAAGCCATTGGTCATCCGGCCCAGCCACTCACGGCGCGTCTGGAAATAATCCTCCAAGCGCGGCTGGTGGTCTCTGGGATCGTACAGCTTGTAGTCGAATTCGTTGCTCATGTTTACGGGTATTTTGTGGAGTATTCCTGCAGACAATGTAGCAGCTTTTTGCGCGGATGCAATCATGCTTTGGGAGCCTTGGGGATAACTCGCCCCACTCCGACATTGCCATTGCCCGTCGCCCCGTTACTCTTTGGCCATGCGTTGGATTGCGTTTTATCTGCTGGCTACTGTTGCCGTGGGTGCCGCCGAGGGAAACATTGTCAAGGTGCTGCCTCATTATCTCGATGAAAAGGGCCGGCATACCGATGGTGCTTCTCTGTTGCACCGCGATGTATACCAGCGAAAACTGCGCGAAGACCCCAGCCTGATCCATGCCCTGCGATTTGACATCAAGTGGAGCGCCGCCGATGTCACCCAAGGAAAGCTGCGGGTGGAGATTCGCAGTTCCAAGGCTGGTGTGCCCGTGAAGGTGTTCGAGGCCCCCGTGAAGCCTGCCAAGCGGACCCACTGGACCAGCGTACTCATTAATCCTAATGAATACAAAAAGTTAGGAAAAATGGAGTCATGGCGTGTCACCCTGCTAGACGGAGGCACTATCTTGGTGGTGCAAAAATCGTTCCTTTGGTAATTCACTGTTCCCCCGCTGTTCCCAGCATTGGTTTATGGCCGTGAACAACCTGTGCCCATATAAAAACAACTCCCCCGTGATTCCCCGCGGAGTCCTGTTACAAACAGCCTCGATGGTTTCGGGGAATCGCCAGTCTGCCACTAGGGACGCAACGGGCTGGTGCGCCGCGGACACACGAGGAGGGGTCAGGGCCGCACGGTGCCGTCGCGTGTCTTCCTTTTGGCTCTGAAAAAAATCCACATGGTCTCACCTTGGGTTCAAAAGACATGACGGCACCGGTGTGTGTTGTCACCTAATCGTCGCAAAAACAACATCGACGAAACCATCCTGCTGGCTGAACCTTACGCCATGGCGAAGCCCAAGCCCACAATTCTTATCCTCTGCACTGGCAACAGCTGCCGTAGTCACATGGCCGAGGGCATCCTACGCAGCCTTGTCGGCGACATGCTGGATGTCCGGAGTGCCGGCAGTGCACCGGCAGGCTATGTTCATCCGCTTGCCATTCGGGCCATGATGGAAGTCGACATCGACATCAGCGAGCATCATTCCAAGTCGTTGGAGGAGTTTTTGAAGGCTGAAGTGGAAACAGTCATCACCGTTTGCGGCAATGCCGATGCTGCCTGCCCCATGTTCCCCGGTCAGATTCACCGTCATCATTGGCCCTTTGATGATCCCGCCAAGGCGGATGGTTCCGAAGAGGCCAAGATGGGAGTCTTTCGCCGAGTGCGGGATGAGATCAAGACCAAGCTGGAAGCTTATGCCCGCGAACGTATTGGTGAGAGGGATTAAAAGGGGCCGGAACCTAATAGAAGTAGAAAAGCATGAAGACCGCGCAGGCTGCGAGGAGGCCGGCCCAGAACAAGTCTTCACGAAGCAGGCTGTAGGCGCGTCCCTTGGTTGCCGCGGAAAGAACGACCTTGAACATGGAGTCCAGGAACATGATGAAAGTCCACACCGATGCCACCACCGCGGCCGCCATGGGGGATATAAGCTGACCAGTCATCAGAACCGCAAGCAGGGCAAAGAGCAGCAGTGAGCCGATGAGCTTCATGCCGAAGAGTTGAAGGTCCGCCGGGCGCGTGATGCCCAGGCCCACCCAAGTCATCTTGGCCTTTTCCTCGTCCACTGTGCCGAGTCGGCTGACAAAAACATTAGCAGCCACCGCGCAAAGGAAGGCGATGAACACGGTGTGGAAAGGGTTGAGTGTGGGCCCGAAGTGCCTGACCAATTCCCCTTTCGGGTCCACGCTGGCCTCATACAGCGACGGCAAGCCGTAGGCGACGATGACCCCTGTCAGGATGGCGGCCAGACCACCCGCGGGAGTCGCACCGCGCCAAAGCATGCCCAGCAGAAACGCGGCCACCACGCCAGAGACCAATCGACCCTGATGGGAAATGACATACTGCATGAACGGTTCCTTGGTGTTGGGGTTGAAGATGAGGATGGTCAATGCCGCCGAGCCGACCACTAGGAAACCGATAATCCACTTGCCCATGCGCACCAACTGCTCATCGGAGGCCTTTGGATTTTTAAACCGTTTGTATAGGTCGAAGGTAATAAGAGTGGCGGCTGAATTCATCATGGAATCGACGCTGGAAAGAATGGCGCCAATGAGGCCAGCCGCCACTAGACCTACCAGCCCGGGAATGGCCAGCGGAGCCACCACCTCGCGCATCAGCATGGGGAAGGCGGTGTCACCGTCCAGTTGCACACCGGGCATCTGCTGTTGGAACAGGTAGTAGGCGGCAATGCCCGTGCCGATGGAGACAAAGGGAATGAGGAGCTTGAAGAAACCAGCGGCGATGATGCCCGTGCGTGCTTCACTCAGGGAGCGCGCCGCCAAGGCCCGTTGCACAATGAACTGGTTCGCGCCCCAGTAGTAAAAGTGAAGGATGAGCAGGCCACTGAGCACCCCGGTCCAAGGGAACTTGGGGTCGTTACTTTTCTTGTAAAGATGCAGCAGGTCACGGCCGGGGGTGAGGGTTTCCAATTTACCCTCGTCAAATTCCACCATGGTGGCCCAACTGCCAATCAACTCGTGGTTGAATGTGCACCAGGCGACAATCAGCATGCCCAGCAAGATGAGAACGGACTGGATGACATCCGTGATGATCACCGCGCGCAGGCCCCCCACGATGGTGTAAATGCCGGTGACAGCCGCCATGATGAGAATGCCCCAGATGTACTTTGACTGGTCAATCTCCACCCGCGTGTAACGGCTCCATTCCTTTTCAAGTTGCCGACCGCGTTCGGACAACTCCTTCGGGGGTTTGGCTTCTCCATCCGAACCGCTCAACTCGGCATTTAATTGCTGCCAAGTGCTCCTTATTTTTTCCTGGCGCGGAGTAAGGCTTTCACGTTTCAGCGTGCTTTCCAAGGTGCCTGAGTTTGAGAGGGTCCTCACGCGCGAGGCGAACTGGGCGTCCTGAATTTCCAGCTCGCTGACCATGAGGATGTTCACGGCGCGCGAGCCGAAATAAAACGCCGGCAACATCATCACGGCCACAATGATGCCGACCATGATGATGGAGTAGGCTACTCGGCTGCGGTCGTCGTAACGGCGGCCGAGGTAATCGGATAACGTGTAAACGTGCAGCTTGCGGTAAACAGGCAGGAAAAAGTAGCACAGCAGCAACAGGCCAGCGATGGCCGTGATTTCCAAGTGACTGATGACAAACCCCGCAGTGAAGCCCACTGCCATCATGCCCGCCATGTGATTGGCCGAGACGTTGGAGCCAAAAATGGAGCCAGCCACCGCCCACCACGGCGTGTCCTTGCCGGCCAAAAAATAATCCTGGGAGGACTTTTCACGGCGCCCCACCCACAGGCCCACGGCCATCACCGCCAGTAGGGAGCCAAAAAAGACAATGAAATCCGCCCGCAACAATATGCCATCGGCCAACATTCGCCCCGCAAAACAAGCCAACTTGCCCTGATTGGCAAGAAGAATCAGTCCCAGCCCGTTGCTGGAACGATGTTATTTACCCGCAAATGGCAACCCACCCAAGCTTCACAACGATGCCATTGTTGTATTATACAGGGGCAAAGAGAGGATGGATGCCAATTAATAGGCCACCTCTTACTGCCGCCGAGGCGGAGCGGGGCGGATGTAGTTTTTGTTCTCGGCAACAATTTCGCCGATGGGGCTTTTAAATCGAAGGCGAAGGGGCACGGTATGGGCATCGTCGCTGAACCAAATCTGGAGTTGTGCCCCCTTGCCTTGGTTGAAGATGCCACGGAAATTGCCTAAGTCCGGTTCCACCAGAAAAGTGCGAAAGGTATCCTGCCCAATCCTAATGTTCTCACGATGCTTGACGCGCGCGCTCATGGCATAGCTGGACTTGCCGTCGGTGACGGTCCATTGCACCTTGCCGCCGGCGTCAAAGTTCATTTCCCGAAAGGCATAAATCATGCTCAACGGATCGTAATAACTGTCCGGCAGGGCAATGGGCTCGCCGGGTTCACCGCCATTCAGGCGGCGCCGGACGGTTGTACCGTTGGAATCATCGAACACCAACTGCACCGTGCGTTTGCCGCGCAGTGGGATGACCTCCGTATTCTGGTAGGCCAGCGTTCGCTTGAAACCGCTGTCCAAGGTGGCATTTGCCTCGTATCCAAAGGCGCCGCCCATGGCGGTCAACCGCAGCGAAAACCGCCAGGGTGCATCCGCCGACTCGCGCGGCTCCACTTTAAAAATTCCTTCGCCAATCGGTGCCTTGGCAAAGCGGAGGGTGTATTCCGCCAGTTCGCCGGCGGCAAAGCTGCGCTCGCGTGGCTTTGTTCCAGGATGCGTGGCATTGGTGGACAGTACCATGTTGGTTCGGACTTTCGGGCTCTGCCGGAAATTTGTGCGACTGGGTGAGAGAAGCACCACGGTGCCCCAAGCGAGCAGGAACAGTACGGCCATGTAAACGAACACACGCAACAGCTTGCGGAGAATGTATCGCATGGATGCCGGCCGCTCCTTGGGTTGGCCGGGGTCATTCATAGCTGTTTGAGGGAGCCTTGTCAGGCCGTTTTGTGGCGGGCTCGCCGTTGCTGCAGCCGGCGCGCCAGCAGAAAGGCCAGCTCCAGGCTTTGCGCGTAGTTCAGGCGCGGGTCGCAATAGGTTCGGTAGCGCTGCGCAAGGTCTGCCTCGGATAATTCCTGCGGACCACCCGTGCATTCTGTCACGTTTTCACCCGTCATTTCAAAATGAACCCCGCCAAGGATGCTCCCGGCTGCGTCATGCAAGTCAAAGGCTGCGTTCAGTTCCGCAATCACGTTTTCAATGCGGCGAGTTTTGAGGCCGGCTTGTGTCGTCGTGGTATTGCCATGCATGGGGTCGCAGGCCCAAGTCACCTCATGGCCAGCTTCTCGAACGGCCGCTACCAATGGCGGTAATTTTTCATGGATGGCATTCGCGCCCATTCGCGTAATAATCAGGACGCGCCCCGGTTGGTTTTCGGGATTCAGGGTGGCTAGCAAATCCTCCAGTTCATCCGGCGTCATGGTCGGACCGGCCTTGATCCCCACGGGGTTGCGAAGGCCTCGACAATATTCCACATGCGCGCCATCCCGTTGCCGTGTGCGTTCGCCGATCCATGGGAGGTGCGTGGCCAGATTGTACCAGCCGCCGTGATCTCGTTCAGTCTGGGCCTCCTCCCATGCCAAATGCAGCGCCTCGTGGCTGGTGAAGAGTTCCACCGTTTGCAGGGCTTCACTTCCCACCGCGCCAGTGGCTTCCATGAACTCCACCGCGTCAAGGATTCGCTCCACCAAGTCTTCATATTCCGCACGGTTATCCGTGCTACGAACAAAGGCCAGATCCCAGTGATCCGGATGATGAAGGTCCGCGAAACCGCCATCAATTAGTGCGCGGGCATAATTCAGCGTTGCCGCGGCAAGATGATGCGCCCGCACAAGGCGCTGGGGATTCGCCGCGCGGGCGCTCGCAACGGGCGCGATGTCGTTTACCAAGTCGCCACGATAAGATGGCAACTCCAATCCCTCGACCGTTTCCGTGTCCTGAGATCGCGGCTTGGCAAACTGGCCCGCCATACGCGCCACACGCACTACCGGCAGGCGCGCGCCCCAAGTGAGCACCAAGCTCATCTGCATTAATATCTTCAGTTTACCCTCGATCGCCGCACGATTGCAGTCGGCAAAACGCTCGGCGCAATCTCCGCCCTGCAATAGGAACGCCTCCCCGCGCCCGGCAGCGGCCAGATGATCCCTCAACTTGTCCACCTCGCCCGCATCCACCAGCGGCGGCAGCGCGCGCACCTCTGCCAAGGCCGCCTCCAGCGCCATTTTATCGGTATAAATCGGCTGCTGCCTGACTGGCCGGGTCCGCCAACTGTCCAAACTCCACTCCACGCAGCCCCACCGATATCTCGCTGCCAGTCCTCCGCCAATGAAAAACGGTCGGCATCGAACTCACTATATTAGTGAGTTAGTGCTTGAATGTTGCCGCGCATTCCACGATGAATTCAGTGTCTTCTGGCAACCCGATGCAGACAGTCTTCACACTTTTTCTGGTGGTTTGGGGCGCGACCCTTTTGCGGTTTGCACCCAATCCTGGCAATTTGGGTGTACAACTCATCGGCTTGGGGCTCCTGTGGTGGACGATGCAAATTGTCCGCACACCGCCAGGCAGTCCGGGCCGGTGGTGATTTATTCCGACTTTTTAATTAATTCCAAGGTGCGTCTCAGCACGGTGTCTTCGCTCGCGCGCAGGTCGGCGATGGTTCGAGTCACGGGGTGATCGGGAATGATTCCGCGATCCTTGGGAAAATTGCCCACGGGGGTTTGGTTGCGATACAGGATGATGGGCACGCCGAGCTGGCACAGGGTGTGGGGCAGCCGAAACAGGATTGTATTTCCCGCGGTGTAGGCAAACCGGTTGCCACCCGTCTCTTCGCCCACGAACGTGACGTTGTCATTGTTCGCCGCCAGACTGCACAGGGTTGCCCCGCCGGAATGGGTGAGGCCGCCGGTGAGAATCCAGAGTCGGCCCTTGAATGCGTCATCGCGCGGCTTGCGCAGGGGGGTATCAGCCAGTTGTAGTTGATTGTTGGCGGCCAGGTTGGGTTTAAAATCCTTGGCCAAGTCTTTTTCAATAAACTTTTCCGTGCGCCGATCCAGTTCACGCCGGTCCATGTATTTTTCCAGTGGAATTTCCAAGGTCAGGGTGGACGCCAATGCGGGGTCGCGAAACGGTTTTTGGGCGAGGAAACCGAACAACCTTGTCTCGCGGCCTTCAACCCCCCCTTCGTTTTCACGGACATCCACGATCAGGTTTTTGATTCCTGGTTTCGCTTTTAAATCCGCAAAGGTTTTCTTTAAAAAATCATGGTATTTTTGCCTGCCCTTGCGGCGGGCGCCGACATCGAACGAATTCACGGTCAGGAGGGCCGTGGAGTTGCCCAGTTCGCGAAAGGAGTAGTTCTTTTTCCGACCCGTATTAGTGTGTCGTTGAGTCAGCTCTTCGCGCAGGGTTTCACCATTCACTCCGGCCAGTCGAACGGTTTGCGCCTCATGCTTGCCGTGCGGGAGATAATCCACCTCGAACATTATGCTCCCCCCGATGTTGACCAGATAATGAAACGAGAATTCCATGTCGAGAATGCGATGTTTCATCGTCACATTCCGGCCATCGGCGCGCACGTAGGGCATCAACTGGCGCAAAATCTCCGTCATGGGACGCCGATTAATGGACTTGATTTCGGCACCCAAGGGGATTGGCCCCACCGTCTGGTCCACATGCACCCGTCCGCCAAGGAAGATCAGGGGCAGTGGAAACATCTCTCGCTTGTTCCCCAAGGCATCGAGTGTGCGCTGCGGCAGATCAAAATAGGTGTGTCCGCATTTGGCGAGTTCGACCACCGGCGCAGCCCGGAGATAAAACTCCCGCCGTGTCGCCGGCTTGTTAAAGGAGTCGGACAATTCATCAAGCGCCTTGTCCATCTCCTTGTGGGAAGTATGCAGGTAAAGGCCCGCATGCAATTGCTCCAGCGCGGCGCGCAGAACCCGGCAATCCTCACGCAACTGGGCAACAGTAAATTGCTCCTCCAAGGCCGGTGCCAAGCGCTTGGCCGCCTTCGCCGGAACGCACAATCCGGCAACGAATAGGCCGATTCCCAGCCAGAAACGGAAAAATTTCATAACGCTTTAATTCGTCTTGCGTGGTGTCCCGTCAGGGTTCCAGCCATCTTCCGTGAGATCCATCTGGGTGCCGTCCTTGTTCCACTCCAAATGCCGCACCTCGGCCCCCTTTTCCCAAGTGATCTCAAATGATTTTGTCCCGTTTTGATACCAACCCCGTGCCACGCCGTGGCGAACGTCACCCTTGAAGGGCGTCTCGCTGGTGGTTTTGCCTCCCTCGTACCATTCCGTGCGCATGCCCTCTTTTTTGCCGGCACGCCAAGTCATTTCCCAAGCCTTCTGGCCGGTCTTGTACCAGTGGGTTTCCAGCCCATCGCGTTCACCATCCACATAATGGCGAAGGGTCATGGTCTTGCCGTTGGCGTGCCATTCCGTGAATTTCCCCTCGGGTTGTCCCTCCTTCCAAATGGCACTGAACTCGGGTTGGCCATCGTCGTACCAGCCGGAGGCAGGCCCATCCAGTTCTCCGTCCACGTGATGCAACACCCGCATTTTTTGACCATTGGGAAACCACCAAGTCTCGGCTCCTTGCGCCAAGCCCTTGCGGTAAGTCATTGTGCCGGCCGGATTGCCGTTCCAATGCCACCAGCGTGACTGCCCTTCACGCAAGCCGTCCTTGAAGGAGGTCTCAATCAGGCCCTCGGCACCATCCTGCTCGTAATAATCCATCACCCTGCCGGTGTAGGTGGCGTTTTGATCTTCCAGCCGTGCGCGACCATCATCCCCCACCTCCAGCCACTCGGCCCAGGCAAGAGGTGGCTCCTGTTCCCCGGCGGTTGCGGTTGCCTTGCGGATGTCATCCTTGCCGGATGCCTTGGAGGCGTCATTCTTGAGTTTCGCTGGCCCACAGCCGGGAAGGCAGGCCAGCGAAACTGCTGCCACGAGGACAAACAGGTGGGGTCGATTCATCGGCGCGATTGTAACCGGTTTTGGCTGCGGGTCAATTTCCCTTCAAGGGAGAAACTAGGGGCTGAATCTCGAAAACCACGTACGTTCCGTTTCGGACGTGGCTTATTTGAAATTGCCGGCCGTTGCCTGTCACTACTGATGCCTTTAAAACACCATCCTGAAACGACATGGAAACCGTGGAGCCCGGATCATCAACGATCTGCCCCCTGTAGCTCTTGGTCGGCAGTATTCCATCATCAATCTTGTCCAGACGCGCGGTGACCTCCAGTCCCTCGAACAATGTCAGCCGCAGCAAGCCACCTTGGTTCGCAATGTGTTGAACCCCCGGTGCGTTTAATTGCGTGAACCGATGTTGCTTGGAAGCTGCACGTTCCGGGAAATCAGCCGGGATTTCCTCGGGTGCCATCTTGGCAAACAATTCGGGGGGATCCCCAGCGTCCCCGGAACCACAACCCATCATTAAAATCGATGCCATCAGGCAAACCATCCGCCACAGACAAGGCCGATATGGCGCCAGTTCAACCCTTCGGTTCATAAGATTCCTCGGTGAGAATTTCCAACATGCGAATCCAGTTGTCGCCATGCTTGAGAACCTTAAGATCGCTCCACGGCGGGGCAACATCCAGTTGATCCCGCCGGGCATGGCCGAGCAACAGCCGTCCATCAGCCTTCAGGATTCGCGGCATATTCTCGTCATCCAACAACCGTTGCGCGAGACTTTCCGAGCGGCGGCCTGTGTTCTTTTCGCCGTAGGGAGGATCGGCCACGATGAAATCAAACTGCTCCCCATGCTCAGCCAATTGACGCGCCGCCACAAAAGCATCCTGCACCCGAACCCCCGCGTCAGCCTCCAAAGATTGGAGGTTTCCGCGCAGCACCCCGGCATGACGCCGGCTCAATTCCACACAGACTGCCCGCGTGGCACCCCGGCTCAAACACTCCAAGCTCAACGCCCCGCTACCGGCAAATAATTCCAGCACACTCTGCCCTGCCACCCAGTAGCCCAAGCTGTTGAAGATGGCTTGGCGCACCTTGTCCGGGGTGGGCCGAACACCTTGGCCGGGTGGCACCTTCAGTGGCCGCCCCGCCCAGAGTCCGCCAGTGATGCGCATGGGAAGTCAGGGGGCGTTTAGAAGCAATCGCTCAAGCTTCTGAATTTGCTCCTGCAGGCTTTTCACCAAGTCATCCCGCTGGGCCGCTTGCCGTCGCAGACGGGCGTTTTCCTCGGCCAGTTCCTTGAGCTTCTTACCGTCCACCTGGGCTCGAAGTTCGTTGTTCTCCTTCTTTGTGGTGGCGAGGTCCTTCTCCAGCCGGGTCATCTCCGCCTGGACTTTTTTATATTCAGAATCAAGTTTTTGATAATGGGATTCCAGATAAACCATCTGTTCGCGCAGTTTGCTGTTGGCGGTTTCCGCCTTGGCCAGTTCCCCGGGCTCCAGTTCGCGGGGCCGCACCTTCAGGGCTTCACGCAGTTTTTCCGTGTATTCCGTCTCGATTTTTGCCAGCTCATGCTGCAGTTCCAGTTTCTCGTTGCGGAGAGCCTCAATGCGCCGGTTCAACTGTGCCACGCCCACCGTGGGCACGGTCGGCACGGCGGCGGGTGCGCCTTGGGGTGTCACGGCGGTGCCGGGGATGCCCAACTGCTGCATCATCGGCGGCACCCGCTCGCTCAAGTATTTCAATTTGCCGTCCACCACTTTTGCGTTCCAAGTGGGGTGGTTGGCCCGCAGGGTTCGCAGGGTTTGCTGCGCCCGAAGGTATTGCTGGAGCGCCTCGATAGGCTTGGAAAAATAAAGGCGATCTCCTTCAGCAACTTGGTTGGCCACGCGAAGATACGCCTCATAAGGCTCCTCCACGGCATGTGCCGATACCACTGCTGAAACAAGGGCCGCGAACACGGCCGCCCCAAACCTCCTCACGCTGCGAGCCTAGGGCGGTCCGCTGGTTTAAGCAATATTTATTCCATTATTGTGAATAACATATGGCGCCACCCTCCCGCATTGACGTGACGGAAGCCGGTCGTTACCCTAACGCAGGGTCGCGATGAACACCGCGTTGAACCAGCCTGTGCTAGTGTTGAACCGCCTTTGGCAAGCCGTCAATGTCTGCTCCGTGCGCCGTGCCATGAGCCTCCTTTTCCAAGGACATGCTCAGGTGGTCCTCAACGGCGGTGGCAGCGATTTTCGAACCTTTGATTTTTCCCAATGGGCCGACTTTTCTCAGGAAGAACCGCACTCAGAATCCATTCACGCGGTCTCATTTCGGATTCGTGTGCCCCGCGTGATCCTGCTCATGGTCTATGACCGTGTGCCGCGCAAGGAAATCAAGTTCACCCGCCACAATATCTTTGAACGTGACAAGAGCACCTGCCAGTACTGCGGAAAATTATTTGAACGCAGCAACCTGAATTTGGACCACGTCATCCCCAAGAACCGCGGCGGCCCCACCAACTGGGAAAACATCGTCTGCAGCTGCATCCGCTGCAATACCCGCAAGGGCAATCGTACCCCCCGCGAGGCCGGCATGCGCCTCATCCGTCCCCCCAAGCGGCCCAAGTGGCGGCCCTTCGTTCAGGTCACCTTTGGCATGAAAGCCCACGAAAGCTGGAAGCACTTCATCGACGTCGCCTACTGGAATGTTGAGCTGGGCGAAGATGCCGGCTGACCTCCGGCAACGGCTACGCCCGCGAAACTCGCGCCGCCTCCTCAATCATTCGCCAGAACTCTGGATTCTCCGCCAGCGCCAAATCCTCATCCTTCGACATTCGCGTATTGCGGAAGAAGAAATCCTTCAAGGTGTTGCGTGACAGAATCCGGTGTACTACCACCCCCAGCTCATGGGGCTCAAAATAAATTCGGTAATGTCCCAGCCGGAAACGTTCCAGCGACTTGCGCCCCTTTGCCAACCGGCCAAACTCTTGCCGGCCTTCCACCGCCCCCTTGAACCCCCCCAGAATTTCCAACTGCAAATCCTTCGGCATCGCCGCCAACTCCGCCGCGCTCGTTGGGTTGAAAATAATCTGGAAATACTGCTGGCTGCCCTCAATCTCACTCATCAATCACTCCTTGTTCCCTTTAAAGAATGGTAGCCCGTATGGGAATCGAACCCATCTCTCAGCCTTGAGAGGGCTGTGTCCTAGCCGATAGACGAACGGGCCACGGAAAGGAGGAGCCTAGAACACAAATAATCCTCTGTCAAACCTCAGAACTATTGGCTTCAGCTTCCTCGAAGGTTTCGATGAAATCGCAGAATTCGTCTTCGGGCTCTGCTTCAAAGAGCCAGTCTTGTGTGCGCCAGTGGAAGCGAACCTTGCGGGCATGGAGGGCTTGGTTTTTCAGGATCAACCGGCGCCAGTCGTCATTGGCCAACTCGTCGCGGGCGAATTTTAAATACCAGGATTCGTTGAGGCCATACAGCTTGTCGCCCACGATGGGGTGGCCGAGATGCTGGAGGTGGATGCGAATCTGGTGCTTGCGGCCGGTCACGGGCTCCACGCGCAGCCAGGTGAAATCGCCTTCCTCGCGGGTGAATCTCCAGTCGGCGCGGAAACGGGTTTGCGCGGCGGCACCATCGGGGCGGACGCAGTCCTTCACAGCTATTTCACTGGATTCATCGGGCCCCAGTGGGGCGTCTACCAAGCCGGTATCCTCCCGAACGTGGCCGTGGACAATGGCCCAGTACCCCTTGGCCACTTCTCGACCCTGCCAAAGCTTACGCAGTTCACGCGCGGCATCACTGGCCTTGGCCACGAACACGACCCCGCTGGTTTCACGGTCCAGCCGGTTGATGAAATGCACCGGGCGATCCGCGCCCAGATACAGGCGCACGCGGCCGGCCAGGCTTGATCGTTCATCCCCCTTGGTGGGATGACAAACGAGGCCGGCGGTTTTGTTGATCACCAGCAGGTCATCGTTCTCATGCAGGATTTCAAACAGGTCGCTCATGCGTTGCGATTACCGTGCCTTGGCTTATCATCCGGCGGAGAAATGCAAAAGGATGTTCCCACGCCTCGCCTTCGACCGGCGACAAATGCCGACAGCGCGCCGGTGCAGAAACTGGTGTTCAATGTGTTGTCGGAATACGGACTGGCGCCGGACCCGTATGGCACAGATGCGGATCTTGCGAATATCGAGTCGCACTATCATCAGGGTTGGTTCGCCGTGCTGGTGGTGGAAGAAGGTGTCATTGGCACGGTTGGACTGCTGCCGCTGCGCCAGGGTGTCATGGAACTTCGAAAAATGTATCTTCAAAAGGAATGGCGGGGGCAGGGATTGGGCAAGCTGCTGCTTCGTAAGGCGGTGGCCAAAGCCAAGGGCAGAGGCGCGAAGAAATTAGTGCTGGGTACAGCCGATGTATTGAAGGAGGCGGTGGGGTTGTACCGGGGGGAGGGTTTTGTCTTGTCGATCGAATCTCATCCCGCGGTCAGATGCAACCAGACGTGGGAACTGCCCCTTTAAAGTTCTACTTGTCTGCTTGCTTGATGGGCTCAAACTTTCGCGCCCGGCGCAGGCCATCGATGATGTCGGTGCCCTTCATTACCCGGGAAAGATTATCCCTCACCTGAATAGCACGTTGCTTGACCCGAGGTTCCTCCGCGCGGGCGGCCAATGTCAGCCATTTGTATCCCTCCGCATTATCCTTTTCAGCGCCTTCCCCCTTGATGAGGAGAATGCCCAAGTCCAGTTGTGCCACCGCCAAGCCTCGGTTGGCCGCTGCCAGCCACCACTTGTATGCCGCCTTGGCATCCTTCTCCACACCCAGTCCGCCCACCAGCAACCCTCCGAGGCCATAGCTCGCCAGAGCGTGGCCCTGCTTGGCGGCCTGCTCATAAAACTCAGCCGCCTTTTTATAATCCTGCGCCATGCCCACGCCATCCCGGTGGATTGCGCCCAGCCGATATTGTGCGTCCGCCACCCCCTTGGCCGCGCTCTTGGCAAGCACCTTTACATCCGGTAGTTCCCGCAGGTCGCCAGCTTCCACCCGGGCCAGCAACTGCTTGGCGTGTCCTGCCAGCTTGGGATCGCCCGTGCGGCTCGCCTTGAGCAACCACTCTTTAGCTGCCTTTAAATCACGTCCCATGCCCTCCGCGTTCGCAAAAGCCGCGCCGAGGCCGAATTGAGCTTGAGGATGACCGCCCTTAGCCGAACGCGTCATCCATTGCATGGCCTTGTTTTTGTCCGGACTGATGCCCCGGCCGAAAAGCAGGTGCCCCGCAAGGTCATACTGTGCCTTGGCCCAATCCTTTTCGGCCGCCTGACGAATCCACTTGAGTCCCTCCTCCAAGTCCGGTTTGCCCAGTACGCCAGTGGTGTGCAGGGTGCCCAGTTTGCTGGCCGCGTCCAGGTCGCCTTTTTGAGCCAATTCCAGCAGGCCTTTTTGCGCGGATTGAAACATGGCGCCGGCCTGCACCATGTTGCGCTGCATGCCTTCGCCCTCATGCATCATTGCGGCCACGCGGTACAATGCACGGGGCTCCTTTTGTTCCGCCGCCATGCCCAGCCACTGAAGCGCTGCCACGAAATTCTGTGGAGCCCCCTCGCCCGTGGCCAAGATTTCGCCCAGTTGATACTGCGCCGCCGCATCGCCATCCTCAGCCTTTTTGCGCAGCCCGTCCAAGTCCGCCGCGTCCACTCGGACAGGAGCCAGTGTCAGGAAAGCAGCCGTCAATAATCGCAGGGTCCAGTTCATCAGGGCTTGGGTTTAAAGGCGCTGACGCGCTTGTCGGCCTCATTGATCTGGGCCGGAGTCATTTTCAAGCTGAGTGCCTCATATTCCTTGAGCGCCGGTGCGTGGTTTTGCAACGCGGCAAGGTTGAACCATTTGCAGGCTTCAACGAGGTCGCGCTTGACTCCCGTGCCGTTCAAGTGGCGAAGCCCCAGCTGATATTGCGCCTCCTTGTTCCCGCGCATGGCCGCTTCCTGAGTCTTGGCCAAGTCTCCTGCCGGGTTGGCCACTACGCGCTGTTCCTTGCGTGGTGTGAATTTGCTCACCAGTTCCCGCGCTCTAGCCTTCTCCACCGGGCTCAGTTCATCCTTGATCTTCAGGAATAAATCCACCGCACCCGACACCCGGTTGTTTGCCGCGAGATTGATCCACATGGCTCCGCGCACCACGTCTTTTTCGCCGCCGATTCCATTGTATAACATCCGTCCGAGTTCAAACTGCGCCGTGCGCTCGTTTTGCCATGCCGCTCGCCGGAGCCATTCCCGTGCCTCCGCAAGATCCTTGGCTACTCCCTCGCCCTCGGCCAAGGCACCGCCCAAGTCGTGCTGTGCCTGTGGATCACCCATCTCCGCCCCTCGCCGGAACCATTCCACCGCCTTGGTCTTGTCCATCTCCACCACCTTGCCGCGGCCCGCGCGGTAGGCCAAGCCGATCAGGTGGCAGGCCTGCGCGTCGCCCATCTTGGCCGCCTTGTGAAACCACTCCATCGCCTTGGCATAATCCAGCGGCACACCCTCGCCCTTTTCATGCAGCCCGCCCAGCACCACCATGGCACTCGTGTAATCCTGATCCGCGGCCTTGCGCATCCACTTTGCCATCGACTCAAGGTCTTTCTTGATGATGTACACCCGGTCGCTCCCCGGTTTTTGCTCGAACACCCCCATTCGATAGAACAAGCCCAAGTTCCATTGGCTGTCGGCGTGGCCGCTGGCCGCCAATTCCGTGGTCAATCGTACACTTTCCCGCAGGTTACGTGGCACAATGATCTCCCGGCCCAGACGCCAGCCCTCGAAGTAAATTTTTGACAGCCGCACACGCGCGTCTTCATTGCCCTGCTTCGCCTGTTTCTTCAGCTCTTCAAAACTCAGTGACGCGAGGAAATTCTGTTCCGCGGCAATTAGCCCCGCCCCCGCCTTGCGCGTGGCCATGCTGGGCTCCGCCTTGAATCGCGTTGCCTTCAGGCGCACTTGAAGCAGTTGCTCTGCCTTAAGCAATTTGCTCACGTTGGCTCGGCTGACACCCGCTCCTTCGTGCCCTCCGCGCGCCGCCAAGGTCAGCCAAACCGCTGCCTCCGCTGGGTCTGTCTCCACGCCCACCCCCTTGGCCAGTGCCTGACCGGTAAGATACTGCGCCTGCACATTGCCTTGTTCCGCCGCCTTTTTAAAAAACTCGAAGGCGGCCTTGTCGTCTCGCTTTGTACCCGCGCCTGTCAACAGTGCGGTGCCCAACGTGCGTTCCGCTCGGTCAAACCCCGCATCGACCGCTTGCCGCAACAGTTTTAGACCCTGTATCTGGTCGGTTTCCTTTCCCGAGGCCAGCAGCATGGCGCCCAGGTTGTACTGCGAGGGGACATGCCCTCCTTCCGCTGCGCGGCTCCACCATTTCCGAGTTTGTTCCGGGTTTTTCGTCACACCCACGCCATAGTGGTAAACCCGGCCCATGGCATATTGCGCTTCCGGTTGGCCGCCTTCGGCCGCCATCTCCATCCATTCGCGCCCTTTCGTCACATTCCCCAAACGCCCAAGGCCCACGTTGTAAAGGGTCGCCAGAAACAATTGGGCTCGATGGTCCCCTTCCTTGGCACGTTTTTCCAAGCCTTCCGCCGAGAGATTGATCAACTGCTGGCCCAGCGTAATATCCGACTCCACGCCCTGCCCCAGCAAATGCTGTACGCCCATCCGGTAGGTGCCCACGGGGTGCTCCTTGGCTGCGGCCTGTTCCGCCCATTCCATGGATTTCGCCCAGTCCAGCTCTACTTCGCGTCCCCAGTAATGGGCTTCGGCCAAATCCACCATGGCATCCGCATCGCCTTTTTCCGCCTTGGCCTGAAGGGTCTTCAAGTCCGCCGCTTGTGGCGTCGCCACGCACAGCCCCAGCAGAATCCAAGAAATTAAGATGCGCTTGATCATAAAATGACTCCGGCAGCCCGGCAGGCTAACCCGATCCGCCAGAAACACAAGTGACAATCCCGTGCCGCTCATGGCTGTGGCGGGGCAGGCACGGGCGGCGGTTCCTTTTCCTTGGGTACGTTTAAAAGAGAAATCTCGCCCTTGTTTTCATCATCCAGATAGTCGATTGAAAACACCTGCTTGCGCGCCTCCGCCACCTTGCGGTCGCGCAGGCCCAGCATCGCGCGGGCGAACAGATCCGCATGGATTTGCTTTTGTTGGTCTTCCAGCGGGATTTGATACCCGCGGATCACCTCGTTTACGTAAATCACAAAAACATGGCTGCCGCCAAGCGGCAAAAAATAACCCGCTTCGCCTCGCTTCATACCCGCCACCTTCACCATCAGGCGCCGGAAATGCGCGTCCCTTAAAAGCCCGGATCGCTCCACGGTTGGCAGGGCGTCAATGTCCGGCGTGCCCGGCAGTGAACCCTTTCGCCGCCGGTCCAGTTCCCCTTGGTCCGCCTCCAGGTCCAGGGAAATTAATCCCTGCGGCCCGTCCCCTTCCGAGCCCACATCCTTGCTTGCCGCCATGAATTCCTCCTTTGACTTGATGCCCGCCACCAGCTTCTCCATTTCCGGGCGAAGTGTTGCCGCCTTGGTGTTGTCCCATTCCAGGCGCATCAGGTACATGTCCGCTACGTCAAAACTTTTGCCTGCCTGAGAGGCAAACTCCGCGCGATATTTGTCCCGTACCTGCTTCGGGGACACAATTACCTGCTGGCTCAATTCCCGTACCACCTGCCGCGAAATCCAGTCATCCAAAACCTCCCTTCGCAGCATCTCCATCGTTCGCCCTTCGCTTTGCAATTGGCGGATCAATCCCGTCAGGCCGTCCTTGTTGGCCTTGATCCGGGCCGTCATGATGTAATCCACCAGACCCGGTGGCTCCTGATAATTTGGTTGTGCCTTCACCTGCTCCACCAACACCTGATCGTCCATTATTTTCCGTTGCTCACCCCGGAACGTCGACAATTGCACCGCCATCAGCGAATCCACCCGGTCCAGCGCTGCCTTAAGTCGGTCCTGTTCATCAGAACTTGCCGCCGATTTCAGTTGTTCTTTGGCTTCCCGCAACTGCGCCGCCAGTTCATTGAAGGCGCCGCTGAATCCCGGCCGCTTCCGGTCCAAGCGCCGCATCACATCCCATTTCGTGATCACGCGGCCACCCACCACACCCACCACCATGTTTTGGTCGCGGAATCCCCCGCCGCTTCCTGGCGTATCCTGCCCCGCCACCGGCATTCTTCCGCACAAGGCACCCACCACCACGGCCACACTCCAGAAAAATTTCATCAGCCGAAAGCTAGGCTCATGCCTCCAGCCCGTCAAGCCGCCCTCATTCACAAAAACCATCCCAATTGGCGGTTCAAGATTGAAAACAAGGCCGGCACCAAGAACCTTCATCACCGCGCACCATCGACGTCCTTAAAACACGCTCGTCCGCACCCAGTCCAGGTACTTCTTGCTGCCCGCCGTGATGGGCAGCACGATGAACTCTGGCGTCACATACGGGTGCTCCCCCGTCACCAGCTTCTCCAGCCGCTTGAGCCGCGCCCGTGTGGTCTTCATCACCAGCATCAGCTCGCGGTCCTTGCACAGCTTGCCCTGCCACCAGTAATGCGACTCCACGCCTGACACGATGTTCACGCAAGCCACCAGCTGCGCCTCCAGCGCCATCTTTGCCAACCGCCGCCCCATCGTGATGTTCGGCACCGTCACCATCACCACCCGATGCATTTCTGTTTTAACCATAAGGGGAATTTAAATGACCAAGGCCCAAGGGCCAAGCCCCAAGACTTTTCTCCGCGCCTCCGCGTCTCCGCGTGTGTTTTTATCCTCACGCGGAGGCGCGGAGGCGCGGAGGGGGTATTGGGGTTTGTGATTTGGTCATTTCACCCGGTGGTTTCGTCGAAACACGGGGTGGTTTGGGGAATCCATGGGGTGGTTTCGCCAAAACATGGGGGTGATTTGCGGAATCCATGAGGTGTTTTCGCCGAAACACGGGGTGGTTTCGTCAAAACAGGGCGTGGTTTCGGCGATCCATGCTCGTCAAACGGCGGCATCTTGGGGTGGCCCCGGCTATTCTGGAAATTTTTTTTCGATATCAACCCCACTTTCTTTCAGGCCGAACCGGCAAAAACCTCCTATTTTTAAGGGGCTGCGGAGCCTGCCCTGTAAGATTATTACTTTCTTGTGAATCTGTATTAATTTCCTCTTGCTCTCACAAAAAAAAGCGGTAGCATTTAATTATGGACGAAATTTCCAAGAGCGAAAACAGGCCGCACGACACGGGCCGGCGCCGGATGGAGGCGATGGGATGCCAGAAAGGAGAATAGCGACATGTACTTGAAGAAGCTGATACAGAAGCTGGATCTGCTCGCGATCACGTGGGCGGAGTATGCTGCGGAGGAAGTCCTGAGCGGGCTGACGCTGGAGCAGTTTAAGGCGAAGGTGCAGGTGTTGCGCGATGCCCAGGTGGTCATCGTGGAACTGACCTCCAAGTTTCGCGGCGCCATTGGCAGCCGGCGGGAGTTGCAGGAAGACATGAATGACCTGTATCTGCGCATCATGAATGCCGTGCGCGGGCATAGCAATCCGCGCATCCGCATCGAAATGCTGCGTGCCAACGGCTACAAGCTGCCAGAGGACAAGGCCACCGGGTTGACCCGCAAGGCAACTCTCAGTCAGCCCTTGGACGCCGCCAATGAGGATTATCCTCAAGATGAGGCGGCTTAGGCCGAACCCTCCAGGAGCCGCCGGGGTGCACACCGGCGCGTCTCTTGCGGGCTGCCCCACTGAATGGCTACCTCCGTGCCTCTGCGTCTCCGTGTGAAAATAAAGAACGCACGCGGAGACGCAGAGACGCGGAGAATTCAACTGGGGACTGAAAATTCCTTGATCATTGAAAATTGAAAAATGACACTTCCCGCCCGTGAACCAAATCGATCTTTCCAACCGCAACGCTGTCGTTACTGGTGGAGCGCGAGGTATTGGGTATGCCATCAGCCAGCGTTTGCTGCAGTCGGGCGCGGGCGTTTGCCTGTGGGACGTGGACACCGAGGTGGCTGCCGAGGCGGTGCAGGCGTTGTCCGAGCATGGCAACGTGGCCATGCAGACGGTGGAGTTGACCGATGCCGATTCGGTACAGGCTGCTACTGACGCGACGTTGGCCGAGCTGGGTGGCATCGACATCCTATGCAACAACGCCGGCATCGCGGGCGGCAACCACAAGACGTGGGAGTATCCCGTGGACGAGTTTCGCCGCGTGATCGACGTGGACTTGAACGCGGTGTTCCTCTGCTGCCGCGCGGTGGTGCCGCACATGCGCGAGCGCGGCTGGGGGCGCATCATCAACACCGCCTCCATCGCCGGCAAGGAGGGCAACCCCAACGCCAGCGCCTACAGCGCCGCCAAGGCGGGCGTCATCGGCTTGACCAAGAGCCTCGGCAAGGAGCTGGCCCAGGACGGCGTACTGGTGAACTGTTTCACCCCCGCCGTCATCCAGACCGATATTTTAAAGCAGTGCACGCAGGCGCACATTGACTACATGCTCAGCAAGATCCCCATGGGCCGCTTTGGCGAGGTCGACGAGGCCGCCGCCATGGTGGCCTGGCTGGCGAGCGAGGATTGCTCGTTTACGACAGGCGGGGTGTTTGACCTTTCCGGCGGCCGAGCAACTTATTGAGAAAATGGACCGCGCCGAGGCCAGTGAAAAAATCAAGCACCACTGCACGGTTATTGCGCAGGAAATGATGCACGTGAATCCCGCGGTCAACGCGCTGGGAGATGAGGAGACGCAAACGGCCATTTACGAGGCCAGCTATGAGCTGACCAAGCAGCTGGAGATTATCAAGAAACGGGTGATCAAGCTGGAGCGAGGCGGCGGTGCATCCGCCGACGAGTCCACGGAGCTTTAAATGGACGGCGGTGATTGGGCAGTGCGCGTCACTGCGTGGCTGGCGCTGGCGGGCTACTTTGCCGGCGCGTTTCTGCTGCTGCACGGCAACCGGCGCGTGGCCAAGTGGGTGTGGGGCGCGGGATGCGATCTCAACAGCCTGCACATCCTCGCCGCTTTCCACTTCACCCACGGGTGGAGCCACACTGCCGCCGTGGAGCATGTGGCCCAGCAAAGCGAGGCCGTCATTGGCACCCCCTTCGGCTCGGGCATCTGGTTCAACTACCTGTTCACGGCGGTGTGGATCGTGGACGCCGCTTGGCTGTGGTGGGACACGGATTCATACGCGCGCCGCGCGAAGTGGGTGGCTTGGGCGATTCACGGTTTCCTGTTTTTCATGGTAGTCAACGCGGCGGTAGTGTTCGCGCCGGACGTGGTGCGTTGGCCGAGCGCGGTGTTATGCGTGGCGTTGGCGGTACTGTGCTGCCGGCATCTTGCCGGCAGTTCGACAAGCGCCCACTGCCGGCAAGATGCCGGCAGCACGAAGTCACCACCCCAAGACGTGGGCGAAGATTAGGGGAGCGACGATGGTGGCGTCGCTTTCAATGACATGGCTGGGAGTGTCGGCGTCGAGCTTGCCCCAGGTGATCTTCTCGTTGGGTACAGCGCCGGAGTAGCTGCCGTAGCTTGTCGTTGAATCGCTGATTTGGCAGAAGTAGGCCCACTTGTGCACCGCAGCCCGCTTTAAATCCTGCTCCAGCATCGGCACGACGCAGATGGGAAAGTCGCCCGCGATGCCGCCGGCAATCTGAAAAAATCCCAGCGGCGCATCCACCGTTGTCGCTTCGTACCACCGCGCCAACTCGATCATGTACTCCACTCCGCCGCGCATTGTTTGCGGCGTGGCCAAGCCGCCTCGGATGCATTCCGCGGCATACATGTTGCCCAGAGTGCTGTCCTCCCAGCCGGGCACAAACAATGGCAGGTTTTTCTCCGCAGCGGCCAGTACCCAACTGTGGTTTGGGTCCACTTGGTAAAACTCCTCGAGTTCGCCGCTCAAGAGGCTCTCGTACAGAAACTCGTGAGGCAGCTTACGTTCGCCGCCGGCTTCGGCTGCCGTCCATCGCGGCACAATTTTCCCCTCCAGACGCCGCATGGCTTCCTCCTCTGGGATGCACGTGTCGGTCACGCGGTTTAACTGGCGCTCCAGCAACGCTTGTTCATCGGCTGGTTTCAGGTCGCGGTAATTGGGCAAACGCTCGTAGTAGTCGTGCGCCACGAGGTTGTACAGGTCTTCCTCCAGATTGGCGCCGGTGCAACTGATGCCATGCACCTTGTCGCGCCGAATCATCTCCGCCAATGAGAGCCCCAATTCCGCCGTGCTCATGGCTCCGCCCACGGCCAGAAACATTCGGCCGCCGTCCTCAAGCAGTTTGGAATAGCCCTCTGCCGCGTCCACCAGCGCCGCCGCATTGAAATGGCGGAAATGTTGCCGGATGAACTGGCTAATGGGCCCGCTCATTCATTTTTCCTCGTCGAAAAATGCCGCGTGTAGGGAGCGCGTCGCCTCTTCTCCCTTGCCTCCCTCGACCACCACCGAAATCTTGATTTCACTCGTTGAAATCATCTCGATGTTGATGCCGCCCCCGCCAAGTGTCTCGAAGACCTTCGCTGCCACACCAGAATGGCTGCGCATGCCCACGCCCACCACCGAGACCTTGGCGATATCCTCATCCGCGATCACCTCCGCAAACCGAACCTCTTCCTGCAGGCCGCCAATGACCTGCTGCGCCTTGGCGAGGTCGGCCTTGTCCACGGTGAAGGAAAGATCCGTTGCCGGTGTTGCCGTCCCATGGCTGATGTTCTGGACGATCATGTCAATGTTGACCGCCTTTGCCGCCAGTTCGCCAAACACCCGGGCGGCCATACCCGGCTGATCCGGCACGCCCACCAGCGTCACCTTGGCCTGATTCTTGTCCAATGCCACGCCGCGGACCACCACGGCCTCCATGCTGTCTGTCTCTTCCGTCACGATTGTTCCAGGGTTGTTGTTTAAACTCGAGCGCACTTCAAATTTCACATCAAATTTTTTCGCAAATTCCACCGATCGGCTTTGCATGACCTTTGCCCCCGTCGCCGCCAGTTCCAGCATCTCATCATAGGAAATTTCGTTTAGTTTGCGGGCATCCGGAACAATCCGCGGGTCGGCCGTGTACACCCCGTCCACGTCCGTGTAGATCTGGCACAAGTCCGCTTCCAGTGCCGCCGCCAATGCCACGGCTGTCAGGTCGGAACCTCCCCGGCCCAGAGTCGTGATTCTTCCGTCAGGCGTCTGCCCTTGAAAGCCTGCCACGATACATACGTTGCCCTCATCCAACATGGCATGCACTTGGCTCGGCGTGATGTTCTGAATCTTCGCCTTGGAGTGAACACCGTCGGTGGTGATGCCCGCCTGTGCGCCTGTCAGTGACACGGCTTCCACTTCCAGCGAATGCAGTGCCATGGCCAGCAGTGCGATGGTCGTCTGCTCGCCGGTTGAGAGCAGCATGTCCATCTCCCGCTCGCTGGGCAGCGGATTGATTTCTTTTGCCAAGCCGATGAGGTTGTCTGTTACTCCGCCCATTGCGGAAACAACCGTGACGACCTGATCGCCGCCTTGACGATACTTTGCCACCCGTGCAGCCACGTTCTTGATTCGGTCCGTGTCCTTGACCGAAGTCCCGCCAAATTTCTGTACAATTAAAGCCATTCGCTACAATCCAATTGCCGCCTTTACAGCATCCAACTCCGCCGCCACCGGGGTCGGCTCAATGCCCGCGTTTTCCACTGCGTTGTCTGGGTCCTTCAAGCCATGGCCCGTCATTGTGGCCGCCACCAAGCTGCCCGGCGGAATGGCGCCCGCCTGATGGCTGCGAATCACTCCCGCCAAGGCCGCCGCCGAGGCTGGCTCCACGAAAATTCCCTCCTTGCCCGCGAGCAATTTATACGCGCTGAAAATCTCCCCATCCGTCACCTTATCAATTCGCCCGCCGGAATCACGCGCCGCATCCTTGGCCGCCGCCCAACTCGCCGGATTGCCAATGCGGATGGCCGAGGCGGCTGTTTCCGGGAACGCCACCGGCGCACCATCCACGATGGGCGCCGCGCCCGCCGCTTGCCAGCCCATCATCCGCGGCTGTGTCTCCGATTCGCCTGCTTCCTGATATTCCACGTAACCCTTCCAGTAGGCAGTGATGTTTCCCGCATTGCCCACGGGTAAAAAATGAAAATCCGGTGCGTCGCCCAGAGCGTCGCAAATTTCGAATGCCGCCGTCTTCTGTCCCTCCAGCCGGTTTGGGTTGATACTGTTCACCACTTCCACTGCGCCCGTGTCTCCAAGATCACGAACAATCTCCAGTGCGGCGTCGAAACTTCCCTGCACGGCCAACGTTTGCGCTCCATACATCAGCGATTGCGCCAGCTTGCCGTAGGCGATGTTACCTTCCGGGTTAAGTACCACGCACTTGATTCCCGCGCGGGCCGCAAAGGCTGCCGCGCTGGCGCTAGTGTTGCCCGTGCTGGCGCAGACTACCACTTGTGCCCCGCGTTCCACCGCCCGACTCACCGCGATGGTCATTCCTCGATCCTTGAAGGAAGCCGTTGGGTTTAGCCCTTCGCATTTCAGGTACAGCTCGAATTCGCCGCCGATGGCCGCCACGAAATTCGGCACGCGTATCAGCGGCGTGTTGCCTTCGTGCAGTGAAACGATCGGCGTCTCCCCTGTCACCGGCAGGTGCCGCCGGTACTTTCTAATGACTCCGCGCCAACCACGCGCATCAGGTCCACTCGTGCTCATGAGAAATCCTCCACTCTTAAAAGAACCGGTTCGCCCTTCACCGCCTTCAGCCGCCGGATGGCCGCCAACGCCTTCTGCATCGCTGCGTTTGGCGCGTCGTGGATCATCAGGATCAACGGCACACTGGCTCCTTCGTGCCCCTCCGGTTGGATCACCGAGGAAATCCCGATATTACCGCGGGACAGGATGGACGCGATTTGTGCCAGCACGCCCGGCCGGTCCACCACGCTCAGCCGCAGGTAAAACGAACAATTTGCCGCGTCCAGTGCCATCACCGCTCCGTTGGTGTCATGGGGCACAAATGCATGCCGCCGGTCGGTAGTTCCATGTTTCAGGTCCAGCGCCGCATCCGCCAAGTCACTCAACACCGCGCTCGCCGTCGCGTCCTGGCCGGCTCCCTGACCGTAATACAAGGTGTCACCCACCACATCGCCCCGCACATAGATTGCATTAAAAACCCCCCCTACGCTGGCCAGCACATGCCCGCTGGGGATCAGCGCCGGATAGACAGTCACCTGCACGGGTGAACCGCCATTTCCCTTTACGATTCCCAGCAGCTTGATCGAGTACCCCAACATCTCCGCAAACTCCAAATCCAGCGGTGTCACGTGCCGGATGCCCTCCTTGTGAACCCGGCGCGGATCCACCCAAAACCCATGAGCCAGCGACGCAAGAATGCCCGCCTTGTGGGCCGCGTCATGGCCATCCACATCCAGCCCCGGCTCCGCTTCCGCGTACCCCAGTCGCTGCGCCTCCTCCAGAACCTCTCCAAACGCCGCCCTCTCCGCTGCCATTCGCGACAGGATAAAATTGCAGGTTCCGTTTAAAATCCCGTACAGTCGCGTGATTCGGTTTCCCACCAGCCCCTCACGCAACACCTTGATGATCGGGATACCGCCCGCCACACTCGCCTCATAATACAGGTTCGCTCCATGCTTGCGTGCCGCCCGGAAAAGCTGCTCACCGTGAAACGCCAGCAGCGCCTTGTTGGCTGTTACCACCGGTTTTCCCGCTCGCAACGCCGCCAGCACCACCTCTCGCGCGGTGTCAGTGCCTCCCACCAACTCTGCCACCAAGTCCACCTTGGGGTCCGCCACCACATCCTGCCAGTGTTTGGTCAATACGGAGCGCGGTAGCTTCACCTTTCGTGGCTTGCGCACGTTGCGCACCGCCACGCAGGACACCCGCAGGCGCACCCCCAGCCGCGACGACATCAGAGCACCATTCCGCCGCAGGGCTTTAAACACCCCGCCGCCAACCGTGCCGCCGCCAATCAGGCCAATGTTGACTATCTGCATCAAAGGACGCGCGAGAATGCCGACAAACCCAACCGGCGACAACCCCTTTTGAAATTTTGCTGCAACCCGGCGCCAAACCCGTACACTGCCCGGCCATGGCTTGGTACCGCCCATTACACTGGCAAATCCTCATCGGAATGGCGCTGGGCGCGCTGTTTGGAGTTTTCGCCGCCCACCAAGGTTGGGCCGCATTCACCGCAGACTGGATTGCTCCAATCGGCAAAATCTTTGTCAACCTGTTAAAGCTCATTGCCATGCCGCTCGTGTTAACCTCGCTGGTCTGTGGCGTGGCGTCGCTCTCCGACTTCAAAAAACTCTCCCGCATGGGAGGAAAGACAATTGCCCTCTACCTTTGTACCACGGCCATTGCGGTGACCATTGGTCTGCTGATGGTAAACCTCGTCCAGCCCGGCCACAAAATGGCCGACGATCAAAAAGCCAAGTACCAAGCGCAAGGGCAAAAGGCCACGGGTGAGGCCAACTTTGCCTCCGAGAAGATCGCCTCCGAGAAGTTGAAGACCGGCGTGGCCAATGCCACCAAGGCCAAGGAAAGCGGTCCGCTTGCGCCGCTGGTGAACATGGTACCCGACAATTTTATGGGTTCCGCCAGCGATAATCGTAACATGCTGCAAATCGTCTTTGTTAGTCTGCTTATCGGCATCGCCCTCGTGCAGGTGCCCGATGACAAACGCAAGCCGGTCTTCGCCGTTTTCCAAGGTCTACAGGAAGTCGTCATCAAGGCTGTTTTCATGATCATGATCATCGCGCCTGTGGCTGTCTTTGCCCTAATTGCCGATACGATCACCGGCGTTGCCAAGGATGATCCCGGGGCCATCCTTGGATTGTTTCAGACCCTCGGCTGGTACTGTCTTTGTGTCATTGCAGGCCTCGCGCTGCACCTCGCCATCGTTTATCTCGGCCTGCTAAAGCTCCTGACACCCTTGACTCTCCGCCAGTTTTTTAGCGGTATTGGTCCCGCGCAACTGCTTGCCTTTTCCAGCAGCAGTAGTGGCGCCACCCTTCCTGTCACCATGAAACGCTGTGAGGAAAAACTTGGCGTCGCCAAGGAAACCTCGTCCTTCGTCCTTCCCCTTGGCGCTACCATCAACATGGATGGCACGGCGTTATATCAGGCCGTCGCAGTTGTATTTATCGGTCAAGTGATGCTCGATACCTCCTTCACCCTCGCCACGCAGGTGAATATCGTGCTGCTTACTGTACTCGCGTCCGTCGGTACTGCCGCAGTGCCGGGAGCGGGCATGGTCATGCTCATCATCATCCTCGAGGGTGTCTGGCCCGCGGACGCCGCCGTTACACCTGTTCCCGCATTCCTGCTTGTTCTCGGCGTTGATCGTATTCTCGACATGTGTCGCACGGCATTGAATGTCACGGGTGACGCCACTGTCGCTACAATCATTGCCAAGACCGAGGGCCAGTTGAAATCGCCAGAATAGAAACGTTGCTCATCAGGCGCCTTGGGTCGGGACGAGACGCTGGCCGCTCCCGGCTTTTTTCCAACGGACAGCCAGCACAATCAGCGCGGTGAAGACGGCGCCCCCGGCCGCGGCATTTCGAAAGAAAATCCAAGTTGGTGGATAACCCGGCTTTCCGATGGTGAACGCCTGTACCAACCCGGAAAAACTTTTGGGATATCCCGGATCCATCATCCAGGTTAGGCCATTGGTAACAGCAAAAAACGCTACGCCACCCAGCATGCCGGAAAGAATCAGTGTGGCTGGATGGGCATCCGCGGTAAACCGGCGCCCCCAGCAAACAAGGAGCATGCCCAGTCCATAGTTGAAGGGCATGTACCAGCCGAAGGTTGAGAACCCAAGGGGCTGATAATAAAACACGTTGATGGCCAGGTCGCTCACGAGCATGAACAGGCAGGGCAAAATCCACGCGCCCGATCCGGCGGCAAGGGTTCCCGCGCAGAGAAACGTGGCGTAAACCGGACTGAAGTTTGAGGGCAACAATTCCGGCCAGCGCAGCGCGGTGAATGCCACTGCTAGCACTATCCATAACCCAATATTGCGCGCCCGTTTCACGGATTTAGTTCTGTAGGCCAAGGATGCGAAGCGTGCCGTCAGAATCCTTAACCATGTGGAAATAGTGTGCCCGTGGTTCCTCTTTAACGCCAGCCTGAGCAACGGCAATGCTGAAATATTTGCCTTTCCATGCAGCTCCCTTTAAAACGAGTGAGCTGCCTTTCTTGAGGCGGCTGGACCATTGGAGCACTTGGCGGCGCGCCATCGGTTGTGCCTTCGGGCTCATGCAGGCATCTAGTGTATTGGTGGATTTCGCCAGTTGGCATAACAGGCCCAATGCGTCGACCGATTCCTTGGACTCAAGCGAAGCGTCGACTGGGGCGCGGAATTTCGGTTCGTCTTCGAGGCTGGTCCAGTATCCCCAAGCAGTTGCGCCCAGCCCCGCCACCACCAAAATGACCTGCGTTATTTTCACGGCTGTTGTTTGTTGAGTTTGAACAACTTGTCGTCCGTACCACAAATATAACCCAGACGATCCGCATTAACCGGCAAGGACGTGTGAGGATTTCTCAGATCCACGTGGCCGTCAGCCCAACTGATACACGCCTTGCCATTGTGACGAAACTGCGTGTAGGCCGTCTCCCATCCGGGCCAGCGGCGCGCTTCCGAAGGGGGTGTCCAATACCAGTTCTCCTCCTCCGGCCCCATCCAGTTTCGGCCGGAATCCCCGAAGACAACCGTCTCAGCAGGATTGCGAATGAGGCTTGAGTGAACCCCCTCCCACCAATATTTGTAATCTGCGCCATCCCACCAGTTGCCCTTCTCAACCTTTTTGTTGAGGTAATGGTAGTTGTAGCCGTAGCTGCAGGTTTGGCCGTCGGCCCGTGGGGTATAACTGTTATGCGCAGGGTCGGCCCAAACCTTGATGTCTCCATTTACATACGGACTGAGAGTTCCGCGCGAAAAATCAACCTTTGTCCCAGGCCCCTGATAGATGCCAAAGAATTGTTTGCCGGTATGATCTCCCACACCAACCATCCGGCTCTGGTTGTCCCCTTCAAACAATGCTGCCGCGGCCCCAATTTGCTTCAGGTTATTTTTATTTTGGGCCGTCATGGCTTTAAATTTTACCTTGGACAGTGCCGGCAGGAGAATCGCAGCCAAAATCCCGATGATGGCGATAACCACCAGCAGTTCAATCAGGGTGAAAGCTCGGTTCGTTTTCATGATTAATCCTCGTCGTAACCCAAATGCGGCCGGAGCCATTTTTCGGCTTCGGATTGGGAAATGTTTTTGCGCGCGGCATAGTCGGCCACCTGATCCTCGCCGATTAGGCCGAGGTTGAAATATTTTGCGTCCGCCTGATTCAGGTAATACCCGCTTACCGTGCTGGGCGGTTTCATGGCATAGCTGGTGGTGAGAGTGGCGCCCGTGCGCTCCTCGGCCTCGAGCAATTTCCAAAGCGTCGCTTTCTCACTGTGATCCGGACAGGACGGATATCCCGCCGCCGGCCGGATGCCGCGGTACTTTTCCCTGATCAAAAACTTCGCCTGCTCCTCGTCGAGTTTGGTTTCTGCCGCAAACCCTTCCTCAGCGCCAGCACCGCTCTGGTCGCGCAGGGTTTTATGAATGTACTCCGCGCTGGCCTCGGCGAGGCGATCGCCCAGCGCCTGCACGATGATGGCGCTGTAATCATCGCCCGCATCGCGGAAGGTGGCGGCGTAATCCTCCACCTCTTGGCCCACCGTCACCACAAAGCCGCCAAAGTAATCCACGCGCCCGCTCTCCTTTGGCGCGATGTTATCCGCCAGACTGCGACACAGTTGCCCTTCCTTTTTCTGGCGTTGCTGGCGCAGGAAATGGAACGTGGCCAGTTGCTGGGTACGTGAATCATCCGCGTACACTTCCACATCCTCTCCCACACTGTTGGCCGGCCAAAATCCGGCCACCGCCCGCGCGGTGAACCGCTGGTTGGCAATGATGTCCTCCAGCATTTTCTGGCCGTCGGCAAACAGCTTCTTCGCCTCCTTCCCTTCCTCGGGCTTGTTGAAAATAGTCGGGTACACCCCGTGCAACTGCCACGCCCAGAAGAATGGCGACCAGTCGATGTAGGTCGCCAGCACATCCAGCGGGATGGATTTAAAATGCTGCAGGCCAAGGATTTCCGGCATGCGAATCTCCTCGGTGGCCCAGTCGTATTGCGGCGCGGCGGCGCGGGCATTGGCCAAGGGCACAATGTCTTTGCGGCCATCCTCGCCGCTGGCAAACTTCTCACGCAGGCGCTCGTGTTCGGCTTCCAGTTCTTCACGAAAATCATCACGCCGATTTTCACTGAGCAAATCGTTGCACACACCCACCACCAGCGAGGCATCAAGCACATGACACGTGGGCCCCTCGTAGGCCGGGGCAATCTTGATCGCCGTGTGAGCCTTGCTTGTGGTGGCGCCGCCAATCAACAGCGGTGTCCGGAGGCCGCGCCGTTGCATTTCCTTGGCGTTAAAAATCATTTCATCCAGCGACGGCGTGATCAACCCGCTCAGGCCAATGATGTCCGCGTTGTGTTCCTCGGCGGCTTTCAAAATGGAATCACAATCCACCATCACGCCCAGATCGATGACTTTGTAGCCATTACAGCCGAGCACGACGCCGACGATATTTTTACCGATGTCGTGCACGTCGCCCTTGACCGTGGCGATCACAAACGTACCCGCGCTGGTTTCGTCGCCCTCGCCTTTCTCCGCCTCCATGAACGGGGTGAGATAAGCCACGGCCTTTTTCATCACGCGCGCGCTTTTCACCACTTGCGGCAGGAACATCTTGCCGGCACCAAACAGCTCGCCGACCACTTTCATGCCATCCATCAACGGCCCCTCGATCACTTCGAGTGGACGCGCGGCAGCCGCGCGGGCTTCCTCGGTATCTTCCTCAATGAATTCGGTGATGCCGTTTACCAGTGCGTGGCTCAGTCGAGCGGCCACCGGTTCCTCGCGCCATTTTTGATCGGCAGCGGCGCGTTCTTTTTTGACACCCTTGAACTGCTCCGCGTAATCAATGAGGCGATCCGTCGCATCCGAGCGCCGGTTCAACAAAACGTCTTCCACGTGCTCCAGCAACTCGGGCTCAATTTGTTCGTACACCTCAAGCATGCCGGCATTGACGATGCCCATGTCCAGGCCGGCCTCCACGGCGTGATAGAGGAACGCCGAGTGCATCGCCTCGCGAACGACGTTATTGCCGCGAAAGGAAAACGAAATATTGCTCACGCCGCCGCTGGTGCGGGCGCCCGGGCAACGCTCCTTCACTTGCCGCACGGCCTCGATGAAGTTGACCGCATAATCATTATGCTCCTCCATGCCGGTGGCGACGGTCAGGATGTTGAGGTCAAAAATGATGTCTTCCGGCGGAAAATCCAGTTGCTCGGTCAGCAGCGTGTAGGCGCGTTCGGCGATGGCCACTTTGTCCTCAATCGTCGCCGCCTGACCTTTTTCGTCAAAGGCCATGACCACGGCAGCCGCCCCGTAGCGCCGGCACAAGGCCGCCTGCCGAAGGAATTCCTCCTCGCCTCCCTTGAGGCTGATTGAGTTCACGATGCCCTTGCCCTGCAGACACTTCAGGCCTTCTTCCAGCACGGTCCACTTGGAGCTGTCCACCATGATCGGCACACGTGATATGTCCGGATCGGACGCGAGCAGGTTCAAAAATTTGCGCATGCACGCCTCGGCATCGAGCAGGCCTTCGTCGAAACAAATGTCGATGACGTTGGCGCCGTTCACCACCTGCTGCCGCGCCAACGCAAGTGCTGCCTCAAAATCACCTTCCTTGATGAGTTTCTTGAACTTCGGCGAGCCCATCACGTTCGTGCGCTCACCCACCATCGCCAGTTGGCCGGTGCGATCGCCAATCGTCTGCGGCTCCAGACCACTTAAACGCAGTGAACCCGGCAATGTTGCGGGCACGCGCGGCTTCACTTCGGCCAGCGTCTCAATGATCGCCTGCAAATGGGCTGGCGTCGTGCCGCAGCAACCGCCGGCCACGTTTAGTAAGCCTTGATCAGCCAAGTCACGCAACGCCGCCGCCGTGTCCACCGGCCGTTCGTCGTAACCCGTTTCCGCCAATGGATTTGGCAATCCGGCGTTCGGATAACAGTGCACATAGGTATCCGCAATGCGCGACAACTCGCGGATGTACGGCGCCATTTCCTTCGCGCCGAGCGCGCAGTTGATGCCCACGGTGAAGGGCTTGGCGTGCGCGATGGAATTCCAAAACGCCTCGGTTGTCTGCCCCGAGAGCGTGCGGCCGGAGGCATCGGTGATCGTCACCGAAACCATCACCGGCAACCGTTCACCGTGTTCCAAAAACACTTCCTCAATCGCAAACAACGCCGCCTTGAGGTTGAGCGTATCGAAAGTCGTTTCCGGCAACAGGATGTCCACGCCGCCCTCGATCAAGGCCTCCGTCTGCTCACGGTACACCGCCACGAGATCATCAAAGGTCACCGCGCGAAAACCTGGATCATTTACATCCGGCGATATCGAAGCCGTACGATTGGTTGGCCCGATCGCCCCTGCCACATAACAGCGGCGCGAGGCATCCTTGGCCATCACCGCCTCCACCGCTTCGCGGGCCAGCTGGGCCGAGGCGACATTCAATTCGCGCGCGATATCCTCCATCGCATAATCCGCCATGCCAATGCGCGTGGCGCTGAAAGTATTCGTCTCAATGATGTCGCAGCCCGCCTCGAGAAATTGCATGTGAATGCCGCGAATAATCTCCGGGCGCGCGAGAGACAGCAGATCATTGTTCCCCTTCAGGTCACCCGGATGATCGGCAAACCGTTCCCCACGAAAATCGCCCTCCTCCAGCTCATGGCGCTGCACCATCGTCCCCATCGCGCCATCCAAAAAAAGAATACGCTCAGCCAATTGCTCCCGCAGTTCTGCCTTGATGGGCGATTCATTCATCAGCGCTCCATGCTACGCTATACACTCCATTCGTCAACACTTAAATCAATATATCCGGATATGTTGATATGTTTAAGTATTGATCCAATCGATGTTCGATATTTGGTATTTCAATTTCCCAATGCGAATAGGGTGCGATATTGTCGGGACATGGCATGGTTGTGCGTAATCTCAGCGGTGGTACTCATTTATGGATTGATCACCAGCGCGAAACAATTGGAGATTCAAAACAACCTCGGGTGATTACCGTGGCGGCACCGGACAAGGGTTCCTTTGAGCTGCAAGTCGGCAAAGTGTGGCTGGCGCGTCTGGATATGTTGCTGGTGTACATTGCGCGCATGGGGTGCGCCGGCATCAGCGATGCGGCGTGTCATTATATTAATTTATCTCGTGAGCTTTGGCATGCTGGCAAGCAACCTGATGTTCCTCGCTTGGAGCAAGCTCGACGGAGTGCCGCGCATCCTCACCTTCATGGACATGGGCGTCATCCTTATTGTACTCAGCGGTCTGTACCGCAAGTATCGGGAGAAGTTGAAGGAGTACCTTTAGGGAGTGATCATCAAAACCGCAGCACGTCCACGTGTTCACCTTCGCCCAACACCGTCTTCGGAGTCACGTCCACGAGTCCGTTAGCTTGACCCAGGCCGGCGACGGCATGGGAGGCCTGCAAGCCGGTGGCGTGCACGGTGCCTTGGGTGTCAACGCGCACGCGCATAAAATGGCGACGGTCGCCGCGATTAGCCAGTGGGTCGGCCAGCACTCCCGGGTGTGAGGGCAATTCCAATGTAGTCGCGCCTTGCATTTGCAACACCGCCGGGCGCACCAGTACGAGGAATGTGACCATGGCCGAGACTGGATTGCCCGGCACNCCAAAGAGCGGACGGTCGTCCAGCCGCCCAAAAACGAATGGCTTGCCTGGTTTGATCTTTACCCGCCAAAAATCGAGCGAGCCGCCGAGCTTTTCGAAGGCCGCCTTTACGTAGTCATGCTCGCCCACGCTCACGCCACCGGAGGTGACCACCGCATCGCACTCGGCAAACGCCCCGCCCAACGCGTCAACGGTGGCTTCCAGCGTGTCCGGCACCAGTGGAAACACTCGCGCCTCCGCGCCGGCTTGTCGAATGAGTTCCGCAAGAGCCACGCGGTTGCTTTCATAGATGCCCCCCTCGCCCAGTTCCATCCCGGGTTCGCGCAATTCGTCGCCGGTGGCCAACACGCCAACAATCGGGCGCCGAAAGGTCTCCACGCGGGCCACACCGGCGGCCCCAAGCAGTTGCAAACGGCCAGCGTGTAATTTCTCGCCTGTTCGGCCAATGGTTTCCCCCTCCCTCACATCTTCACCTTGCAAGCGAATGTGTTCAAATGGCTTCACTCCTTCGGTGATCTCAATCGTGTCGCCTTTCATCTGTGTGTCTTCCTGCATCACTACGGCATTGGCTCCTGCGGGAATGGGGGAGCCAGTGTATATGCGCACGCATTGGGCCTCTCTGACCGCGCCCGCGAAGAATGCGCCTGCGGGGACTTCGCCGATTTGCCGGAGGCGCGCGCCGGTGGCGGCATCGGCGGCACGTACGGCGTAACCGTCCATTGCGGAGTTGTCGAAGGCGGGGAGATTGACGGGGGATTCTTGTGATGCTGCCAGGATACGGCCGGCGGCATTGGCAAGGGGGATGGTTTCCTGCTCCGTGGGGCGGATGGTTTTCAGGATGCGTGTGGTGGCTTCTTCGAGTTCGATCATTTTCCGATGCAGAATTGGCTGAAGATGGTGTCGAGCAGATCTTCGGTTGAGGTTTTGCCGACAACTTCGCCGGTTGCGTTGGCGGCGATGCGGAGATCCATGGCGGGCAGCTCGAGAGTTTGGCCGTCGCGCAGGGCCTCGAGGCCTCGGGTCAATGCCTCGCGGGCGCGCCGGAGGGCGTCCTGATGACGGGCGTTGATCATGGCGGGGAGCATATCGGCACGGATGTCGCCGGACCACGCGGCGGCGCGGATGGCGTCTTTCAGTGCTTCAATGCCGTTGCCGTCGAGGCATGAGATTTTAATGGTGTCGGGGTGGTTGAGTTGGGAGGCGAGGTCGGCCTTGTTGGCGATGAGGATTTGTCGCTTGCCTTGGTTGTTGTCGATTTGTTGCTGGTCGTCCTTGGACATTGGTTCGCTGGCGTCGAGGACGTGGAGGATAAGCTCGGCTTGGGCGATACTTTGGTGGCTGCGGCGAATGCCTTCGGCCTCGATAGGGTCGGTGGAATGGCGAAGACCGGCGGTGTCTATGAAAACGACGGGGATGCCGCGGATGTTGGCGGTTTCCTCGATGGTATCGCGGGTGGTGCCGGGAGCGGAGGTGACAATGGCGCGGTCGTGGCCAAGGAGCTGGTTGAGCAGGCTGGACTTGCCGGCATTGGGACGGCCAATGATGGCGGCGCGGATGCCTTGGCGCAGAACGCGGCCTTCGTCGGCGGTGGCGAGTAGCTCGTCAATGTTGGTAAGGACGGCCTCAAGGCGAGCAAGGAGTTGTACAAGGGTATCGGGAGCAATGTCCTCATCGGGGAAATCGATGTGGGCCTCGACATGGGCAAGGGTTTGCATGAGGTCGTCACGCAACTGGTGGATGCGTTGACTTAGCCTACCCGCAAGCTGCTCGTTGGCGGCGGCAAGGGCGAGATCGGTGCGGGCGTGGATGAGGTCACTAACAGCTTCGGCTTGGGTGAGGTCGATCCGGCCATTTAGAAAGGCGCGCCGGGTGAACTCGCCGGGCTCGGCGCTGCGTGCGCCGGCAGCAAGGATGGCCTTCAGTACGGATTGCGCGGCGAGCAGGCCGCCATGGCAGGTGATCTCGATGGTATCCTCGCGAGTGAAAGTCCGCGGAGCTCGGAGGACGGCGAGAAGAACTTCGTCGATGTTACGTCCACGGTCGACGATTTTGCCGTAGTGAAGGGTATGGCTTGGAGCGGCGGCAGGTGATTTTGAATTGGAGCCAATTGGTTTAAAGCATTGGCCCGCGATGGCGTGGGCATCGGCACCGGAGAGGCGGATGACAGCAAGGCCACCTTCCCCGAGCGGGGTGGCGATGGCGGCGATGGTGTCGTTGATCATGGCGGGTTGTTGTAGCCGGACCCTACGGAGTCGGCGGGGAGGCCACCGGCCTCACCCACAGCGGCACGGTTTCTATCTGGGACACGCACCGGCTTCGGGATCTTCCCCTTGTAAAAAGAGCCGGGCTTTCTGGTAGCTTTTCTTGTGGAGATAATGGAGAAGGTCGGGCTGGGTGTTCTTAGGCATGGCGGCGGTGAGGGTGTCGAGGCGTGTGAAGAGGACCATGAGGTCGGGCTTGGGGTTGGCATTGACGCGGGCGACGGCGTCCTCGAGCTCGAGCAGGGTGTCGAGGAGCTGCTGTTCAGTGGAGGTCATGGCCTTGGGATAACGCAGATTGCTTCAGCCCTCAATCCAACTCTGCGGCTCCACGGCATAACACGAGTTTTTTTGCGTGCAGGGCCACAGAGGATAAAGGGGGTTGCGTTGTAACAGGGTAGCGTGTAGTGCCTTCGGCCATGACGAAGACAGCGTTGTTGTTTGCAGGGCAAGGTGCTCAGGTGGTCGGGATGGGCCGGGACTTGGCGGAGCGATATACCGAGGCACAAACGTTGTTTGACCGGACCAACGAGGTGCTTGATTACGACTTGGCGAAAATTTGTTTCGAGGGTCCTGAGGATCTCCTGACCCAAACGGAAAATGCGCAGCCCGGCATTTTTCTCCACAGTTGGGTGGCGTTGGAAATCCTCAGACTGCGTGTCCCCGACTTGCAGTTCGAGGCGGCAGCTGGCTTATCTCTGGGAGAGTTTACTGCCCTAGCAGCTGCGGGAGTGATGTCAATGGAGGCGGGCCTGTCGGTTGTGCGGAAGCGTGGAAGGTTTATGCAGGAGGCTTGTGATGCGACCGAAGGCGGCATGGCGGCGGTCATTGGACTCGACGAAAACACCACGCGAGAGGTATGCGCCGCCACGGATGTTGAACTGGCGAATTTGAATTGCCCTGGGCAACTGGTGATATCTGGCGCGAAGGAAAACATTGATCGGGCCTGTGAGTTTGCGAAGGAGAAAGGCGCAAAACGTGCACTGCCCCTAGCGGTAGCAGGGGCTTATCACTCTCGCTTGATGGAAAGCGCTCAGCCAAAACTTGAGTCTGCCCTTCGTAAAGTGGAACTTAACCTGCCCGGCATGCCGGTAATTTCAAACGTCACCGCCGAACCCCACGCAACTCCGGGCGAGATACTCCAACGATTGGTGGAACAAGTGACTGCGCCGGTTCGCTGGGAAGCTTCAATTCGCTGGCTGCTGTCACGAGGCTTCACGAGGTTTATTGAACTGGGACCGGGAACCGCTCTTACAGGCTTTATGCGTCGCATTGACCGCGAGGTGGAGATTATCAATGTTGCCGATCTCGACAGCTTGGAGAAAGCGGTCGAAGTACTTTCAAGTTGAGTGTTTGGTGGACAATGAGCGGAGGGCAACGCAGAGCCCCCGTTGAGTCATTATGCTCATGAGACGACTTGCTATTCTCCTTTCCGTAATAATCTTAGGCACACCTTCCATCGGAGCAGCCTTGGTGGTTTAAGTGATTTTTCTTTAAGCAAGAGTTCAGATTTCAGATCATGGTTTCCTGCGAAGAACTTTTTAGCGTGTAAAGTTGTAATAAAACATTATCAGGCTGTACGATCGTTTTTCGCATGCACTTGTTTGTGCAAGAATTGTACTAGGATAATGATGATTCACGAGAGTTCACAGCTTTACAAAATTGGGGCAATTGCTCGCTTGACGGGGATTAATCCGGTCACGATCAGAATGTGGCAAACCCGTTATGATGCGGTTGAGCCTGTTCGAACTGAGGGCAAGCAACGCCTTTATACCGAAAAGGATTTGGCCAAGTTAAGCCTATTGAAAGAACTGACTGATCATGGTGATAGTATTGGCATGATTGCCAATCTCTCGATTGAGGATCTCGAGAAGCGTTTGCATGACCGTGCAGGCANGACTGGCAATCCGGTATATCGATCGGATCAGGCGCCGATCAAAGTGGTGGTGTTGGGCCATGGCTTTCCGTTGCTCTCCAGTGCTGAGGTTGGGGCCTATGCCGCGCCTTTGGAGTTGGCGGGGCAATTCAAACCTGGGGATGCGCTCTCGAATGACATTAAGGCGTGCCAAGCAGATTTGCTTGTTTTTCAGATTGCCAGTCTTCAACCGGATAGCCCGGGTAAGATTCGAGAAGCCATTAGTCATTCAGGCGCAAAGGGTGCCTGTGTGGTGTATGCTTTTGGGCCCAAAAAGGTGGTAAAAGAACTTTCTGATGGAATAACCCTGCCGCTAAGGGCTCCTGTTAATGTGCTGGAACTCACCTTGGCAGCGAATTTTTTGCTGGAAAAGACGGGCCAACCGGAGGAAGAGGCAACAGAATGCATGCCGCCAGATAGGCGTTATAGCGATTCACAATTGTGGGAGATTGTAAATCAACCCAACGCCATTGAGTGCGAGTGTCCGCAGCATCTTTCGCACATATTGTTTAGCCTCAACCATTTTGAGGCCTACATGAAAGACTGTGAAAGTAGGAATACTAAAGATGCGGAAGTTCATCAGTACTTGCACAAAATTGCCTCAGAATCTCGATCCTGCCTCGAAAAAGCGATGGACAGACTCGTCGAACACGAGAACCTAACCCTCAAAACCTCATAAAAAGCCCACAAAAAGCTATGTTTATCTGTTGAATCGATTTTTCCTATACTTTTATTTGACATATCACTTATTTGCTATATATTTATTCCTCAAGCGCGTTAATTCGTCCTTGATATATAAACAATAGCTAAACAAAAAGAAAGTATATGAAAAAACTCAAATCCCTCCTCGCAGCCGCAGCCTCCCTGTTCATTGCGGCTGATTCACAAGCTGGTGACATTGTTGATGTGGCAGCTTCCAACAAATCTTTCAGCACGCTGGTAACAGCAGTAAAGGCCGCTGGATTGGTTGAAACTCTCAAAGGCGAAGGCCCCTACACCGTTTTCGCGCCAACTGACGAGGCCTTCGCTAAACTGCCCAAGGGCACACTTGAAAGTTTGTTGAAGCCCGAAAACAAACAAAAACTCGTAGCGATCCTCACCTACCATGTTGTCCCAGGCAAGGTGATGGCAAAGGACGTAAAGTCCGGGAAAGTCAAAACAGCCTCGGGATCTTCGTTCAAAATGAAGGTATCAAAGAAGGGGGTCTGGGTAGACAACGCAAAGGTTGTGGCTACTGACGTGAAGGCTGATAACGGTGTGATTCACGTCATCGATGCCGTGATTCTTCCAAAGTCCAAGTAATTCTTCTTCAAGGAGGTACTTAACGGACGTAAACCCGGGAGGAGGGGATATACCCTTCTCCCCAAAACCCAAAAAAATAAATATGAAAAAACTAATTGCCATCATTGCTGCAACCGCAGCTTGCATAAATGTTCAGGCCAAAGACATTGTCGATGCTCTGGAGGACTGCGGACAATTCAAGACCTTGGTCGCCGCTGTAAAGGCTGCCGGCCTGGTTGAAACCCTGAAAGGGGATGGTCCATTTACAGTATTTGCTCCCAATGATCATGCATTCGCAAGACTACCCAAAGGAACGGTTGAGAATCTGCTGAAGCCTGAAAACAAGGAGCAGCTGAAATCGATCCTTACATTCCATGTCGTGGGCGATGCAAAAACATCATGCTCACTTCGGAGTGGCGAAATTACCACCGTGAACGGTGCCCACCTCAGGGTGAAGCGCTGGGGCAACCATCTTTTCCTGAACAACAACTACGCGCGTGTGCGGGAAGCCGATGTGCGTTTCAGCAATGGGATCGTGCATGTGATCGACAAGGTCATGTTGCCGCCTAGAAAGAAAACTGTGTTCACCTCCACGGCCAAGGAGCGCAAGTCGATGGACATTGTGGATACCGCCGTTGCAGCGGGTAAATTCAAAACTCTGGCCGCAGCACTCAAGGCAGCAGGTTTAATTGAAACCCTGAAAAGCAAAGGCCCCTTCACTGTGTTTGCCCCTACCGATGAGGCATTCTCAAAACTTCCCAAGGGAACAGTCGAGGAACTGTTGAAGCCGGAAAACCGGAACAAGCTTGTCAATGTTCTCAAATATCATGTCATCAGCGGCAAAGTTGCCAGCGCCGATATTAAGGAAGGCAAGGCCAAGACCGTCTCCGGCAAATCGGTGAGGCTCAAGCTGAAGAACGATGGCGTGATGGTCAACAAAGCTCAGGTCACGAAAGCTGATGTGGCCGCTAACAATGGAATCATTCATATTATAGATACAGTGCTTATTCCCAAAGGTCGCAACAAGCAGGCGAAGTCCCGTTAATCATCGCCCAAACTGGGGAGGGGTGGCGAGCTAGCCACCCCTCTCAATACAAGAAAACCCCATGCAAACACACGGATCAATTNTCCACTCACTTTCTCACGAGACCNAATCAAAAGAGGCTNCCAACCTGACCAGNTATCTNAGTGAGNTTTCAGAGTTCCAACGAATTACACCCGAGCAAGAAAGAGAGCTCGGTTACAGGATCCAAGCTGGCGATCAGGAAGCCGTAAACATTCTGGTTAAGGCAAACCTTCGTCTTGTCTTGAAAATCGCATCTGAATACAAAAATCTGGGATTAGAATATATGGACTTGGTCAGCGAGGGAAACATTGGGCTTATCAAGGCTGCCGAGCGTTTTGATCCCGCTCGCGGATGCCGCTTCTCCACGCTTTGCGCCATTTGGGTGCGTCAATCCATCCGAAGGGCCATTGCAAATCAGGGCCGTACAGTGCGGTTGCCCGTGTATTTGGCTGATCGTATTCGGAAAATGCGCGAGGCGGAATTCGACCTTAACAAGAAACTGAGGCGGCTCCCCACAGATGAAGAGCTTGCCAACACAACGGGGATATCTACGGAGAACATTCAATTAATGAAAAGGGTCAGAAAGACCTCCTACTCATTGGACGAGAATGAGAATGAAGAAGTGTGCTCGCTGCATGAAAGGCTGGCTGATGAAAATTCAGTGGCTCCAGATCATGCTGCGACCTGTGACCATGACTTTGCCTACGTTGAAAAAGCGATGAAAGTGCTGGATGAACGCGAATGCGACATCGTCCGCCAACGATTTGGGATTGGCACGGGTAGAGATCGTTCATTGAGCCAAATAGCTCAGGACTATGGCTTAACCCGCGAAAGAATCCGGCAAATCCAAAAGACCGCCATAAACAAATTACGCAGCACCATAGCCTTGGAGACCGCGGCGCTGCCCATGACAGCATAAAAAATAAAATGAAGAAAACAGACACCATCTACCTTATCTGCACCCTCAGCAGTATGTTTGTCAGCATCATACTTTGGTTCAACGTAAACCGAGAGTATGGAGCCTATGTTGGCATCTGGGTGCCAAGTATACTTGGCTTGTGGGCTATTCACAAAATCACACATATCCAAAAAAAATATATGAAGGAGGATTAAAAATGGAAGATCCAGTTTTACCAGGCATTTTGATCTTTGGCTTTTTCGTGACCTCAGCACTTTGCAAAAACCTTATTGATCTGCTCGAGGACCTCGACTTGAAAGAAAAACGCTCCCAAAAGGTTGACAAAATGCTTCTGCTCAGAGGGCTAAAATAACAACACAGCCGGAATGTTTCCAGCCAAGTACACACACCGGACCTGCCTGAATGCTTCGCCTGAAGAAGTCTATAAATGGCATGAGAATCCGCTTGCATTGAGAAAGTTGACCCCAGAAAAAGATTCAGTGGAAATCATCAAGCCAGCCGCATTGCAAGAAGGTTCCGTTGCCCATCTCCGCATCCCACTATTAGGATGCTGTTTGTACGTGGATTGGCTTGCCAAATTGGAGAATGTGAAGCCGAATAAAGAGTTTAGCGATCTGCAATTATCTGGTCCATTTAGAGTGTGGAAACACCGTCATGTCTTCGCTTCCGTTAGGCATAACAAATGCGAGATGCGTGACGAAATTGAATTCATTGTACCCGGAGGCAGAATCGTTCATTCGGTAATTTATCCATTTGTGCTGAACAGAATGAAGCGCGTTTTCAAGCATCGGCATAAAGTTTTGATCGATGAATTTGGGGAAGTCCAACCGGAGTTTCTTATTGAGGATACTCAAAAAAATTAGATGGGGAATTGCGGTGTGAAATCAATAAATACCACCATTGTTTGGTTTCGATTCGATTTAAGAACTGCAGACAATCCGGCTCTAAGTGCCGCGGCCAAGATAGGGTCTGTCGTTCCTGTTTTCATCTGGTCTCCTGACGAAGAGGATTTGAATCCTGGCGCTGCCTCTCGTTGGTGGTTGCATCATTCACTGGATAACTTCAGCAAAAGTCTTGAACGCATTGGTGGGCGACTCATCNTTAAATCTGGGAATGCAATTCGTGTGCTTAAGTCATTGGTGCAGGAAACAAATGCTCATGCGGTTTACTGGAACAGGCGTTATGAGCCTCAAATAAATTTGCGTGATGAAATAGTTGCAACAAAACTAAAGGCGGCGGGAGTTGCAGTTAAGACCTTTAAGGCAAATCTACTTTCAGAACCCGGGGAAATAGAAAACCGCAGCGGACTTCCTTTCAAGGTGTTTACCCCGTTCTGGAGAAATTGCTTAAAGGAGCTGAATCCACCCCGCCCCATATGTTCGCCAAGATCATTTCAGGTTCCGCAAAAAAATGTATCAAGNACGCGAATTTCTGAACTCCAACTTGAGCCAACCAAAGACTGGCCAAATGAGATGCGGCGCAAGTGGATCCCTGGGGAAGGTGGGGCTATGCAAACTTTAAGTCATTTCATAAAAACCTCGGTGGACAATTATTCTCAGGATCGAAATTTTCCCGATTGCCAAGGCACATCAAGATTGTCTCCTCACTTAAGGTTCGGTGAAATTGGTCCTCGCCAAATCTGGCACGCACTCAAAGTGGCCGGCGATTCAGATTGGAAGGGGTCGCAGTTTTTGGCCGAATTGGGATGGCGCGAGTTTGGTTATCATTTACTGCATCATTTTCCTCACACTGTTAATGAACCTCTGAAGCCCTCATTCAATCGTTTCCCTTGGAAAAAATCTGAACGTCATTTGCAGGCTTGGCAAAAAGGGCAGACCGGCTATCCGCTGGTGGATGCGGGCATGCGCGAGCTTTGTGCTACCGGATGGATGCACAATCGAGTGAGGATGGTTGCGGCTTCTTTTTTGGCGAAGCACCTGCTGATCCATTGGCGCCGTGGGGCCGAATGGTTTTGGGATACTTTGGTTGATGCAGATCTTGCGTCCAACACGCAAGGCTGGCAATGGGCGGCTGGATGCGGGGCGGATTCAGCTCCATATTTCCGCATATTTAATCCGACAATTCAGGCAAAGAAATTTGATTCGAATGGAGATTACATTCGGAGGTGGGTCCCGGAACTCAGGCATTTATCCGCGCCCGAAATCTTTGAGCCTCGCATTGCTGGCCGAGTCGACCTGTACCCTCAGCCTATAGTTGATCATTCCAAGGCAAGAACAAGAGCCTTGCATGCCTATGAAAGAATCAAATAATGAAAACGCNGACCGCTAACACGCCCATTTATGATATTCCCTTGGTTGATATCGAGGGGCGAAAAACAACGTTGGCTGAATATTCCGGAAGGGTTTTGCTGATTGTCAACTTGGCTTCCAGATGCGGGTTTACCCCGCAATATGAGGGATTGGAGAACCTGCAGAGGAAGTACGGTTATGAAGGCTTTACGGTGTGCGGTTTTCCTTCAAACGACTTTCTCTTTCAAGAACCGGGGTGTGATAAGGAGATTCATGATTTTGCGATAACCCGATTCAATGTGTCATTCCCAATGTTTAGCAAGGTTAGCGTATGGGGAAAAAACATTCATCCGTTGTACAATTGGCTTNCCAGCCACTCGGAACATGGCGGGGNGGTTAAATGGAATTTTTCAAAATTTTTGATTAACCGTGACGGGAAACTGGTGAATCGGTTCCATACTTTTACCGCTCCGGAATCAAACCGGATTGAAAAAGCAATCCGAGAACACCTGTAAACATAAATGATTAAAAAAATATTTCTTATAATTTGCGTGGGACTTTTTTCAGCCTGTGCATTAACAAAATTAACTAGGGGTGGATACGAAGAAGCTCCACATGAAATTCTCAAGAAAGACGGTTCAATAGAATTACGCAAATATCCTGAACTGCAACTTGTTGAAACGGTAATGGCAAATAACCAAGACAATGGTTTCATGCGTCTTTTCCGCTACATCGATGGAGGCAATGACAAAAAACAGAAAATTGCCATGACCACGCCTGTGTTCACATCGGAGCAAAAGGGGAAATCAACAATGGCTTTTGTCCTTCCAGAGAAAATCAAATCGAGTGCGGTACCTGAGCCGAATCATCAATCGGTGAGAAGAGTCATGCGGCCAGAAATGATTCTCGCTGTGCGTCGCTACTCGGGGCACCACCGGGACGCTCCATCCACAATTGAGTCGGAATTGAAAAAATGGATGGAGAATAACAATCTCATTCCGGCAGGGGAGCCGATTCAGGCTTTCTATGATCCTCCGTGGACGCCTGGGTTTTTTAGGCGCAATGAATTGCTGATACCGGTAATCAATAAAATCCCCAGCACTCGTGAAGGTCATCGTTAATTGCGACGAGCCGAATTGCCCAAAACGTTGGGACGCACTGGATGGCTGCGGTGAGTCACACCTTTCATTCTGCTCTGAGTGTTTTCGCAAGGTTCAACTTGTTGATACTCATGAGGCAGTACATGGCGTTCATCAATTAGGCCAAATTGCAGCGACTGAAGAGTCGTTGGCCAAAGCCTTTCACAAGAAACATTGCTGAGTTGAGTTTCACCTTGCGGCTCGGTTGTTCGTTGCAACGTGGCCGAAGCCCATATTGCGAATCATGTTTTCTCTAGCTTAGCCGTACGAGGTCAAGCTTGCTTGCTGCTGAAGCCAAAGGTAAAAATCCCCCCCTGCCCATGAAATTAGTAGTAATTTTTTTTGTGACGGTTTTTTTATGTCCGGCTTTGACCCAGGCGGAGCAGAAAACCAAGCCGCTCAATTTCGTTTTTTTTCTGGTCGATGACCTTGGCTGGACGGATCTCAAGTCCTTTGGCAGTTCGTTTTACGATACGCCAAACTGCGATCGGCTGGCGGCCTCTGGGATGAAGTTTACCAATGCTTATGCCGCATGTCCGGTATGCAGCCCCACGCGCGCGAGCATTATGACTGGCCGGTACCCCACGCGCACGGGTGTGACCGATTACATCGGTGCGGCTGCCGGCCGAGCATGGCGACGCAACACACGCCTGTTGCCCGCACCCTACACACGCCAGCTGGAGCTGAAGGAATTCACTCTCGCTGAGGTACTCAAGGAAAATGGTTACGCCACCTTCTTCGCCGGCAAATGGCACCTCGGCAACGAGGGTTTCTGGCCGGAGGATCAAGGTTTCGACGTGAACATGGGTGGTCATCATCGCGGCGGTCCTTACGGGGGCAAAAAATATTTTTCGCCCTACGGCAATCCGCGGTTGAAGGATGGCCCCGACGGCGAGCACCTGCCCGATCGTCTTGCCAGCGAAACGGTGAAGTTCATGGCCGCCAATAAG
>PBLV01000006.1 GCA_002721895.1 Verrucomicrobiales bacterium
ACCCAACTCGCTGTTTATGGCCTCAGCCAGTGCGCCCGAGGGCTCACCGCCCTTGCCCGGGCCCATAACGGTCCAAAACAGAGAATGGTTCGCATGACCGCCGCCGTTGTTGCGCACGGGTCCGCGGATGTCCTCCGGCAACGCGTCCAAGTCGCTCACGAGGTCGTTGATGTCCTTGCCGGCCAGTTCGTCGTGCCCCTCCAGCGCCGCGTTCAGCTTGGCGATGTAGGTTGCGTGGTGCTTGCCATGGTGAATCTCCATGGTCTGCGTATCGATGTGGGGTTCCAGCGCGTCGTGCGCGTACGGAAGGTCTGGTAATTCGTATGCCATTTTAAAAGAATCGGTTCGGCGCAAACTTAACAGCGCCCGCACCGGCGGACAAGCCCTTTACCCCTTCGCCAGCACCACGAAATTCTGCAGCAGGCGCAGGCCAACCTTTTGGCTTTTCTCCGGGTGAAACTGCGTGGCGAACACGTTGCCCCGCCACACCGCCGAGGCGAACGTGTCCCCATACGTCGTCCGGGACGCCACGATGTCCCCCTCCTCCGGCCGCGGAAAGAAACTGTGCACAAAATAAAAATGGCTCCCCGATTCAATCCCCTCGAAGATCGGGCACTCCGGACGCGCGAACTCCACTTCATTCCAGCCGATTTGCGGAACTTTGATGCCATTCTCCGCAAACCGCACCACACTGCCCTTGAACACCCCCAGCCCCGCCGCGCACGAGTTGAACTCCTCACTGCGCTCAAACAACGCCTGATACCCCACGCAAATCCCCAGAAACGGCCTCCCCGTGCCGATAAACTCCCGTGCCCCTTCCAGCAACTCCTGCCGTGCCATTGCGTTCACGCAATCATCAAACGCTCCCACGCCGGGCAGCACCACCGCCGCCGCCTCACGTAATCCCTGAGGTTCCCCCACCAGCGACACGTCCGCCCCCGCCGCCACCAGCGCCTTCTGCACGCTCCGCACATTCCCCGCCCCGTAATCTAACAATGCAATCACCGCGCGACGATGCCCAAGAAGCGATTCGACTTCAACTACTCTTCGTCTGACTGCCCTTACCAATCAGGATTCTGCCAATTCCCGTTCCGTGCGCAAACGCAGTTGGCCGCAGGCGGCGTCGATGTCGTGGCCCTTTTCTCGGCGCAGGGTCACGGCGATTCCCTCTTGTTGCAGAGCGGTGCAAAAGGCGTCCTGCGCGGATTCGCTGGGGCGTTCCCAGTCTAGTCCGTCAACGGTGTTGTAGGGAATCAGGTTTACCTTTGCCCGGAGCCGTCGCGCCAGTTGCGCCAAGGGGTGGACTTGGGTTGGGTCGTCGTTCACACCAGCAATCAGGATATACTCCAGCGTGATCATTCCCTTCTTGGCTTGCTGATATTTCTCGGCGGCGGCGGCCAGTTGCGCCAAGGGATACTTGCGGTTGATGGGCATGATGCGTTCGCGAACCTCGTCCGTCGCGCCGTGCAGGCTGAGGGCCAGGCGGTACTGGCGCGGCTGCGCGGCGAGTTTTTTTATCTCCGGCACAAGGCCGCTGGTGCTGATGGTGATCTTGCGCGCGCCGATGTTTGCCGCCCAGCCGGCGTTAAGAATTTCCAGCGCGGATAGCAAATGGTCGTAGTTGGCCAGCGGCTCGCCCCTGCCCATGATGACCAGGTTGTTGACCAGCCGGTCCCCTACCCCGCCCTGCCCCTTGTGCCAGCGCTCGACGGCCAGCACTTGGTCAATGATTTCCGCGGGCTCGAGGTTGCGCTTGAAACCGTCCAGGCCGCTGGCGCAAAACTTGCAGCCGTACGCGCAGCCGACCTGCGTGGAGACGCACAGCGTATGGCGATCGCTGGCCTCGCCGTACAGCGCGGGATTGGCGGGGATGAGCACGCTCTCCACCAGTTGCCCGTCGCGCAACAGCCAGAGAAACTTGCGGGTGGTGTCCCCGCTGCCCTGCAGCCGCGCCAGCTCGACGGTGCTGAAGATGTATTCGGCCGACAGCTTCTCGCGCAACGGCTTGGCGAGGTTGGTCATCGCGCTCCAGTCAGCAGCGTGTTTCTGGTGTAGCCACTGGAGCAATTGGTCGGCGCGATAGGCGGGCTCGCCGCGTTCACAGAAGTGCTCGCGCAACGCATCCCGTTGAATGGAGGACAGGGGGATGGGCATCATCGTGCTGCCGGCATCTTGCCAGCAGTTTTCACGTTGTTTCTGCCGGCAAGATGCCGGCAGCACTTAATCCGCGCCCCCATAATAGTTGCGGGCATATTCCTGCACCATGCGCCAAGTGTTGAACTGCGGCGTGATGGTCGCCATGGCGTGGCGTATCTTTTTAATCCAGCTGCGCGGCAGGCCGTTTTCATCGCGCTCATAAAAGCACGGCACAATCTCGTCGGCCAGCACGCGGTAGAGGTTCTCGCTGTCGCGCTGGTCCTGCTGCTCGATGTCGTCAGGATGCGAGTCGTCGCCGATGGCAAATCCGTTTTCGCCGTCGCAAATCTCACGCCACCAGCCGTCCATGATGCTGCAGTTGAGGCCGCCGTGGCAGGCGGTCTTCATGCCACTGGTGCCGCTGGCTTCCAGCGGGCGACGTGGGTTGTTCAGCCACACGTCGCAGCCAGCGACCAACTGGCGGCCAATCTGGATATCGTAGTTTTCGATAAACACCAAGTGCCCCTGCAACTCGCTGTGGCGCGCAAGGTGCGCGATTTTCTGGATGAATCGCTTGCCTTCGTCGTCACGCGGGTGCGCTTTGCCGGCGAAGATGAATTGCACAGGGCGATCCATATTTTTGGCCAGCTTCACGACATTGTCGAACTGGTCAAAGATCAGGGGCGCGCGTTTGTAGGTGGCAAAGCGACGGGCAAAGCCAATAGTCAGCGCATCGGCGTCCAGCAGGTGGTCGTAGCTGATAAAGTCGCCCTCGCGTGAAGGCGGATCATCGATGAGCCGTGCGCGGGCGAAGTCAATTAGTTCACGCCGCAACCGACAGCGCAGAGCCCAAAGTTCCTCATCGGTGATAAACTCTGAATCCTCCGCTCGTTGCCAGAAATCCGCCTCGTTGATACGCTCGTAAAATGGATTCCTGCCAGTTGCGTCGGAATGCAGTCGTGGCTGCCAAAATTCACGGGCGGTGCCCTTCATCCAGCCAAGGAGATGGATGCCATTGGTAATGTGGCCGATACGTGGTGCGTCACTGTTCAGCCCTGTCCACATCTCCCGACTTACCTCGCCATGCAATTCGCTCACGCCATTGGCCGCATGCGCCGTCTTCAAGGCCAAAACCGTCATGCAGAACTGCTCGCCTTCATCCTCCGGGTTCAGACGGCCCAACGCCATCAGCTTTTTGTGGTCAAGTTTCAGTCCCTTCTCATAACGACTGAGTGAATAGCTCATTAATTCTGACGGAAAACGATCATGACCCGCGGGCACCGGCGTGTGGGTGGTGAAGATGCATTCCTTCCGGGTTGCATCAAGAGCCGCCTGGAAATCTTGCCCATTGATCATCTTCTCTTGAATCAATTCAAGAGCCAGAAACGCCGCATGCCCCTCGTTCATGTGGAAAAGCGACGGCGATTTCCCCAGCGCACGAAGCAGTTTGATACCACCAACACCCAACAGAATCTCCTGCTGAATCCGTGTTGTGCTGTCACCCCCGTAGACTCTCAGCGTGAGATCACGGTAGTATGGCAGGTTTTCGGGCAGATCGGTGTCCAGCAAGTATAGCGGGCAGCGGCCGACATTGATCTGCCATGCTCGAAAAGTCACCGTGTCCGTCGCGATATCCACAGAGCACGTTACCGGCGTCCCATTCTCATCGGCAACGGCCTCCATGGGGAGGAGGTGCGGGTTGAGTTGATTGTAGAACTCCGTCTGCCAATTGTCATGGTTGATGGCTTGTTGAAAATATCCCTCACGGTAAAACAACGTAATGCCACAAAAATTTAGACCCAAGTCGCTGGCGCTCTTGATATGATCCCCCGCCAAGACTCCCAAACCACCCGCCGCGATGGGCAACGTTTCGTGCAACCCAAATTCCGCGCTAAAATACGCCACATCGTTTCGTGCTGCCTCCGGCAATTCCTTGGAGGCCCAGGTGTTGTCATCGCCCATGTATTCGTCAAACTCATCCAGCACTTCTTTCACGCGTCGGGCATAGTCGGGATCCATCATACGCGCCCGCAGTTCCGCCTCAGATACTTCCCGAAGGATGGCCACGGGATTGTGATAGACGTTACTCCATGTGCGCGGAGAAAGTTCCTCAAAGATTCCCTTGGCATCTTGATGCCATGTCCACCAAATGTTTCGGGCAAGGGTATTTAGGCGGCGGGCAAGGTCTTGAGATTGGTTGGCCATGGGCCGGGATGCTGTTGGGTCAAGCCGCAAAAACCAAGTGCATTTTTTGAGTTCCTGGGTTAGGTTGCCGCATCATGTTGACGCTGAGAATTGGACTAATTCTGTGTGCCAGTTTTGCATTGTCGGTTTCCGGACTGGACCCCCTTCCAGGGGAAAAGCCCCCCACAAAACCCAAAATAAAGGAAATTCGACCGGGAGTGTTCCAAGTGGGCGGCGTGCTGCTGGAGAAAACCAAGAAGCAAATCAGCTTTCCGGTGATCGTCAACATGCACGAAGGGCTGATTGAATATCTTTTGGTCAGCGGCAAGGGAAAAACGCACGAAAGCCTACTGGTGACCCGCACAGAACCGTTCGATATTCATGTGGCGATGTTGCTCCTAGGAGTCAAGGGGGCGGCGGGAAAGAATATCCCGGAGGATCCCCGCAAGCCTGTTCCTGGTGAAACCATTGCGCTTCAACTCAAATGGGCGAACAAGGGTAAACCCATGAGCGCGCCCATTGAGAAGTTCGTGCAGGATCGGCATCACAAGAAACCGATGGCCCCCGGCCCTTTCGTTTACAATGGCTCTATTGTTTTTGATGGAATGTTCATCGCTCATCGGGATGGTAATCTTTTCTCCTTGATCACGGACCCAGCGGCCTTGGCCAACAATCCACGAATGGGGCGTCATGATGATGAAAACTGGGAGCCCATAAAAAAAGGCCTGCCGCCGCTCGACAGTAATGCGACCCTTACGGTCAAACTTGTGCCTTCCCAGAAATAACACTTAAATTCTTGAAACGATCACCCAGAAAAGCCAGCCTCGGAGCTTCTGCTGCTAAAGAACATGCTTTCCAAATCGATTCTCAAATTGACGGGCCTTGTGATGGTTCTTGCAGTTGTCACAGGTTGCGGCGGCTCATCCGCTGAACAAGCAAACACCCCGGATGACAGAAACCAAGCGCCGAGTAATCCAGCGGCACCTACAAATTCCTCTCCCCAGAATACAACGAATGGTGGTAGTGGCGACAAAGAGATTTTCGCCAAGTTGATGGAGATGGAAAAACGTGACAAGGAGGGCAACGTAGTCGGCCAGCCCGAGGAAGGGCTGTGGTTCAAACGCGGCGAAACAGAGCCATACACGGGGATCGTCGCCGGGCACTACAAGGGTGGACAAATTGAATCCAGACGTGAATATAAGGATGGAGTGCAAATCGGCGAGGAAACGCACTGGTACGATAGCGGCAAAAAGAGGATGGAGATGATTTATAAAGATGGGGAAATTATCTCCACCACTCTGTGGGATTTGGAAGGGAACAAACAGGGAGAATAGTAATGAAAAAATATACAACCATAGTTGCATCATTGTTTCTGGTTTTTGGGGCCCAGGGCCAGCCCGCTGGAAATGCAAATCTTTCCTATAAAAACGAACTCCAGCGCAGCATCGACAAGGGGCTTAGTTTCCTGGCAAAGAATCAGGATGAAGGAGGCTTTTGGTTGAATCCTGATCATCCCGCGGTCACGGCGCTTTGCCTGATGGCCTATCACTCCAATCCTCAAAAACCAGATAACGAGCCCAGTTGGGTCAGCAAGGCATACGAATACATTCTGAAGCATAGGCAAAAGAATGGGAGTATTTACGTCCCCGGCAAGGGGCTGGCGAATTACAATACGGCATTGTGCCTGATGGCGTTGGCCAACTCAGGAAATCCTGACCATGTGGATCCCGCGCGGAAAGCCCGGGCTTTCCTCATTAGGCAACAATGGGATTTGGGAAAGAAAAAAGAACTGGACCATCCGCTTGATGGCGGAGTGGGTTACGGGAACCGCTATCCACATAGCGACTTGAACAACACGCTCACCGCCATTGAGGCCATCTATCACAGCAAACACCTTGTGTCTGACACGCCCGAAGCGAAGGAGGATCTTGACTGGGGCGCGGCCATTGCCTTCATTCAAAAATGTCAAAATCTGAAATCCCACAACGACCAGCCGTGGGCAAGCGACAACCCCAAGCACAAGGGTGGATTCATTTATTTCCCAGGCAAGAGCATGGCAGGCGAGGAAAAGGATAAGGATGGGAAAACAGTTGCCCTGCGTAGTTACGGCAGCATCAGTTACGCTGGGATGCTGAGCTACGCCTATGCCAATCTGGAAAAAGATGATCCCCGCGTCAAGGCGGTGATGACTTGGTTGAGCGACAACTACACTCTGGAGGAAAACCCCAACATGGGCCTGCAAGGACTTTTCTACTATTACTATCTCATGACCAAGGCCCTGAGCATAAATGGTACAAACGAGCTGACGGTAAAAGGCAAGAAGGTCAATTGGCGACATGAAGTTTCACGGAAATTCATGGCTCTTCAGAAGGATGACGGCTCATGGCAAAATGAAGAGCCCCGTTGGTGGGAAAAGGAAAAACCGCTGGTGACAGCATACGCCATCATCGCACTGAGCTACATTCACAGCGGCCTGTGAGTATTGAAGCCGCAGTCCAAGAGCGCTACGCCAACGCCGCCCAACAGAAGGAGGAATCCCTCTGTTGCGCTGTTGAGTATGACGCCAGATATCTCGAGGCCATTCCCGACGAAATCATTGAGCGGGACTACGGTTGCGGAGATCCAAGCCGACATCTGCGCCCCGGCGAAACCGTACTCGATCTGGGCAGTGGCACCGGTAAAATTTGTTTTATCGCCTCCCAAGTCGTTGGGCCCAAGGGCAAAATCATAGGCGTTGACATGACCGATGGCATGCTTGCACTTGCCCGGCGTGCGGCCGAGGAAGTGTCTTCCAGGATTGGCTACACTAATGTTCAATTCCGAAAAGGCCGCATTCAGGACCTTGCCTTGGATCTCGAGGAACTTGACGCTGAACTGAAGGGTAATGTCATTGATGGGCTGGAAGGCTACCTGTCTGCCGAGCAGGCTGCTGCCCGCCTGCGCTCGAGTTCCCCCATGATTCACGACGAAACAATCGACGTCGCGGTTTCCAACTGCGTTCTCAACCTGGTTGATCCCGCTGACAAGCAGCGAATGTTTGCCGAATTGTTTCGTGTGCTAAAAACTGGAGGGCGAGCTGTTATTTCCGACATTGTCTCCAGTGACAACGTGCCCACTTCTCTTCAGGGCGATCCCAATCTGTGGAGTGGCTGCGTCAGCGGAGCCATGCGGGAGGACAAATTCATTCGCGCCTTTGCCGACGTGGGCTTTGAGTCCGTTCGGATTCTTGCGCGCGATGTAGAACCATGGAGAACCGTGAAGGGGATTGAATTTAGGTCTCTGACTCTGGAGGCCATGAAAGGGAGGGGGCAGAACAGCGTCGTCAAATCTTTTATGCCGAAACGAAATGTCGGGCGGAATTCCTGCTGCTAATCAATTACCCTTCCAGTTTCGCCTACTTTTCTGATTCCCCTTCTTCACTTGCGGCCCCCTCTTCTTCGCCGGCGGATTCCTCCTTGGTGGCGGAGATTACGGGGGCGATGTCTTGGAGGCGGTCGCCGGAGTCGAGGCGGACGATGCGGACGCCTTGGGTGTTGCGGCCGGCTTCGCGGATACCCTTGACGGCGGTGCGGACCATTTGGCCGCCGACGGTGATGATCATGATCTCGTCGTCGTCGTGGACAGTGAGGGCTCCGACGACCTTGCCGGTTTTCTTGGTCGTCTTCATGGTGATGATGCCCTTACCGCCGCGGGACTGGACGCGGTATTCGCCGAAGTCGGTGCGTTTGCCGATGCCGTTTTCGCCGGCGACCAGCAGGGTGGCGTCCTCGACGGTGATGGCCAGCGCGATGACGTGGTCGTCCTCCATGAGGTTGATGCCGCGCACGCCGGCAGCCGAGCGGCCCATCACGCGGACGTCTTCCTCGTGAAACCGGATGCTCTTGCCTTTGGCGGTGATGAGGACGACGTCATTCTGGCCGGTGGTGAACCGTGCCTCGATTAGCAGGTCGCCCGGGACGATCTTGATGGCGATGATGCCGCCGCGTCGGACGTTGGCAAAGTCGCTGAGGGCGGTCTTTTTAACCTTGCCCGCTCGCGTGGCGAAAAAGATGAAGCTGTCCTGCTGCCAGGTGACATCCTCCTTGTTGGGGCCATAGACGGCTTTTACGCGGATGATGTCGGCGATTTTTTCGCCGTGCTTGAGCTCGAGCAAGTTCGCGATGCTGCGGCCCTTGGAGGCGCGGCCCATGTCGGGAATCTCGTGGACGCGCTCGATGTACACGCGGCCGGTGTTGGTGAAGAACATCAGATAGTCGTGCGTGCTGGCGGCGAAGAGGTGCTCGATGAAGTCCCCCTGTTCCTTTTCGCTCTGGGCCTTGCGCGTGGCCATGCCAATGACGCCCTTGCCGCCGCGGCGCTGGGCGCGGTAGGCGCTGATGTTGGTGCGCTTGATGAGGCCGTTGTGGGTGAGGGTGATGATGACGGGCTCGTTGGCAATGAGGTCCTCGATGGACATCTCGCCTTCGTCGGGGGCCAGCTCGGTGCGGCGCGGGGTGGCGTGCTTCTCTTTAATGACGGCTAGCTCGTCCTTGATGATGTCGAGCACGCGCTGTTCCTTGGCAAGGATGTCGAGCAGGTCTTTGATGCGCTCGATGAGTTCCTTGTACTCGGCCTTCACCTTGTCCTGTTCGAGGCCGGTGAGTTGATAGAGACGCAGGTCAAGAATGGCGTCGGCCTGTTGCTCGCTGAACTCGTAGCGGCCATTTTTCAATCGCGCCTCGTCGCGGATAAGGATGCCGATTTTTTTAATGGCAGCCTTGGTGAAGTCGAAGGCAAGCAGTTTGACCTTGGCCTCATCACGATTGGCGGACTGGCGAATGATGCGGATGAACTCGTCGAGCTTGCTTAGCGCAATGAGATAGCCCTCCAGCGTCTCGGCGCGGCGCTCGGCTTTTTCCAGCTCAAAGCGCGTGCGGCGCACGACAACCTCGCGCCGGTGCTCGATGTAACAGTTGATTAACTCCTTGAGGCCCAACACCTTGGGCCGGCCGTGGTCGATGGCCAGCATGTTGGCGGAGAAGCTGGTCTCAAGCGAGGTGTGCTTGTAGAGGTTGTTGACGACGACCTTGGGGACGGCATCGCGCTTGAGCTCGATGACGACGCGGGTGTTCTCGTCGGACTCATCGCGCACGGCGGTGATCTCGGAGAGAATGCGCTCGTTGGCCAGCTCGGCGATGCGGCTGACGAGCGTGGCGCGGTTGACGTTGAAGGGAATCTCAGTGACGACAATCTGCTGCTTGCCGCCGCGCACTTCCTCGACGCCCAGCTTGCCGCGAACCTTTACGGAGCCCTTGCCGGTTTTAAAATACTGCTCGATGGGCGCGAGACCACAGACGGCGCAGCCGGTGGGGAAGTCGGGGCCCTTCACGTGCTTCATCAACTGCTTGAGCGTGATGTCAGGCTTGTCGATGGTGGCAAAGATGCCGTCGATGACCTCGCCGAGGTTGTGTGGCGGAATGTTGGTGGCCATCCCGACGGCGATGCCGGTGCCGCCATTAACGAGGAGATTGGGAAAGGCGGCAGGGAAGACGGTGGGCTCGGTGAGGCGTTCGTCGTAGTTGGGGACGAAGTCGACGGTGTCGCGCTCCATGTCGTCCATGAGCGCCGCGCCGAGGTGCGTGAGGCGGGCCTCGGTGTAGCGCATGGCGGCGGGGGGATCGCCCTCCACGCTGCCGAAGTTGCCCTGACCATCGACGAGTGTCTCGCGCATGGACCACGGCTGCGCCATGTTGACGAGCGTGGGGTAGATGACGGCCTCGCCGTGCGGATGGTAGTTGCCGCTGGTGTCGCCGCAGATCTTGGCGCACTTGAAGTGCTTGCGGCCGGGGTAGAGCGACAGCTCGCTCATGGCGTAGAGGATGCGGCGCTGGCTGGGCTTCAGGCCGTCGCGCGCGTCGGGCAGCGCGCGGGAAATGATGACGGACATCGAGTAGTCGAGGAACGAGTTCTTGATCTCGTCCGCGACGTTGATGCTTTCGATTTTTTCGTTGGCCGCGAACAGCGGCGTCGTCTCAACGGGTAAATCTTCGGAGCCCTTTTTCTTTGCCATGGATGCGTGGGGAAATCAGACGTCCAGGTTGCGGACGTTTAAAGCGTTGTCTTGAATGAACTGGCGGCGCGGCTCGACCTCGTCGCCCATCAGCTTGGTGAACATGTCCTCAGCGGCGGAGACGTCGGAGACATCGATCTGCAGCAGCCGGCGCGTCTCGGGATTCATCGTGGTTTCAAACAGTTCCTTCGGGTTCATTTCGCCGAGGCCCTTGAAGCGCTTGATCTGGATGCCGCGCTTGCCGATCTCCTTGACGGTGTGGAGGATCTCGCCGATGGAGAAGAGCGGATGCACCCGACCGTCGTCGCCCTCGATCATCTCGAAGAGCGGCTTGTCCTGCGCGGCGTAGTGGTCGATGGCCAGGCCCTTGCGCGCGAGTTTGCCAAGCAGTTCCTGCACCGCCTTGCTCTCGTGCAGCTCGTAATGCGTGGCGCGGCGCGTGTTGCCATTCTTGGCGGCGGCCTTGGCGGCGCCGTTGCCATTGCCGTTGGCCTCGGTTTCATCGTCGCCGAAGAGGTTGAGGTCGGGGTTCTTTCCGGAAAACTTCGCCAGCTCTTTCTCGGTGTGAAAATAGTGGACGGTCTCGTCGTTGCCGTCGCGCACCTTCACGAGATGCTCGGGTAGCTCGCCGCTCTTTTTGCGCTCCTCGATGTACTCGGCAAACTCGCCGCCGTGCCGCTTGATGGCGCGCGCGTACTTGTCGAGCGTCTCCAGCATGGAGAGCACCTCGCCGAGCTGCTTGGACTCGAGTTTCTTTTTCGATTTTAAATTCTTGAGCTTCACGTCCTCCGCGCCCAGCTCGATGAGGATTCGGTTCAGCGCGTTGTCGTCGGCGATGTACTCCACGCGCTTGCGGCGCGAGACTTGGTACAGCGGCGGCTGCGCGATGTAGACGAAGCCGTTCTTCACGAGTTGCGGCATCTGCCGGTAAAAGAACGTGAGCAGCAGAGTGCGGATGTGGCTGCCGTCGACGTCGGCGTCGGTCATGATAATGATCTTGTGGTAGCGCAGCTTGCCGAGGTCAAAGGCACCCTCCCCTTCCCCGTCGCCGATGCCCGTGCCGACGGCGGTGATCATCGTGCGGATTTCGTTGTTCTGCAGCACCTTGTTCAGTCGCGCCTTCTCCACGTTGATGAGCTTGCCGCGGATGGGCAGAATGGCCTGGAACTTGCGGTCGCGCCCCTGCTTGGCGGAACCACCGGCCGAGTCACCCTCGACAATGTACAGCTCGGTGTTGGCCGGATCGCGGTCGGAGCAGTCCGCCAGCTTGCCGGGCAGACCGCCGCCGGTCATCGCGCTCTTGCGGACGGTTTCGCGCGCCTTGCGGGCGGCCTCGCGCGCGCGCGCGGCGGTGAGCGCCTTGTCGATGACCTTCTTGGCAATCGACGGCGTGGTGTCGAAATGGTGCATCAAGCCGTCGTACGTGGCCTTGAGCACGATGCCCTCGATCTCGTTGTTGACGAGTTTCACCTTTGTCTGCGCGTTGAAGCGCGGGTTGGGCAGCTTGACGCTGACCACGGCCACGAGCCCCTCGCGGACATCGTCGCCGGAGATGCTCGGGTCCTTTTCTTTTAAAAGATTGTTACTCTTCGCGTATTGATTGATGGCGCGCGTAAGCGCGGTACGGAAACCGGTGAGGTGCGTGCCGCCGTCGGGATTGGGGATCGAGTTGGCGTAACAAAGAATCTGGTCGTTGTAGCTGTCATTGTACTGCATCACCATGTCTACAAACACCTCGTCGCGTTCCGCCGCCACGATGATCGGCTTGGCGTGCACCACCGTCTTGTTGCGGCCAAGCTGCCGCACGAACTGCTCGATGCCGTCACGATAGAAAAACGTCTCCGCCTTGTCGTCCTCGCGCTCGTCCACCAGCTCGATCTCCACGCCGGGATTCAGGAACGCCAGCTCGCGCAACCGCTTGGCCAGCGTGTCAAACTTGTACTCCAGCGTGATCGTGAAAATTTGCGGATCCGGCTTGAAGGTGATCAACGTGCCCGTCGACTTGCTCTTGCCGATGACCTCCAGCTTGCGGACCGTCTTCCCGCGCGCGAACTCCATGTGGTACACCTTGCCGTCGCGGTACACCTCCACCTTGAACCACTCCGAAAGCGCGTTGACGCACTTGGCGCCGACGCCGTGCAGGCCGCCCGAGTACTTGTACGCGCCCTGCCCAAACTTGCCGCCCGCGTGCAGGTTGGTGAGCACCAGTTCCACCGCGGGAATCTTGAACTTCGGGTGCATGTCTACCGGGATGCCGCGGCCGTCGTCCTTGATCGACACCGAGCCGTCCACGTGGATCGTCACCACGATCTTCTTGCAGAAGCCGGCGAGGTGTTCGTCGATCGAGTTGTCCAGCACCTCGAACACGCAGTGGTGCAGCCCGTGCTCATCGGGGTCGCCGATGTACATCCCCGGCCGCTTGCGCACCGCCTCCAGCCCCTCCAGCTTGTCGATCTTGGAGGCGTCATACTTCTCGCCGCCAGCCGTGTCCGCCGGTTTGCTCGGTTTCTTCTCGGCCTTCTTGGCCACGGATTTCGCCTGTTTCTTTGCCGCCATAAACGGGATTTGCCAGCTCCTTTTCGAACAGAAAAATCTGACGCGCCAGTCTACAAAACCCCCAAAACCGCGCCAAACCTTTATTTCGGGAAAACCGCGCTTCCGGCCAACATCTTGTGCCCAGTCAATTCACAGGCCCAAGATACGGGGGTTGTGAACAACTTTCTTGGTCATAAGAAATAAAAAAACGCCCGCGGTATCGCGGACGCTTGAAAATGAGGCCTTTTGGCCTAACGCTCCGGGTTCTCGATGGACGGGATGGTCCGCTCGTTGAGGCTCGGCTGCAGGTTCGGATTGCCGTCGGACGGCAGGCTCAGCACGTTCACGTCCTCCGCAGGCACTTCACTCTCGCCGTTGCCGTTGGGTTCCGTGAAGGCCGCTGGCGCCGAGCGCAGCATTGCGGGAGGCGCGGGCGGATTGACTGTCGGCGGCGCTACCGTACCACCCTCGGGCTGAGGGAGTTGCGGTTCGCTGGCCGGCGTTCCCACCGTCGCGATCATCACCACAATGGCTGCCAGCCCGCCCACCGGCACCAGCCATTGGCGGCACCATTCCATCCAGGGCGAGGGCTCCACGGCCGCGGGTTCCACGACCTCTTCCACCTCGATTTGGCTGGCGATTTGGCTCCAGAAAAACTCGCGGGAATCCTCCATGGCCACCGGCAGTTCGCCGGCCCGCAGCGCCACCTTCACGGCGCCCAGCTCCTCGGCCAGCTCGCGGGCGGCCGGATTGGCCTCCACCCAGTCCGCCACGCGGGCGGCCTCATGGGTCGGAAGTTCGCCGTCCAGCCAAGCCTGTAACTTCAATCTCTCCTCGTTATCCATTGCCTCAATGTCCATATGACTTATCTCTGCCGTTCTTTCTTCAAAGAAATTAACAAGTTGCCCAGACGCCGTCTGGCATAAAACAAACGGCTCATCACCGTGCCGATGGAGCAGTGCATCGCCTTGGCGATTTCCTTGTACTCCAGCCCTTCAAACTCGTGCAGCAACAGCACCGTGCGATGCTCGTAGCTCAGCTTTTCCATCGCCCGGTCGATCTCCGCGCGCAGTTCCTCGCGCTCCATCCGCTCGGTCGGGTTGAACGTCTCCACTGGCATTCTTCTTTCAATGCCGCCAGCTTCCTCCTCAATCTGCTCCAGCGAGTCCGTTGCCTGCCGTTTGCGTTTTCGCAAGAAATCCAAGCACAGATTGATGACAATCCGCGTCATCCAAGTGGTGAAGCTTGCGTCGCGCTTGAATTGTTTGAGCCGTTGCCAGCCTTTTACCCACGCTTCTTGCGAAAGATCCAGTGCCTCATCCTCATTGCGTAGCATACTAAACGCGCGGGCATATATCTTGTCCCGGTGACGAAACACGAGTTCCTCATACGCTTCCGCCCGCCCGCGCTGTGAGGCGCGAACCAACTCGTCGTCACTGGCATTCTTGATGTCCAAGCGGGGCATGATTCCGACGGGGGTCGCTCGCCCGATATTCGCCTGAACCGGTCACTTAATCAACCGTCCTTTTGTTGAGGGAATCTTGCCGGTGATTCGAGGGTCGCGTTGGCAGGCGAAATCAATCGCCTTAGCAAACGCCTTGAACAGGCCCTCCACCACATGATGGGGCTCTTGCCCATACAGTAGTTCTAGGTGCAAATTGCACCGCGCCTCGTTGGTGAACCCTTGGAAAAACTCACGCGCCAAACCAAACCGAAACGCACTTGACATGTCCTGCGCTCGCTCCGCCTTCAGGACACGGAATCCAAGTTTGTCCATCCCACGCCAAACCAAGTAGGGCCGGCCACTGAAGTCCAGCACACAACGCGTCAGTGTCTCGTCCATCGGCACATGTGCGTCGCCCCAAAGTGGATTGCGCGGGTCGAATCCCGTCCCGTATCGCCGAATGCCTTTCTTCTCTCCCAGCGCGCTGTAAAACGCCTGCCCCAGCACCAGCCCACAATCCTCCACTGTGTGGTGTGCATCCACTTCAAGGTCGCCGGTGCACCGAACCCGCAGATCGCAAACAGAGTGCCGAGCAAACAAGTCCAGCATATGATCCAAAAACGCCACGCCCGTCGACACGTCTGCCTTCCCCTTTCCGTCAATATTCAGACGGAGGTCGATAGCCGTCTCGCCCGTCTCGCGTTTGATTTGCGCCTTTCGTTGTTTCATTTGCGCAGCTGCATTACTCTGATGCCGCCAAATACCGTTCTGTGTCAATCGCGGCCGCGCACCCCATCCCGGCTGCTGTCACGGCCTGCCGGTATACGTTGTCCGAGCAGTCACCCGCCACAAACACTCCCTCCACATTGGTGCGAGAGCCACTCGTTCGAGTTACATACCCCGCCTCATCCATGTCAATCTGTCCCTTGAATATTTGCGTGTTCGGAACATGCCCGATGGCCACAAAGACACCCGCACAATCAATCACGGTTTCTTCATTTGTCTTGATGTTTTTAACGCGAATGCCGGTCACCTTGTCCTGCGTCACATCCAGAATCTCCACGACTACCGAGTCCCAGACCGGAATAATCTTTTCGTTGCCCAAAGCTCGTTCCGCCATGATTTTGGAAGCTCTCAGTTCATCGCGCCGATGAATCAGGTATACCTTCGAAGCAAACCGCGTCAAATAAGTCGCCTCTTCACAGGCAGAATCTCCTCCGCCAACCACAACCAGCGGTTGATCCCTAAACATGGGTAGTGCCCCGTCACACGTCGCACAATAAGTTACTCCCTTTTTGTCGAGCTTCTCCTCGCTTTCAAGCCCCAAGTGCCGGTGCCCTGCCCCACTGGCGATGATCACCGTTTTTGCCAAAACCTCATTTCCATCCACTGTCAGCTTGAATGGGCGACTTGAAAGATCAACGGCCTCAACCATACTCCCAAACAGAACCCTGGCCCCAAACCGTTCCGCTTGCGATTGCATCTGGATCATAAGTTCGGTCCCATCCACTCCCTCGGCAAATCCAGGATAATTCTCCACAATCGAAGTTGTTGTCAGAAGCCCCCCTGGCATTTCTCCTGTGTAGATTATCGGCGCCAAGTTTGCCCGGGCCGTGTAAATCGCTGCCGCATAACCTGCACATCCCGAGCCAATGATTACCACATTCTCAATCTCGTCTGGCATAGGCGGGGAACGTACTGACGGAACGGGTTCAACGCAAGGACTGAGGAAGGCAGTCCCTGGACCATCAATCAAGGTCAAAGCCCGGGGAAAATATGAATTGAGGCTTATTTAGCCAAAAAAATTTCCTCTTCCTTAGGCTTGTCCACTGAGTCCACTTTTGTGTCACCGCGATTGCGCGCGTCGCTAAATTTCACGCTTACAATTCGGCTGACACCGCGTTCCTGCATGGTCACGCCGTAGAGCGCGTCGGCTTCACTGATGGTGCGCTTGTTGTGGGTGATGATGAGGAATTGCGAGTGCTTGAGAAAGCTCTTCAGCTTGGCGAGAAAACGGTCGATGTTGGAGTCGTCCAGCGGCGCGTCCAGTTCGTCGAGGACGCAGAAGGGGCTGGGCTGCACTTGATAGATGGAAAAGAGCAGTGCCACCGCGGTCATCGTCTGCTGGCCGCCGGAGAGGAGCGAGTTCTTTTTCAATTGCGTGCCGGGCGGGCGGGCCATGATCTCCACCCCGCTCTCGAGCACGTCGTCGCTCTCGGTCAAAATTAGGTCCGCCTTGCCGCCGCCAAAGAGGTCGGGGAAGTTGGCCTGGAAGTTCGTGCGGATCTTCTCGAAGGTCTCCTTGAACATCTCACGCGACTGCCGGTTGATGCGGTGGATCACCTCCATCAACTCCTGCTTCGCATTCACCAAGTCCTCGTGCTGCGCGGTCAGGAACTTGTGCCGTTCCTCCACCTCCTCGTATTCGTCGATCGCCACGAGGTTCACCGGCCCCATGCCGTCGATCTTCTCCTGCAACTCCTCCACGCGCCCGCGCACCGCGTCCCAGTCGGTCGAGCCGCCGCCCGCGGCCATCTCGTCGGGCGTCAACGTCTCGACACTCGCCCGGCCGTTGTCGGTGATGGTGATGGTGATGCACTCGCCACGCACCTCGCGCAGATTTACGTCATACTTCTGCTGGATGCGCTCGATTAAATTCTCCTGTGCCATCTGCTTCTGCGCCAGATCCACATCCAGCTCGCGCTTCTGCTCCTGGAAATCCGCCAGCGAATTCCGCCGGTCGGCCAGCGCGAGATCGCGCGATTCCGTCTCCGCCGCCGCCTCGTTGCGCCGATCCACCAACGCCGCGGCCTCCTGGCTCACCACCTCGCGCTCGCCGCGCAGCCGCTCAATCTCCCGGCGAGACTCCGCGTCCTCCGCCTCATACTGCACCTTGCGGCTGGCGCAGTCATCCAGTGTCTGCTGCGCGCGCTCCAGCGTGTTACGCAATTCCTCCAGTCGCGCGCTGATGGGCTCGCGCCTATCCAGCAGTGCCGTTTCCCGCTGCTCCGCATTGGCCCGCTCCACCTTCGCCTCGGTTAAATTCTCGTTGGCCGCCTCGCGTGATTCGCGCAGCCGTTCAATCGCCGCCGCGTGCCCGTCCAGCCGGCCGGACAATTCCCGTTCACGATCCTCCAGCCCGTGGATGCGCCCGCTCAATTCCTGCCCCTTCACCCGCGCCTGCTCGTCCTGTTCCGCCAGGCTGTTCACCTCAAAAACCACCGCCTGGATTTTCTGTGACAAATCCTCGCGCGACTTCCGCAGCGCGTTGAATTCCCCCTGCCGCGTCGCCACCGCCACCTCGCGCGTGCTCAGCTCGCTGCGCGCGTTCTGCAGGCTCGCCTGCAAATCTGTCTGCTCCGCCAACAGCGCGCCCTTGCGCCGGCTCACCTCGCCCACACGCGGCTCCAGTTCGCCTAACGTGGTGTCCAGTTCCACAATCTCGTTGCGCCGGCCAAGCAGCGAGTCCGCCCCGTTTCCATTTTGCCGCCCGCCGGTGTACACGCCGCGATGATCGAGCGTCTCGCCCGCCAGCGTCACAAAGTCGTACTTGCCCGCCGCACCGCGCCACGCCTCAGTCGCCCGCGACAGATCGTCCACGATGAACGTCCGTTCCAGTAGCGCCTTGGCCAGCGGCGAAAACCGGTCGTCCACCCGCACCACCGACAGCGCCGGCCGCGCGCCCGCCGGTACGCTGTCCGGTGTAAAATGCCCATTGCGCTGCGTGATCAAGTCCAGCGCCGCGATGCTTGCCCGGCCCTCCTCGCGCTCGCTCAGCCCGCTTAAAATCTCCCGCGCCGCCTCAGGATGTTCCATCAGCACGAGTTGCAGGTTGCTGCCCAGTGCCGCCTCCACCGCTTTAACATAGGGCGCGTCCACTTCGATCTTGTCCGCCAGCGAACCCATCGCCGCCTCGCACTGTGTCAGCACCGCCTGCGCGCCCGCGCCGTAGCCTTCCTTCGTCATCACCAGTTGCTGCAACACCTCGCGCCGTGACTTGTGCTCCGCCTGCTGCTGCACCAGTTCATCCAGCTCGTTCTCCACCGCGCCGAGGTCGCCGCCGATCGTCTGCAGCCGCGCCTGCCGCTCCTCCACCGTGCCGCGGTGCGTCTCCACACTCAGCCGGTCCGTCGCCACCGATTCCTCAAATTCCGACAACCGCCCCTCCAGTTGCCCGCGCTCTTCCTCCAGTTGAATTTTTTCGGAAGACAACTTCTCCAGTCGCACCGCGTTCCCGCGCTTCTGCAACTCCAGCGCGTTGAACTCCTCGCGCGCCGTCGACAACTCGCCCGCCAGTTCTTCCGACTCCGTCCGCGCCGTGGCGTGCTGTTCCTGCCGCTCGCGCAAAACCGTGTCCACCCGCTCCAGCGCCGCCTGCCGCTGCGCCTCGCCGTCGCGCGCCGCCTGCAGTGTGGCCGCGAAATCCGCCAGCGCACCGTTCACCTCCGCCAGCTCCGCATCCGCCACCGCGCGGCGCTCGTTCGCCTGCTCGATGTCGCGCTCCGCTGACGCCCGCAGGCCCGCGATCTCCCCGAAGCGTTCCTGGTTAAACTGCAGCCGGTTCTCGTGCCGGTCCACCTGCCCCTTCAGTTCCAGCCCGCGCTGCTGCGCCTCACTCACCTCGCGGTCCAGTTCCGACAACCGCGCGCGCATCGCCTTGAGCGCCTCCTCCTCCTCGAGGATGCCGCCCGAGTGCCCCGCGATCTCCTCGCGCAACTCCTCCAGCCGCCCGCGCAAACTCCCCAGCTCCGACTCCGCCAAGTCAAACTCATACCGCGCCAGTTGCGTGTCCAGGTGCTTCAGCTCGTCCATCAGCTTCTGGTAACGCCGCGCCTTGCCCGCCTGCCGCTGCAGCGAGCCTATTTGACGCTTCACCTCGCGGATCAAGTCCTCAAGCCGCGTCAGGTTCTGCTCCGTGTAATCCAGCTTGCGCAGTGCCTCCTTCTTCTGCTGTTTAAACTTGGTGATGCCCGCCGCCTCCTCGAAGATCACCCGCCGCTCCTGCGCCGAGCTGTTGATGATGCGCGTGATCTGCCCCTGCGCCATGATCGAGTAGCTCGCCTGCCCCACGCCCGTGCCCAGGAAAAGCTGCCGCACATCACGCAGTCGGCACGGCGTGTTGTTTAAAAAATACTCGCTGCCCCCGTCGCGAAACACCCGCCGCGTGATCGTCACCTCCGAGTACGCCAGGTCCACGCCCGCCGCCTTGAGGCTCTCCTCATCCACGTCGCCGATCGTCAGCGACACCTCCGCCATCGCCAGCGGCTTGCGGCTGCGCGCGCCTTCCGTGCCGGAGAAAATCACGTCCGCCATCTCGCCGCCGCGCAACGCCTTTGCCGACTGCTCGCCCAGCACCCAGCGCACCGCGTCGGAAATGTTGGACTTGCCGCAGCCGTTGGGCCCCACGATCGCCGTGATGCCCGGCTCAAAGTTCAGCGAAGTCTTGTCCGCAAACGACTTAAACCCAACCGCTTTCAGGTTCTTCAAATACATGCGGCCTCCTTTTGCCCCCACATCTGGGGTACTGTAAAGTCAAAACACACAATATGGCGTGCTGCTGGATAAGATGATATACACACCCTGTTCGTGGGTCAATCCTGTATCCTTGGAAATCGCCCTTTATTTGTGTTTTTTTTCCAATAATTGGCCTGCTTTGCACACAGATCTCACTAACTCCGGGGGCTGAATAACCCGAGCTTCTCCGCTCCAACCCATGACCCATCGTTGGATTTCAACGAGGCTTGTCAACTGCATTCGCAACTCGACCTCTCCGCCCTTTATTTCCCTCAGATTTTGAGACTCATGCCATTCCTTCTCCCGGATGTAGTCGGCAACATCCGGGCTGAAACGAATCACGACATCAAAAAGCTGGCTCCCAGTAAAAACCCCGAACGCCCCGCTCAAGTATTTTTCCAGTGAGAATGACTTGCGCCGCTCGAACGTCTCACCTGTCATGGACACTTCCTTCATGCGTGTGGGCTTAAAGACGCGCATATCGCGTCGCTTATGGTCAAAGGCAAAGAGGTACCATTCCCCATCAATACACGCGAGGTGATGAGGATCGACGATGCGTTTCTCCGCCTTCTTTACGCGCGGCTTGCGATAGGAGATTTCCAATTGACGCTGCTGCGTCACGCCACGCGCAAGGATATCGAAAGTGTCGATGTCCTGCTTGGGAATTCCTGTGTTGCGAAAGGTCACACTCTGGCCCCAATCATCGAGGTTGATGGTGACCGATTCAGGCATCATGTCGGCGATCTTGCCGAAGGCTCGTTTCAATTGCCGCTCAAACACCGTGCCGCGATATTGCTGCAAAGATTTCTCGGCAATGAGTACAGAGAAAAGCTCGCCCTCGGTGATAACAGCACCCGGCATGGCATCCACTGGCCTCGTGTAAACAAAGCCGCCCCGGGAGGGGTTGTATTCCAGAGGCAACTCCCAGCGGTCTCGCATGAAGGTGATGTCGCGTGTGATGGTGCGGCGGTCGACCTCCAGTTCTCTGGCCAAGCCGGTTGCCGTTGGGTGTTCGCCATTCAGCACGGCTTGATGAATGCGCATAATGCGCTCCAGTGCCGGTCGTGCGTGCAGGGTTGTCTTCGAAGCATCCGCCATGGGCGGAGCCTAATTTTACACACGCAACTTGGAAAGTAATTCCGCGTTGGTCTTGTGCTTTCGGAGGGCGCCAATGAGTGTCTCCATAGCCTCGACGGGGTTGAGATCCACCATTGTTCGCCGCAGCTTGTGAATGGCGTCGATGTGTTCGGCCGGGAACAGCTTCTCCTCTTTGCGCGTGCCACTCTTGGGAATATCAATGGCCGGGAAAAGTCGCCGGTCGGCCAGCTTGCGATCCAGTACCAACTCCATGTTGCCAGTGCCCTTGAACTCCTGAAAAATCAGCTCATCCATCCGGCTGCCTGTGTCCACCAGCGCCGTGGCGAGAATGGTTAGCGAGCCGCCATCTTCCACCTTGCGCGCGGCGGCAAACATCCGCCGAGGAATCTCCAGGGCGCGCGCGTCCACGCCGCCCGACATGGTTCGTCCGCTGCCGCCGGCAACATTGTTGAATGCCCGTGATACCCGGGTCAGTGAGTCCATCAACACGAACACGTCATCCCCGCACTCAACCATTCGGCGGCAACGCTCCACCATGAAACGGGAAAGCCGTACATGGGTGTCCAGATCCATGTCGTTGGAAGAGGCCACCACCTCGGCATTGACCGAGCGCTCAAAATCCGTCACCTCCTCTGGCCGCTCATCGATCAACATCACGATGACCTTGACCTCAGGATGGTTGGTTGTCACCGAGTTGCAGATTTGCTTGAGCACAGTTGTTTTGCCGGTGCGTGGCGGCGCAACGATCAATCCTCGCGTGCCTTTTCCAATGGGTGTTACCAAATCGATGATGCGCGTCTCCAGCTCGTCCGGATCGCGTTCCAGTTGGAATTTTTCAATCGGATCAATCGTCGTCAGGTTTTCAAACCGCGTCTTCTGCACGTACTCGTCATGCGACATACCGTTGATCGCCTTGATCTCCTTGAGCTGTGGGCTGTTACCCTTGTGCGGCGGACGCAGTGAGCCCTCGATCTGGACGCCTTCGCGCAGGTAATTACGCTTGATCATGTCCGGCGTCACGAAGATGTCGGTGGGCTTGGACTGAAAGCGGTTGCCCGGGCTGCGGAGAAAACCAAAGCCCTTCTCGGAAATCTCCAGATACCCTTCGCCGGTATCCGGAATGGTCATTGTTTTCGACATAACTGTACGTTTTTCGGGCAGGAAAATCCTGACACGGAAAATTGAGATTAACGAAAATCCGCCCTCGGTTCTTGAAGGTTCCTTGGAAACGGATGCGTTGGCGCGTATATAGGACGCGACGGACCGCTTGGCAATAATAAATTTTCCGGGTTATTCGCCGGTTATTCCCCGGGCGCCTGCACCGGCAAGTCCGTCACCGCCGCCTGGGCCTCCGCCGCGAGCGCTGTACTTAGGTAACGCTCACCGGTCGATGGCGCAATCACCACGATGATCTTACCGGTGTTCTCCTCACGTCCGGCGACCTCCAGCGCAGCCACCACATTTGCGCCCGTTGAGATGCCCGCGAGAATGCCTTCCTCCTTCGCCAAACGGCGCGCCATGGCAAACGCATCATCATTGCCCACCTTGATGCACTCAGTGATCTGCTCGTTGCCATCGGCATCCTTCAAGTGCAGGTTATCCGGCACAAACCCCGCGCCGGTCCCTTGAATCTTGTGTGGCCCTGGTGTCAGATCTTCACCCGCCAGCGTCTGCGAAATCACCGGCGAATCCGCCGGCTCCATCGCGATCGCCTGAAAGCTCTCCTTGCGCGGCTTGATCACCTCGTAACATCCCGTGATCGTTCCACCCGTTCCCACGCCGGCCACGAGAATATCCACCGCCCCATCCGTATCCTCCCAAATTTCCTCCGCCGTCGTCTGGCGATGAATCTCCGGGTTGGCGGGATTCTCGAACTGCTGTGGAATCCACGAATTCGGCGTCTTTTCCCCCAACTCATTTGCCATCGCAATCGCCCCTTTCATTCCCAGCGGCCCCGGCGTCAACACCAACTCCGCTCCCAGTAGCGCCAGCAAAGTCCGCCGCTCAAGAGACATCGTCTCCGGCATCGTGAGGATCAACTTGTATCCCTTCGCCGCCGCCACAAACGCCAGTGCAATCCCTGTGTTCCCACTCGTTGGCTCGATGATTACCGTGTCCTCCGTCAACTCCCCGCTTTTCTCCGCCGCCTCGATCATCGACATTCCAATGCGATCCTTTACGCTCGCAGCGGGATTAAAAAACTCGCACTTCAAGAGCACGGTTGCTCCCACTCCCTCCGTCACGCGGTTGAGCTTCACCAAGGGCGTCCGCCCCACCGTCTCCACAATATCATTATAAACTTTGCCCATGTCAGAAAATCGGGTTCGCGCGGAGCCTGCCCCCCTGTCTTCTCATGCGCAAGGATTTTCACTCAGTTTATCGTGAATCCCGAGGGATAATACTTGCCCATCAAAATCAGCTCCTTAAAAATGAAGCTATGGATATACCGAATCTTTCATTAATGCTTATTCCATTCGTTGCCACGATTTTAGTTGTCATCACTTGGAAAAATAATCGGGATGCATTGAGAAATGCGTACTCCAGTTGATGAACCCATAAAGAGGCTGGCCGGTGAAACGTGCATGATTAACTTGGAAAAAGAGGAAAGGCGAAGAGATGTTTGCTTATTCACCATATTGCTGTCTCCAGCTGCCTTTTCACTTCTCTCCAGTCTGATGCCGGAACAAAAGTCTCTTTTAGCTGTAGCATGGGCTTTTTTAAGCATCCCTGCCCTGACTCTCCTGTGGGGATATCTTGAAAGATGTTTAAGATACCGACAAGGGCTAAAAGGAGAGCGAGTCGTGGGCGAAATGTTGACCGAATTACTAAGCTGTGGGTACTGCGTTTATCATGATCTTCAAATGGAGAAAGGAGGAAACATCGATCACATCGTTGTCGGCCCGTCTGGGTTCTATGCCATAGAAACAAAATGCAGCAGTAAGCAAAAAAGTATCCAAGGCAGAAAGGAGCATTTCATTCAATTTACTGGCTCTAGCTTGATTTACCCACACACAGAAAATTCATTCGGCATCAATCAAGCCAAACGCAATGCTGCCTGGCTCAGTCGATTTCCTAGCAGTGCAATCGGTGAGAGAGTCCATGTAAACGGCATGCTGGTATTCCCCGGATGGTGGATCGAATCAAAGATCAAGATGTCCAAGGAATTCAGAGTTTTAAACCACAAGAACGCAGCGAAGTGCATACTTGGTGATTCTCAAAACACACTAAATGAAAAACAAATCCGTCAAATGAACCACCAACTAGAGCGAGAATGCCGGTCGGAGTTGATTTGAATCATGTACAAACCAATCGAGCCCCTGCCTGACCGAAGCCAAACAGGGGCTCTAAAAGGGGGGGTGGGAGTTCGCCACGCTCTCTTTCCCAAATACCGCTGTTAGGCACCTGCGGTGCAGGTCAACGGTTCCCCGACGCCACTCTCCGTGACATGCGGAATTGTCGGCCTCATGGCGGGGCCGTTCAGCGCTTCTCAGCCCTGAATTTTTGAGTGAGGCTTATTTGCCCTTTGGCTCGGGGTTGCGGCCCCGGACCTCCGGACCCGGTGAAGAGGCCCATGCAAACTGGTTTGCCTCTTCACTCTTTAGCACAAGGTCGGCCACCGTTTTTGACGGTGCGTTGGCCCGTGCGACGGGTCTCGCCTCTTACCTCTCAGGTTGCTCTCGGTTTGCATGGCAGCGCTGCGGTTTGTCGCATCGCCGCCGAGGCGGATGGGTTTCACGGCCCTTGTCTGGGGCACGTGGCCATCCCGGTTGGAACCCCGGCTTTGTCCCGCCTTTCGGTGGATTTCGTCCGGCTGGCCGTTACCGGCCAATTTCTGATTCAAACCGTGCTGAACACATAGTGGCAACCTTTACCCGGTGGGTAACTATGATTGGATTCTTGCCCGGAGCAGGCGCGAATCCTGACTCCATCCCACTCACCCGAAGGTGTGTGAAACCCGGCTGTTGTTTCAGCCGGACTCGGGGCGGCTCCTAGTTCGCCCCTCGCGGCCAAGCCCGCGTTTTTCATGGATTGCCCCCCCATCCTTGAACACTCATCAGCGAACCAATTCGTATTCATGCTTACAGCCGAAGCTGTCGGCAGACGGCGAACAATCCCGCGACCTTGGTGAATCCTGCCTCCAAACCCGTCGCCTTTCTCGCCCTGCCCGAAGGCCTGACCCGTCCGGCAACCTTGGAGGGGGCCAGCCAATCAGCCTGACCAGCCCTTTTCTCCCAGTCACCCAGGATTATCCTGGAATCTTCCGACCGGTAAACCGGCCTTCTGACTCGTTCTTTCAAAGAACCTGTTCCCCTTGCGAAGAACGTGTCCAGATTACCATGGAAAACCCATGTGACGACCTTTTCTTATGCACAGCTTATTGACTGGGGATTGCTTTCGCTGGCTTTAAATGCGCCATTGAGTCCACTGAAAATGAATGGTTTTCACGGTTATCGTGAGGAAAATCACAAACGACCTCAATTTGGTATGAGCTGTTTGTTAATAAAGTCACGCCGGGATCCTGTAGATTTTGACTGATTTGGGCATGAAAAAAGGCACCCGCAACGGGATGCCTTTGGTTCGGCTAGATTGGGGCAAGAATTGCCTTTATTTGGCCGAATCCTTTTCGCGGGCCTTGCGGCGTTTGCGGTAGTTGATCCGACGTCGGCGTTTTTCCATTTTGTTGTATTGTTTGCCCATAAGTGTTTCTTTACACGAGTTGGAGGTTTGGTTTGCCTGTGGGAGTTATGAGGTACATGGGTGGCTGGAGCAATTCATTTTTGATGCTGGCGGGCTTGTTGCTGGCGGGACTGGCGGGTTGCGGAACCCCCAAGATGAACAAGGAAGACGCGTATTTGAGCGTTTTTGTGGAAACCAAAACTCGGAATCCTGAATTAGCCCGCCGCATCGAGTGGCTTCGCTCCAGCCCACAGGAGGCCTATCTGGATGCTAATCCAGTCTTTAACCCCCTGTCCCATTTGGACAAGGCTGAGGTGGTGAATGATTCGCAGGGATTCACGCGGATTCGGCTTACTTTCAATGAGCGTGGCAAACGCCTGTTGAACACCGTGGCCACGACCAATGCGGGGCGAAGATTATTCCTGATGGCGTGGTACCGGGAACAGCCGGAGCAAAAGGATATGAAGCCCCGCTGTATTGGGGTGCGGATTTTTGATCGACCGGATCGGAATGGGGAATTCATCTTCCTGCCCGACACCAGCACGGAGGAGGCTGAGCGGCTGGTAACTGGCTTCAACAACACCGCCAAGAAACTGCAGCGTTAGCATGAAATCACACGCGGTTTTATGCCTGCTGTTGTTTGTTTGGGTGACTGGATGCAGCCAAAAACAAACTGCACCAACCCCGAACGGCAGCAAGCATTCAACGCCAGCGAAACCATCCCCTCCTCCGCCGCCAAAGGTTGTCATTTTGCCCCCCACCGACAACCAGGCGCTTTTTGAAGCGGGAGCAGAGGAGGTCTATTTCATGCCCACGAGAACGGATCGGCCATGGACGAGTGGTGCCTTTGGCTGTGTTCGTAACAGTGGCGGGCGCATGCATGAGGGCTTGGACATCCGGCCACTACGTCGAGATTCGCGTGGGGAAGCCCTTGATGAAATTCGCGCCGCGGCAAATGGCGTGATTGCCTTTATCAATGCGAACGCGGGGGCGTCATCATACGGCCGATACATCGTGGCCACGCATGAGAAGGACGGCCTCTCCTTCTACACCCTCTACGCTCATATGGCGAAAATCGCTGAGGGCATTGCCCCTCAAACCGTCGTCAAGGCTGGTGATCTTCTGGGGATAATGGGACGCTCGGCAAACCATGATATCCCAATTGAACGGGCCCATCTGCATTTTGAAATCGGATTTATGGGTAGTCGCGATTTCAACGTTTGGATGCGCAAACATTACGAAGACCCCAGCTTCAACAAGTTCAGCCTGTGGCATGGATTCAATTTGCTGGGTCTCAATCCATTGGTAATTCTTCGGGAACAAAAAAAGCAGGGGGATGCCTTTAACCTGGCAAAACATGTTGCCCAAACACCGCAGCTAATGCGTTTCCGTGTGCGTGGGGCGAATCTTCCCTTGTCAAAAAGACTGCCCGGCTTACTGCTCAACGGCGAAGAGGAGCCGTTTGCCGGTCATGAGATTGATGTGAATATGAATGGAACTCCACTGCGGATTCGGGGGCTGCCGGATTACCCGGCAGGAAGCCCGCGTTACGGTCTGGTTTCCGTGAATGAAGAGGTGGCGCTGGGGAATCGCTGCCGCCAGCTGGTCGTGAAAACGGGTGCCCGCTGGCAATTGACAGCCAAAGGGCACCGGTTGGTGGACCTTTTGGCGACGGGTGTGAGCGACTGAAAAAATCCCCAAATTCACGAAAAGCCGCTTGCGCCAAGCGGCTTGCTTCCCTAGCCTCCCGCCCGTCATGGAATATCGAATTTCTCAAAGGGCAGCCTCGTTGGCTCCGTCACTGACACTGGCCATTACGGCCAAGGCCAAGGAATTGCGCGCGGCGGGCGAAGATGTTGTCGGCTTTGGCGCGGGTGAACCGGATTTTGACACCCCTCAGCACATCAAGGATGCGGCGGTCCAGGCATTGGCGGATGGATTTACCAAGTACACGCCCGCCTCCGGCACGCCGGAGTTGCGAAAAGCAGCGGCGGAAAAATTCCAGGCCGACAACGGCTTGGACTATGATCCGGCGCAAATCATCGTCAACTGTGGTGGCAAGCATTCCTGTTACAACGTGATGATGGCCGTGTGCCAGCCGGGGGACGAAGTGATCATTCCCGCCCCGTTCTGGTTGAGCTATCCTGAAATGGTGAAACTGGCTGGTGCCACTCCGGTTATTCTCGAGACGACGGATGAAACGGAATTCAAGCTCACGCCGGACCAGTTGCGGGAAGCCATTAATGACAACACGCGCGTATTGATTCTGAACAGTCCCAGCAATCCCACCGGCTCGGTGTACACGCCGGAGGAAACCAAGGCCATTGGCGACGTGTGCGTGGAACATGGCATTCTGATGATGAGCGATGAAATTTACGAGAAGCTCCTTTACGGCGACGCGGAGTTCAAGAGCGTTGCCAGTTTCTCACAGGAGCATCAGGATCACACGATCATTGTCCACGGCCTGGCTAAGGCCTACTCGATGACGGGTTGGCGGATTGGCTTTACCGCCGCGCCCTTGCCGATCGCCAAGGCAATTGGGGCCATTCAAAGCCACAGTACCAGCAACCCCACGAGTTTTGCGCAAAGCGGGGCAGTAGCCGCGTTGCAGGGTCCGCAGGATCATCTGGACACATGGCTTGAGGAATTCAGCAAGCGGCGCGACTACGCCTACGGTCGGCTCAATGAAATGCCGGGCATATCCTGCGTCAATGCACAGGGAGCTTTCTACCTGTTCCCCAATATCTCGAGCACAGAGATGAAATCCGGCGAGTTTTGCGAAAAACTGCTGGCCGAGCAAAAGGTTGCGGCGGTGCCCGGTGTGGCATTCGGCTCTGATGGCTATATTCGCCTGAGCTATGCAACAAGCATGGAAAACATTGAGAAGGGCTTGGACCGTTTGGAAGCGTTTGTAAAAGGCCTTTAATGCAGCGCATCACAGGCGCCAGGAGGCCTCGATGTCGAGATTGATTTCAGCCGGCGATTCGCCGGCTTTTTTTTTCTGCTCAGCCAGCAGGCCAATCATCGCCGCATTATCAGTGCACAGGCTTGGCGGAGCCAGTCGAAGGGCAACCCCCCTCTCCTCGCAGGCGTAACTCAATTGGCGCCGAAGCGTTCGGTTGCAGGTCACGCCGCCAGAAGCTGTGATGCAGGTGATACCCTCCCTTTCCGCAGCGCGAATTACTTTGCCCACCAATACATCAACAATCGCCGCCTGGACACTGGCGCACAGGTTTGGCAACTCGGAGTCGGATTCTTTCAAGTGCGGATTCTTATCCAAGAAGTATCGCACGGAAGTTTTCAAGCCACTGAAACTAAAATCATCATTCGGCTTGCCGAGCATTGGTCGGGGAAAATCATACGCGGAGGGATTTCCCTTCCCCGCCAGCCGGTCAATTTCCGGCCCTCCGGGATAAGCAAGCCCGAGAAGCTTTCCCGCCTTGTCAAAGCATTCACCCGCAGCATCGTCCAGTGTGGTGCCAAGAATTTTGTGCGCCATGGGTTCACGAGCCAATACCAGTAGTGTATGTCCTCCACTGACAATAAGGGAAACATTGGGCTGGAAATCCTTTAAATTCATCCGCTGTGGATTGCCAGAGACCCAAGGTGAATACAGGTGAGCTTCCACGTGGTTGATATCAAACAATGGGAGACCGAGGGAATAGGCCGCAGACTGGGCGAATTTCCAGCCAACCATCAAGGCTGGGGGCAACCCGGGGCCGCGCGTGGCAGCAAAAGCTCCCAGCTCGGATGGCGCAAGGGATGCTTGCTCCATGGCTTGTCGCGCAATGAGCGGAAGATTTTTGAGATGTTCCCGTGTAGCCAATTCAGGAACGACGCCGCCGTATTCCGCATGAAGATTTATTTGTGAAGAAACGACATTGGCCAGAACCGTTTCGCCATCGATCACCGCGACACTGGTTTCGTCACAGGAAGTCTCAACGGCCAGCAAAGCCATGTTGTGTTACTTGGCGGCGAGCTTGACCTTGAGCAACTCAAGGGCCTTCTCCAGTTGGGTGTCCTTGGCGTTGCCCACGCGCTCGCGGTCGGCTTCCGGCAATGATTCCAATCCGCCCGGCGATCGTTGCAGCAGCAGGTCACGCATGGTTTCCGGTGAAAGCTTTACCTCATGATCGGGGGTGATGCCCTTTTCATGGATCACCCTGTGGCTGGGTGTGTAGTACTTGGCCGTGGTCAGGCGCAGCGCGGCTCCGTTGCGCATGGGGAGGATGCTCTGAACAGATCCCTTGCCAAACGTTTTCTCGCCCACCAAGTCCGCCCGCTTCAGATCCTGCAGACAACCAGCCACAATCTCGGAAGCACTGGCACTTCCTTTGTTGACCAAAATCACGACCGGGTATTTGCGGATTTTGGAGCGACCAGCGGCATGGTGTTTGTCGATGTCCTTTTTCTCGCGGCCTTCGGTAGAAACCACGAGCTGCCCCTTAGGCAGAAATTTTTCAGCGACAATTACCGATTGGTCGAGCAAGCCGCCCGGGTTGTCCCGCAGGTCGAGCACAAGCCCCTTGATCCCCGCGTCATCCATCTTTTTAAGGGCCAACTCAAGTTCCTTGCCTGTCTTGTCGCCAAACGAAGCGAGGCGAACATAGCCGACCTGATTCTCAAGCAGTTTAAAATCGTTTTTACCTTCAATGTCCCGAACCGTTTTCACGGTAATCACTGCGCGCTTGACCGCCACGTCGATCTCCTTGAACTCCCCGTCTTCCGTGCGGCCCAAGGTAAACCTTACCTCAGTGCCCACCTTGCCTCGCAGCTTGTCCACCGCATCCGCCAGGGACATGCCTCGGGTGGATTTATCTTCAATCTTGATGATGCGATCGCCCGCCAGAATTCCCGCGGCCGCTCCTGGCGTACCGTCCATTGGGGCCACAACCGTGAGCATGCCGTCCCGCAAACTGACCACGATGCCCACCCCACCAAATTCACCACGCGTATCAGTTCGCAAGGCGGTGAAGCGTTTGGGATCCATATATTCACTGTGCGGATCCAAGCGGCTGAGCATCCCTTTCAGCGCATTATCAACCAGCTCCTCATAGCTGACCTTCTCTTCATCCACGTACTCCTTGCGCACAATCTCAAGCACGCGCGTGAAGTTTTCCATGTTGCGATAAACATCATCGCGATCACTGGTCTCGGCGCTGTTGAGAAAGAGTCTGGCACCGAGGAAAAGATTCAGCCCGAGAACGGCAACGAGCACTGAGGTAAGAATGCGTTGTTTCATGAAAATCCTGCCTTCAAAGGGACTTTACGGCCCGCCATCCCGGTTGGCAAGCGGGGTTTGGGGAGAACGCATCAAGTGTTCAACCCAAGGCAGATCTGCTGGGTTCGTGATCTTGGGGTTGGGCAGTGCGCTTTCAATCAGCGCCACCGGTTGACCAATCAACTCACAGGCGGCCGTGTCGTCCGTAATCACCAAACCCTGCTCCCGCACCGCGGCCAGTGCTTTTCGGAGAATCTGCACTCTGAAACATTGCGGCGTTTGCACCGCACGAAGTTTTTCCCGATCCATGGTCCCCGCGATACGGCCGTCCGGGTCGGCTTCCTTGATCGTATCCGTGACTCGCGTCGCGGCTACGGCAGCGCCAATCTCCCCGGCAGCGGCCAAGGTATCGGCAATCAAGCCCGGGTCTGTGCAGGGACGAGCTCCATCCTGAATTGCAACCAATTCCGCTCCACTTGACACTGCCTCCAAGCCATTCCAAACAGAATCCTGTCTTTCGGCACCTCCCAGGGCTAGACGGAATGGCTTTCTCAATTCCATTGAGTTTGCCAACACATTGAACTCATCTTCTCTGCCCTCACGCACAACCACGATGGTCTCATCAATCACATCCAATGCGTCAAACCTCGACCATGTGTGGCCCACCACGGGCTTCCCTGCCAGTTCAAGAAACAGCTTGTCCACTCCCTCGCCCATGCGGGTGGCGGACCCAGCGGCAACGATTACGGCAGAGGCCATGCGCGAAAGCTACCGGCCGGCCGGTCGCCAGTCCAGAACCTTCAATTGAACCGATTTGCGTCCCCTGAATTCGTTGATGGAGGGAGCAGCCGCCAAGTCGAACCGACCTTGCGGCATGCCTCCCTCCGGCACGTTCCAGATCACTGCCTCCGCGGTTAAGGCGCCATCGGTCACATGAATCTTTGCGTGTTGTTGGTTCTCCCCCATCCGATACGGCTGCCGTTGCAATTCCAAGTCGCGCACCACCAAATGTACTGGGGGGTTTTCCTGTCCGGTGGGCTGTAGCTTTTCTAGTTCACGCATACGCGTCATGGTCAGGTCATAAAGGGTCACTTCAGCATCTAGACGCAAAGGCGGCTTTAGCTCGGTGTCCTTCAGCCACTCGCGAGCAATCACATTGATGCGCTCGCGAAACGCATCCTGTTTCTCGGGAAGAATTGTCAAGCCGGACGCCATTGCATGGCCACCATGATCCAGTAACAAGTCATCACATTCCCGAAGCGCCGCCGCGAGGTCAAAACCCGCCACGCTGCGCCCGGAGCCCCGGAGAAGATCGCCATCGCCCCCCATGATGATTGAAGGGCGATAGAACTCATCCTTTACCCGCCCGGCTACAATGCCCACCACGCCGATGTGCCAATGGGACTGTCCCTCCACAATGACAAAATCCTTGTCGGGATCAAACCGAAGCCTCAGTCCGTCGATCACATGATCGGAGATTTCGCGCTGTGTTTTCTGCCGCTCCTTGTTTTGTTCATCCAATTCACCAGCCATTCTTCCCGCCGTCACTGCATCGCCGGCCAGCAGAAGGTCCAGCGCCGCGGTGGCGCTTTCCAGCCGACCGGCGGCATTGAGACGTGGGCCGAGTTGAAAGCCGACCTCATAGACCCCAACTTCATTCCGGGACAAAGCCACTTCCTTGAGAGCGACAATCCCCGGGCGCTGAGTTTCATTGAGACGCTTGAGGCCATTGGAAACCAAAATTCGATTCTCCCTTTTGAGGGGCACTTGGTCCGCAATCGTTCCCAAGGCCACCAAATCCAACATCGGGCGCACGTCGAACTCATGCATCTCTTTTTCGCCCAAACCACGGCCGTGTTTCACCAGCGCGTGCAAGAGCTTGAATGATAGCCCGGCGGAACACAGTTCGCGAAAACACGGGTCGTCATCGAGGGCCACCTGCGGATTGACCATCGCAAACGCAGGCGGAGGCGGGTCGACCACTTGATGATGATCCAAAACCAAAACATCAACCTGCTGCTCCCGCAGCCACGTGATAGATTCCACGTTGGTCGACCCACAATCGACAGCCAGAAAAATGGTGTCCGGACATTCCGAAAGGCATTTCTTCACAGCATCGCGACTGAACCCATAACCATCATCCATCCGGTGCGGCAGATAATGGCGTGTACTCCAGCCGAGTGCTTCCAAGGATATCTTGAGAAGCGCCGTGGAGGTGATTCCGTCCACGTCGTAATCCCCGAAAATTGTCACCGGCTCATTGTTGGCGCGCGCCAAGAAGAGTCGCTCGACCGCCTTACGCATGTTGGGCAGGAGAAAAGGGTCCGCCAGATATTGCAAGCGGGGATCCATAAAGCGCTCCGCCTGCCCAGCTTCGGCGCAGTCACGATTGACGAGGCACTTTGCGAGCAGTGGAGAAATCCGCAGGGCTTCCTCAAGCTCGCGGGTGGCTTCGGCGTCGGGCGCCGCCAATTCCCATCGGCGCAACATGGCTAGGTCAAAAAAGGGTGCCGGCCTTCTGGAAAGCCCACAGGGTCAACACCCAGATGAGTTTGCCGAAAAAAACGAACCAACCAAAGGAAAAGAAAACCGCCGCATATCCCCACAGCGCCAGCACGCCGTCGCCTTCGGCTTGGGCGGCGGCGAGAAAGACAATTGCCCAGGCGGGAAATGTGTTTGTTCCGGGAAACGGAATGGGTAATGCCATGAGCAGCCCCATGAGAAAAATGAGGAAGAGGTTGAAGCGCCACTTGGCGACTGTTGGCAGATAGTCATGCTTCTTACTCGAGAAACCCTCAATACGATCAAGAATGCTGACGCCACCACGAATGATCTTCTCAAAGGTAGCGGGTTCAAATTCGCGATCCCCAATGAATGCGGGCAGCCGACCGGGGCGGCGGGTCATCTGGCGCAAGGCGAGGACAATAATTGCCAATCCAAATGGAGCACTGACACCCGGAAGAATGGGCAGGCAAAATGGAAGGGCCAAGACAACGATGACCAGATCCACGCCGGTTTCTCCCGCAGAGTCGAGCAGGCCGTTGAGTGTGCGCGGTGAGTCTTTGTCCCCGGTGGCAACGAGTTTTTCAAGAGTAGCGGATAACGGCTGCATAACGCGCGCCCGTCAGTGGCTTCTTAACTGGCATCGCCTTCCTTGGCGCGAAGTTTATGGATGATCGAGGCCAAGATCGAAACCAAAATGATCGTTCCCACGACTGCCAGAGGTATCCAATGTGGAATTTCGCCAAATTTTTGCTTTAGCCAGTGGGCACTGAGCATTTTCGCGCCGATGAAGGCGAGCACCAGTGCGAGGCCATACTTGAGGTAATGAAAATACTCAATGGCCCCGGCAAGAACGAAATACAGCGAACGCAGGCCGAGAATCGCAAACATGTTAGAGGTGAAAACAATGAACGGATCCGTGGTGACAGCAAAAATCGCCGGGATGGAATCAACGGCGAACACGACATCCGTGGACTCAATCGTGATTAACACGATGGCCATGGGGGTCAGCAGCCGTTTGCCGTCCTTGACGATGGTAAATTTCTCTCCCTCAAACTGGTCGTGAACGGGAAAAAGCTTTCGAGCCAACTTGACGAGCGTGTTGTTTTCAGGATCCACGCCGTCGTCATCGGCAGAAAAGAGCATCTTGACGCCGGTGAAGAGAAGAAATGCGCCAAACAAATATAGGATACCATGCCATTGTGAGACAACCGCCGCACCAATGCCAATCATGAGACCCCGCATGATAATGGCTCCCAGAATTCCCCAGAACAGGACCCGGTGCTGGAACTCGGGCTTAACCTTAAAATAGGAAAAGATCAACGCGATCACAAATACGTTGTCCATCGATAGGGAGAGTTCCAGGATATAGCCAGTAATGAAGGCCATTCGTGGATGCTTCTCGACACCATCCGGCAATTCCGCGGGGACAACCAGAAAGGCAAAGAGCATGGCTAACGAAAACCACAAAGTGCTCCAGCATAGCGCCTCCTTGAAGGACACCTTGTGCGAGTCGCGGTTGAAAACGCCCAAATCCAGCGCGAGGAAAAACACGACGCCCGCGATAAACAGGCCGTAGTGCGCGGCGGTTATGCCGGCGTAGGCAAACATGCTAGGCAGTCACGGGATCGGGCGTGGTCTCGATGTCGCCCACAGTCAGTTCGGGCCGCTTACCCTTGTATTTCCAAAGGACGATGGCGCAGGCAATGTAGATTGAAGAGTACGTACCAACGAAAACACCGACCAGAAGCGTGAAGGCAAAGTCGTGGATGACCACGCCTCCAAAGAAATAAAGTGTACCTGTCGAGAGCAACGTTGTTCCGGAGGTGATAATGGTTCGGGCAAGGGTTTGATTGATTGCGCGATTCATGACCTCCTTGAAGGATCCGCGAGTGCCCATGGTAAGGTTTTCCCGGATGCGGTCGAAAATGACGATCGTGTCATTGATCGAGAAACCAATAATGGTCAGGAACGCCGCGATAACAGGCGCGTTCAATTCCCCGCTGGCAATATCAATGCCGGATACCATCCCGGCCATAAAGAACAAACCCGCGGTCATCAGAACATCGTGCACAATAGCCAAAACCGCGCCGATCGCGAATGGGAACTCATAGCGGAACGCCACGTAAACCAGGATGCCGAACATAGCCATGATGGTCGCAACAATGGCCGCAGTCTGGATTTCAGCACTGATGGAAGCCCCTACTTTCTCCGAGGAACTGCGCTCGGCAGAGAGTCCAACCTGCTTCTCAAACTTGTCCCGAAGATGGCGCTCGACTTCTGCCTCAACTTTTGCACCGCCCGCCAATTCAATGCTCGGGAAATCAACGCGCAGGAATTCGCTTCCATCGGAGATGGACGATTGCATCCGCGCATTCACCTGAGAAGCCTCCAGTCCCTCGATATTATCCGCAATATGATTTTCTATTTCACCAAGCTTGGAACGAACAGTCCCCTTGTTGGCCGCATCATATTTCAGAACAAGGCTGTGCCCCCCGGCAAAATCAATCCCCAACATGCTTTCCGGCCCGCGAATTGCCGCGCTGCCCACTCCAACCAAGATAATAATCCACGAGGCGATAAAGGCCGGCTTGGCATATTTGAGGAAGTCGATCTTGGTTTCCCCGATGAAGGCAAACATTTTGGGGTGTGATTTGAGCATTCCGTTGTCGACAAGAATATCAAACAACAGTCGCGTCACCACCAACGCGGTGAACATGCTGGTGAGAATACCGATGGTCAGTGTGATACCGAATCCCTGCACCGGCCCGTGACCCTTCCAGTAAAGGATCAAGGCGGCAATGACCGTCGTAATGTTGGCGTCAAAAATCGTGCCGAACGCCTTGTCATAACCAGCGGCAATCGCGCCCTTCAGGGATTTTCCGGAGCGTTGTTCCTCACGGATACGCTCGTAAATGAGCACATTGGCATCCACAGCCATGCCGATCGTCAGCACAATGCCCGCGATCCCGGGCAGGGTGAGGGTTGAATCAAAGTAGCAAAAGACCCCCAGCAGGATGACCATGTTGAGGATTAGGGCCACGTTGGCAAACAAGCCGGTAAGCAGGTAATAAGCGAGCATGAAGGCGGCCACCAAGCCGATACCCCACAGTCCAGCCTGAAATCCCTGACGCACAGAATCAGCGCCCAGCGAGGGGTCCACATCGCGCTCTTCAACAATCTTGAGCGGCGTGGAAAGTGGATTCTCAAGGATGTTGGCGATCTCGCGCGCCTCGTTGTGAGAGTCAATGCCGGTGATTTCACCGCGCGCGCCAATCGCGCTCTGGATAGTCGGCGCGGAGACCAGTTTCCATTGTTCCTCTTGAGCCACCCACTCAACTATGGTCTGGTTTCCCTCCTCCCGAATGCTGGGATCCTGAAACGAACCGAGGCCCTTAAAAAAGGAGTCCGCGGATTGAGGGTCATCAAACACTTTACTGGAGGCCTTATCGACAAGATCTTTCAGGACGATGCCCAAGCGTTCGCCAATATTGTTGCCTGTCAGTTTCTGGAATTCCCCCGCGCCCGCGGCGCCAAATCCAAAATGAATCAGCGGACTGCCCGTCAATGGATCGCGTGCGGCCACCGCCCGGTTAAGCAGCGAGCCGCTTAGTCGCTCCTTCTCATCAAGGCTAATGAAAACATTGCGGCTCACCTTCTGCCCGTCATCACTGGTGAACTCCTCCTTGACCATCCGCACATTGTTGTCCCGCGAAATTTTCCGAACTGCGGCGTCTCTCGGGAAATTACTCTGGGTGACAAGAGTTTCAACCTCACCATTGAAAACTTCTTCCGTAAGGCGGCTGACAATGTGGAACTCCAGTGAGGCGACCCGTTGAATGCTGTTTTTGGCAGCCTCCCGTTTGGCCTGTGAAATGCCCGGGATTTGTATGATGATCTTGTTGTCTCCAAGCTTTTGAATCACCGGTTCCGCAACCCCAAACCGGTCCACTCGGCGGCGCAAAACTTCGATCGCTTGGTTAATGGCCCCTTCCTTGTCTGCCGATTCATCCAGCTTAAGCTCCACGACAAACTGCGACCCGCCGCGCAGGTCCAACCCCAACTGCACTTCGCCCGCGGCCTTGCGTTCCAGATCCCGCACAATCGCCCGGTTGGTGTCCACCCCCTCCATTCTCCGGGGTTTTTTGAAATAATCCACCAACTGGGTTTCGCCGAGAATCGCCTGCCAATCCTCCCACGTCAGCGCTCCGCTAGATCCCTGTTGCGCCTTCGCGTCCTCCAGAATTCGGCCAAACTCTTCATCCTTGCCCTGGGCCTGTTCATCGAACACCTCCAGTAGGTTCCTGTCCCGTGGCGGACTCCACTCCGTTACGGCCCACCACGTGACCAGCACCACAATAATCACTCGCCAAAATTTACTCACAATCGTCAGTCCTTTTCGCCCTTTGGCTCGTCCTCATACACCTCGCTCACCGCATAGCTGAGCATCTCGAATTTTGAATCCCCGGAGCGGACAGTCACCTTGTTGCCGCGTACAGACACAATCGTGCCCACCATTCCGTTGGCCACAACCTTGTCTCCTGCCTTGAGTTGCTTGACCATTTCGTCGTGCTCACGCTGCTTCTTCTGTTGCGGGCGGATGAGCAGCACCCACATGATGATGAAAAAAATCACCATCATTCCCAGCATCTTGATCATCTCCGCCTTGGGATCCACCGGCTGCCCCCCCTGCCCTTGCTGGCCCGGCGGCGGCAAACATCCCGTCACCACTGCCAAGGTCAACACTAGCCACGCGCGACGCGCAAATGTCATGACTCTATCCATCGTCGAAACAAACGAGCGGGAAAGTCTATTGGGCAATCCCCTTTTGGCAAGCCAAACCTCTGTTTTTCCGTAGATTTTCAAAAGTCCCCTCTTCAATTGCCGCACGGATCTCCGTCATTAACCCTAAGTAAGAAGTCAAGTTATGTGCCGTGAGCAGCCGCTGCCCCAGAATCTCTTCCGCATGGATCAAGTGGCGCAAGTACGCCCGTGTGAATCGAATGCAACAGGGACATTCGCAATCCTCCTCAATCGGCCGAAAATCTTTCCGAAAGCGCGCCGCTTTCAAATTCAAATGCCCTCCACGCGTGTAGGCCGTACCATGCCGGGCGGCGCGGGTTGGCAGAACACAATCAAACAAATCCACCCCCCGCGCCACCAGTTCCACCAACTGCGCCGGGGTTCCGAGCCCCATGGCATATCGGGGTTTCGACGCTGGAAATAACGGAGTCGATACCTCCGTCATGCGGAGCATTTCGTCCTCAGGCTCGCCCACGCTCAAGCCACCAATGGCAAATCCGTCGAAATCGAGCTTCACCAGGGCCGAGGCACAATCCCTGCGCAACCCATCAAACACCCCGCCTTGGCCGATGCCGAAAACCAACTGCCCCTCGGCGCGCGGCTGCTCCAGGCATGTCGCCGCCCAGCGCAGAGTCCGCTCCACGGCGGCAGATACCTCTGTCGCCGTAGCCGAATAGGGCGGGCAATCGTCAAAAACCATCGCCACATCGCTCCCCAAATCGCGCTGGATCTCCATTGCTTCGACAGGCCCCAAGAACAAAGGTGCCCCATCAATGTGGCTTTTGAATTCAACGCCGTTCTCCCGAATGCGGCGTATTTTAGACAAACTGAAAACCTGGAATCCGCCACTATCCGTCAGGATTGGGTGCGGCCAATCCATGAATTTGTGGAGTCCTCCCGCTGCCCGGATGACCTCCATGCCTGGCCGCAAATTCAAGTGGTATGTGTTGCCCAGAATCACTCGGGCACCCAAGTCGCGCAATTCACCGGGCGCCATTGCCTTAACGGTTCCTTGGGTCCCCACCGGCATGAACATGGGGGTTTCAATGATGCCCCTCTCTGTGGTCAACCGGCCCCGGCGCGCAGCGCCATCGGTCTTTAACAGTTCAAACATCAGAGGCACTCAAGGACACGGGCCACGGCTTCACTCACGGGAACGCCTTCCCTGCCACCCTCACGGCGGCAAGCTAGCTCCACTTCGCCCTTGTCGAGCGACCGGCTCCCCACGGCAATCCGAACCGGAATCCCGATCAATTCTGAATCCTTGAACTTTGCGCCCGGGCGTTCCTCCCGATCATCCAGCAGCACATCAACCCCCTGCCCGCTCAATTCATCATGAAGCTTCACCGCTGTCTTCATCACCTCCCCTTCGGGATCCACATCCAGCGCTGTCACGCAGACCGCAAAAGGCGCCACGCTCACTGGCCAAATGATTCCATTTTCATCGTTGCTGTATTCAATGACCGCTTGCAAGGTACGCGTCACGCCGAGACCGTAACACCCCATCACCGGGGCACCCCGCTTTCCATCTTCGCTCAGGAAACTCAACTCCAAAGCTTCACTGTATTTCGTGCCGAGCTTGAACACATGCCCCACTTCGATGGCTCGCCTGATTTTCAACGGCTGCCCACATGCGCTCAACTCCCCTTCACGGACCGTGCGCAAATCCGCCCAACGAATTTCTCCCAAGTCTCGTTCCACGGAAACATTTCGAATGTGAAGGCCATCCTCGTTCGCTCCCGTTGTCATTCCCGCCGCGCCGCGCAACTGCTCATCAGCAATCACGGGAATTCCATTTACGCCGACCGCCCCCAAGCTGCCCGGCTGCGCGCCAAGTGCTTGTTGGATTTCCTCCGCGTTAGCCGCGCGGAATACCCCCGTGCCTAGTGCAACCGCAAGCTTAGCCTCGTTGGCTTCGTCATCTCCGCGCAACAAGGCAATCACCGGCTTGTCTTCAGCAATGAAAACCAGCGTCTTGATCTGCGCCTTTGCCGGAACGCAGAAGGGCTCCTGTGTTAAATCTTCAATCGTCTTCACTCCCGGCGTCGCAAATTTCTCGATGGATCCCGTGCACTCCTTGGGCGTGGAAGCAGTTGGCCCCTGGCTATCCGCCTTTTCCACATTTGCGGCATACCCGCCATCCTCCGTGTAGGCCACCTCGCTTTCTCCTGTCTCTGCCGGGACCATGAACTCGTGCGAATGCTTCCCCCCCATCACTCCTGTGTCCGCTTCCACCGGAAACGCCTGGACACCCACGCGATCAAAAATCCGGACATAGGCGTTGTACATTTTCTGATAGCTGAGCATCGCCCCCTCATCTGTGCCATCGAAGCTATAGGCATCCTTCATGATGAACTCCCGCGCGCGCATCAGCCCAAAACGCGGTCGGATCTCATCGCGAAACTTGGTCTGGATCTGATAAAAATTCAACGGCATCTGCCGGTACGAATCAATCTCCGCAGCCGCAAGGGTAGTGATCACTTCTTCATGTGTCGGACCCAACAGCCACTCACGATTGCGGCTGTCCCGGACCTTGAATAACACATCCGCAGCCTGTTCATAGCGCCCACTGGCCTTCCATATTTCTGGCGGCTGCACCGCCGGCATCAATACCTCCAAGGCACCCGCCCGATTCATCTCCTCCCGCACGATGGCCTCAATTTTCCGTAACACGCGCAAGCCCAGCGGCAAGAATGTGTAAAGCCCGCCCGCAAGCTTGCGCACCAAACCGGCTCGCAGTAATAACTGATGCGACAATATCTCCGCCTCGGCGGGGGCCTCTTTCAGCGTGGGAATAAATGTCTCGCTCCAGCGCATGCGCGGACTATTGCGGGAAGCAGGCCGATGGGGAAAGCGTTTTCGCTATTTGACCGCGTTGCATAGCGGCGCCATGTCGCCGATGCGCACTTCTAGGCGGTCACCCGAATTGATGGGCCCCACCCCGCTCGGTGTGCCCGTCAGGATGATGTCCCCAGGCAACAACGTCATGTTTGTGCTGATAAAGCTCACCAAGTGTGAGCAATCGAAGATCAGTTGACTGGTGTGCGAGTTTTGTCGCAACTGGCCGTTCTGGAAAAGCTGGATCGACATGTCATGCGGATCCACCTTGGTTTCCACATACGGCCCCAGTGGCGTAAACGTATCGAACGACTTGGCTCGTGCCCATTGGCTCTCGCCCTGCTGGATCGTCCGATCACTGATATCCTGCGCCGCCGTGTAGCCGAAGATGTATCGCGTGGCCGCCGCCGGAGTCACGTTGCGAACCCGGCGCCCGATGACAATCGCCAGTTCCGCCTCGTAATCCACCCGGTGACTGGGAAACGGCACGTCAACTTTACCACCATCCGGAATCAGGGAAGTCGGCGCCTTGAACCAAAACAAGGGCTGCTTCGGCACCTTGAGCTTGGACTCCTCCGCGTGGTCGGCGTAATTTAAACCCACGGCAATGACCTTGGCCGGGTCCACGGGAGTCAACGTCCTCAGCCCTTTCGGTGGAATCGGCCGCTTGACGAAGGAAGGCGAACCAAAAACGTCCCCCTTCAATTTGTACAGTTTGCCATCGACGACCTTCGCGTGGAAAATATCCTCGCCCTTCTGGAAACGTCCAATAGCGGCCATGGGCGGAGTTTATTAACAGCTTTTTCACAAGGGTCGCAAGGAAAATAAAAGACGAAAATAGTGACATTCCTTTGAATAAAGTCGCAAAATCGGAGGAATTGCGTTACATGTTTGGCATGCACCAACGTGTAATGGCAGCGATTCTTGCTTGCACCACACTATTGGCCAGCGGCGCGGATGCTCAAGCCCAGCTTCGGCAGACCCTTCAATGGAGGCGCGCCGCCAAAACTTTTGATGCCAATCTCACGGGCCACCCCTTGGTCAATGTTCTGGAAGACATCCGTCGGCAAACCGGCTGGGAGGTATTTTACGATCCCGGCCTCCGCATAAAGGTGGACGCAGAGTTCACCGGAAAGCGCCCCGGCGATGCTCTTAAGCTGATGCTGGGCAACACCCCCTACACACTGGCCCCCAGTATCAAGGGTGCAACCAAGCTCTACGTCTTTCGCTCAAACCGTAACCAAGCCACAGAACGCATCGAGGCTGGCAAGGACAAGGCTCGCCCCATCCCCAACGAGCTTATCCTTGTTTTGAAAAAGGGCCGGGATGGGAAGGCATTGGCGGCTCAATACAACGCGGACATCCTTGGCTTCATTGCCAGCCACAATGCCTATCGCCTTCGCTTTAAGGACGCAAAGGCCGCCGAACAGGCCAGAGCCCTGATTGAAGCCAATGGCGACTGGGGTGATGTGGATCACAATTACGCCGTCGAACGCCCCGAGGCCATTGAGCCCGTTCGCGGCGGCGCCGTGCCCGGCTTAAAGCTGAACCTCGAAAACTTGGGCAAAGGCAACGCGGTGATCATTGGCATGATCGACACCGGCGTACAGGCCCAAGGTATGAGTCATGCGGAATTTCTCCTGCCCAGCATCGAGATTGCCGGGCAACCCGTCCATGACCCCAAGGTGCCCAGCCATGGCACCACGATGGCGGAAACCATGATCCGCGGCCTGTCCCAGTCAGGCATCGGCGCCAATGACCGCCCCGTGCAAATTCTGCCCGTCGACGTCTACGGCAGCTCCGAACTTACATCCACGTTTGATGTCGCCCGGGGAATAACCGCTGCGGTGAATGCCGGCGCGCCCATCGTCAACCTTAGCCTCGGGGGCACGGGAAACAGCGTCTTTCTGCACAATGTCATCAAGAACTGCCACGATCAGGGAGTCCTGTTCCTCGGTGCGGCCGGCAATGAGCCGGTCACCACGCCCACGTACCCCGCTGCATATCCGGAAGTCATGGCCATTACCGCTACCGATCGCACCGGCGGCATTGCCAGCTATGCCAACCGTGGTGACTTTATTGATGTGGCTGCTCCGGGCGCAACGCTGGTGAATTACGACAAAAAAAGTTGGCACGTCACCGGCACTTCCGCGGCTACAGCCTACATGGCCGGGGTGGCCGCCGGGCTGACTTCCCGCTCAAACAAATCCCCCACGCAGGTTGGCGAAGGCATCATCAATGTGATGGGCCTCAAGAAAAAATAATCACCCCGCCGTGCGCCTTCGCACGGACACCCATTTGGCATCTGGGATGATAAATTTTTTCACCTCCACCGTTGCGGCCAACGCACCAAAATCACGGCACACACATTCGCCAATGTCGGCGGCAAGTTTTTCAATCAACCGCCATTCACGGCCTTCGCCGAATTTTAACAATCTTTGGACCACGGCAAAATAGTCGATTGTGTCTTCAAGCATATCTGAGCAGGCCGCCTTGCCGAAGTCCCATTCCATATCAACCGTGAGCAACAGCCTCTGCTCCGTTTCCCGCTCTTCCCTCGGCACGCCGACCCGATAATGAACTTCAAGGTCACGAATGGAAATCACATCATTCATCCAAAATCTCTTTCAGCAACGTTTGCGTAGGCTGGTTTAATTCCATATCCATCGCCGCCTTCGGGTACGCCCACAGACTTGCCTGTGCCTCATGGTTCAGGTGAACCGCCGTTTCACTGCCACATGAACAGGTGTAGTTAAGCAACAGAAAATGTTCGTTTCTGTAAAATTCCTTGGACTGGATGCAGTCCTGTACCATCACAAATCGTACATCGAAAATATCAAGACCGGTTTCCTCCCTGAGTTCCCGAATCAATGCTGACTCCGCCGTTTCGCCCCAGTCAATCTTGCCTCCCGGTATCCCCCACTTGTCCGACCATTTTCGGGTCTGAACCAGTAGGATCTGCCCCGCATCATTGAAAATCAGTGCCCCAACAGTAGCCACGGGGCGTCGCGTTTCTGCTGCACCATTGGGAAGGCACATAGAATTTCTCTCGAGCAATTGCTGCAACTCCCCCAAATGCTCCACCACAATATTGGGGCGGGCCTTCCGAAGTTGAGCAAGGGTGTTATACCCCGTCAGGACCGCGCACGAGTGAATTTCTCCCGTGTGAGCCGTCTCGACATCATGCTGCATGTCGCCGATGAAAACCGTTTCCTCCGGCAACAATTTGTTCTCGGCCAAGATGTCCCCGATTCTGGTCCGCTTGTCCATGACCCGGACGTACTCACGATCAAACGCAAAAGAAATTCGGGCTGATTGGGCTCGGTAATGATCCGGATGAATTGTACTCAAAAGAAACGTTCGCAGACCAGTCTCCTTGCAAAAGTTAAAAAACTCACGTGCGTGCGGCAGAGGCTCAATCCCTTTCTGCTCCTCAGCAAAGCTCTCCTTGTACCACTCCTCCAGTTGCTCCAATGGAATACCCGGGGTCATCCGGTCATAGAACTCATCAAACGGCAGACTGAATTCAGCGCGAAATTCTTCAAGGGACATCTCGACCCGACCTGCTTTGGTAAAGGTGTAATTGGTCGCCCGCCAGACTGCCGGGAGGTCATCCACTAATGTTCCCGACCAATCAAAGATCACATTCCGGATCGCCATCTCAATTTGTTGATGTCGCGGCCGCCTCCGGCGGATCATCCTTTTTCGCGGGCTGAACCAATTTCACCCAAGCAAATATCCCGGCGAACACCGCCAGTACAGCGCAAAATAGATAGGGCAAAGCCGGCCAGATATCGAAAAGGCTCAGCGCAAAAATGGGGCCAATGATCCTAGCCAAGCTGCCCACGCTCTGCGTCACTCCCATCACTTCCCCCTGCTCATCTTCCGAAGCATTCAGTGAAATCAGCCCAAATGTTGGGGCTCGGTAAACTCCTGAAGCAATCGCAAACAACGCCAGCCCCGCCATCAGCCACCCCTCGCCTCTTGTTTGATCACAGAATGGCAGGGCCGCAAGGCTTGCCCCGACTAGGATCAACCCCCCGTAGATCATTTTCTTTTCACCAAACATCTTCACCAGTCGGCCAATCAATCCACCCTGCACAATTGCGCCAATTACCCCGCAATATGCAAAGAGATAATAGGCGATTGTTTTAGTGTAATTCACCCGCCCGATGATTTCGCCGTCGGCCTTGTCTTGTTCCAACCTGCCTGAACGAGGCGCGACAAATTCCTCTCCGTTCCTTGTGGCAACAATATCTCCCGCCTTGACCTCCGTTCCATCCTTAATCATCCAATTAACGGCCACGCCCGGCTTCGCCCGGATGACTTCTTCATACTTGAACATGCCTTCAATTCGCGCCTTTCCATCCTCTTTGCCCGCGCCAACAAAGAGCACCACGAACGCGGACTCAAAGCTGGTAAAACAGAATGTCGCCATAAAAAAAATGCCCACCAGCAACCCCAGTTGTGGCCGCTTTAAAACTCGCGCCCATTGCTCCATTCGCGGCAAGGGAGGGGACGGCTCCGAATCGGGCTTGCGACTTTCCCCGAGGATAAAAAACGCAAGCACGAGGTTGAATGCGCAAATGGATGCCGCTGTCCATCCTGGTCCGGCTGCCCCCCACCAGTCAGCGCTGACAGCGCCCAGTACGGGACCGAGAATAAACCCCATTCCAAACGCCATGCCGATGAGCCCCATTCGCTTGGATCGGTCTTCTGGCGGTGAAACATCCGCGATATACGCGCTTGCCACAGAGAGATTGGCTCCGCAGATCCCCGCAAACAATCGCGACGCCAGCAGCATCCATAAATTCATTTGCACCGCTGCCAAGGCAAACAGGACGTAGGAAACTGAGGCTCCAAAAGTGCTGATTAACAAAACAGGCCGTCGCCCAATTCGGTCACTCAGCCTCCCCCATGCCGGCGCGAAAAGGAATTGCATGAGCGAATAGGAGGCTACAATCAGCCCCACCTCCCAGCCCGCCGCGCCAAATTCCATCCCGTACTGCGGCAACACCGGCAGCACAATGCCAAACCCAATCAGGTCGATGAAGACCGTCAGGAATATGACCAGCAGGGAAGGTTTTCTCATGGGACTCGTGGCGGCGCGGACGTTAGCCCAACAACCACCGCCCGGTTAAGGAGAAAATTCAGCGGCCCATCGTGGCCAACCCCCCCAAGGTTGACGCCTCGTCCGTGCGCGGGCCGTAAAGCCACTGCCACACATCACGCAAATCCTCGAGGATTACGTAAAGCGCCGGTACCAACACAAGGGTTACTGTCGTTGCGAACATCACACCAAACCCAAGCGAAATGGCCATCGGCACGAGAAACTGCGCCTGCACACTTTTCTCGAAAAACACCAACGGTGTCAGCCCCGCGAATGTTGTCAGGCTGGTCAGCCATATGGCACGAAAACGCGCTACCCCACTCACTCTAACAGCGTCAATTAGGTCCGTGTATTTCAACCGGTTGCGATTGACAAAGTCCACCATCACCAGGCTGTCGTTCACAACCACGCCCGTGAGCGCCACTACTCCAAACATCGAGAGAATCGTCAATTCCATCCCCATGATCAAATGGCCCAGAACCGCTCCGATCAATCCAAACGGAATTGCACACATCACAATGAACGGTTGCACGTAGGACTTGAAGGGAATGGCCAGCAGTGCGTAGATCATGATCATGGCCACGAAATAGGCTTGGATGAGGCTGGCCATCGCCAGTTCCTGCTCCTCCCGAGCACCTTTGAAATCCGCCATCACACCCGGGTGAGCCTCCATGATTTCCGGCATGACATCCTCGCGCAACCCTGCCACGACTTTGTCCGGTTCTGTCTGGCTGATGTCAATGTCCGCCGTGATCTTGACCGAGCGCCGTCCGTCAATTCGCTTGATGCTCGCAAAGCCACGTCCATGGGCGACCTCCGCGACTTCGCCAAAAGGCACCTCGCGGCCTCCCTTGAGGCGGATTCTCAACCCCCGCAAATCCTCAGGTGATCTTCGATCCGAGTCGGGATACCGCACCATGACTTTTACGTCATCACGATGACGCTGGATTCGCTGTGCCTCTTCACCATAAAAGGCTTGGCGCACCTGTCTTGCCAAATCCGCCTGGGTCAGGCCCAACGCTTCCGCTTCCGACTTGATGCGAAGCTCCATCTCGCGTTTTCCCAACTTGATTGAATCACTGACATCCTGAACACCCGGGTACTCAGCCAGCTTTGCCTTTAGCTTTTCCGTGGCAGCCAACAACTCATCCAGATTCGGCCCACTGAGCCGCACGCTGATGGGTTTGCCCGTGGAGAATATGGATGCACTGAACCCAATCTCGGAAGCTCCCGCCATTTCTCCGGTCGCTTTCCGCCATTGATCCGCTATGGCCTGGCTTGTAATGGCGCGTTCTTCTGAAGGGGCCACTTCAATATGTACCTCCGCTTTGTGGCTCCCAAAATGGGTCGCCTCATAATTGCCTCCAGCAAACTCAGCCTCCATTCGATAGGGTTGCATTCCGACCGTGGTTAGCATTTGCCGGAAAATATTGGTCCCTTCCGAATGGCTGCTGACAATTTGTTGCCGAACCTGTCCAGCGGCCACCTCAAGTCTTTTGGCTGCTTCAGCTGTTTTCTCCGCACTCGTGCCGCGCGGGAAAGTGACATAGGCAAAGACGTTGTCTCCCTCGACGGGCGGGAAGAACACAAACCGCACATGCCCACCGACATAGCTCGCAATAGTCAGGCATAACAGTGCCACGCCAGTGGCAACCGTCAGGTAACGCCATCGTAAACACCACTCAAGAAACGGCTGATAAACGAAGAGTACGAACCGCTCCGCGCCTTGGGCAAAGCCCTGTTGGAAACGGGACCAGAAGCCTGGCTGCGCCGGTTTCACCGTCGGCAAATCCCGCAAATGCGCAGGGAGAATGAATAGGCATTCCACCAATGAGAAGAGGAGTGTGGGCATGACAATCAGCGGAATGAAGCGAAGAATCTTGCCGGTATTCCCTTCAATCGCTAACAAGGGATAGAACGCAACCACAGTGGTGAGGACGCCAAATATAACCGGTCGCGCAACTTCTGTGGCGCCTGCCACCGTGCTCTCGAGTCCGCCTCCATTGCGGTTCTGGTGCGTGTAGATATTTTCACCCAGAACGATCGCGTCATCCACCACAATGCCCAAGACCACAATGAAGGCAAATAACGAGATGAGGCTGATGGAGACATCCATTGTCGGCATCAGCCACAGGGTGCCCATGAACGAGACTGGGATGCCAAACGTTACCCAAATTGCCAGTCGGAACCGCAGGAACATGGCGAGGATCAGGAACACCAGCGCCAATCCCGCCTGTCCATTGCGCATGAGCAGATCGAGGCGGCCGCGAAGATAAGACGAGTCATCCTGCCATGTCTCAAGATCGACCCCCTCGGGCATAAGGTGACGAGCACCTTCCACATAGTCACGGGCGATGCCGGCAATTTCCAGCGCGCTCTGTTCCCCCACTCGGAACACACGAACCAGCACAGCTGGTTTCCCGTTAAAGCGTGAAGATAAATCGGTGTCCGCAAATCCATCACGGACAAGTGCCACCTGCCCCAAAATCAATCGACTGCCATCCGGGTTTACGCGCAGGGTGATGTCGCGATAATCACCCGCGCGGTAAGCCTGTCCCTTGACCCGCAAAAGGATTTCGCCACTCTCAGTCTTGATCGTCCCTCCCGGCAAATCCAGTGAGCTTTTTCTAACGGCGGCTGCAACTTCATCAAAAGTCAGCCCAAATCGGCGAAGCTGCGCTTCGGGAATCTCGATCGCAATTTCATAAGGTCGCGTATTCGCAAGTTCCACCTGCGTTATTCCCGGCAAAGCCAGCAACTCATCGCGCACGCGCTCCCCTGCCCTTTTCAGGGCTTTCTCCCCGACTTCACCGGAAACCGCCACATTGATCACCTGTTTGCGAATGATCAGCTCCGTGATTGTGGGCTTATCCGACTCCTCGGGTAATGTTTCAAGCGCATCGACTTTTTGTTTCACCTCATCCAGGAGCCTCCCTGAGTTCGTTCGCGGCAGCAATTCCACGCTCACCACTCCCAATCCTTCCGACGCTGTTGAGACGACCTGCTTTACCCCCTGCAGTCCCTGCACGGCATCCTCAATTTTAACGCAAATGCCCTCCTCAACCTCCGCTGGAGCCGCCCCGGGATATGCCACCTGCACTAGCACCCAGTTGGAGTCAAATTCGGGAAATACCTCACGCCGGATTTTCGGCACCGCCATGAACCCGGCCACCAGAATGAACGCCGCCAAAAGATTTGCAGCCACGCGATTCACCGCAAACCAGCGGATGACTCTACTCATCCATCCCCTCCGTATCCAAAACAACCGTCATGCCATCTACATATGCCTCGACCGGTGTCAGGCAAACGTCTTCCCCTTCATCCAGCCCGCCCTTGATCACCACATGATCATGGGTGGTTAAAATCACCTCTACCTCTCGGGCATGCAGCTTACCCTCCTTGAAAACGTGCACACCCCCCCCTTCCCGCAGGACAATTCGTGGCAACACCACGACATCCTCAATCAACTCCCCATCAATTTCCGCGGAAACAAACAGACCATAACTCAGTGTACTATCCTCCAACTCAGAGTAGGGATCATTCACTTCAGCGACAACCGACACCATGCGCGTTCCGCTGTCCACCTCTCCAAGCCCCCGCACAACCTGACCTCGCCACCGCCCACCAGCAGCAGACCGGAATCTGGCTTTCGGCCCATTCACGATGTTAGTGCCACCGCGAAGACCATTCTTCATTCCCAAAAACTCAAAGTCCTCCTGCGGTAACGCCAGCCGAACAACCCCCACATCGACAGACTCCAAGCGAGCCAGAGCAATTCCAGGAGACACCACCTGCCCAATGCCAACCATTCTGGAATCCACTCGCCCCTTGAAAGGCGCACGAATGACACAGCGGGCCACATTCAGCTCAGCTATTTTTTCCGCCGCACGGGCCGCCTCGAGTTCTGCAACATCAGATTTCTCCTTGGCTGCGGATGCCCACCACATGGCCTTTGCCGATTCCAACCCCGCCCGGGCTTCCTTCAACTGTGGTTCACGAGCCAACAGGGCCGGCGGCTCTCCCTGCCGTCCGATTAGTTTCCATTCTGCAATTGCGGCTCGGGCTTCAGCCTCCTCTCTCGATATCCGGGCTTCCCATTGAGCCATCTGAGCCCGGGCGCTGCTCATCTGAGCCAGAGCGTTTGTGATTCCCGCTTGCGCAACCTCCAACCGCGCCCTTGCCTGTCGCAGGGCCAAATCGTAGTCCACAGAGTCAAGTTCCAGCAGAATATCCCCTACCTCAAACAAGCCGCCATCAATCAACGACGAAGATATGGTGACCACCCGGCCTTTAACCTCACTGGACAAGTCCACGGCCATTCGCGCTCTCACGGTGCCTTGTGACCGAATCACGGGTTGATAATGGCCGAGCTGAACCTTTTGTACCTTCACGCGCGGATGAAATGGCGTTCGCTCAACAGGCTTGGCCACCTTTCGATTTAACACCAACCAAGCCCCACCCCACGCACCAGCACCCATCACCAGTATCGGCAACAATATCTGCAGCGCTCTTTTCACTAATCACGCCTCCCTGGAAACCCGCCCCCCAGCGCCATATGGAGATTCACCCGGTTCTCAAGCATGCTTCGCAGCACTGTCAAACGCTGACTTGACGATTCGTTCAATCGCCGCCTTGCATCCAGCACGGTGACAAAATCTTCTATACCCTGCGCGTAACGCTGTTCAGCCAAGGCCAAGGCTTCACCGGACCGGCCCATAACCTGCCTCAACCGCAACTCACGTTCACGCAACATTGGTTCCAGCGCCAAGGCTGTTTCCACTTCGCCAAACGCCCTTAAGACAATGCTCCTATATTTTAGGACCGCCTCAGCGGCACGCGCCTCTTCCAGTTGGACATTTGCCCGAAGACGCCCTCCTGAGAACAATGGCTGCACAAGGTTTGACCCCAGAGACCAAACCAGAAAATTGTTGTTCATGAGATTCTCAAGTTCATCACTGGATGTCCCTCCTGAGGTGGTCAAAGAAATTTTCGGATACAATTCCCCCTTCGCACTTCCAATCCGGGCATCCGCGGCCAACACCCGCAAGCGAGCAGCCCTCAAGTCAGGCCGCCGTGTCAATAAATCCGAAGGCAAACCGACCGGGATAGGGCCCAACGCCTCGGGCATGACCGCAAATGGACCCAGTTGTCCCTCGGGATAACGGCCGATTAAAATCTCAAGTTGCCTTCGGCCCTGCTCGACCACCTCCATCCATTGCGCAATCACCGCCTTGTTGGCTGCAAAGCTGGCCTCCGCTTGGCGTAAATCCAGCATGGGTCTAACCCCAAGTTCATATCGCAACCGAGCCTGATTCACGGCCGCCTCCAGTATCTTCCCATTTCGACGGGCAAATTCCACCTGCTGGCCAGCTTCAACTGAGAGGAACCAAGCCTTCACAACCTGTCCAGCCATGGAAATCCGTGCCGCCGCCACGTCCGCCCGCGCAACTTCGACATCAGCCAGTGCCGCTATCTGGCCTGCGCGGATTCGGCCCCACAAATCCAATTCCCATGAAGTCGCCAATGAGAATCGGTAGGATTCAGAGCGCGATGACAGAACTCCACCTGCCCCGGGAAGAGGAAGCCCAATAAAATTGCTCTGCTTCCTGCCGCCTTCCAAGTTCGCATTAACCACCGGCAAGCGTTCTGCCCCGGCAATCCGAGCGCGCAAACGGGCCTGTTCAAGCCGCTGCCCTGTTGCCTGAAGATCGTGGTTGCGTTCCAGCGCCTCTTTCACCATGGCATTCAGGTCATCATCCCCAAACTGTCTCCACCACTCCTCCAAAGGTGCCCGCGAGGCGACTTCTGTCGCCCGCCACTGCGCCGGAAAATCCGGAGCCACCCGTTCGCGCCTCGGTAACTCCATTTGACAACTGACTCCAAGGCAGGATGCCACCGCCAAAATTGTTCCAGCACAAATCTTCATCACGCCTTTGCCTTCAATCCCGCCGCAAGAAAGGTCACCAATCTTTGAATCATTCCTTCCGTGTCATCAGGATCACACAATCCGCCAGAGAACTCACCAAGACGTTCCGCGTCAGCCATCGTATGAGCCATTGCGCCCACCAGAAAATGCAGTCGCCAAAGCAGATCCACTTGCGGCACCTTGGGCAGCGCCTTTTGGAAGGCCGGCATGAAGCGCTCGGCAACCGCCGCGACTTGCCGATTCAACAATTCCTGAATCTTCTCGTCCGGCTCCGTGAAACACCGCCCCAATAACCGCATGAATTCGCGCCCGCCTTTGTTCGGATCCCGGCTCAGCCGCAACGCCGGCCCCACCAATGCCTCCAGAATCTTTTCCAAGGAAACCCTGCGTGATCGCCGCTCAGCTTCCTCCAGCAAAGCCAGTCTTTCCGCATTCAAGGGAACCAACCGGCGAGCCAATACCGATTGCAGGAGGGATTCCTTGCTGCCGAAATGATAATGCACCGCGGCAAGATTCACCTTCGCTCGGCCAATAACTTGGCGAAGTGAAGTCGCATTCGGCCCACGCCGCGCAAACAGCTCCTCCGCCGCATCGAGTATGATTGTCTTGGTGTCCTTCTGTTTCATTCTATTGAATCAAACGAATGTTTGAAACTAATGATTTAGAGCAGGTTGTCAACCCCGCACATGATTTCGGTCATCCCGCCAGATTGCCTTGCGGGCAAAGTCTTGATTTCATGGTTGTTTTCTAAGAGAATCGGAGGGTCGTGCGGATGGTCGTCGAGAGAGGTGCTGGCGTTCTGGTGGCAATGATTTGCCTCGGCTTCGCCCTGCCTGTTCATGCTGCTCCACCGGTCGATTTCACCAATGACATCATCCCCTTGATATCCCGGCTTGGCTGCAATGCGTCCGCCTGCCATGGCAAGGCCGAGGGCCAAAACGGCTTTAAGCTGTCCGTGTTTGCCCACGATCCAGAGGGAGATTTCCGCGCATTGACACGGGAAAGCCGCGGGCGCCGCATTTCCCCCACTGCCCCGGCTGACAGCCTGTTGCTGCGGAAAATTTCAGGAGCCATTGGCCACGGGGGTGGAGTTCGCGCTCCCAAGAACTCGAGGGCCTACTCACTGTTCCTGCGATGGATCAAAGATGGCACGCCATACGAGATAGGTGGACGCCCGGCATTGACCCGGATCAGGCTGGAACCTTCCCGGCAGACAGCAGCATTGAACGTAAGTCAGCCTTTAAAGGTCATGGCCGAATTCTCGGACAATACACGTAGGGACGTTACTTGGCTGTCGATTTTTCACTCCAATGATACCAACATGGCGGAGGTCGATGAAAAGGGCATTGTCACCATCGGGAATTCCGTCGGGCAAACATCGGTGATGGCGCGCTACCAAGGAAAGGTTGCCACCTTTCAAGCCATAGTGCCTAGACCTGGCCCCGGGGTTGCTTATCCCAATCTGCCCAACCACAACTTTATTGACCCGATTGTCGACTCTCATTTAAAGAGGCTGAACATCATCCCGTCGCTCCTGTCTGATGATGCTACTTTTCTTCGGCGCGTTTACCTCGACATCGCAGGTCGCCTTCCCACCGCCAATGAATCCGAAACTTTCCTTTCCAATAACACCCCAGACAAAAGAAGCGGGTTGGTGGAAGCACTCCTAGAAACACCCGAATTCGCTGATTACTGGGCATTAAAATGGGCCGACCTGCTTCGCGTGGACCGACTCAAGCTGGGGCACGAGGATGCGTACCGTTATTACAAGTGGATTCACGAATCCCTTTCGAAAAACAAGCCCTTGGATCGTCTCGCCCACGAACTGCTCACCGCCGAGGGACCGCTGACGGAGCAGCCCGCCGGCTTTTTCTATCGGGCTGCGAACAATACAGGCGATATGGCAGCAATGGTATCCCAAGTCTTTCTGGGAGTACGCATTACCTGCGCAGAATGCCATCAACACCCCTATGATCGTTGGACTCAGCAGGACTACCACGCCATGCGTGGATTTTTCCAACAAGTGACAACCAAAAATTCTGCCGTCGGACTGGCGCTCTTGGCTGAGGGTAATCCGACCATCAAGCACCCACGCACCGGTGCGGTCATCCGGCCCTATCCTCTCGGCGAATCGATGCCCGAGAAGTCGCCCCAAGGGGACCGTCGCCACGCGCTGGCGAACTGGATGATTCACCCGGAAAACCCCTACTTCGCCCGCAATTTGGCCAATCGATTGTGGGCTCACTTTCTGGGAAAAGGCTTGATCACACCCATTGACGACCTGCGGGAAACCAATCCGCCCAGCAATCCGGAACTACTGGACGCCCTGGCCGCAAGCCTCGTCAAAAACAATTACGACCTGAAGAAGATGATCCGGACCATCACTCATTCACGTACCTATCAGCTATCTTCGAAACCCAACGCCACCAATCTGTCCGACGAGCAGAATTTTTCGCGGGCACTCTTTCGGCGGCTGCCGGCGGAGGTGTTAATGGACGCTGTGTGCGATGTGACGGGAGTGGATGAGAAATTTGACGGCGTGCCGCGCGGCTATCGAGCCGTGCAACTTTGGGACAGCCAGGTGCAGCATTACTTCCTAAAACTCTTCGGCCGCCCGGCTCGCGCGACGGTGTGCGAATGCGAGCGCGTCACGGGTGCTTCCATGGGGCAGGCATTGCATCTAATGAATTCCCCAAACATTCAAACCAAACTTGCCCACGAAGGCGGTCGAATCAAGCGACTGACGTTCAAACACGAGGACGATGCAGATATAGTACGCCAGCTCTACCTCAGCACCTTTAGCCGCCCACCCAGTCGCGACGAAATGAACACCGGCCTGCAATATCTAGGCAGCCGCCGATTCCAACGCCGCAGAGCCGCCGAGGATCTCGCTTGGAGTCTGATGAACTCACTCGAATTTATCTTTAACCACTGAACATCTTGTCATAAAGCGCGTCGAAATTAGGGGGAATCGATTATGGCCATTAGAAATTTTTGTGATTATTGGGCGAGGCGCGATTTTTTGCGCGTGGGCGCCGCAGGGGCATTTGGGTTGAACCTTTCAATAAGCCGTCTGCTTGAGGCGGCGGCGAAAGGAGAAGTTGACCCATCGAAGAGTGACATCAGCTTCATCTTCATTTTCCTCAAGGGCGGCCTCAGCACAATCGATACGTTTGACATGAAGCCGGACGCGCCGTCGGAAATCCGTGGCCCCTTCAATCCCATCCGGTCAAACGTGCCGGGACTCCATGTGGGTGAGCACATCCCGGAGACAGCGAAGGTCATGGACAAGTTTTCGCTGGTGCGTTCCTTCACCCATAGCAACGCGGGCCACGGACCGGCGGACCATTACATGTTCACCGGTTTTCACCCTGTCAGCGGATTCAATGGCGGCCTCAAGCCGAACAATCAGCACCCCTCAATGGGCTCCGTGATTGCGCACAAGCTTGGGCCCCGTGGCCCCATTCCACCATACGTGTGCCTGCCGAACATGCACAATAGTGGGAGCTCCGCCTATCTCGGAGCCAAGGCCGCGCCATTCACCATCGAGGCGGACCCCAGTTCCCCGGGCTTTGCTGTTCCGGATTTGCAACCGCCGTTGTCAGTGGATGCGGTGCGTGTATTGGATCGGCGCGGGTTGCTTGAGGAGGTAGATCGTTTCCAAAAAAGCGCCGAAGCAAAAGCCAACCAAGGCACGCGCGAACTCGGCGTGTTCGCCCAACGCGCCACGGAACTGATGACCAGCAAGGCAGCCAAGGAAGCGTTCGACATCCATAAGGAATCACCCAAGCTGCGCGACGCCTACGGGCGCACCACGCTCGGCCAGTCCTGCCTCATGGCTCGCAGGCTTGTGGAGGCTGGCGTTCGCTGCGTAACCGTGGATCATTCAAACTGGGATACACATTTTCACAACTTTCGCGTGTTGAAGGAGGATCTTTTGCCAAAATTCGACATGGCCATCCCCACCTTCTTTCGTGACATGGAAGACCGCGGCCTGCTCAAAAAAACCGTTGTCGTGCTTACGGGAGAATTTGGACGCACCCCGAAAATCAACGCCAAAGCCGGCCGGGACCACTGGAGCCGCAGCTTCACCGTGGCCATTGGTGGCGGCGGCATCCAAGGCGGGCGGGTAATAGGCAAAAGCGACAAGTGGGCGATGGACCCTGCTGAAAACCCATACGGCCCCGAGGATCTTTGTGCCACGGTATATCACCTGCTGGGCATCAATCCTCGTAGCGAAATGCATACGCCCGAAGGCCGCCCTGTGATGCTCACCAACAACGGCCGCATCATTAAGGAACTGCTGTGACATGCTGTCGGCATCTTGCCGGTAAAGTCAGCAGCCGCCGGGTTGGAAATTCAAAATGAAATGCTTCAAAAGAGCCACCGCCAACAAGATGCCAGCAGCGTTCCTGGCTGCATCAATGCCGTTCACTGCATTCGCCGAGCCACCTGACATTGAATACATCTATCCTGCTGGTGCCCAGCGCGGTACCACCGTGCCCGTCCGTATTGGCGGATACTATTTTCACGGCCAGGCGAACTTTGAAATGCTGGGGGGCGGCGTCCAGTTTCAGCCCATCATCAAGCGAACGCACACGATTTGGTTTGAGGGGCCGCTCATTCACCAGCCACTTTCGCAACGGAGTGAGGACTACCCGAAAGATCACCTAAACACATTCATTGTTGCCAAGGACGCAGCTCTTGGGGAGCGATTATGGCGCTGCTGGACTTCGGAGGGCGTCACGAAAACACTGAAATTTGTCATCGGCGACTTCCCGGAAGTAATGGAAATAGAAATTGACGGCCGACCCATTCCGCAGAAAATTACCCTTCCGGTTACGGCCAACGGCCGCATATTCCCACGTGAGGACGTGGATGTGTGGACTTTTGCCGCCAAGGCCGGCGAAACGATCGTATGCGATGCCGCTGCCAAACGATTCGGCTCACCCCTCAACATCGTACTCGCTGTTCGGGATGAGAAAAATACTCCGGTCGCCACGAACAAAACTTTGCGTGGTGGCGATCCCATTCACTGGTTCAAGGCACCGCGTGATGGCCGTTACGCAGTGCACATCCGGGACGCCAAGTTTTGGGGCCTACAGAACCACGTCTACCGGCTTACACTAAAGCGAGGCCCGCACATCCTCAGCCAATTTCCACTGGGTGCACAACGAGGCACTGCCATTGACGCCGAATTAAATGGACCCGCCCTGCCCTCCCAGCGCTCCGTTGTATCCTTCGAAAATGTTTCGGCAAATTCACATATTGCTGCAATCAAAGACTGGGGCACCGCTCGTTTCGTTGTCAGCGATTTCCCCGAACAACTTGAGCCAAAAAAATCAACTGCCATGGCTCCGATCATTTTCAATGGGCGCATTGCCAAGCCCGGTGAAACCGATGAGTGGAAAATCAATCTCCGGGAAAACCAAAAAATCACCCTCGACCTTGCCGCAGCCAAGCTCGGCAGCCCGCTCGATGCCGTGCTCACCCTGTACGATTCCGAGGGCAGGCAAATGGCCACCAACGATGACCGAGCCAAGGACAACCCCGATCCGCGCATCGAGTTTAGCCCTAAGAAGGCAGGTGAATTCACCCTCAAAATTCGGGATCGATTCAATTCACGTGGTGGTCTGGATTTTTCCTATCGGCTCACCGCGACCGAATCTGAAACCCCAGGATTCTCAATCACTCTTCCAGCATCATTTTACAATGTAACGCGTGATCCAAAAGGGGGCTTGGAAACAAACGAAGAGGAAATTGCCACCCTCGAAAAACGAATTTTCCAAATTGCCACTGAACTAAAAGCCGCTCAAGCAGCGAGAAAATCTGACCCCAAGGCTGCCATGCGAATACGCGAACTCTCCTCGGAGAGTCGTATAGCACAGCAATCAGTCAAAAGGTTGAAAGCCGCAGACGCCAAGCGCCGACCCAAATTCAAGGTCGCCCTGAGCCGCCTCGGAGACTTTAAGGGTGAGGTACAGTTAAAGATTTCCGGGTTGCCTGAAAATGTATCTGTGCACAACACCACCATTGCAGCCGGAGCCAGTTCAGCTGAGTTGGTGTTTATAGCCTTGGCCAACGCCAAGATTTCCTCAAGCGAATTAATCATCGAGGGAACCGCCATGCTTGATGGGAAATCCATCACTCGGACGGCCACGGCGGCAGACGGCACCAGTAGTCTTCGCATCGGTGTTGCCCCAGCTGTGCCCTTCAAACACCGAGGTGTCTATCGAATCATTACCGGGCTTCCCGGGGGCACAACCTATCATCGCAAGTATTCGATTGACCGCGGCGACTTTACGGGGCCCATCACCGTGCGCTTGGCCGACAAGCAGATCCGCCATCTACAGGGCGTGAGGGATCACATTGTAACAGTGCCGGAAGGAACGGATGATTTTGCATTCCCGGTCAAGTTCCCTGCCCGCATTGAAGTTGGGCGGACCAGCCGCGTGTGCGTGATGCTTGTCGGTGAAATGACCGATTTTGATGGGTCAAAGCACAAGATCAGCTACACCTCCCGTGAACGGGATGACCAACTCATCAGTGTTGCGGCCGAAGGTTTGGTCACGGTTCAGACCAATTCAAATTCGTTCACCGCGAGACCAAATAGTGAAATCGTTATCCCAGTCACCATCCGCCGCGAGCCTGCGGTGCGCACGCAGCCCATGCGCGTGGAGCTGCTTCTCCCCGGCCACATGAACGACATCTTTGCTGAACCGGCATTGCTGAGACCAAATGAGTCAAAAGTATTGCTCAAGGCTAAAATCGGCGCTTCGCCCGGGCCATGGAATGCCCCTTTGCTGATTCGAGCCACGACGACCTCAGCGCCACGCCATTTAGCTGAGAAGGAAGTGGAATTTGTTGCGCCTCTACGTTAAGGAGCGCCCCCTAGCGCCAAGAACAGTGCCGGCTTCAAGCGTGCAGCCGCGCAGGAATTCAGCGGCCGCCATGCGCCTGCCTCCTTCCCGCTGAACCATCGTCAATCTCAAGGCCTGTTCGCCGCATGCGACCACAATGCCTGACTCGTCCGCCACAATGACCTCGCCCTCGGGGCCATCGCCCTCCAACACCTCCGCCTCCCATATCTTTAGCAGTGCCATATTTATGGATGGAATTTCCGTAAACGCCCCCGGCCAGGGGGTGAAGGCGCGGATAACTTGGAGCAATGCATATGCCGAGCGAGACCAGTCTATGCGCCCATCTTCCTTGATGATCTTCCGGGCAGTGGAAGCTTCTTCATGGGCCTGAGGCACGAGGTCAATTTCACCCAAGGTGTATGCCGGCAACGATTCAACAAGAAGGGCCGCGCCCATTTCGGCAAGGCGATCATGCAGGGTCTGCGCGTTATCAAGTGAACCGATCGGTGTTTTAGAAATCGACACAATATCGCCCGTATCCAGTCCGGCATCCATCTTCATGAGCGTAACCCCTGTCTCGGTGTCCCCGTTGTACAGTGCCCATTGGATCGGGGCTGCACCGCGGTATTTTGGCAGGAGTGATGTGTGGACATTCAGGCAGCCATAAGGAGGCAGTTCGAGAATGGCTGCCGGCAGGATTTGACCATAGGCGATCACCACGATGACATCGGGCCGGAGTCTTGCCAGCATGTCAAATGCATCGCTATCCCGAAGGGTGTCTGGCTGATAAACCTGCAGGCCAAGATTCAGAGCGCACTTCTTAACAAAGGTCGGTTGCAGATCCATTTTACGGCCCCGGGGCCGATCGGGTTGCGAAATCACCGCAACCACCTCGGCAAACTCTGATTCATGAAGCGCAACCAGCCCCGGGCAGGCCAACTCGGCCGTCCCCATGAAAATCACCCGAAGCGGAGCTGTCACCTAGTTAAGAGATTGCACAATCTTCACCACGTTGGCGAATACATTCAGTGGCGTGTCCGTGGAGTCAATGTCATGAACGATTTCAGACCTGTACTTGTCCAGCACAGGTTGAGTCTCTTCAATGTAGGTCTTGAAGCGGTGACGGATGGTTTCCACATTTCCGTCGTCCAAGCGATTCTCCTTGAGGGCGCGCCTCTGGATTCGCTCCTCCATTTTGCTCATGTCATTGCAGGCCAGGTGCAAAACCGCATGAACGCTGATGGAGTCATCCATGATATCGACTTGGCTGGTATTGCGGGGGATCCCATCAAGCACCAACCAGTCATGTTCCGGATGAAACTCACCATCGCGCGTGCAGGCATCCAGATGTTTTTGCCAAAGCTCAACCGTCAATTCATCAGGAACAAGTTCCCCCCGACTTGAAAACTCCATGAACTTTCTTCCCAAGGGATCCTCCGGCCGCAGGTTTCGGAAAACATCACCGCAGGAAAAATAAAAATAATTGGGCACACGGCCAAGAACGCGGCCCTGCGTTCCCTTGCCTGAGCCGGGTGCGCCAAAAAGCAGAATGGTCTTGTACTTCATAATTCAGCCTTCCATGGGCTGGATAAATATCTCGTTGATTTGATGATAAGCCAGTGCCTTGTCCGCCCAAATTTCTCCCGCGGCAACGGAAAAGGCCACACCTTCCTCGTTGACCGCTGTTACGCGCGCCGCCCACATTTCCTCGCCAGCGATTGTCCGGACCACCATCCATTCCCCCACGGGAACTGCCCGGCTGAAACGCATCAATTCAGTGACGAAAAAATTCCGGTTAAACTTCACTTGGCTTCGGTGGTAATAGCCGTTGACCACCGGTTGCTCCGGCTGCGATTGGGCCTCCGGCTGTGCTTCGGGAGGCGGCTTGGGGTTTGGCTTTCGCGCCGCAGGTGCGGGTTTTGCAGCTGTTTCCATGGAGCGCGTTTTCGCCTTTTCAGCCGCCTCCGCAACCCTCGATCGCGGGCCCACAATAGCTGCCTTCCCCGCCGTCATTGGCATCATTACAAACACCAATGGAACGACAAACGGGGCAACAAAGGACAAACCACAAACCAGCCCGCGCGGCCGCCCTTTGCAATCCGCAATCTCTCTCGCCAGATAAAAATTGGCTCCCAGCAAGAGGAGGAGAAAAAAAAGCATGATTGGGCTGCCAAACAAACTCCCCGCCAAGCCCTGCTTATTGATGCTCTTCCCGCTCTGGGGCACGAACCCCTTGGGCATATTTCGCCAACTAGAAGGTGCCAAGGGTGCCAGCGAGGGTCGAACAGGCTGCTCATCTGGCGGCGCCGCTGGAAGACCTATACCCACGGATACCGTATTGGTGGCACCTGGGGTTGGCGCAACGGGTTGAACCCCGGGAATTATTGGCGACGCTGGTCTCAATCGTTGTTGAATTGCTGAAAAAACTGCTGCCTGCAGCGCCGGCTGCAATTGCAAGTAAACGGGCTCTCTTTGCAATCGTCCAAGAATGTGCTGCACCGAGTTGGTAGTCAGAGCCCCCCATGGGATAACATCCGTCGGCTGAAATTGAATGCGGAACCGAACCCCTTGTGGAGTCAGGGATACAATTTGGTCTCCCGGGATTTGCTGCTGATTTGTCAGTTCGTACAGGAGGGGGGCGGGCTGCGCAAAGGTGCGCACTCCCATCCATGCCAGAAACAAAAATCGCAACACCCTCATGTCCTTCCCGATGTGAACCGGAAACGCGCCTGCCGCGCAATCAAATTTCAATTACAACTCCGCCACCAGCTCATCCATTCCCCAAATATCACGACCGGCTGCCGACAACGCATCAGCTGCCGCTCCATGCTTCCAAACAGCGTAAGCCGTCAACTGATCCAATTTACCCTGCAATTTGGGTTGAGCCAGCCAGCCAGCCAGAAAACCCGCAAGCACATCCCCACTCCCTCCTTGTGAAAGAAATGGATTGCCGCTTGAATTGACTCCAATACTGCCCTCGCGCTCCCCAATAAGAGTATGATTTCCCTTCAAGACAACCCGGCATCCAAGACGCTGCGCCAGCAGCCGTAATGCGCCGGGGCGGTCTGCCTGAATTTTATCCGTTGAGGTTTCAAGCAGCCTTGCGGCCTCACCCGGGTGCGGAGTTACGATCCGGGCGAACCCGCTGGCGCTCCCGGAGAGCTTAATCCAATCCAAGGCACTGGCATCGGCAACCATTGGCCGTGAGTCTGCGCTCCATGTGTTAACAATCCACTTGCGCAAGTCGGCCGGCAGATCATCCGACGCCAATCCTGGACCTGCCAGAACGGCGCTGCAATTACCCAGCGCCCGCTTTGCCTGTTCGGACCATGGGTGAACCATCGGGGCGCGAAGCTGTTTCGCCACGGGCTCATAAATATTTTCCGGAACCACCAGCGTAACCAAGCCCGGCCCTGCCTTCAGTGCCGCCTGGGTAGCCAGCACAGCCGCCCCATGGAATCCCAAACTTCCTGCCACAATTCCAAGATGGCCATAATCCCCCTTGTGCGTATTCGCCGACCTCGCCGGGGGAAATCCTTCAAAATCTTTACCCAGCACCCATCTCCATTCGGTTTGCGCTGGGCATTTGCCAAGACCAATTTCGGGTGCAACTTCCAAACGGCCCACATGCTGGGCGGATTCACCGACCAGCAACCCCACTTTGGGCCCGCCGAACGTCAGCGTCACGGAAGCTCGAATGGCCGCCCCCATGGCGCGCCCATCATCAGCATTCAGCCCGGAAGGCACATCCACCGCCAACACGGGAACGCCCGATTTATTCACCACCTTGATTACCTCTCTCCAGTCTTTGTTCAGAGGGCGGTTAAGGCCAATTCCAAACAGACCATCCACAATCAAGCCGGGCTTCCGTTCGAGCGCCTTCTTGATCCCCTGAATGTCCTTCAGGGAGTCAACATCAATCACCTCCAGCGATCTGCCGGTTATCTGTTCTGCAGCAAGCTTGGTATCCGCACCGTTGTTTCCCGAGCCGGCAAGAAGTAGAATGAAATCCCTTTCACGAGTAAGTGCCATTGCCCTCCGGGCAACCGCGCCGCCAGCCAGCCGCATCACTTTGGCAACATCACGGCCTTCAGCCCACGCCGCCGCCTCCCAATCGCGCATCTGCGCGACAGTTACCACAGGGGCAGGCATGGAAAGAAACCGTTAAGAATCGCTATTTGTACAAGGCAGCTACCTCTTTGCCAAAGCCATTGTACTTGAGCGTATTGATTCGGTGGCCTAAGCCGAGCACTTGCTCGGTTGCTTGGGACCACCGGGGATGGGGCACCGCTGGATCCACGTTAGACTCAAAGGGATATTCCTTGGGGTTGGCAATTTCCCAGAAGGTTTTCGGCTGTTTCGCCACCAGCTCAATTCTCACGATGGACTTAATACTTTTGTAGCCATATTTCCACGGCACGATCAGGCGCAGGGGAGCGCCATTCTGCTTTGGCAGCGGCTTGCCGTACATGCCGGTGGCCATGATCGTCAGCGGATGCATGGCCTCATCCATGCGCAAGCCCTCCTGATAAGGCCAAGTGTAATTCTTCATTTGGGCAGCACCCGGCATGGTCTTGAAGTCAACCGCCGTCGTCATGCGCATAAATTTTGCCTCGGCTTTTGGCTCCACGAGCTTGATCAATTCAGACAACTGGAACCCCGTCCACGGCACAATCATCGACCATGCTTCCACACAGCGAAAACGATAGGTTCGATCCTCAAGCTTGCCCTGTTTGCCCATCTCGCCGATCAGATCATAAGCATCGCCGTCAAAGGGCTTGTTGCAAAGACCGTCGATACGAATCTTCCACGGATCCACGACAAATTTGCCCATGAAATACGGGTGTTTCACCCACTCCTTGCGAGTTGTGAACTCGTAGAAATTATTGTAGCCCGTTGCCCATTCCTCCTTGGTCATCCGATCACCGGCGGCAAGTTTTGAGGAAAGAGCTGGATTCTTTTTCGCCGGATAATACTTCGCGACATCCTTGGCCGCCCCCATTGCGGATCCCCCAATCAGCCCCGCTCCGGCCACACCCATGGTGCGCAGGAATGTCCTTCGATTGCGATAAACCTCCTCGGGCGTGACAAGTTTCTCAGGCAGCACCCAGTCCGGACGAATGATGACATTTGCCATGGGGATAATCTACGCTGCCCTCGGGAAAATTTCACGAAATTTCTTTGAAAGAATTGCCACCACCCGCATTACTCTTCCATGCTCTCCCCGTGCCTGATCTGGATCAAGCTGCCTGTTGTGAACATGTCCGCCGCGCACTCGCCGAGGATATTGGCCAAGGCGATGCAACCAGCAATGCGCTGATTCCCGCAGACGTCATGTCCGCCGGGCTCATCGTTTCCCGTCAAACCCTGACAGTTGCCGGCCTGCTCCTGGCGCAGATCACATTTCAGGAAATCTGCCCAAAACTGCGCCTCACCTTGCTGGCCAAGGATGGCGACCTTCTGGAGCCGGGCAAGCCGCTGATGCGGATCGAAGGCCCAACGCGCACCATTCTTGCCGGCGAACGCACTGCCTTGAATTACCTGCAAAGACTCAGCGGTATAGCAACGCTGACAAGAAGATTTTTTCAGGAAATTGAGGACACGAAAGTACATCTGCTGGATACCCGCAAAACCACTCCCGGATGGCGCATGTTAGAGAAGTATGCCGTGGCCATAGGCGGCGGGCACAACCACCGTATGGGCCTGCATGACATGGTGCTCATCAAGGACAATCACTTGGCGGCCCTGTACAACGAGCCCAACCCCATCGCCACTGCAATTGACCGTGCACGAAATGAACACCCCAAACTAAAAATTGAGGTCGAAGCGGACACGCCCGAGCAGGCCCTTGCAGCCATTGAGGCCGGCGCGGACATTGTACTCCTGGACAACATGGAGCCCGATGTGATCCGGAAAATTGTCCAAGCCAACGGCCGACGTAGCCAGCTTGAAGCCAGCGGAGGAGTCACGCTGGGTAACATCCGGAGAATCGCCGAAACCGGAGTAGACTTCATTTCCGTCGGCGCGCTTACGCACTCTGCCACGGCCGTGGACATCGCCTTGGATTTTCAGTGACCGTCGACACGAAAATTCTGACCGCCCTGCGAAGTGATAAGAACGGCACATCCGGAGCCGAACTTTGCCGTCGTCTCGGGATCAGCCGTGCCGCGGTCTGGTCGCGGATTGAGGTGCTGCGCAATCTCGGTTTTGACATCGCCGCAAATCCTCACACCGGCTATCGGCTCATCGATTCCCCGGACTCGTTGATGGCGTCGGACCTCGTATCCCGCTTGGGGAAAATCCGCGTCATTGGCCGCGACATCCAAGTCTTTCCCAGAGCCACTTCCACCAACGATATCATCCAGAAATTCGCCTTGGAGAATCACCCCGAGGGGCTCGTGGTTTTTGCCGAGGCACAAACCAAAGGTCGCGGCCGGCTCGGCCGCCGTTGGTCTTCTCCCACAGGCAAGGGATTGTGGCTGTCCATTCTGTTGCGGCCGCAATTGCTGCCACCAGAGACTACCCAACTCACCGCCGCGGCGGCCACCGCCATCGCACGTGCCATTCAGGCAGAAACAGGTTTGAATCCAAAGATAAAGTGGCCCAATGACCTGTTGATCGGAGGCCGAAAAATCGCAGGCATTCTCACTGAACTTCAAGCCGAGATGGATCAGATCCGCCATGTGACCTTGGGCATCGGCATCAACGTCCAGCATTCAAAAAGCGATTTCCCACCCGAGCTTCAGCAGACAGCCACCTCGCTCAAGACCGTTTTGGGTCATCCCGCCGACAGGCCTGCCTTGGCGGCTGCTGTACTTCGTGAGTTGGATTGTGACTATGGCCGGATTCTCGACCGTAGGTTTGACGAATTGTCCGAGGAGTGGGAAGGCCGCTGTGACACGCTCGGCCAACTGGTTACCATCGAAATAGGCACTCGCACCCTTCGTGGCCGAGCGGAGTCACTTGATCCCAACGGCGCACTCTTGCTTCGCACTGAACACGGGCGTCTGGAACCCATAACCGGCGGAGATGTTCGCCTAGTTAAATCTTGATGCAACTTCTTCTGGACATCGGCAATAGCAGCACGACTGCCGCCTTGGCAGGGAAACAGGTCCAGCGTCCCCACAACCTCCCGACTTATCACTGGAACGATGGAGACATGCCACGACTCCTCAGCCTGCTCCTCGGTCAACGGCATCCCCACAAGGCGATCATTTGCAGCGTGGTTCCGAAAGCAACAAGCGCCGCACAAGCTTGGCTAAACGGAGCGGAAATTCCACACACGCATTTTAACCACAAGACATGCGGCATCGGGATTGATTATCCAAAACCATCAACCATCGGGCCGGACAGGCTTGCCAACGCCCGTGCGGCACTGGAGGAATTTGGAGCTCCGGTTGTAATCGTTGACTTTGGAACAGCTGTTACCTTCGACATCGTCAATCGGCGTGGCCATTACGCGGGAGGCATCATTGCTCCCGGCTTGGCCGCCATGACCGATTATCTTCACGAAAAAACCGCCCTCCTGCCTCGCATTACTCTCCGCGCTCCACGGTCCGCCATTGGCCGCAATTCAGAAGAAGCCATGAGGATTGGCGCAGTTCATGGCTATCAGGGCTTGGTCGAGGCGTTGATACGTCGTATTCAACGGGAACTACGCACAAAAAAACTTCCTGTCATTGCCACCGGCGGCCATGCCAAATTGATTGCCGGAAAAATTGAGGCGGTTACTGCAATCCGACCCAAGCTCACCCTTGAGGGACTGCGGCTTGCAACCCACCCGGCCAATTGACATCCTTCGCCCAGATGAACCGCATCGAGCAACGATTCGCCGAACTGAACAAGGCAAACCAAAAAGGTTTTGTAGCCTATATTGGCGCGGGGGATCCAGACTTGGAACATACCCGCAAGCTGGCCATCGCCTTCGACAAAGCCGGAGTTGACGTACTCGAACTGGGCGTCCCCTTTAGCGATCCATTGGCAGATGGATTGGTTAATCAGCTCGCAGCCCAACGAGGGTTAGCCAGCGGCACGACCCCGCCTGCTCTGCTCGACACTATCGCGGATATTCGGCGTGAGTCACAGGTGCCCATCGTATTCTACATCTACTACAACTTGCTCCACCAATACGGCCTCGCCAAATTTATGAAAGATGCCAAGGCTGCCGGTGTGGATGGTCTTCTGGCTCTCGACCTTCCACCAGAAGAAGCCAACGAATACGCTAACCTCATGCGCGAATCCGGTCTGTGCGCCATTTGGTTGGTTGCCCCAACCACCCCAGAGGATCGAGTGCGGGAACTCGTCTCCCAAGGTAGCGGCTTCATTTACTACATCTCACGCGAGGGAGTCACCGGAATGCAACAAACTATTTCCGGCACGATTGGACATATGACCGGAATAATTCGCCGCCACACAAACCTGCCTATTGCCATTGGTTTTGGCATTTCGAATCCCGCGCAAGCCCGCGAAGTCGCGGCTCATGGCGATGCCATTGTGGTTGGCAGCGCCATCGTCAATCAAATTGCCGACCTTGGGGCATCACCGGACATGGTCCCTCAAGTTTCCGACTTTGTTCGGACATTAACCGACGCAATTCGCACAAAGGATAGCTAATGAGCGCAAACAAGGATCACTTTGCTATTATCATGGCTGGCGGTCGTGGCGAACGTTTTTGGCCGCTCAGCCGAGAAAAAACCCCCAAGCAACTCCTTGCCTTGTTCGACAAGAAATCCTTTCTCCAACACACCTTCGAGCGGGTGAAGCCAGTCGTGCCGGCAAAAAATATCTTTGTCATCACCAATGAATCCCAAGCTGCGGCCGTCCGAAAACAGCTTCCACGAGTCCCCAAGGAAAATGTCATCGCCGAACCCTGTGGCCGCGACACCTGTGCGGCGGTCGCCTTGGGCGCGGCACTTGTGGGTGCCCGCTCTATGACCGGCATTATGGCAGTGCTTCCCGCCGACCATGTCATCCCTCAAAAACACGAGAAGAAATTTCAAAAAATCCTGGAAGAGAATTTTGATCTCGCGGGCCGAGGCCAAGCCATAGCCACCATCGGTATTCCGCCCAGCGAACCCGCCACGGGTTACGGCTACATTCGTGTTGGCGAAGCCCTACCTGCCCCCCCAGGACGCAAGCCCTACAAGACCACGTTTCATCGAGCTGAGCGTTTTGTCGAAAAACCTCGCTATGAAAAGGCAATTGAATATCTCAGCAGCGGCCAGTACCGCTGGAACGCCGGCATGTTCGTTTTCTCATTCGCGACCATTACCGAGAGCCTTTTAAAACACCAAAAACCACTGCACGAAGCCTGCGAACGCTGGTTCAATGCAGCTACCTCTTCCACCAAGCTAAAAAAGGCCTTGGCCAAGGATTATCCTGACTTACGGAAAATTTCCTTCGATTATGGCGTGATGGAAAACGCCCAGAATATCATCGTTGCTGATGGCAATTTTGATTGGGATGACCTCGGCGCCTGGCCGGCCTTGTCACGCCATTTGAAGGCCGACCCCGAAGGCAACTGCGCGGAGGCGGACTTCATTCATGTTGACGCCTCCAGAAATGTCATTTTCGACACCCGGGAAAAGAAAAACCGGAGGCCCATTACCCTTGTTGGCCTACGCGACTGCGTGGTGGTTATGACGGATGATACCACTCTGGTCGCCCACAAGCGGGCCACCCATAAAATGCGCGACCTCGTCGCCAAGCTCGCCGAATCCAAGGCACACAAACATCTCGTCTAGCGCGCTATATCGCCAACAATTCGCGCTGCCAAGGAAGCACGTAGGTCGAGTACTCCTCCTCGTCGAGAGCCAGAGCCATCAGGGTGGCTCGACTGGCGATAATGGTGGGGTCAATTTCCAAATTCTCTGCGTGCCGGTCCCTGCGCTCCTGCAGCTCGCCAAAGCGCTTTTTCTGCTTCGCGGTGACGTTTCGACGCGGAGGAGGCTTGACTGGTTGCGGGCAATCACTTGCAGGGATGTCAATCCCTCTTCCGATGGCATCGAGAATGGACAATCTTCGCCGTTCCGGGATTTTGCGAGGCAATAACGGCCGACAGTCCCCTCCCGCCGCCGCAACAGACGAAAGTTTTAACATAAGATCATGAGACAAAACAAAAAATGGAGGACGACTCCGCCTCACGGCCTCCTTTTCACGCCATTGCCATAATTCTCGCAGAACAGCTAGAGACGCCGGGGACAATCTGTTGCTCCCCTTGATCCGCCAAATCCTATCTTCGTCGGGCCCGGGTAAGTTGGTGTTGTCCACAATCAACTGCCGACACTCCTGACGGTGCCATTCTTCCCGGCCTTTTTCGCGCAATTCATCACGCAACTTTTCCACCAACGAATCAAGGTGTAAGACATCGTTGCGTGCATATTCCTCCATCTGTGGCGTCAGTGGACGCCGAGCCCAATTGGCCTTTTGCGATCCTTTTTCAAGGGTGACACCCAGATAATGTTGAACCAAATCTGCCAGCCCAAACTTTTCACGACCCACCAATCTCGCCGCCAGCATCGTGTCAAAAATTTGATCCGGGACAAAATCATGTCCACCTTGGAGCAGCCGCAAATCATAATCCGCCCCGTGCATCAAAAGCTCCCGTCCAGCCAAAGCCCCCCAGAAACCTGCCAGTTCCACACCGCACAATGGGTCCACCAGTTCAATCCGTCCCGGAATGCCCACCTGAATCAGGCACAGTTTCTCCGGATACGAATGCAAGCTGTCCGCCTCGGTGTCAATGGCCAGCCAATCCGCATCCCGAAGTACCTCAACAAAATTCGCCAATGATTCGGCGCGATCGATCACCCCGTCAGTAAATCGAACCACCCTCAAGCCGTCGAGCGCAACCCCTGAATAGTTTTTCACCACCCTGTGAAAACTCTCCATTGTGACTGGCCGAAGCTCTGCGCGTGCGATACATTGCCGGGGACGGAAGGGTGGCTGAGTCCGGTTTAAGGCACTCGACTCGAAATCGAGCGTGCGGCCAAAAGCTGCACCGGGGGTTCGAATCCCTCCCCTTCCGCCATTTGACTACTTTCCCAACTCCTGCTCCAACGCCTTTAGGAATTGCGCCACGTTTTCCGTCTGACAGGAATGCCCCATCAAACCAACGCGCCAGACCTTGCCTTTTAGCGGTCCCAAACCGGGCCCTACTTCAATGCCATGATTGTCTAACAAACCGCCTCTTACAGCTGCCTCATCCACTCCTTCAGGAACATTAACCGCGTTGAGCTGCCACAATTGATGCCCCACTTGGGACGCGATACCCAAGCCCAGTCCTTCCAGTCCCTCGCGCAGTTTCCCATGATTTTCCTCATGGCGTCGCCAGCGGCCTTCCAGCCCCTCCTCCAGTACCAGCCGCAGTGATTCATGCAAACCGTACCCCATGCTGATCGGCGCAGTATGATGATAAACCCGCGTCCCGTCCCCCCAGTAATTGGCCAACAAGTTGACATCCAAATACCAGCTCTGCACGGCGACGCCCCGTGATTTCACAACATCCATCGCCCGGTCACTCAGGGAAACCGGCGCAAGCCCCGGCGGGCAGCTCAAGCATTTCTGGGTGCCGCTGTAGACAGCATCCACTCCCCACTCGTCTACTCGTACCGGACATCCACCCAGTGATGTCACGGCATCCAGCAACAACAGTGCCCCGGCCTTATGAGCAATTCTTGAAATTTCCTCCACTGGCGTTAATGCGCCGGTTGAAGTTTCCGCGTGAACCAAAGCCACGATCTTGGGCTGTCCTCCCTCAACCGCCCTGGCTATTTGTTCAGGCTCAATGATCCGGCCCCACTCTGCCTCAACCGTCACCACATTGGCCCCGCAGCGCCGCGCCACATCCGTCATGCGCGTCCCAAACACTCCGTTCACGCCAATCACCACCTCATCCCCGGGCTCGATCAAGTTCGCAAAACAAAATTCCATTCCAGCACTCCCTGTGCCGCTGACTGGGAAGGTCATCTCATTCTCGGTCAGGAAAGTCTTTCGCAGCATTCCCTTGATCTCCTCCATCATTTCCACAAAGGAAGGATCCAAATGCCCCACCAACGGCTGACTCATAGCCTCCAGCACCGAGGGCGGCACATCACTTGGGCCCGGGCCCATGAGAATACGCTTGGGAGGGGAAAACTTTTCAGGTGTCATCGGCGTGACCCTAGCCACATCTCTCGACACCGGCAATGGTTTTGGGCAAATTCGTCCGCCAACAAACAATCTCCATGCCCTCAACCAATCTCATCGAGGAATTGCGCGCCATCGTGGGTGAAGACGGCATTGTCTCCAATGAGCAGGAACTCCTTGTCTACGAATGCGACGCCTACACACTCCAGAAAAACCTCCCCACTGCCGTCGTTCTCCCTCAAACCACGGACCAAGTTGCAGCCATTGCCAAGCTTTGCAATCGCCTGAAAATCCCGGTGATCCCCCGCGGCGCTGGAACGAGTCTTAGCGGATCCGTGCTGGCGATTGACGGCGGTGTCATGATCGCCCTCACCCGCATGAATCGCGTATTGGAAATTGATGCCCGCAACCGTCGTGCCCTAGTCGAAGCCGGCTGCGTAAATGCCTGGATCACCCGCGATGCCGCCCCACACGGCCTATTTTACGCACCCGATCCCTCCAGCCAACCCGCCTGCACCATAGGGGGAAATGTGGCCACCAACTCTGGTGGCCCGCACACCCTTAAGAATGGGGTTACTACCAACCACGTGCTTGGCTATGAAATAGTGCTGCCCGATGGTTCGATCGAATGGCTTGGCGTCACGCCTAATGGCGGCGAGGACGTGCCCGGCTATGACCTACGCGGCGCGGCCATCGGCTGCGAAGGCATGTTTGGCATAGTCACGCGTGTGCTGGTGCGGCTAATGAAAACACCCCCTGCATTCAAAACTTTCCTCGGAATATTCGAGAGTGTTGATAAAGCCAGTCAAACAGTCAGTGACATCATCAGCGCAGGCATAGTGCCCGGGGCCTTGGAAATGATGGACCAGCTCATCACTCGCGCTGTGGAGGAAGCGTATCAATTCGGTTTCCCGCTGGATGCCGGCGCGGTGCTCATCGTGGAACTTGATGGGCTGCCCGCGGGCGTTGAGGCGCAGGGCGAACAAGTTGAAAAAATTTGCCGCAACAACGGAGCCCGCGAGGTACGGGTGGCCAAGGACGACTCCGAACGGGCTGCCATTTGGAAATGCCGGAAACGCGCCTTTGGCGCCATTGGCCGACTGAGCCCAAATTACGTCACGCAAGACGGGGTGGTACCACGCAGCAAACTACCCGAGATGATGCGCTTCATTCGTGCCACCAGCAAGAAGTACAACCTCCGCATCCCCAACGTGTTCCACGCCGGTGACGGCAATCTTCACCCACTTATTTTGTTTGATGAACGTCGCGAGGGTGAAGTGCAGCGAGCTCTCGAGGCAGGTCACGACATACTCGAAAAATGCATCGCCTTGGGCGGCAGTGTCACTGGCGAACACGGTATCGGAGCGGAAAAAATTGATTTCATGCCCAAGCAGTTCTCCGCGGATGATCTGGATGCCATGCAAACCCTACGTCGCGCCTTCGACCCCGAGCAACGATTCAATCCCCACAAAATGTTCCCCGGCGCCAAGCGCTGTGCGGAGTTCGCCCCACGCAAACAGGCAGCAGCATGACGCTCACCGCGGAAAGTTTCGAGAAACTACAGAAATCGTTGCCGAATGCGCGCGATGTGACGTCGTTTGACTTGTCAGCCATCAATCAACTCGTCGAACACGTCCCGGAAGATATGACCGCAACAGTACAGGCGGGCATGTCAGTGGCAGCTTTCCAAGCAAATCTGGCCAATTACGGTCAATGGCTGCCAATCGACCCGCCGCAGCCCGAAGTTACATCGATTGGTGCGCTTCTCGGAGGAAATGCCAATGGACCACGGCGGTTTGGTTTCGGTACCATCCGGGATTGGCTGATTGGTGTGACCGTGTTGCTGCCGGACGGGCGACTGGTTCGTAACGGCGGAAAGGTGGTCAAGAATGTCGCAGGCTTCGATCTGTGCAAGCTTTTCGTCGGAAGTCGTGGCACGTTGGGTGTGATTGTTGAGGCCACCTTCAAGTTATTGCCGCTGCCTGAGTCGGAAGTTTTTTTGCGTTGTGAATGCGAGTCACTTGAAGAGGCGAAAATTTTAATCGAACGTATTTGGGCCTCGGACTTGCAGCCCAGCGTGCTTGACCTGCATCACCTCGAAAGCGGCTCATTGACATTGGTGCTGGGCCTCTCCGGCGCCAAGGCAGATGTCGATATGCAGGTGGAGGGCGCAGATAAAATGAAAATCAACAAGCCCGGCGACTTGGCGCATGATGGCTCCTTTCGCTCAAAATCCCATGCATTTGCAGCTGCGCCTCCGGACAAACTCTTTGAACAACTGCAAGACATCAAGCCATTCATCGCCCGTGCAGGTAATGGCATCTATTATTTCAGGGGCGAACCGATCCCTCACAAACCTTCTGCCTTGGAGCAACGCATCAAGGGCTCCTTTGATCCCAACGGCATTTTGCCCGCGCCATGAACGACGAACGATTCATAGATGAGGAGAAATCTCTGGCCTGTGTGCATTGCGGGCTGTGCCTGTCCGCGTGTCCCACATATCTGGAGACGGGCAACGAAAACGATTCGCCTCGTGGACGCGTTTATCTCATGCGCGCATTGCAGGCCGGACGGTTACAGCTGGAAGATGCCGCAGTGCGCCACATTGATCTGTGCCTAGGCTGTCGTGCCTGCGAGACGGCCTGCCCCAGTGGTGTTGAGTATGGCCATCTTCTTGAACACACGCGCGACCACGTGGAACAGCATTACAAGAGATCCTGGTTCCAAACATTTTTGCGCCGATTTGCTATCGAAAAGATTTTCCCGTTCCCGGGCCGAATGAAATGGGCCCTATTGCCCGCGAGATTGATCAAATACCTTCATCTCCAATGGCTTCTGCCTCGCTTCGCACGGGAAGCCTTCGATTTGGTCCCGGACTTCAGGAAGACAGCCCCCCTGCCCAGTCGTAGTGAAACCACAGTGACGCCGCCTCGTGGCCATGTGGGTTTCATCGAAGGCTGCGTAATGCAGGTGATGTTTGGTGAGACCAATCGCACCTCGGTCAATTTGCTCAATAACGCAGGCTGGTCCGTGCACAATCCTGACGGGCAAGGCTGCTGCGGTGCCTTGTATGCCCACAGTGGGCAGCTTGAGTTGGCCCGGGAATGTGCCCGGCGCAATATTGCTGTCTTTGAGACGTTAAAACTGGATGCCATCATCATTAACGCTGCCGGTTGCGGCAGCACTTTGAAGGAATATGACCAGCTTCTTGCCGAGGATAGCGATTGGGCTGAGCGGGCAATGGCATTTAGCAACAAGGTGAAGGACTTGACTGAATGGCTGGAAGAAAGCCAGTTTGCGAGCAATGGCTCAGGCGAAAAGGTGACCTATCACGATGCCTGCCATTTGGCGCACCCGCAAGGCATCACGGCAGAGCCGCGGGCCTTGGTCCGGGCAGTGGCGGGCGATCGTTTCGTGGAACTGCCTGAATCAGAGATCTGCTGCGGCAGTGCAGGCAGCTACAACCTTACTGAGCCCGGGATGGCCGCGCGCCTGCAAAAACGCAAGATTGACAACATTCTCGCCACTGGCGCAGACGTGGTCGTCACCTCAAACCCCGGCTGCCAACTCCAAATTCAAGCCGGCCTAAAAAAAACCGGTTCCAAAATGCGAGTAATGCATATTGCGGATTACCTCCTCAACGCCCGCGACGAATAATTTGCCCCGGCCCCGAGCCATTGTGGCGATCCTTTTCCACTACAGCCCGACCATTCACGAGAACAAGCTGGAAGCCGGTTGAGTACTGGTGCGGCTTACTAAAAGTCGAATGATCCTGAACTTCCTCGGGATCAAACACCACCACATCCGCCCACGAGCCCTTTTTTAGTGTTCCTCGGTTCGCCAATTTGAACGTTTGTGCAGGTAGCGAAGTCATCCGCCTAACGGCATCTTCCAGAGTCAGCACATTTTGCTCCCTGACGTAGCGCGCCAAAATTCTGGCTGCGTTGCCATATCCGCGAGGATGTGGCACGCCGTTCTTGAATACGCGAACGCTGCTGTCTGAAGCGAACATCGTGTGGGGATTTCGCATGAACGCTCGGGCATCATCCTCGTGCATCCCGTGAAAAACGCCACTGGCACCCCCGTTCTTCTCAATCCAAAAAATCAGTTCAATTTGCTGCTCCAGTGAATTCACGCCATATTTTCTTTGAGCAGCTTGAACTATATTCAAGCCGTTCAGTCCGGGTTCATGGCGAAAGTTCGCAATCACTGCGTAGTCATAGGAATCGCGCCCCTTGTCGCGAATCCTTTCCTTCATCTGTTTCACAAGGACAGATTTCTTTCCCGGATAATTAAGCAATTTTGAAAATTCCCCGCGCCCGGCCCGGCGTGCCTCGCTGGGAATCAGTTGTTGGATTCCAGTGCTGGATGCCGTGTAGGCATACTGGTCGTGTGTTAACAGCAGCCCCGCCGCACGCATCCCATCCAAGCGGCTTAACAATTGCTTATGCTTTCCCCACATTGATTTGCCTCCGAGCTTCAAATGGGAAATATGAGTCGGGAGGCCAGCTTCTCGCCCAATGAGGCCAACCTCGTCAACCGCCTTGAAAATCTCCTTTCCCTCACTCCTCATGTGGCTGACATAGATACCTCCATGCATGGACACCACTTTAGCGAGGGCCACAAGCTCCTCGGTCTTGGCGTATGTGCCCGGCAAATAAATCAACCCAGTAGACATTCCCAGTGCGCCATCTTTCATGGCTTGAGCAACAAGTGCCGACATGGCCGACATTTCCTTCGCTGTGGGTGGGCGCAGGAATGATCCTCCCATGACCTGTCGCCTTACTGTCCCATGCCCAATTAGGCTTGCCACGTTTGGAGAGAATCCTTTCTGTCCAAGCCGCCCAAAGAACTTTGCGAGATTCAATTGAGAGGATCCGCAATTTCCAAGCACCAGTGTCGTGACGCCCATCGCCAAGAAAGCCTTGGCCGCGGGATGATGCTCAATGTTTTCCGCGTGGGTATGAACGTCAATAAACCCCGGGGCAATCACCGCGCCTTTAACATCCAAAACCTTTTTGGATTTTCCGGCAATATCTCCAACCGCAACGATTCGCCCTTCCTGAATTCCCACTCCTCCCCGGTAAGCCTTTCTGCCCGAGCCATCCACAATGAGTCCGTTGGAAAGGACCAAGTCAAACGGAGCGGCAAACACATTTGCCGCCGCCAAGAAAATGATGAGTCGAAAAGACACCCGTTCTATATTACTTAAGCAGGGTCAGCCAACAGTCAGCTTTCCCCGATCTCGCTGGCATAACCAGCCGCATCCAGCAATGATTCGGATGGCGCACTGATTTTCATCTTAAAAAACCATCCATCGCCGTAAGGGTCGTCATTCACGAGGCCCGGGTTGTCTGTCAGCGCGGGATTAACCTCCAAGACTTCGCCGTCCGCGGGGGAATAAATCTCACTGGCTGACTTCACGGATTCCACCACGGCGCAATTGCCTCCGGCCTCCAGCTGCCTTCCCACTTCAGGCAGCTCAACAAATACTATGTCTGTCAATTCCTCCTGGGCATGATCAGTGATGCCCACCGTGCCGGTTTCGGCCTCAACGGAAAGCCATTCATGGCTGGTTGCGTATTTTAGATTTTCCGGAATCCTGCTCATGAATGTTAATCCTTCGGTTTATAAAACGGCTTCTTCACCACCTCGGCAGGCACGTTGCGGTTGCGAATGTTCACCTCCAGCTTGGTGCCCAAACCGGCGAAGCTGGATTGCACTAGGGCCAGCCCAATTCCGATCCCCAGCGAAGGGCTTTGATTGCCGCTGGTCACTTTGCCAATCATGTTCAAGTCGCCGGTATTCCAAACCGTGTCCCGCCCCCAAATGGTATATTCGGCGCGCGGCGGGGGCGCTTTATCCGTGAGCTGAAACGCCACACATTTGCGGTTGGGTTTCATTTCCTTTTGGTTCGCCAATTCAAAACTGCCAACAAACTCACCTTTGCCCAGCTTCACAAAATAACCCAAGCCCGCTTCAAGGGGTGTGATTTGCTCCGATAGTTCATGGCCATAAAGTGGATATCCCATTTCCAGCCGTAACGTATCGCGAGCTCCCAGTCCACAGGGTTTGAGCCCCTCCGACTCGCCCGCGGTCAACAATCGATTCCAGACATCACCAATACATTCGGCGGGCGCAATCACCTCAAACCCATCCTCTCCCGTGTACCCTGTGCGCGCCACATAGACATCCCTGTTGCCCAGCGCGAATGCCTCAATCTCGTTCTTTTGAAGGTCCGATGGCCGGTCCACCTTAATCAGGCCGTTGCCGCCAATCGCATCGCTCAAGATTTTTTCAGAAGCCCGCCCCTGCAATGCCACCGCACCAAAATCTTGCGAGACATTCTTTAGCACCACTCGGTTCGACTGCCCAAATTCCTCCAGTTTTTCCTCCAGCCAAAGCATATCCCGCCCTGTCCGGGAAGCATTGACCACCAGCAGGAATGTCTCGGCCCCGATTCGATACACATATAGATCGTCCAGCACGCCACCAACTTCGTTGCACATCAGCGAATACTGCGCTTGGCCCGTTTCCAGCGTAGACACGTCATTGGTCAACACCCAATTCAGGAAATCCGCCGCTCGCAGCCCATTGATCCAAATCTCCCCCATATGGGATATATCGAACAAGCCAGCCGCTTTACGAACCGAGTGATGTTCTTCCACAATGCCGGAATACTTGACCGGCATCTCCCAATGCTCGAAGTCAACCATCTGTCCCCCCAGCCGGACATGTGCAGCATGCAAAGGCGATCGCCGCAGGCGCGTGGTTGTTGCGCGCTCTTCCATTCTAGTTTACCCCCATTTCTCGACGATCATCTGTTCCTTGGGCACACCCATGTGATTCGTGACCATCGACTCGGAAAACTCCACCAACGGAGTTGGGCCACAGGAATAGAAGATCGTATTTTCCAAATCATCCACGTGCTCCCTCACCCATGTCTCATCAATGCGCCCCCGACGTCCCTCCCACGGGTCATCCTCCGGCAGACGAGTGCACGTGACGCCAAATTTGAATTTTTCGTTCTCCTTCTCAAGCTCACGAAACTCGTCATTAAAGATAATGTCACCCGTCGTGCGGACGCTGTAAAGGACGGTTATTTTGGTATCCAGCTTCCGCCGGTTGGCCTCCCGCACAAATCCGCGGAAGGGAGTAACCCCGGAGCCGCCCGCTAAACAAACCAGTTGCTTGTCATACGCCGGCAAAAATTTTCCCACCGGCTGGATCACCGTCAGCACATCCCCCTCCTTGGCCCAGTCAACGATGCGCGTGCCCATTTTGCCATCGCGCTTAACGGTGACCTCGTAAAACCCGTGATCCAAGGCGCACGAAGAAAGCGAGTAGGCTCGCCTATATTTTGGGGAGTCGGGCCAGGATACTGTGATGAACTGGCCCGTAAGAAATTCCACGTTATAACCCTCCGGCCATTTGAGCCGAATTGTCTTGGTATCAGGCAGCTCCATTACCACCTCGTCAATCATCATGTCTGCAACTACTTTTGGCATAAAAGAAATTCCCTTCTATCGTCGCGCCGCCTTGGGGGCCACATTCAAACAAACCGCCTCGGTCGTGCTTCGCACAAATACGCGACCGCCACTCGTCGTTGGCGTGCTCCAGCATTTTCCGCCAACGGCCTTGGTTCGAGCCATCTCACGGTAGCCCTCGGGCGTCGCCTTAGCCAGAACCACCTCGCCAAAATCCGTCAACGCCAGAACATTGCCATCCACCAAGATCACATTGCCCGCGCCAAAACCTTCCTGTTCCCACTTGATTTTACCGGTTGCCAATTCGACGCACTTCAATGGCCCATCCCCATATTTTTTGAAACCGAACAACCCATAAAGATGCCCGTTCTTGACCACGGGCGTGCTCCAATGATTAGCCACATGTGCGTTGCCTGGGATTCGCCAAGCCTCATCCGTTGTCCATTTTCCCTCCTTGTGATCAACTCGAAAACATCCGCCGCCGACGCCATATCCTGCCGAACAGAAAACCAAATTACCCTCAACCACCGGTGAAGCCGCCGTGGACACGGCAAATTTGAACGACTGCTTCCAAAGCAACTTGCCCGTTACGCTCTCCAGCGAAACCAGGCCGCTTTGCGTAAAGAAAATCACCTGCCGCACCCCATGAATGTCAGCAATAACTGGTGTCGCATGGGTAATGGTCTCCGTACCGGTTTTCCATGCCACCTTTCCATCAACCTTGTTCAGTGCAATCAGCGATTGGCCAGCTCCGCCACCACCGACATAGACAAGGCCTCCATCCAGCAAGGGCGAAGCCGCGTTCTTCCATTTAATTGGCGCACCTTCAAATTCAGCGATGATGTTGCGCTGCCAAACTTTTTGCCCTGTCTTTGCATCAACGCAAAGCAGGATCAAGTCCGCCGACAAAGCATAGACATGCCCGCCATCCACTGAAGGGGTTGAGCGCGCACCATCGCCGCCTTGATTCCCGCGCGCGCCTGCATTGCCGCCGTTGTGGCCATAATCAGCTGGCGTCATGGCTGCCACCCAAAGTTCGCGGCCTGTCCCGGCATCAAGAGCCACCAAGGTTTCACGGCCTTCGCGGGTCACGAAAGTAAACGCGCGCCCATTTGAGACCGCAATCGAACTGAATCCATTGGGCGTCTTCACCCTCCATTCCGTCTTCGGACCGTCGGCCGGCCATGACGTAGCGATTTTCCCTGCTGTCGTGCCGTCCTTGTTCGGGCCACGATACTGGGGCCATTCCGCCATCAGCGTGGACGTTCCAAGAACCGTAAGAATTAATAAGTTACGCATCATGCTCAAAATGACCGAAAGCGGCGGCATACTCAAAAAACACCGCCGCTTCTGCAAGCTCGATTTTGGAAAATCACCACCCGGCCAACAGCCCCTAAGCCTTGGCCGCGGCTGCCAGCATTTCAAACAAAACAAAAACCAAAGTGTACCTGCTCATCGTCTTTGCAAAAAAAGAGGCGGCATCCTCCGGAAATGGCCGCGGTAATCAAGTCCAAATTCGCGCTGCCCTCAAGCGCCCTCGCCAGTCACGGCAACCGGGGGCTCGGGAGCCGGCGCTTCCACCACATTCGCCGGCGCATACTCGGACAAACGCAGTCGATCCGCAACTTCCTGAGCCAGAACATCATACGTCGCCGCACCAACGCCGTGGGGGTCATACTGCCGGATTGGCTTGCCATGACTGGGCGCTTCCGCCAAACGCGTTGTGCGCGGAATGGTCGTTTCAAAAATAGCCCCAGGGAAATGCGCACGCACTTCCTCAAGCACTTGCTGGCTCAACCTCGTGCGCCCGTCGAACATGGTCATCACAATGCCCAGCAGGCGAAGGGAGGGATTTTCACCACTGTCTCGCACCTGCGCCAACAACCGGTTGACCATACTGATTCCCTCCAGCGCAAAGTACTCGCACTGTAACGGCACCAGGACACTGTCCGCGGCGGCAAAGGCGTTCAAGGTCAATGAACCCAGAGAAGGCGGGCAATCTATGATCACCAGCTCATAGTTATCAGCCGCGCGAATTGGCCCCAAGGCTTGGCGAAGTCTCTGGAGGTGTTTTTCAACCTGAGGCAGTTCGATTTCCGCTCCGCACAAGTCCAACTCACTGGGAACCACGTAAAGGTTTTTAAAATCCGTTGCTCGAATTTTACCCGATAACTCCTCTTGGCCCAGCAGGGCGCCATAGGCACTGCCTCCTTCCAGTTTGGCGCCCCCCAGGCCGCTGGTTGCGTTGCCCTGGGGATCCAAATCGACAACCAATACAGACCGACCTTGTGCCGCCAAGCCGGCCGCCAGATTGATGGCCGTGGTCGTTTTCCCCACTCCCCCCTTCTGATTGGCTACCGCGATGACGTGACTCACGAATTGATTCAACCGCCGCTGCCGGCCACGCGGGAGCAAAACTTATCCCCAGTCCCGCTTCCTGAAGATCATTGTTCCTTTCCGGCTGCCTCCCTGTCCAGTAGGCTGGGCGCGTGAGTTTCCTCCAATGTTTCAATCGATTGCCTCTGGAAAAGTTGCTGCACGGCTCCATGCACGCATCCCAAGCTGAGGTTGAGCAAACCTTGGGGAAGGCGCATTTGGACCTTACGGATTTCTCACGCCTTATTTCCCCCGCCGCCCGCGAATATCTTGAGCCCATGGGTCGGCGTTCCCAAGTGCTTTCCCAACAGCGTTTTGGCAAGGTCATCCGCCTTTTTGCACCTCTATACTTGTCCAACGAGTGCATCAATAACTGCAGCTACTGTGGTTTCTCGCGGGATAATCCGATCCTGAGAGTCACCCTGACTGTCGACGAGGTGATTACCGAGGCACAGGCCTTGGTCAAACAAGGGTTCCGCAACATTCTTCTGGTTGCCGGCGAGCATCCACGCTTTGTCTCCGAAGGCTACCTACAGGAATGCATCGAGGCCCTGCACAATTTCATCCCCGGCATTAGCCTCGAAGTGGGTCCCATGGAAGCGGAGGAATACAACCCATTGGCCAAAGCCGGCTGCGAAGGCCTGGTGGTCTATCAGGAAACGTATGACCGCCCTGTCTATTCCGAAATGCACACGGCGGGCCCCAAGAAAGATTTTGACTGGCGACTCGCCACGCCGGAACGCGCCTACCATGCAGGCTTTCGGCGTCTCGGGATTGGCGCCTTGTTGGGATTGGGCGATTGGCGCTGGGAAGCACTGAGTGTAGCTGCTCACGCGCAGTGGCTCTTGAAAAATTGCTGGAAAGCGCAACTCACCATTTCCATGCCTCGGCTCCGCCCATGCGCGGGAGAATTTGAACCTCTCGTCAATGTGTCGGACACCGAGCTGGCGCAACTCATCTGCGCCCTGCGCATGCTGCTTCCCGATGTGGGCTTTGTCCTTTCCACCCGTGAGCCCGCACACCTGCGCAATGGTCTAATGACCCTGGGAGTAACGCACATGAGTGCTGGCAGCCACACAGAGCCCGGTGGTTACACCGGCGCGGGCAAGGAGAACCTTCACCTCACGGAACGGGGACGCATTACCCAGACCGTTCCCAGCGCCGGCGAATGGGCCACTGGCCAGTTCGACATCGCCGACGATCGTACTCCCGCGCAAGTCGCCACGCAGATTTCAAACGCCGGCTATGAGCCTGTCTGGAAAGACTGGGATGCAGCGTTGACGGCCTGAAAATTCGCGCTACCCTTACACTCCAGTGATCAAGCGTCTCCGCAGTTTTTGGCAACGACATCGCGCCAACCACTCGCGGCGATTAGCACGACTGCGTGATTACTGGCGCGACCACTCTAGCCGACGGCGCTTCATCAAGGGCGCGGCTCTCACTGCAGGCGGCACAGGCGTTGCCACAGCGGGCTACATGCGCTTGTGGGAGCCTGGCTGGATTGAGATCAACCGCTACACCGTTCCCCTCGGCACCCCACGCCACCCGGTTAGGCTGCTCCATCTTTCCGATCTCCACGCCTCAAGGGTTGTGAGCCTTGGCTTTCTCAGGCGCACCTTCGAGCTTGCCTTGGAAGAGTACCGGCCGGAACTCATCTGCATCACGGGCGATTTCATCACTTGGAAATACCGCCGTTATGATGACTACGCCAAGACACTGGCCCTGCTCTCTGAAGCTGCCCCAACCTTTGCCTGCTTGGGCAATCATGACGGCGGCGGGTGGGCCGCGAGCCATCTTGGCTATCCGGATACCAGTCGCGTCCGCTCGCTGCTAAAAAACGCCGACATCACCCTCCTTCATAACGCCTCCACCGCGGTGACCATCGGTGACCGGCACCTGAATCTGGTCGGCGTCGGCGATCCGTGGAATAATCAATGCAATCCCGACATCGCCTTCGCAGCGCCCCCACGCCCGGATGCGGACACTCTTGTCCTTTCCCACAACCCTGACACGAAAGACATCCTAAAGCCGTTTGACTGGCAGCTCGCCCTTTGCGGGCACACACACGGAGGACAGGTTTGGGTGCCCGGCATCGGCGCACCCTTTGCGCCTGTGCGCGACAAACGTTTCGTGCGCGGGCTGCATCAGTGGAACAACCGCTGGCTCCACATCACCAAAGGCGTCGGCAACCTCCACGGTGTACGTCTGAACTGCCGCCCCGAAGTCAGTCTCCTTACTCTCGCCTGACATGCCCGGCACACTCATTGCCAACGGACAGGAAACCGCCGCCGATCTCCCCTGTTCACTTGAGGATTTTTTGCGCGCGCAAAATCTGCTCCCCCGAAGCGTCGTGGTGGAACACAACGGCGAAGCTGTCGCCTCCAGCGAATTCACACACCGCGTTGTTAACGCGGGCGACCGGCTGGAAATCGTGCGTATCGTCGCGGGCGGCTAGGAAGCGCGCGCTTGCCGATGGCATCTTTTTAAACTATCCTTCGCTCGGTAAGGGCGGACCTCCATGAGCGATCAGACCCCAGTCTATCTCGAGGAATACACCTCGATGCACCCGGCCGACTTGGCGGACAGGCTGCAACGCATGGACGTGGCTGAGGCACGCCACATTCTCGTGGAATTGCCCCTGCCACAAGCCGCCGATGCTCTTGCCGAGCTTGAGGATGACGTCACGCTCCATCTTCTAGAGAACATCCCCAACGAACGCCTCGTCCCTCTTCTCAACGAGATGGATGCCGATGAGGCCGCCGACTTGCTTGGGGAGCTGCCAGCCCCTGATCAGCACCGACTGCTCGGCAAGATGGATACCGAGCAATCCGAAGCCGCCAAGGAACTGCTAAGCTACCCCGAGGACAGTGCCGGCGGCATCATGCATGACCGGTATATTTCCCTGCGCGCCGGCCAATCTGTTTCCAACGCGCAAAAGGAACTCCGCAAGCACGAAGACCCCGCGCCTGAGGATATCAACTATCTTTATGTTACCGACCCCAAGGACAAGCTCGTGGGTATCGTCTCACTGCGCGACCTTGTCTTTGCCCCCCCTCGCTCCAAGGTCAAGGACGTGATGGATTCGGAAGTTGAGTTTGTCCGGGTGGATGACGACCAAGAGGAGGTCGTCAGACGATTCGAGCATTACCATTATCTCGGCCTGCCTGTCCTTGATGAGCACGGCACCCTCATGGGGGTCATCAAGAGTGACGATGTCCTCACCGTTGCTCAGGAAGAAGCGACCGAGGACATGCAGAAAATGGTCGGCCTCTCTGGCGAAGAACGCACGCTTACGCCATGGACGCAATCTTTCAAGCGACGTCTCCCATGGCTGCTCATCAATCTCCTGACTGCCTGCCTTGCCGGAGCGGTTGTGGGCGTGTTCGAGGGCACCATCGCTGAATTTGCCATCCTCGCCATTTTCCTCCCTGTCATTGCCGGTCAAGGTGGCAACGCGGGGATGCAAACCACCACGGTCATCATTCGCGACATGGCCCTCGGCGAACTGTCCCCCGGGGACGGCCGAAAGGCCTTGGCCAAGGAACTTGCGCTCGGCCTTTTCAACGGTGTCGTCATTGGCCTCATTGTCGGCGGCGTCGCGTTGCTGGTCGGCCTGCTCTTTGCGGGCCACACTGAAGCGCCATTCACCGGCCAGCCTTGGATGCTGGGAATCGTCGTGGGCGTGGCCATGATGCTCAACCAGCTTGCGGCCGCGCTCTTTGGGGTGGTAATTCCCTACGGGTTGAAATTTTTCCGCATGGACCCCGCCCTTGCCTCCAGCATCCTGATCACCACCGTGACGGACGTCGCCGGCTTTTTCTTCCTCCTCATGCTCGCCAAGACACTGCTCACCAGCACGGTATGAGCAGAGTTGCATGTATTTTGTTGGGGGCATTTCTCTCCATTAGCGCACTGGCCCAAGCCGAGGGAAACAGTACCGCCCTCCGCCCGCCTGAAACCAACTCAACAACCACTCAAGTCAGTCCACCACCGGCGCTCCCTGAACCCCCACCAAAGCCATCCCCACCCGACAAGTTCCTCGGCCTCAACTACCTTGAGGTGGTCATTGTCCTCATTCTCCTAATCATGGCCGTGCCAGACATCTGTCGGCGCGCCAAGCGTCCCGCACTGGCATATTCCGTGTTCGTCCTCTTTGGCATCACTCTTGGAAATCTCATCCCAGATGAAAAAGTGAAAGCCATGCTGGTTGAGGCTGGGCGTATTGGGTTTCTCCTTTTGTTGTTTGAGGTTGGACTCGAAATCCAACTGCCCAGTCTTCGTGAATTCGTTGCCCCTCTCAAAAAGGCCGCCCGCTGGAAGGCCTGGCAATATCCTGTCATCATCCTGATGACTGCCGGCGTGTTTGCCTATACGGCTTCGCCTCATGCCGATTGGGCTGAATTCACCGCCGCTGGTTGGGGCGAAAAAATTCAGTGGATCGCGGTAGCCGTTCTCGCCGCCAGCGCGCTCACGGGCTGCTCCGTGGGCATGGCTCACGCCGCGTGGCATGGCTATCCCGGACTGGATAACGAACAACGCAACAAGCTGCTGCATGTCATGGTGGCACTGGAAATGATCACCATTCTCGTACTGGCCGTAACCAAGGAAATCTACAAGGCAGGTCTTTCACCCAAGGTCGCCCTGGTCCTAGCCGGCATGGTGCTGGTCGTCGCTCTAGTCACCGTCGCAGCCAAGCCGATTACACGCCTGTTCCAATTCATCATCGACCGGGCCACCCACTGGCGCGTGCACTGGATCGTCCTGCTGGTGCTTGTGGTTAGCGCTGTGGGCCAACGCCTCGGATTAAGTGGTGAAAAAACCGCCTTCGTGCTGGGCCTGTGCATGAGCCGCACGCATACCGGCGGAGTTGACCTTGAGCATTACATTGCCCCGATCAGCCAGCGACTGCTTATTCCCGTTTTCTTCATCGCACTCGGCATGCAATTGGAATGGCAATTGCTCTTCTCCGAACTTGCACTATTCGCCTTGGCGGCCGCCTTTCTATTGATGGCGTTTCGATCCAGATTCAATAAAAGCAAGCCGGAGGATCGCGCCTTTCTTCTGTTGTGCCCCAACCTGACCTTGGTCGCATTGGCCGCCAATGTCCTGCTTGAGGGAGTTAGTGCTGGAAATCCACTGCTCGCACAGGCCGCCCCCCAACTGGCCACATGGCTTGTGCTCACTGGCTTGTTCATCACGGTTCCCGCCATCTTCAGACTCCCCCCGGAAAGTGAGGATAGCCACGAGGATGCACCGGCAATGACTTGACGCCCACGCTGCATCGGGCGAATCCTCACGCATGCGTATTTGGTCATACATCGCAGCCGGCTGGCTTTTGCTCGCCTTGCCAACCGTTAACGCCGCACCGCCCAACAAGGAGGGCAACTCGACAACGGCAGCCAAACAGAACGGCGTGTTTGACCCCAACACCTTGGAGGGAAACCAAGCCGTGCGCTGGATGGAGGAAACATTCGGCCAGAAAATTTTTGGCGTTTCACTCTGGCAATTCATCCTCGCGTTCCTGGCCATTGTCATCGGCGTTTTCATTCGCCGCATTCTGCAGAACTACGTGGAAGCCAAGCTGGCTAAGTGGTTTGAAAAAACCAAGGCCACTTGGGATGACCTCTTGTTCGAGGCAGTCCGCAAGCCGCTTAATGCGTTCATCATGGTGGGTGCCATCCATATCGCCATTTCCATCCTCGTCTTTCGCATTGAAGGCATCCCCCATGGATTAGTGGGGAAAAGCTACACAGTAGGCCTGGGAATCATCATCATTTGGGCGGTCTATCGCTTGGTCGATGTGATGGCGCACTATCTGGACGACCTGTTGGCCCGGGGTGACACTGAACTCAAGGGCCAATTCACCCCGCTGGCTACGCGCGCGATGCGCATTTTTATCGTCATTGTCGGTGGCCTCACGGTACTGGCTACTATCGGTGTGAATGTGAACGGCCTCGTGGGCGGATTAGCGGTTGGTGGACTGGCCATTTCCATGGCGGCATCCGACACTGTTGCCAACTTCATCGGCACTTTCAATATCCTCACCGACCGGCCTTACAAAGTGGGGGACTGGATATCCGTCGGCAGCGAAATTGACGGAACAGTCGAGGAAATCGGCTTTCGTTCCACCCGCGTTCGCACCTTTGAGAAGACGCTGATCACCGTGCCCAACGGCACGATCAACAAATCCAACGTCAAGAACTGGTCCCGCATGCCCAAGCGTCGTGTCAAGATGACCATTGGCGTCACCTACAACACCAAACCCAACGAAATGCGGGCGCTGCTGGAACGCATTGAGAAAATGCTCCGTGAAGACAAGGACGTGGATCAGGAATACATGCTGGTTCAATTTACGGATTTCGGCCCCAGCTCATTGGATATTTTCCTCTACTACTTCACAAAGTCCACGGTCTGGAAGGAATACCTCGACGTGCGTCAGAGGATCAATCTGCAGATCATGGATCTTCTGGAGGAAATGGATCTGGAATTCGCCTTCCCCACACAAACCCTGCACTTGGCGGACAGCGAGGACGATATCCCGGCAACGGTGAAAGCCGCCGAAAAATGACCCATTTGGGACTAGCCAAGAAAGTTTCCTTGGGGATAGACTCCCCCCTCTGCGTCAAATCGTGGAATAAAATCATGAAAACCACCCCCCAAAGTCCGCATGTTCTCCAAGCAATCCGACTCAGCGTGGCAGCCGTAATGATGATTGCCGGCCTGAACCTCACTCCCCTGCTGGCCGATGACAAGGACAAGAAAGTTCCCTTCGACGATGCTGCGCGCGCATTGATCACGAAAGTTCGCGGCATGATTCGGAACGATCGTGGCGCTGCCGTCAAAGCCTACCGTGAAGGTGCCATTAAGCTGGCCAAGGATTATCCCGACGAGATCGGCCCCCGTGCGATGCTACTGGAAGCCTCCAGCCTCATTGACGATGCCAAGGAGAAGAAAGCCATCCTAAACGACTTGGCAAACCTGAAGAATCCCAAGTTCGCCCCCATTGCCAGCCGCGCCAAGGGACAACTCAAGAAGCTCGACGCTCTCGGCAAACCGCTGCCCATCAGGTTCAAGGCAATGGACGGCCGCGAAGTGGATCTGACAAAGATGAAAGGAAAGGTTGTGCTGGTTGATTTTTGGGCCACATGGTGCGGCCCCTGTATTGCCGAGCTGCCGCATGTGAAGAAAACCTATGCCAAGTACAACAAGAAAGGCTTTGAGATCATCGGCATTTCCCTCGACAGCAAGGAAAAGGCCCTAAACGATTTTGTCAACAAGGAGAACATGCCTTGGCCGCAATATTTCGACGGTAAGGGCTGGAAAAACAAGCTGGCGCAAGAGTACGGCATCCAAAGCATCCCCGCCATGTGGTTGGTGGATAAGAAGGGCAATCTGGTGGACATGAATGCTCGTGCCAATCTTGATTCCAAGGTAGAAAAGCTTCTTGCTGAAGAATAAGCCCAATGCATTTTCCGCCCATCAATCCCCTCCCCGCGCTGGCCGCTATGCTGATACTGGCTACGGCCGGCCAAGCTGCGGAGGGCGGGAGTGATTTCAATGCCAAGGCCGCTGAAGCCGTCAAGAAGGCCAAGGCGACAATCGCAGAAAATGGGCTTCAGGCGGGCCTCAAGGAATACGAAGAGGCAGCCATTGCCCTGCGTGCTGAATTCCCAAACCGTGCTGAGCCATGGGCGATGCTGCTGGAAGTGGCCATCAATCTGGATTTTCAAGATGAAAAACTCCAGCCGAAGGCAACCATGCCCGGCCCGGATGATGCCCCCATCAAGGTGATCGATCATGTCCGCTCCCTGCTGGCGGACATCTCAAAGGCATCCGCGGCCAACGCCACCACCAAAGAGCGTGCACGCAACGAAACGACGCGTCTGGATCGTATCGGCAAACCCATGACACTGGAGTTTGATGCCCTCATTCTCGACGAAAAATCCGGCCTTGTGCGGAATGAGCCGTTCAGTGTGGCCGGCCACAAGGGCAAGGTTGTGCTGATCCATTTTTGGTCCACCCAGAGTGGTCCGTGCATCGCTGACCTCCCCCGCATTACCAAGGCACGTGCGGGACACGGCGAGGACATTGTCCTTGCGGGCATTTCCTTGGATACTAACCAAGCCCGCTTGCGCCGCTACCTGAAAGAAAACAAAATTGATTGGCCACAACATTTCGATGGCCGCGGCTGGGACAATAAGTTCGCCATTGATTTTGGCGTCACCAGCATTCCGGCCCAGTGGTTGATTGACCGCAATGGGAACCTGCGCGATACCAACGGCAGGCATAACCTTGAAGCGAAACTCAAGGTGTTGACCGCCGAAAAAATCAGTGAACCGGAAGACAGCCCGCCAGATGCCCCCGAGACCTCAGAAGGCGAATAATCCGCCTTGTTTGACCTTGATTTCTTCAAACCCTCACGGCAGTCTCCGCCTTTCGCCGCCACTAAGGGCGGCGTGATTTTTTGGTATGGCGAAAGAGGAACCCATTGAGCTGGACGGCACGGTAACGCAAGTACTGCCTGGCACCATGTTCCGCGTCAAGCTGCCGAACGGCCACGAGGTGCTCGCCCATATTTCTGGCAAAATGCGTAAACACTTCATCCGGATTGCCGTGGGAGACAAGGTGCGCGTGGAAATGTCGCCCTATGACCTGACCAAGGCGCGCATTCGCTACCGCGAGCGTTGAGAATCTGCGCATAACCCACGCTCGACCCGGGCGGGCTGGCCATCCACCCTGATTGCGTCATGCAGGTCCACTTTCTTGGCGCAACACGGACAACCACTGGCTCCATGTTTCTTCTGGAGCTGAACAACCAACGCATTCTCCTTGAATGCGGAATGTATCAGGGGAAACGAAAAGAATCCATTGAACGCAACCGCAAGTTCCCTTTTGACCCCCAATCTATTGACGTCGCTGTTTTGAGCCATTCGCATATCGATCACTGCGGCAATTTTCCCAACCTCTGCCGAAACGGGTTTGATGGAAACATTTTCTGCACTCACGCAACACGAGATCTGGCAGGCATCATGCTTGAAGATTCCGCGCGCATTCAGGAATCGGACGCCGAGTATATTTCCCGAAAAAATGAGAAAAAGGGGCTGCCCCCCGTGGAGCCCCTCTATACGGTCCGTGATGCGGATAAAGCTTCACGACAGTTTGTCTCCACGAACTACGATCGGCCCATGCTCATCGCCGACGGGGTGACGCTGACATTTCATGATGCAGGCCACATCCTCGGTAGCGCGCAGATTGCCTTGGACATCCGAGAAAACGGACGAAACTACCGATATCTGTTCACCGGCGATATTGGCCGGAGCGGCCACGCGATTCTCCGCAATCCCGACTCAGTAAAGGACGTTGATTACCTCCAAATTGAGAGCACCTACGGCAACCGCGAACACGGCCCACGGGCCGATGCCCCCGTTGAAATCTGCAAACTCGTTCGCGAGACAGCTCATCGCGGAGGCAAGATTATCATCCCCGCCTTTTCAGTCGGACGAACACAGTTGATTGTTTACACGTTGCATCAACTGGCAGAGTCCGGCGATCTGCCACCTATTCCCATTTTTGTCGATAGCCCTCTCAGCGTCAATGCTACTGAAGTCTTTCGCCTCCACCCCGAATGTTTCAACGAAGAGATCTACACATTTCTTCGAGAAAAAGAGAATCCATTTGGAATGGAAAACCTCAAATATATTCGTAATGTCTCCCAATCCAAGCAGCTGAACTTGCTCAACGAACCTGCCATCATAATCAGCAGCTCTGGCATGTGCGAGGGGGGACGCATTCGGCATCACCTCAAGAACAATATCGAAAACCCTAAGAATCTCGTCCTCTTCGTTGGATATTGCGCCCAACACACCCTGGGAGCTCGCATCATCAATGGCGACTCGCCTGTTAAAATTTTTGGTGAAGAATATGAAATCAAAGCTCAGGTTGCCCGGCTGGACGCTTACTCTGGCCATGCCGACAAGCATGAGTTACAAGCGCATGTTGATGAACTCACTGGAGATATCCAAAAAGCGTTTGTCGTTCACGGGGAAGAAGACCAATCTCTGGCTTTTGCCGATACACTTCGGGAACAGCTGCCCAATGCAGAAGTTCGAGTTCCGGTTTATGGTGAAAAAATTACGATTTGAACAAATGATTGCCTCGGAGCGTCATTTCGCTCAGTCTTGATCGAGGGATGGGACTTAATCCTCAAAAATTTCTCATTCACGCATGGTCGAGCCACCGGCTGACCTTTTTGGTCACTGTGTCGTTGATTGTGCATGCTTTCGCGTGGGGAGCCGTTCTCTGGACCGGCGTCTTGGATCCGGCCATCAATTTCAGCGATAAAAACAAGCCAAAACGCAAGCTGTCACTAGAGTTTATCCAACCCAAACCAGCCTCAAAACCTGTTCCGCCCCCTCCAGTTAAAAAAGTCCAGCCCAGCACATTTGTCCAAGTCGAACCCAAGAATGAATCCGCCGAAAAACCTGAGGACGCCGACAAATACTCAAATAAAAATTCTCAGGCGGCAAATCCTGAGCCCGGCAACCAAAACAAGGCCAAGGTTGACGGAGACGAAGCAGAAGCGGCGCGAACACGCGACATTCCCCAGCCATCATTAAAGAAACTGAAACCATTACCACGAGGCGGAGTTCAATCCCCCGGCCCCAAGCATCAGGATTATTCCATCAGCAACCCTTCCCCCTCACGCCCTGCCCCTTCAAGAACCCAGCCCGCTGGCGCACCCAAAAAGATCGCCCTTCCCAAACAAGGCACACGCGGGCCCACCCCAAAAACCGCCAAGCTTTCACTTTCAAATCCAGTAACGGAAATCGTGAACCACCCTGCCTCCGCCCCCTTGGAGGTGCGCTTGGATCCCGGACCGCCACCGCCCAAAAAGGAATCACCGCTGCAGCGCGCCAAACGCAGGCTGGGGAATGATGCCGGCAATACCCGCCTGCTTCCCGGCGAAGCCACTCATCAAGAGGGAGGCGCCCCGCGCAAGGGCACGCCCCGCTTCAACGTCATGCTCACCGGCTACGGTGATTATGATGAAAAACTTATCACCGCAATTTACCACAGTTGGATACGCAAGAACCACGACGCCAAGATGCTTCAACCTTATCGGGTTGTCATCGAGTTCACGTTGCGCCATGACGGAAGAATCGAGAATCTTCGGGTCAGCAATGGCAACACCGCCCTTTCGAGTCCATTGGCCGAGTTTGTCTGCCAACGATCCATTGAGGAGCCGGCCCCATTCGAGAAATGGAATGACAGGATGAAACTTTCCCTTGGCGACCACAGACCCTGCCGCATCACGTTCAGCTTTAACCTCAAAAACTGAATTGACCCGGCGCCTTTTCCTCAACCTGCTACTCCTTCTGGCCTTGGCGGTTTCGCCGCTTTGTGCCCATGCCGCTGAATCTGCAACCCCGTCCGCCAAGGCAAAATCACAGCCTGTCGACGATACCCCCACCAATGGGAAAAGTTCCTCCATGAAAACAGCGATTATCGCCCTCCTGATCCTGCTTTCGATTGTCGGACTCACCTTCATCATCGAGCGCGGCCTCGCCTTGCGCACGCACAAGATCATTCCCCCCGATCTTCGAAACGCCCAGCGCCAGCTTCAGGACACAGATGACCTATCCACCCTTAAAGCCTATTGCCAGCACTTTGACTCACCCTATGGCCGCCTTCTGGCCTATGCCATCGACAACCGCCACCTTCCCCGCCAGGAAAATTCCGAAAGCCTCCAGACACGCGCACGCCACGAAATCGCACAGATGGAACGCGGGCTGGTCGTCTTGGAGATTACAACAGGAATCGCTCCTCTCCTGGGCCTTGTGGGCACCATCTTCGGGCTCATCTCACTATTTAAAGCCATGGGGATCGAGGGTGCCGACCAATCACATTTCGCCGACGGCATTTCCATCGCCCTGCAGGCCACCTTGCTGGGCTTGGTCATTGCAATCCCATCCCTAGCCGCATGGAGCCTTTACAACAAGCGTATTGAAACGCTCGCGATTGAAATTGAAAGCCACTCTGAGGAGTTTCTCAGGCACTACTACAACCGCGCTGATTAAACATGCAGTTTGCCCCAGCCAAGAACCGCAAGCCACCCGGCGTCATCATCGTCTCGCTGGTGGACGTCTTGATGGTCGTCTTGATTTTCATGGTTGTCAGCACCACCTTCAAGGACAGTCAGGCCTTTATTAATCTCGCTGCATCTTCTGAGGCCGATGGACACCAACAACAAAATTTGAAACCACTGGTAATCACCGTTCCCGAAAATGCCGAAAATATCCTGCTTGATGGAAGCCCGTTCCAAATCGGCCAAATCGAACGGGAATTGAAAGAAAGACTTCAACAAACACCAAACCTCCAAGTATCCATCGAGGCCGACGGCAAGGCCGACTTCGAGATTATTGTAAAAATTCGCGATGCCGCCAAGTCAGCCGGAGTGAAAAACCTGAATGCCTTCGTCCAGGAAGGCCCCGTTCCCTAGCGCCGTCGACCGCGTTTTTTGCCAACACTCGCCCCAACCTTCAGCCGCAAACCATTCAGCCTGATAAAACCAGTTGCATCTCCCTGATCATAGGCTTGGGTTGGATCCGCCTCCATCGTCGCAAGTGCTGGATTGTACAAGCTCACCGTTGATTTCCGGCCCGCCGTGTACATTCCCCCTTTGTACAACTTAACCCGCACAGTGCCGGAAACATTCCGCTGTGACTCCTCAACCAACGCCTGTAAAACCTGACGCTCCGGCGCAAACCAAAATCCATTGTACACCAATTCCGAATATTTCGGGATCAACGAGTCTCGCAGATGCATCACCTCACGATCCATGGTTAGGCTTTCCATCTGCCGATGGGCAAAATGCAGGATTGCGCCGCCGGGCGTTTCATAAACCCCCCGGCTCTTCATGCCCACAAAGCGGTTTTCCACCAGATCCACGCGCCCTACACCATGCTTGCCGCCAAGCTTGTTTAGTCTACGCATGACCCCCAGCGGCGATAACGCCTTTCCGTTTACCGCGACACAATTGCCCTTTTCAAATTCCAGTGTCACATATTCCGCCTTGTTCGGCGCATCTTCAGGCGCCACGCTCAGCTTGAACATGCCCTCGTTTTTCGGGGCAAAGGCATCAAACCACGGATCCTCGAGAATCCCCGCCTCATAGGAAATATGAAGCAGGTTGCGATCCATTGAGTAAGGCTTGCTGGTACTGGCCTCCACCTCAACGCCCTTGCGCCTGCAATATGCGAGCATTTCCTTGCGCCCTGGGAACTCATCCCGAAATCCCTCATCACGCCAAGGGGCAATCACTTCCAGATCCGGCGCCAACGCAGCCGTGGTCAGCTCAAAGCGCACTTGGTCATTGCCTTTGCCCGTTGCACCGTGCGCAATGGCATGCGCCTTTTCCTTGCGCGCAATCTCGACCATCCGCTTGGCAATCAGTGGACGCGCAACGCTTGTTCCCAGAAAATATTGCCCCTCGTAGATTGCGCCTGCGCGCATCATCGGAAAAATGAAATCACGCGCAAACTCCTCCTGCAGGTCGTCGATAAAGACCTTTGACGCCCCAGTACGGCGGGCCTTTTTATTGAGCCCGCGCAGTTCCTCCTCCTGCCCGATATCCGCACAGAAAGCGATCAGTTCCGCGTCATGCTTTTCCTTCAGCCACGTCAGGAGTACCGACGTGTCCAGCCCGCCTGAATATGCCAGGACAATCTTCATAAATCAGTGAGGTTATGACAAAATAAACCATCGCGCAACTTCGGCTCGAACCATGTGCTCTTGGGCGGCATCAACCCCCCTCCATCCGCCACCGCCAACAAGTCGGCGATACTTGTCGGATGCAACGCAAACGCGCAAGCCCAACCCAAATCATCCACGCGTCGCTCAAGTTCAGTAGCGCCCCGAATCCCACCTACAAAATCAATGCGCTCACTCGTCCTCGGATCCTCAATTCCAAGAATTGGTTCCAAGACATGCTTTTGCAACAGAGCCACGTCCAGCCGATCCTCAGCTCGTCCTCCTGCTCGCACCTCATCACGAAAACACAAACGCCTCCATGTACCCTCCGTGTAGAGTGATACTTCGTGTTTCTCCTCCGGCTGGCCCTCGCCGACAATATGCAGGACATCCTCCAACTGCGTCAAAAATTCCCCGGAAGACAAGCCGTTGAAATCCTTTACCACCCGATTGTACGCCAAAATCTGCATCTGGTGATCCGGGAAAATAACCGTAATGAAGCCACCACTTCCTCCCGCACCATCACGCACCCCATAAACCCGTGCCGCTGCAGCGCTCCGGTGATGCCCATCAGCAATGTAAAGCGCGCCAACCGTGGCAAATGCATCCTCCAGAAACGAAATCCCCATTTCATCCGTCACACTCCATGCCACATGCCTGACCCCATCAGCCGCCATAAAGTCATAATCCGCCGCCGCTGCCGTCCGCTCTTCGACAAATGAATCAATTGCCGTGACCGCACGGTACGTTAAAAACACCAGCCCAGTCTGCGAATCAAGCGCCTCCATGTGTCGCACCCGGTCATCTTCCTTTGCCGACCGGGTCAACTCGTGTTTCTTGATTTTACCGGAAACATACTCACCGCAATCCGCCAGCGCCACCAATCCAGTTTGCGAATGCCCCCCCATGACTTGCCGGTAAAGATAGAATCCCAGCTCCCCCTCCAAGGCCAACAATCCCTCCACCTGCATCCGCTGAAAATTCTCTGCCCCCTTGGCATACACTTCCGCCGAATACGGATCCACTCCTTCCGGAAAATCAATCTCCGGCTTGCTGACGTGCAGAAAACTCAAATCATTGCCCTCCGCCATAGCACGAGCCTCTCCAGTCGAGAGAACATCATAAGGCGGCGCACTAATCTCAGCCGCCAATCTGGGACTTGGACGCAACGCCCGAAATGGTTTCACCTTGGCCATGGACGCGGGACGTTACCTGTGCACTCTCCATGGAACGAGAAAAATCTCCCTCGAATTTTCCCTTGCCCAATGACCGCCATTGAAAGAGAATTTCCCCGTTGTTCATCACATACACATTAGCCGCATCGACCGGCTCGTCTGAAACCCAAACCCCCGGGTTGTCTTGAGCCGCCCCCCGTTCCGCAGACGATTCAATCGCGCACCGCGCATCCGCGTTAACGACCGCATTCGTGTCCGCGAAGTGCGTGTTGTTGGGGCTGACGGCAAGCAGGTGGGCGTGCTTCCCACCAAGCAGGCACTGGAAATGGCCAAGGCCCGCGGGCTGGATCTGGTGGAAGTTTCCGCCAATGCCCGCCCGCCCGTGTGCCGCATTTGTGACTTTGGTAAATACAAGTACGAGCAAGCCAAGAAGGAGAAGGAACAAAAGAAGAATAAGACCGTTGTCAAGATCAAGGAGATCCAGCTTCGCCCCTTCACCGATCCGCACGATTACCAGTACAAGCTCCAGCACGCCATCGATTTTCTTTGTGAGGACATGAAGGTGAAGGTCTTCCTCCGTTTCCGTGGGCGAGAGAATGCACATAAGGAATACGGGTTTGAGACGATCAAAAAATTCATTGACGAACTCACTCCCTACGGCAAGCCTGACACCCAACCCCGCAAGGCCGGCCGCGGGATCACCGTCATGCTCGCCCCGCTGCCCCCCTCCAAGCGCGCCGACAATCCGAACCCCAAGAAGCACCACCATGAGGAGGCCCCAGTTGAGGTCGCCGCTAGTGAGGATGACAACGGCGCAAGCCTGAACAATGCCTTTTCAGACTTAGAGTTGCCGGAAGAAAAGCAGGCCTAGTCCAACATCCCCCGGCGGCGCAGCATTTCCTCCATCGCTCGGTCCATCATCAAATCGGCCAATGTCTGGGTCACTCTATCCAAAACCCTCACTGAGCTTTTCAAGGCGCCCAAATCCCCAAGGCCATCTTCTTCCGTTGACAACGCATTTTCCACCCCTCGAATCGCTTCTTCAATCCCGCCGCAATCAATCTCCCCCCGAAAATCTTCCATGCCCTGCCGCGCGGCACTGAGTGCCTCCCGCGCTTTCAGCGCAGCTTCGACCCACCGGCGGGCGTCCATGTCCTCAAAGGCGTTCTCAACAGATTCCTCAACCATTTGTTGAACTTTTGCATCATCCACATCCACCGCAGATTCCATCTTCACAATCTTCTCGCGTCCTGTTTCCGTATCCCGCGCCAGCACATTGAGAATCCCATTCGCGTCAATTTCAAACTGCACCCCCACACGCGCCGCGCCGCGCTTGGCTGCCACGAAATCGATCGCAAACCGTCCCAAGCTCCAGTTGTCCCCTGCTTTTTCCCGTTCCCCCTGGAGAACATGAATCAGCATTTCCCGCTGCCCATCCACTGCGTTTGTGAATAGTTCACCCGCCTTGGTTGGAATCGTGGAATTCCTCGGAATGATGACGTTCATTAACCCTCCAAAAGTTTCCAGTCCCAGGGACAATGGAGTTACGTCCAGCAACAAAACTCGATCCATTTCCCCGGATAGAATTGCCCCCTGTAGTGCCGCCCCCAGCGCAACCGCCTCGTCGGGATTTTGCGATGTGTTCAGGCGGGGGGCGCCCTTTTCATGATAATCTGTCCCCAACTGTACCCCACCCCGAGCTTCCTCATATTCCACACAGCCAAACCACTCACCCACCAGTCGTCGCACCAACGGCATCCGTGTTTGTCCGCCAACGAGAATCACCTCATCCAATTCCTCGGGTTTCAAGCCCGCATCCGCCAGTGCCTGTCGACAGTGGCTCCAAGTCAGGCCCAGCACTCCCTTCGCCATCCTCTCCAGATTTTCCCTAGTCAAGACAGTCTTGAAGCTAAAATCAGGCGTCAGAAAAGGCAGCGCAATCTCCGTCTCATCCTCCGTGGACAACATCACCTTTGCCGCTTCTGCCGCGACTCGCACTCGCGCCAGAATTTCAGAATCCAATTGATCCGGCCCACCGCCTTCCAGGATTTCTTCCTTCAGCCAATCCGTCACACACGCATCAATGTCATCCCCGCCCAAATGCGTATTTCCATGTGTTGCCACAACTTCGAATACTCCTTCGCGTAGTTCCAATATGGACAAATCAAATGTTCCGCCGCCCAAGTCATAAACCGCGATCCGCGCCTTTTCACATCCCCGATCCAAGCCAAAGGCCAATGCCGCTGCGGTGGGCTCATTCAAAACTCTCTCCACTTCCAAACCCGCCAACTCGCCAGCTTGCTTCGTTGCATGGCGTTGTGCATCGTTGAAGTAGGCCGGCACGGTAATCACCGCCTTGCCCACGGATTCCCCCAGCACTGCCTCCGTCCGTTCCTTCAGAACACGAAGCACCTCAGTTGCTACCTCCTCCGGAAGATACTCATCTCCTCCCACCGCCACCGCAGCCTTACCCTGTTTCTCCACCAATCCAAAAGGCCAAGCAGACGCTTCAACTTCACTCAATTTCCGCCCCATCAGCCGCTTGGCCGAGTAAACCGTGTCACGCGGATGAACAATCATCCCCCGCCGAGCTTCCCGCCCCACTACCGCATCACCTCTGTCAAAGCGAACAACCGATGGCAACAGGCGCCGCCCTTCCTCATCCGCCAACAAGCCGGGGATGCCCGCTTCCACCACCGCCACGGCGGAATTGGTTGTCCCCAAGTCGATACCAATGATCTTGCTCACCGCCGCAAGATGGCACGGGAAGGCCCCGCTTCCCAATTCCATTCTTCACCATTTTTGAAATTGGCCTTCGCCCAAGATCCATGCAACTTCAGCCCGTGCAAGTCATTGTAACCGCAGGCCCCACCGTGGAACCCATCGACGCCGTACGACGGCTAACCAATCATTCCACCGGTCGACTGGGTTGCCGCCTGGCCGATACCCTGAGTCGGGCTGGCCATAAAGTGACCCTACTCCTCTCTCAGTCCGCGCAGCACAAGCCTAGGCACAAACCCGCTCAAATCATCCCCTTCCTAACCACTCAAGATCTCCGCCACGCATTGCGCAATCTTCGCCACGAAAGGAAATGCACGATCTTTCATGCCGCCGCAGTTGCCGATTATATAATCTCATCAATTCACTCAGATTCAAAATCATTTACGCCTAACGAGGGCAAGATTTCAACCCAGACAGGACAATTAAGGATCGATCTCAAACCCGCCCCTAAAATCATCCGACAACTTCCGCGATGGTTTCCCGCTGCCAACATTGTCGGCTGGAAATATGAAGTCGACGGAACCCCAGGCACCGCCATTCAAAAAGCCCTGCTCCAAGTAAAAAGCAACCGCACCCATGCCTGTGTCGTCAATGGCCCTGCCTACGGTAAAGGCTACGCATTTGTCACGGCCGACACCGAAACCCACATCACCGGTGATGTCGCTCTCTTCAGAAAACTGGTCCGGCAGCTATAGACACCAGTGTGCCAAAAGAGGGGCCAAGACTAGGGCAGGCAAATAATCCGCCAGCGGCACCTTGCGAACTTCCAGAATCACCAGCACGATGGTCAGGACCATCATCCCTCCCGCCAAGCTCACGGATGCGAGTAATTCCGGATTGTCCTTAATCGGGCTGAAAGTTTGCGCCAAAAGTGTAATCGTGCCCTGCAGTGAAACCACCGGGACAACCGCCAAGATTGGCCCCCAACCATAACGCGGCGTCATCGCCAATGTGGCCACCCCATCCATGGCGGATTTTGCCAGCAAGGCAAGCGGTACCCCGCGCCCCAAGCCATCCTCAATTGGCCCAACCAGTGACATGGGCCCCACGCAGAATAGGATTGTGCAAGTCACAAACCCTTCACTTATCCCCTTGCAGTCGTCATTACTCTTTGACAACTGCTCACGGGCATAAGCTCCCAACCTGTCCAAGCGCCTCTGCAAACCAAGGAATCTCCCTGTCAAAGCCCCCAGAATCAGAGCTACAAACACAATCCCGAATCGCGCCAAAAACAGCCCCATCCCCGAGTCTCCCTCCATGGCTCCCTTCCAAATCATGCCACCGCCAGCCGCAAAAGTAAGAACCACCAGAAAATAGCGAAATTTCAATTGAATACCCGAAGACAATTGCCGACGGAGCCACAGTCCCGCCAACCCACCCACAATAATGCAAATACCGTTGATGAATGTACCCAACGGAAACCATTCAGCCGCCAAGACATTCATTCGTTAAACCCGCAACATACCCGCTACTTCGCCCCCTAGTTCTTCTGGCTCGCGAACATTTCCCACCGCATTTGCGTGCTTCATTTCAGCGCCCAGAAATGATACGGCCCGCAGTCGCATCCGCCCACCATCCACCGTGGCCAGCGCCCCTAAGGGAGAGGAACACCCACCCCCCATCGCCACCAAAAGCGCCCGCTCCGCCTCCACCGCCTGACGCGAATTGTAGTGATTCAGCCTACCGCACAACGATCCAATCCGCTCATCTCCCGACCTGATTTCAATCCCAATTGCCGCCTGCCCCGAACAGGGCAACATGACATTCTCATTCAGAATCTCTGCCCGGAGACCATCCGGCACCGCATCGCCCCGAAGCTCTCCTCCTCCAATTTTAAACTTCAAGCGCCGAAGACCTGCTGCCGCAAGAACTGTCCCCGATAAATTGTCATTATCCGCCAACTTTTCCAAGCGTGTCGCTACGTTACCGCGAATTTCCTCAATCCGCAAATCGGGTCTGGCTGAAAGTAACTGCGCGCGCCTCCGCGGGCTGCTGGTCGCCACCTTCGCGCCCTCCCCCAACTGCGGAAAGAGTCCGGTATTTCCGGCCGCCTCCTTGTACACAAGGATATCCCGAACATCCTCACGCTTCAACACAGCACCCAATCCCAGACCCGCGGGTAGTTCAGTCGGCACATCCTTCAGGCTGTGGACCGCCAAGTCCGCCTGTTCACGAAGCAACGCCATTTCGAGTTCCTTGGTGAACAATCCCTTCGGCAAGCTCTTTCCTGCCTGCGCCAGAGACGCCGCCTGAAGTTTGTCCCCCGTGGTCTTGATGATCTTGATCTCAAACGAAAGCCTCGGAAACAACCTTCGGCACTCATCAAATACAAAGTGAGCCTGAGCCAAAGCCAAGGCGCTGCCACGCGTCGCAATAATGACAGGGCGTTCCGGCATCCCTCAACTGGGCGACATCTGCGCCGCTCTCCCACCTTCCGCTGTTTCATCCAGGTCATCCTCTTCTCGTGCAGGCAACGGCCCTTTCATCGTCTCCAACAGCTCGATCGATTTTCCGCGAATCAGCTCCTCGCATTTTTCCACCTCCTCATGGCGCAGCCGAAGGTAGTCATCCGCAATCGACTGCAGATCGTCAATGTTGTACAGGTACACATCCTCTAGGAAATTCACTTCCGGCTCTATGTCACGAGGCACCGCGATGTCCACAAGTAAAAGCGGCCGGTGCTGCCGCAGACCCTGCATGGGCTCCAGCTTTTTCCGGTCAATGACATAATGGGGCGCGCTGGTGCTGCTGATAATGATATCAATGCCCGCAAATTCATCCTCCCATTCGTCAAAATGAATGGCCCTCCCGCCCAGTTCTTCAGCCAATTCCTCGGCTCTTTCAAATGAACGGTTGGACACCATCACGCTCTTCGCCCCGCGGCTCAAGAGTGCTCGCGCGGTTTTCTCACTCGTGTCCCCAGCGCCGATCACCATCACCGCATGCTCCGACAGGTCATCAAAAATTTTACCCGCCAACTCCACCGCCACCGAGGCCACAGATACACTGCCTCTTTGGATATTTGTGCTGGTCCGAATCAGCTTCGCCGCATTGAATGCCTTCTGGAAAGCCCTGTTCAATTTGCTACCAGTTCGTTTTTCCTCCAGTGCAAGTTGATAGGCCGCCTTCACTTGACCGAGGATTTCCGTCTCGCCCAACACCATGGAGTCCAGGCCACTGGCGACTTTAAACAAATGCTCCACCCCCTGCATTCCATGGTGGGCATAAAAAACATCCTCTTCAATCTCCCGTCCCTCAAGCAGCAGCTCACGCAGTTCGGCTAACAGTTCACCCCCTGCCCCGTCCGTCGCCGCGTATATCTCCACCCGGTTGCAGGTCGACAGCACGACAGCCTCGGAAGCACTCGTTTCCCCGCAAATGCGTCCCAGCAACATCGGCACTTCTCCCTCCGGCAGGGCAAATCGCTCCCGCACATCCACGGATGCGGTGCGGTGATTCAATCCGAGACAGACAATGGCCATGGTCAATGGTTCAGGTGAGATTCAAGCGCTCCCCAGAATGTGAGGATCATAAACAGGAAACTGCACAGTGCCCCCCAGGCAATCCGACGGCCGCTTTGGGTGTGCCGCCAATGCAGAATAATCAACACCAGATACACCACCCACATCGCCAGAATCCAGACGACCATCGGCTCGCCCAGTGACGTGCCTTTGCCCGACTGGAAGTGATAAGCCGCACTGGCCGCAATCCCCAGGGTCAACAATCCAAAGCCGATCCACAGCAGGCGCGTCATTGCCGTTTCCAGTCGCTGCAATGGCGGCAGCTTGGAGAGGATGGCGCGGAACTTGTGCAGCTTCAAATCATGCTCCTGTGTCAGATACATTACTGCCGCGACTGCGCTCAACCCAAACGCCCCCAAGGCCAGTGCCCCCAATGTCCGATGGAGATTACCCAAAACACCCGTGTAATCCCGCGCCTCGCCGGGCAGGACATCAGGATCCATGCCCGGGATCAGGGCAAATACCCCCATCACGAACAGGAGCGGCGAGGCAAACGCCCCTACAAACCGCAGTCGCTGCCAAAGTCCCATCACCAAGTATCCTCCCACAATCGCCCAAATGATAAAGGCCAAGGTCTCGTATAGATTAGTCACAGGACATCTGGGCGGATCATATTTGAAGGCGCGAATAGCAATGGAGATTGTTTGAAAGATAAACCCGCTGCCCAAGAGGCTGTATGCCGTCCAGTCATCCCGTTGGAAGCCGCGCCGCCACAGAAACAGTGAATACACCATCCCGATGCCATACACCGTGACTGCAATGCAAAAATAGGCCTTGTCGGTCATTCCAAGGGGAACGGGAAGGATTTCACAGAATACCTAAAATCACAATTTCCAAATCATCCTCCATCAACGAAGTTGTAGATCACCGAAATCAACCACGCCCGGTGGTTCAACATTGTAAACCAGCCAAAATCTCCGTATCCTCCTTTCGTGATGCGCTTGGGGGTATTGATCTCGTTCCTTGTGACCATCAGCCTGTCAGGGGCTCAATATACCCCGACGGATGCCATTCGTCCTCCCACGCTGATGCGCGAATTTCGCGGTGCATGGATCGCCACCGTGAACAATATTGACTGGCCCTCACGACCTGGCCTAAGCACCGCCAACCAACAGCGCGAGCTGCGTGCCATAATTGAGCGTGCCGCACAGCTCAAGCTTAACGCCCTCATTTTTCAGGTGCGCCCTGCCTGCGATGCTCTTTATCCCTCCCAGCTGGAGCCATGGTCTGAATATCTTTCCGGAAAAATGGGGCAACCCCCCAACCCGCCGTGGGATCCCCTCAAGTTCGCCATTGATGAAGCCCACAAGCGCGGCCTTGAGTTGCACGCATGGTTCAACCCCTTCCGGGCCCGTTACAAATCTCCCAAGGGCTTGGCCGCCAAGACCCACATCAGCCACACCCATCCACAACTGGTGAAGCATTACGCCGGCTACCAATGGCTGGACCCTGCCGAGCCCGCCGCACAAGCCCGCTCGTTGGCCGTGATTCTAGACGTAGCCCGCCGCTACTCCGTCGACGGGATCCACATCGACGACTATTTTTACCCTTACAAGGTGCGCGACTCAAAAGGCAACCTCCTCGATTTCCCAGACGATGCCAGTTGGAAGCGATTCCGCGGAAATCTCACCCGTGGCGACTGGCGCCGCAGCCATATCAATAATTTCGTTCAGCGCATGTATGCGGAAATCAAGAAAGTCCGCCCCACGGCCAAGGTCGGCATCAGTCCCTTTGGTATTTGGCGGCCGGGATATCCCAAGGGCATTAAGGGTCTTGATGCCTATGACAGCCTTTATGCCGATGCCCGCAAATGGCTTCACAACGGATGGCTTGATTATTGCGCCCCGCAGTTGTACTGGAGCATCGAATCCACCGGCCAAAGCTATCCTAAGCTTCTGAAATGGTGGGTGGGTGAAAATAGGATGCGCCGCCATATTTGGATCGGCAACAATTCAGCGAAGGTGGAGCCATGGAAAGCCAATGAAATCATCGATCAAATCAGCCTAACTCGGCAAGAAACCGGATCAACCGGCAATATCCACTGGAATGTAAGCGCGTTGACAAATGATCGCGGCGGACTGGCCGGCCTGCTGAAGAGAACAGCCTACCGCGAGCCCGCACTTGTCCCCGCATCCCCGTGGCTCGACAAATCCCCGCCCGCCAAACCGCAGATCTCTCTTAAAAACGGCCGCACCCCTGACCAAATAACCATTAGCTGGAATAACAAACAAACCGGCCCAATAGCCCGATGGATTTTCCAGATGCGCATTAAGGGCCGCTGGAGTACTTTAATTTTCCCCGCCAAACAGAACTCGGCACTGATGAATGTTACTGGCCCAACAGCCCCCGACGCCATCGCTTTAACCGCAATGGACTCCGCCGGCAACACAAGCATGCCCGCTGTCTACAGGCTGAAATAGTCAAAACAGCGGACGCGCCTCAAGATTAAAACAAGGCCAGAGGTCGGCCATCGCATAGAGGAAGTGGTCGATTATCAGCGTCGTGTATCATGTGCCCGGGATCGATGCCTAGCGCGTGGAAGATGGTCGCATGGAGATCTGCGGGGCCGCAGGCGCGCTCCGCAGGCTCAAATCCAGTAGCGTTGGATTTGCCATAAACCTGCCCGCCTTGGATCCCACCGCCGGCAAACACCACCGAATACACACCAGGGAAATGATCCCGACCCGCACCACCGTTGATCTTTGGCGTCCGCCCGAAATCCGTAAGCATCACCACCAGCGTCTCTTCTAGCCGGCCACGTTCCTTCAAATCTTCCACCAACGCGGAAGCGGCCTGGTCAAACGGCGGCAGCATGTTGTTCTTCAGCTTGTTAAAGTTATCCGCATGCGTGTCGAAATGAGATCCCTTTGAACCATCCAAATCACCCGCGGCGCAATACACCGTGGCCACTGGCACACCAGTTTCCGTCAAGCGTCGCGCCGCCAACACGCTTTGGCCGCAGATGTGCATGCCATATTTTTCCCGGAGCCCACGCGGCTCTTCTTCCAAGTCAAAGGCCTTGTGCACCGTGGGGTTCAGCAACATATCCAGCGCCATCTCACGCGAACGCACCACCGGACGAGCTTCCAGCTTCAAGGCCGTCCCCTTGACAGCACCAAACCCGCTGACCAAGCCCCGTCGCTGATTCAGCCTTTGACGGTTTACTCCCTCGGGCAAATCCAGATTGATGCGGCCGGAGGTCGGCGACTTGCCCTTGTAAATCCTTAATCCCTCGCTGGGCGGCCGAAACACCGCCGGGTCCATTCCCATGCCGAGAAACCCTCCATCCTGTCCGTTGGCTACGCCACCATCATAAATGGTGTAGGGCAACGCCACCGAGCCGGGCAGAACCCCCTCGGGCTTCCCCTCATCCTTGCGAGCCTGCCAAATCATCGAGCCAATGCTGGGCCAGTCATCCCTTGTGGCGGGCCAATTGCCGGTCAGGTTCTTCGGCTGATGACCGGTGAGATTCCAGTAGGCCCCGGATCGATGGCTCGGCGCATTATGGTGAACGCTTCGGACAATGGCCCAGTGTTCCATGGTGCGCGCAAAGCCGGGCAAATGTTCGCCAATGCGTATTCCGGGAACCGTGGTGGGAATTTCCTTGAAGGTGCCCCTGATATTCTTGGGCGCATTGGGCTTCAAGTCGAAGGTATCCAAGTGGCTGATTCCCCCCCAGCAAAACAGGACGATGCAGGATTTGGCTTTTCCGAAGCCGCGATCCCCCTTGGCTCCCAAGGCCCGCAACGCCAACAAGTCCGGCAGAGCCAGCCCGCCTAAACCAACTTTTAAAAAATTACGCCGACGCATTCTCAACCTTCGGGGCGATAATACCATCTTTTACCCGCCTTGTAAGCTCAAAATGGCTGAAATTCATCATTTCGAAGTCCATCCATCCGACAAAGACGCACGTCCATGTAACGAGGACATAAGGCATAGCAACTCCGGCACGGTGCGGAGTTACGATGACGCGGTGCGAGCTTTGAGCGACGCGCATCCGCGTAACTGCGACAGGCGGCTGCGCAACGTGGAGGGGGGACACAGAAACGGAGCTAGGTATCCCGGTTACATGGGAGCATTGCGGAACAATGGATATTTGCCCACTTTATGGGGTAATGGCTGGTGAGAGACGTTCGATTTTAGACTGCAATTCAGTGCTGAGCTGGCGCGGATTGGAAATCGAAGAGTTCCAGAGGGGCGGATGAAAGCGCGGTAAGTTCCGGCCATCCACACTAGGGACTTTCATTGTCGGCTCCGTCACGCAAACACCCCCCAACCCCATCATGGATTCCACCGGACTTTTTCCAAAATGACCTTGGAAGAGTTGTAAGCCGAATTTTGTCTGCGCCGTTTCCGGCGGAGAGGACCATTTATCTGCTGCGACCTAACCCGGGGCCGTGATCGTTTCCGATCTCGGGGCGGGCCGCTCCTGACCCCCTATTTGGTCTTGCACCCGATGGGGTTTACCGTGCCGCCTTGCTTGCGCTTGGCGCGGTGGGCTCTTGCCCCACCTTTTCACCCTTACCACGGCCGAAACCGCGGCGGTTTGTTTTCTGTGGCACTTTCCGTCGCCGCATCCTTACGAATGCGACGCCCGCGTGTATCCCATGGCAACCCAAGGGTTACGCGGCATCGCGCCCTGTGGTGTTCGGACTTTCCTCCCTCGACGAATCAACATCGAAAGCGATCCTCCACCCTTCCAAGGTCAAAGCCACGGTAATGAAGAAAACTCCAAAAATCAAGCTGGCCGGGCAGCTTCTAATCGATCACGGCCGCCTCAAGAACCATCTTGGAGGTAAAGTAAAGGATCACCCCACAATGCGGACAGTAGTTCACGGCCTCATCGCGCTTGCAGTCCACAATGGTTTGCGGAGGTAGTTTCATGTGACAGTTGCCGCAGACACTGTGCTCAATGCCGGACACCGCGCTGGGGCCCTTTTTCACAAGCAACCGTTCGTAGCGGTCAATAGTGTCCTCATCTATCTGGCCGGCCATCTCCTCGCGTTGCCCCTCGGCCTCCGTGAGCTGGGCCTGCAAATTTTTTTCCCGCTCATCAATCGCTTCCAGCGCATTGTCCAAATCCTTCTGGGCTTCTTCCAAAACACCTACTGCTATCTTGACCTTCTCGGCTTGTTCATCGGCGGCAACCATCAGTTCCAACTCTTGGTCCTCAATCTCCGCAATCTTCCTGTCACACGTTTTGATCTGCCGCCCAAAGGCCTGATACTCCACGTTGTCCTTCGTCTGCATCTGCTGGGTAAGATACTTTTCCTTGTCTTGTTGCTGAAGGGCTGCGTCGTTTTCCAGTTGCTTGCGTTGAGATTCAATATGATTGGCTTCACCCTTTGCCGAAGCCAGTCCAGCCTCGGCCTCAGCAGTGCGAGTTTTGGTTGACTCGCGCTCAATAGCCAAGCCCCGCAATTCTGCCTCGACCTCCAGAATGGTTCTGTCACGGTCGCGAAGGATCAACAGCTTCTCGATAATTTCCTGCATGGTGCGGCCCCAACCTAAAAGGCCCGAACGCGCAAGTCAATGCGCGTCGATCGTGAATTGATTTTACTGGCCAAAGGAAGGGCCGATGGGCACGCTCCCCGCTTTCTCGATGCGCGAACAGGTTCTCATTCTTGATTTTGGCTCTCAATACACGCAGGTCATCGCGCGCCGCATCCGCGAGTGCAAAGTCTACTCCACCATTCTGAAATACGACACACCGGTCGAGGAAATCGCCGCCCTGCAGCCCAAGGGAATCATCCTGTCCGGAGGCCCTGAGAGCGTCTACTCCCGCAAGGCACCCCTGCCCGACAAGCGAATCTTTGACCTCGGCATACCCATTCTCGGCATTTGCTACGGCCTGCAGTTGATGGCCAAATACCTGAAGGGCAAGGTGGAACGCGGCCAAAAACGCGAATACGGCAAAGGCATCCTCCGCGTGAAGGATGGACGCTGTGTTCTGTTCGGCAAACTCCCGAGAGAATTGCAGGTCTGGAATTCCCACGGTGATAAACTCACCAAGCCGCCCGAGGGCTTCAAGACTGTCGCCATCACGGAGAATTCCCCCTTCGCCGCCATTGAAAACCGGAAACGGAGATTCTTTGGCCTCCAGTTCCACCCCGAGGTGGCTCACACCCCTCGCGGCAAAACCATCATCCAAAACTTCGCGTACAAGATTTGCGGCTGCGGCCGCAAATGGACCATGCGTAGCTATATCGATCAGGCGGTGGACGACATTCGCACCCAAGTCCGCGATGAGCATGTGATACTCGGTCTATCCGGCGGCGTGGATTCCAGCGTGGCCGCCGCCCTGCTCCACCGCGCCATTGGGAAACAATTGACCTGCATCTTCGTCAACAATGGCGTACTCCGCGCGAGAGAGGCAGAAGTGGTGCGCGAAGTGTTCGGGCGCAATTTCAAGATAAAGCTCATCTACGAGGAAGCCACTGATCTCTTCCTCAAGAAACTCAAGGGCGTCACCGACCCCGAGACCAAGCGCAAGCGCATCGGTAAAACGTTTATTGATGTTTTTCAGGCCGCCACCAAGCGAGCCGGCAAGGCCAAATTTCTGGCACAGGGAACTCTATACCCAGATGTCATTGAGTCCGTGCCTATTGCGGGCAACCCCGCGGCATTGATTAAGAGCCACCACAACGTCGGCGGCCTGCCCAAGAATATGAAGTTCAAGCTGGTGGAGCCCTTGCGCTGCCTCTTCAAGGACGAAGTCCGCCAGCTGGGGACAGAGCTGGGTTTACCGGATGAAATTGTCTGGCGCCAACCCTTCCCCGGCCCCGGCTTGGCCGTGCGGGTGCTGGGCGAAGTCACCCGTGAACGCCTCGACATCCTGCGCAACGCCGACCGCATTGTCGTGGAAACGATGAAGACGGAAGGCTGGTACTATAAAATCTGGCAAAGCTTTGCCGTTCTCCTTCCCGTGCGCAGCGTCGGCGTGATGGGCGATGAGCGCACCTACGAATACACCATCGCCGTCCGCGCAGTTGAAAGCCAGGACGGCATGACCGCCGACTGGGTCAAACTGCCCCATACCCTGCTGGAAACGCTTTCCAGCCGCATCATCAACGAAGTGCAGGGCGTCAACCGAGTCTGCCTCGACATCTCCAGCAAACCCCCCGCCACCATCGAGTGGGAATAATGCGGGCCAGTTGACACGCTGACCTTTCGGAGCTACCTTCTTTTAATTCCCTGCTGATCAGGCCGGAACCGAAAGGAACCTGCATGAAAAAAATGTACCCCGTCGTCGCCATTATTGGCGTCATCTTCACTCTTGTTGTTGCAAATTATTGGTCCACTCAGGCCGCCCGCGACGTGTCTACAATCAATCCGGATCATTCCGGCATTATCTCCGCTCGCCAACGTTTGGCGGCCCTGGACGCTGCCGGTGGCTTTGGAACTCATGCCCAGTGGATTCGCCTCGTCGCACCGTCTGCCTCAACGATGAAACGATCTCCACAGGCTACTCCAGTAGTGACTTCCCGCGCTATTGATCCACGCTTTCAACTGGCTTCCATTACCGCTGCAAATCGGGATTTAAATAATCCGCCAAATCCGTTTACCACAGCGATTCCAGCAGATCACATCTCCATCAACGGCGCTGTGGCGCACCCCCAACGGCTAATCGCACGGCTGACCGACGGCGCGAACACGAGTCAGCTCAAGGCGCTTCTCCCGCACGGCAAAGTGCTCAACGAGCCCAGCGAACAACACGGCCTCGTGGTTATCCAAACCCCACAAGCAACCGTGGAGGAAAATCCCGCCGTTGTCCTGCAGGCCCACGCAAAGACCTTGCTCGAATCAGGCAAGGTTACCTTTGCGGAGCCGGATTACCTTGTAAGCACAATTTCCACGCCCACTGATTATGGGTATTCCTCTGGTTGGCAATGGGGCCTCCGGAACACTGGTCGCTGGGGCACGGCCGGCATCGATATTGGCGCGGCTGAAGCATGGAAGAAAACAACCGGCTCAAGGGATATCATCGTTGCCGTCATTGATACCGGAATTCGCGTAACCCATCGTGATCTCGCCGCCAACATGTGGATCAACACTGATGAGGTTGCTGGCAACGGAGTTGATGATGACAACGATGGCTACGTGGACAACATCCACGGCATCGACGCCGTGGATAATGACGGCAGCCCCAATGATGCCCAGAGCCACGGCACCCACGTTGCTGGCACCATTGGTGCAGCCGCCAACGACGGCAATTTGTGCGTTGGGGTCGCTTGGAACGTCCAGCTCATGGCCTGCAAATTTCTCGACTCCAGAGGTTACGGATACAGCAGCGGCGCAGTCCGGTGCATTGATTTCGCCGTAGCCAACGGCGCGCGCGTGCTGAATTGTAGCTGGGGCTCATGGGGGTACAGCCAAGCGATCCAGGATGCGCTTGCACGTGCGGCATCAGCAGGTGTTGTCTGCGTCGCCGCGGCCGGTAATGCCGGCACAAACACCGATCGAATGAGGCACTTTCCGTCCGGCTATGACTTGGATAACATCATTTCCGTTGGCGCGGTGGACTTGAATGGAAATCCCCCGAGCTGGTCCAACTACGGCCGCGCCAGCGTGGATGTGTTTGCCCCCGGAGTCTCAATTCTTTCGAGTACAGCCTACAGTGACAGCAGCTACAGTTTCTTGAGCGGCACCAGCATGGCCGCGCCGCACGTGGCCGGCATAGCCGCGTTGATGCTATCCATCAAACCAGACCTTACCGTGGCCGAGATCAAGTCTGGCATCCTGAACACCAGCATGCTACACGATAGTCTGGATGGCCTTTGTGTCTCGGGAGGACTGGCCAACGCGGACAACGCCCTGCAAGCGAATGGAGATGACGAACTGGAGGTGGAGCTGACCGCGTCTGTGGACACATTGACTGCTGGAGAGGGGGTACGCTTTTACGCCCGCGTTTCGGATGTGAACCCAGTCACCGGTGCAACGGTTACCGGAACTGCCGGGTCGACTTCACTCTCATTCACAGACACCGGAACCAATGGTGACGCCGTCGCGGACGATGCCGTCTACACGGCCACTTACACACCCCCAGCCGACCCGTCGATTTCTCAAATTACTGTTGACGTGACCGCGAACGCTGCCGGCAAATCCACCGGACGTGCCACGGGGCAATTCACCGTCCTGCATCCTCCAACCAATGACAATTTTGCCAACGCAAAGGTTATCACCGGAAACCGGGCAAGATTTTCAGGCACAAACAGCGGTGCCTCAGCCGAAGCCGGCGAGCCACGCCACTACTATTGGGCCGCCAAACGATCCGTTTGGATCAAGTGGACTGCTCCCCATACAGGAATAGCGATGGCCACCACACGTGGGAGCAAATTCGACACCGTCATGGCAGTTTATACAGGAAGCAAGCTGGGCTCTCTCCGCATGCGTGCGCGTGATGATGATCGCGGCGGAAATTTGACCAGCCGCGTCTGGTTCTGGGCTCGTGCTGGCCACACCTATCACATTGCCATTGATGGCTACAATGGCGCTGAAGGTGAAATCCGGGGTCAACTCAGGCTTACGCGCCCGTGGTGGTGGCGATGGTAGATGGTACCGGCGTTAGATTCCGATACGGCCTCCTTCAACACAGCAAGAACCCGATCTGCGCGCGTCTCCACCAATCCCGTCAAGACACGCCAGTCGTCTCGGCGTGGCCCCCATTCGTTTATGTTGCTCGGGCCCCAGATAACCACACCCGGCAAACCCACAGCTTCAGCCAGATGTCTGATTCCGGAATCGACCCCAACGAATACCGAGCAACTTTGAAACAATCCGCCCAGCTCCCATAAAGGCTTAATTTCTTCACAACGAACACGATCTGCCGAAAATCCTTCTGCCAGTCGCCCGATTCTCCCCAACTCAGCCTCACCTCCAACCAACAAAATCTTCCAATCTGTCTCCGTCATCATGCTTTCGAGCAATTCACGCCAATGATCTTCACTCCAATTTTTCCGCTCACTTCCACTGCCAGGATGTGCTGCCACCCATATTCCATCGAGCAATTCTGGTGTCGGAAACCGCAATCTAGCCGCGCTTGGCTCTAACCCCAATTTCTTCAATGGCTCCATGAGGCGATCACCCATGTGTGCCCCTTCCGGCCGATAGGGCCCCTGAATCATTCGAGCCTCACTCAGACCACGACAATTGGCGGCGAAAACTCCATCTGGATCACTCAAATACGAAATCACAAAATCCATTTCACTCAAAATGGGCTCCAGAGTATTTCGACCACCCAAAGTGAACAGTTCCACCCATTTTCGCCCATCCAAGGCGTGCCAAGTGTCGGCCAATCCTGCCTCCTTGGCCAAACGGGCAAGCGGCCCCGGCGCGACAAAGGTCAAACCATCACAAGCATTCTTTATCGCATGCAAGACAGGCATTGTCAGGAGCACATCCCCCACACCCCCTCCTCTCACCACCAAGATTTTTCCCAACCGAGACACGCTCCATGAAGCCATCTTCAACAACCGTCTCCAAGACCAAAGAACCACTCGACATAAGCACGGTTCAGTGTAGCCTTGCCCTGAGCATCAACAGACTGATCCCGTGAAAAACAAGTATCTACTTCCCATCGCCATCACCGCCGCTATCACCGTGATCACCACGCTTTGGCTGCGCGCGGACGAACCCTCCATTGGCCAACTGCGCGAAAGACTGCAGGAATTTCAGGCCAAGGCTGAATCACTCGAAAAACAAGGCAAGCGTGATGCCGCCGAGTCCATGACTCGGCGGGCCCATGAAATTAAAAAGCTGATCGCCAAGCGCGAACATCCCCGTAAAAAAAATGGAGACCGGGAGAATCCGCGCGAATCAGCCCGTGACAAGAATCGTGAAGGTGAACGCCAGCGCGAAGGAGATCGTGAAATAAAGCGTGACCGTCAGCGCGAAGGTGACCGCGAACGAGGCGAAGCCAATGAGTTCGAACAATGGGTCCGGCAGCAACAGGAACGAATCCATGCCCTCCGCGAACGCGGCCTGAAGGATCAAGCCCATAGAATGGAACAACAACTAAAACACGCCCTTCAAGAACGCCAAGCCCACCAAAAACGCGAACATGACAAGGAACGTCATGCAAACAATGAGTTGGAGCAGTGGGTCCACCAGCAGGAACGCCGAATCGCGGAGTTGATCGAGACTGGCCAGCGTGAAAAGGCGCAAGCCGTCCGGGCGGAAGTCGAGAAGGTAATCATCGCCCACCGGAAGCGCGTTCAGGAAAAGCACCGTGAACTCGAGCATGCAAACCGAGCCGAGCACATCGCCGCTGCCCTGAATCACCTCCGGGCCGCTGGCCTTCACGAGATGGCGAGAGAAATCCAAGAGCACCTGCATCGCGAACACCGCGAGCGCGGGGAACATGAGGGCGAACGCAGAGAAGAAGAGCGTCACACGGGGGAAGAACATGAAAAACTGCGCGACCAAGTAAACGAATTGCGCCGTGCGATCGAACAACTTCAGCGCCGCCTGGCCCCAAGGGAGCGCGACTAACACAAGTTTGTAATTTCGGTTGGTATTCAACCCCGGCTAACGCCGGGGTTTTTTATTGCCCCGCAACCACCGGTGTCTTGAAAACTGTCAGCCCCAACCCCAGCAGCAACAGCCCCATGAGAAGCCGAACGACACACATTTTGCGCGTCCGATCTTCATCGGAAAATTTCCAGTCCATCGCATCCCTGAAGCGCCAAGGCGAAACCGTGAAAACCATCCCCGAAACAATCCAGATATAGGCCATCACAATAAGGACAAGACGCCAGCTCGTGTCCGCGTAACGCGCCGTTTCTATCGTTAATTTGGCCAAGAGAAGCAAAACCACCGCCATCCCCCGGACAGCCAGAAAATCCTTGAGATAAATACATGCGCCGACCCCCAAGAGGGCAAAAAAGACCTGCATCTTGAACTTGTAAGCTTCGAAATCCGCAAGTGTCTCCCCTTCCAGAATGACAATGAACCAAACTGTCCCGACAGCAATCAGGATATATCCCGCAGTGACATTACGCGCCAAGCCGCGGGCAAACCCAGCCAAGCTTTCCGGGTTCATCAACCCATAAACCGCCGGCCCAACCGTGAGGGCGGCGAGAAAAAGAGTCAGGGTGGAAAGATCCATCAATTCAGGACAGCCAAGTCGCCGTACAAGGTTGTTTGAGTTGATTCAACAATGCGAACGGGCAGCACTTCGCCAACATGTCTGCTTCCTCCCTCGAACACAACAATCTTGTTGCAGCGGGTTCTCCCTTCCAAACGAGCCGCATTCCGCCGACTTGGCCCTTCAACCAAAACTTCCATGATCCGCCCAACATGGTCACGCAATCGTTTCGCCCGGATTTTGTCAATCACATTCAGCAAAATCGCGTGTCTGGATTCAATTTCACTTTCCGACAACTGACTCGGCATTTCCGCCGCAGGAGTATTTTTTCGGCGGCTGTACTTAAAAATAAAGGCATTATCGAACTCGGTTTCCCTGCACAAGGAAACCGTCTCCTCAAAGTCAGATTCCTTCTCACCGGGAAAGCCAACAATCACATCGGTCCCAATCCCAATGTCAGGAGAAGATCCACGAAGTTCACCAACCAGCTCTTCAAAACGCTCACGGGTGTAGCCGCGGTGCATGAGCTTGAGCATGCGGTTGCTACCGCTCTGGACAGGAAGATGGGCGTGCTCCACCAGCTTGGGCAGGCGGGCATAGGCCTCCACGAGGTCGGCGCCGTAGCCCTTGGGATGCGGGGAGGTGAAGCGAATGCGCTCGATGCCGTCAATCGCGTGCACTGCCTCGATGAGCTGCACGAAGGCGCTCTTGCCGTCCTTGACGCCGATCTCGCGCTTGCCGTAGCTGTTGACGATTTGGCCGAGCAATGTGATTTCCTTCACGCCGCCTTCGGCCAATTCGCGGCACTCGGCGACGATGTCCTCGATGGAACGGCAGCGCTCGCGCCCGCGCGTGTAGGGCACGATGCAGAAGGTGCAGTATTGGTTGCAGCCCTGCATGATGCTGACAAAGGCGGTGACGGATTTCTTGGGCGCATTGCCGTTCAAAAGATGCTCACGAATGGTGGCTTCGCTGCCTTTCTCATCGTCCGTGTCGACGATCTTTTCGCGGCGTTGTTGCAGTAGATCATCCACGTACTCGGCCGTCCGGTGAAACTTTTGCGTGCCCAACACGAGATCCACGTCAGGCAGTTGATCGATCAGCTCTTCCCCGCGGCTTTGCGCCATGCAACCTAGAAAGCCAAGCACGGCGGACGGGCGCTCCTTGCGCATCCGCCCGGCAACGGCCTCCATCTTGTTGACGGCCTTCTGTTCCGCCGCATCGCGCACGCTGCAAGTATTGAGCAGCACCACGTCCGCCTTGTCGGCGTCCACCGCCAGCGAATAGCCCTTGGCCACCAGCTGCGCCGCGACCGCCTCGCTGTCGCGCTCGTTCATCTGGCACCCGTACGTTTTCAGGTAGACACTGGGCATTTCAGAAACGGGGGACGGTACGTCAGCCACTGGCAAATTGAAAGAGCAAAGGGTGCTGGCTCGTTCTAACTGGAAACTGCGTGCGAACTTTGCTAAAACCCCGCAGCCTTCAGGTAACACCATGGCTGGAACCAAATCGCTTTCTGAACGCCGCCGGGCCTACTGGCGGGACAATCTTCGCATCATGGCGTGGCTGATGGCCGTGTGGTTTTTCGTTTCTTACGGCTGCGGCATCCTGTTTGTGGAATCGCTGAACGAGATCCGGCTTGGCGGCTACAAGCTCGGTTTTTGGATGGCGCAACAGGGTTCCATCTACGTGTTCGTGATCCTGATTTTCGTGTACGTCCGCCTGATGAATCGACTTGATGTAAAGCATGGCTTTGCAGAGGACAACGATGCACCCAGCCCGGAAACTGAACGCGAGGAGGAGAACGCTTAATGGACGTCAAAACCTGGACGTACCTGATCGTAGGCCTTTCCTTTGCCGCCTACATCGGCATTGCGATTTGGAGCAAAGCCAAATCCACAAAGGAATTCTATGTCGCAGGCGGCGGCGTCAGCCCCATTGCCAACGGCATGGCCACCGCAGCCGACTGGATGAGTGCCGCATCCTTTATTTCCATGGCGGGCCTCATCGCCTTTAGCGGCTATGGCGGTTCTGTATTTCTCATGGGCTGGACCGGCGGGTATGTCCTGCTCGCGCTGCTTCTCGCGCCTTACCTGCGCAAATACGGCAAGTTCACCGTGCCGGAATTCATCGGCGAACGCTTTTACTCCAAGACCGCCCGCGTGGTGGCCGTGGTGTGCCTGATTCTCATTTCCGTCACCTATGTCATTGGGCAAATGAAAGGGGTCGGCGTGGCATTCTCGCGGTTCTTGGAAACGGACTACAACACCGGCCTCTTTGTCGGCATGGGCATTGTGTTCTTTTACGCCGTGCTCGGCGGCATGAAGGGCATTACCTACACGCAGATCGTTCAGTATGTCGTCCTCATTTTTGCCTATACAGTACCCGCCATTTTCATTTCCCTGCAAATCACCGGCAACCCCATCCCGCAACTGGGACTCGGCGGCAATGTTGTGACTGATGGAACGCCATTGCTGGAGAAGCTGGATCAAGTGGTGAAAGACCTCGGCTTCAGCGAATACACCACCAGCGTCATGGGCAGCAAACTGAACATGTTTGCCTACACCCTTTCGCTTATGATCGGCACGGCAGGGCTTCCCCATGTCATCATTCGATTCTTCACCGTGCCGAAGGTCAGTGACGCGCGCCTCTCCGCCGGTTGGGCGCTCGTTTTCATCGCCATCCTGTATACCACCGCTCCCGCCGTAGCCGCCATGGCAAGACTGAACCTTACAAATACTATCCAACCCGGAAAGGTCGGTAGTGCTGAGGGCAGCCTGGAATATAACAAGCGTCCCGAGTGGTTTCAAAATTGGCAGAAAACCGGTCTGCTAAAGCACGAGGACAAAAATAAAGATGGCCGAATTCAGTATTACAACGAAGCTAACAAAGACTTCAACGCTACTGCTGCCAAAGAATTCGGCTGGGCCGGCAACGAGATGACGACTGTAGATAAAGACATCATCGTGCTCGCCAACCCCGAGATTGCCAAGCTGCCCGGCTGGGTCATCGCTCTGGTGGTCGCCGGTGGATTGGCCGCCGCCCTTTCCACAGCCGCTGGCCTGTTGCTCGCCATTTCCTCCGCCGTGTCACACGATCTGCTGAAAGGCATTCTCAAACCGGAGATCAGCGAGCAACAGGAACTCAACGCCAGCCGCATTGCCATGGTCGGCGCCATTGCGTTGGCCGGCTACTTTGGCCTGAATCCGCCGGACTTCGCTGCAGGGACCGTCGCCATTGCCTTTGGCCTTGCTGCTTCCTCGATATTCCCTGTGCTCATGCTTGGCATTTTCTCCAAGCGCATGAATCGGCAAGGCGCAATTGCGGGAATGATTGCGGGCATTGGGGTAACCTTGCTCTACGTGTTTCAGCACAAAGGCATCATGTTTATTCCGGGCACATCTTTCCTGGGCGGCATGGAGGAAAACTGGTTTCTAGGCATCACCCCCAACGCATTTGGCGCTGTTGGTGCAGCGGTCAATTTCGTTGTGGCATTCGTTGTCTCCAGCAACACCAAGGAGCCGCCCGAGGAGGCCGTGGAATTGGTCGAGCGCATTCGCACCCCAGGCGACTAAACTTTTTCACGCCCGAATACTTCCACGATGGATTCTCGCAGGGCCCGCACCATGCGTCGGAGTTGCGCGTCCGTGCTGCAATAAGGCGGCAACAGTGGAACAACGTTGCCAATGGGCCGAGTTAGCACACCTCGTCGGGTCATCGCTTCGCACACGCGAATCCCTGCTTGTGATTTTAGTGGAAACGCACGGCGAGATTTCCAGTCGGCCACCAACTCCACGCCCACCATCAAGCCTTCGCGCCGAACATCACCCACCGCAGCGAGTGGCCACAAGGAGTTCAGTTCCCGACCCAATACTTTCTCCATTTCCTTGCGGCGTTTTTTCGCCTTTGGCTGATTTAATAACTCCCAACTCGCCAACGCCGCTGCTGCTCCGAGTTGATTGCCTGTGTAGCTGTGCCCGTGGAAGAATGTTTTGAACTCTTCGTATTCACCGAGAAAAGCCTCAAACACCGGTTGAGTTGTCAATGTGGTTCCCATCGGTAAATAACCGCCGGTTAATCCCTTGGCGAGGCACAGGAAATCCGGGGTCACTTTTTCTTTGCGACCGGCAAACAATTCTCCCGCGCGACCAAACCCGGTCATCACTTCATCGGCGATCAGTAGCGCGCCACTTTCGCGCACCGACTTCGCCACGCGCCGTAGCCATCCCTCTGGATGCATCACCATTCCAGCCGCTCCCTGAACCCGCGGTTCCACCACCATGGCGGCATATTTCCGGCGCCTTAATTGCGCCTCCACTTTGCCCACGCATTCCCAATTGCATTTGCGCGTGGTCCGGGCATCAGCCCTCTCCGGCTTGGCTCGGTTAAACGGACATCGATAACATGTCGGCGACATCGCTTTGTCCGTCTTGAAGAGCAACCCGCCGTAGGTTTTATGAAACAAATCAATGTGCCCGAGACTGGTGGCTCCGATGGTGTCCCCATGATACGCGCCATCCAGTGACAAGAATCGCGGTGACCGCGCGTGTCCCGTGCGTCGCGCAAATTCGTAGGCCATCTTGAGTGCCACCTCCAATGCCGTGGAGCCATCATCCGAATAGAAAACCTTTCGCAAAGGTCTTCCCGCGGCTTTCACCAGTTTCTCTGCCAACAAGGAAGCCGGTTCGTTTGCCAAACCCAAGGCCGAGGTGTGCGCAACCTTGCTCAACTGGCTTTCGATCGCGCGATTAAGCCTCGGATGATTATGTCCATGCAAATTGGTCCAGATGGACGCATTTCCATCGAGGTACTTGTTGCCGTTGGCATCCTCCAGCACGGCCCCTTTGCCGCGCACCAGCACAATTGGTTCACGCCGATCCCAGTCCCGCATCTGCGTGAACGGATGCCAGACATACTGGCGGTCCAGCCGCGCCAGCTTATGCATCGCCCAGTGCCTCCAGCAATTGGTCGATGTCCTCCGGCGCATGCGCCGCGCTCACTGTCAGTCTCAGTCGGGCCGCGCCGCGCGCCACTGTTGGATAACGAATTGCCGGAACCCACACTCCCGATTCCAGCAAGTGCCTCGACAATTCCACTGCCAACGCCTCGTCCTCCACAATTAGCGGCAGGATTGCGCTGCGCACAGGCGGCAGTTTCCATCCGCGCCCGATCAAGCCGTTCTTGAGTCTGTCCACCAAACTCCACAAGGCAGTCCGACGCTTTTCCCCTTCGGCCGACTGCGCCAGTTCCACGCCCGCTCTTGCCGCTGCAGCCTGCGCTGGGACTGGTGCGGTGGAGAACATGAACGGTCGCGCTCGGTTCACCAGCAAATCCACCAGTGTCCGCGTTCCGCAAACATACCCTCCCGCTGCTCCCAGCGCTTTCCCGAGCGTTCCCATCTGCACCTCCACCAAGTCGGCCACAGCAAACTCTTCCACCATCCCTCGCCGCTGCTCACCGTAAAGTCCCGTCGCGTGCGCCTCGTCCACCATCAACCACGCCCCATGTCGCTCCTTCAATTCCACCAGGTTCAGCAGCGGCGCAATGTCGCCGTCCATTGAGAACACGCTCTCCGTAACTACCAAAACCTGTCCGTCGCGCCGGCCTGACTGCTCAAGAATTCGCTCCAGATGGTCGAGGTCATTGTGTTTAAAAACTCGCAACCGCGCCCCCGACGCCCGCGCCGCATCCACCAGGCACGCATGCGCCAGCTTGTCGATTACCACCGTGTCCCCCTTGCCCACGAGCGCCGGGATCACCCCCGCCGTCGCGTACCCCGTCGCGAACGACAACGCCGCCTCCGTTCCTTTAAACTCCGCCAGCACCGCCTCCAACTCGTGATGCACCGCCAGCGATCCGCTGATCAAACGCGCTGCCCCCGACCCCGTGCCAAACTCATCCACCGCCTTTTGCGCCGCCTCCCGCAACGTCGCATGCACCGCCAGCCCCAAGTAATCGTTTGAGGAAAAATTCAGCACCTCCCGCCCATCCATCACTACCCGCGGTCCCTGCCCCGAGTCCACCCGCCGCAATTCACGCCACAGTCCGTCGTCCGCGACCGAGCCCAGCTCCTGTTTTAAGTATTTCTCAAACGAACTCACGCCATTCGTGCTGCCGGCATCTTGCCGGCAGAATCAACATCCCACCTGCCGGCAAGATGCCGGCAGCACGACCCACTCCCCGCCGACCATCACCCCAACCGGCATCTCTGCACAATTCATAATCTCTCCAAACACATCACCGCCCGCCAACGGCAGCGCCACCAAGTCCGCGAACGCCCCCGCCGAAATCTCCCCCACGGCTCCTTGCCATCCCAATGCTGCCGCGCCGTTCACCGTTGCCATCTTCACGACATCCTCCGGAGCAATCCCCGTATGCCGCCTGCAAAACTCCCGCATCTCCGCGAACATATCCAGTTCCGCCCCGCCATCGGGCATTGTTGCCAAGCTGTCCGTCCCGAGGCACACGTTCACCCCCGCCGACCGCAGCGCTTCAAAGCGAAACTCCGAATGCCCGAAATACTCGTGGCTCCGCGGACAATGCACGACGCTCACTTCGCTTTCGGCCAACAGCCGCACGTCCTCATCATCCAGATAATTCCCGTGAACGGCCAGTGTGCGCTTGCTCAGCGCCCCGTGTTCAGCCGCCAGTTTCACGGGCGAACGCCCGCCGCAGTCGGCCATGTCGCGCTCCACCGCCGCCAGCCGTTGATACAGCGCGCCGCTCCCTTCCCGAAACATCGCGTCTTCATCCGACGATTCGGCCAAGTGCATCGCCAGCGGCCAGTCGTTTTCCTCGGCCGTACGAACGCATTCGCGCAGCGCGTCCGGCCGCACCGTGTATGTCGCGTGCGGTGACAGGCCCACTGCGCCCAGCGGCGGCACGTTGCCCTTTAAAAAATCCGCTGCCTCTGCCAGCGCCTGCCCCGCGTCCGTGGCGGGGCGCACGACGATCACTTCCAGGAACAACAACAGTCGCAGCCGCACCTCCGCCAACAGGTCCGGCAACAGGTCCGACCGCGTCTCGATGTTCCCCAGCGTTGTCGTCCCGTGCTTTAAACACTGCGCCGCGCCTTCCCGCCACGAGGCACGCCACGTCCCGTCATCCATCTCATTCTTAAGGCGCATGATCGACGTGATCCAGCCATTGAATGAATCCGGCGGCGGGATGCGCCCGGCGAGGCTCGTGTAGTCGAGGTGCGAGTGCGCGTTGATAAGGCCGGGCACCAGCGCCACCTCGCCGAGATCGATCGCGTCGCCGCGCAGGTCGCGCCACCGGCCGGCCTCGGCAACGCGGTCGCCCGCGATCCGCACCGCTCCATCCTCGATGGGCGGCCCGTTCATGGGCACCAGCAACCGCGCACGCAAAAGCATGCGCGGAAGCTAAGGGAGGAAACGGGGCCGGGTCAACGCGCGTCAGGCGGCCATGCTCAGTAGCGACCGCTTGGCCGATGCGGCCACGCGCGTGTTCTTTGCCTTGAACTTGCTGTGACGCTTGCGGATCTGTGCCTGGATTTTTTTAGTCGCCAAGTCAATGGCGGCATACAGGTCGTCCTCCGCATCACGCGCCAGCAGGCATTGCCCCGGCAGGTTGACTTTCATGGTGCAGGTAAATTTCTTCTTAGGCATCCCCTTGTGGTCGCGTTCCAGATTCACAAAAGCGGACAGCGCATGGCCATCCTGATTTTCGAGCTTTTCAATCTTGGAACGAACGTGGCTTTTGAGGGAATCGGTGAGGCTGACTTTGTGGGTGGAAAGTACCAGCTTCATAGAAAGCAACCTACCACACATCCGGGGTTTCGCCAAATGATGCCGAGAAAAGTTGCTTGAGTTATTAACAGTCCAGCCATCCCCGGTGCCGCGTGAAAACCGGCCGCAGCGCGGTGGATAATTGGTCCTGTATCGCCTGTATTTCTCTATAAACCGCCACATTTGCCTTTCGAGGTCTTGCGGTTTCACGGCGATTGAGCTTCACGAATCGATCCGAGAGGTCGCTAATCGCGATTTTTTCACCGCGATTTTTGCGCCAACACCACATTGCCTGCAGCGCTGCCCCGTAGGCGGCGCCTTCACCCACTGCCAACGTGACCACCTCGGCGTTGAACACGTCAGCCATCACCTGACGCCACAGCCGCGAACGCGAACCGCCCCCTGTCACGCGGATTTGCCGGGCCTTTACGCCCAACTCCGCCAAACGGCGCAAGCCGTAGTTCATCCCCATTGTCACTCCCTCCATGGCCGCGCGCGCGAAGTGGCCCGGACGATGCGTGCGGTTGTTGGCTCCCAGCCACACGCCGGTGCCGTTCGGCACGTTCGGCGTGCGTTCGCCTTCAAGGTATGGCAGCAGGATGAGCCCATCGCTACCCGCGCCCACTTTCGCCGCCGCCTGTTCGTACTGCGCGTGCGACATACCATAATGACCGCGCACCAATTCCGTGGCGACTGTGACGTTCATTGTACACAGGAGTGGCAGCCAGCGATTTGTGGAATCACAGAACGCGGCGATTTCGCCTTCCGGGTCAATCACCGGCTTGGCTGCGCAGGCATAGATGGTGCCACTGGTGCCAAGGCTGGCGGTGACAATGCCCGGGCGCGTGTTGCCCGTGCCGATNGCGCCCATCATGTTGTCGCCGCCGCCGGCACTCACCAGNACGTCGGTGGACAATCCCAGTGCCTTNGCCGTGCCCGAAGCCAGTGTGCCCGCCGGTTGATCGCTGGCGATCAACGGCGGCAGCTTGTCCGCCAGCGCGCCGTCAATGGCTTTCATGGCTGGCGCGGACCATTTGCGCTTCTTCACATCCAGTAGCGCCGTGCCGCTGGCGTCGCCGTACTCCATCACCGCATTGCCGGTGAGCCACCAGTTCAGGTAATCGTGTGGCAACAGCACCGTGGCCAGTTGCTTGAAATTTTTNGGCTCGTGCTTTTTCAGCCACGCGATCTTTGGCGCGGTGAAACCCGGCAGCATGGCATTACCCACGCGGCCGATGGTTTTCTTTAAGCCGCCGAGCTTTTTCGTGATGGCATCGCACTCAGCACTAGTGGTGGTGTCGCACCATAGCTTGGCAGGACGAATGACGCTGCCTTTTGCATCCAGCGGCACAAAGCCGTGTTGTTGGCCACTCACGCCGATGCCCTTTACTTCGGCCGCGGCGGCTTTGGCCTCCTTCAATGCGGACTTGATCGTGGTGGCGGTGGCCTTGCGCCAGCTTTCAGGATGCTGTTCCTTTGCGCCGGGCGGCAGGCCGCCGATGAGCCCGTAGCCGCGCTGGGCACTGCCGAGCACCTTGCCGTTCTTTGCGTCGATCACCAGCGACTTGGTGGATTGNGTNCCGCTGTCGATGCCGATGAAAAGTTCGCGCATGATTAAACGAGTTGTTCGGCCACTTTTTCCGGCGGCAAGGTTGTTTCTTCGCGGGTTCCAAGGTTCTTGAGCACCGCTTCATTCGGGGCTGTTAAGCGCACGGTAAAACATGCGCCAAGTTCCAGAGCCCTCTTGAATTGTTTGTCGGGTTTTTGTGGCACCACGGAGTATTCGGCATTCAGTCCGAAATCCCGGATTTGTTGCACCAAACCCAACGACGCCATCCGCAATGATTCATCTTCAATTAATACGAACGCATCGATGCCTTCATTGAATTCTGGGAGAAGCTTTCGGTCCTTCAGCAATTCGGCCAACACCACATCTCCCATGGCAAATCCGGCTGCTGGCATGTCGTTTTTCCCACCGGAAACAAGTTTAACCAATTGATCGTAGCGCCCGCCGCCGGCAATGGCTCGAAACTTCCCCTGCCTGTCAAAGGCCTCATAAACAATGCCCGTGTAATAGGCCAAGCCGCGAATAACGTTGTAATCGATCTTCACGTAATCACCAAGGCCGCGCGCAGTGAGATTATCGACGACGATCTGCAACTCGCCGGTGGGTGTTCCAGAGTCGATAAAAGCCCGCACCTGTTCGAGTGTGAATCCCAGCGCCTTGAACTTTTTATCACTCTCCTCGGGTGATGTGCGCTCAATTTTGTCGACGGTCTGATAAAAATCGTAAGCCCGGTTTTCGTCTTTGCATTGAGCCGAAAAGAAATCCTGCCATGCGTTGCGGCTGCTGAGGCGGATCACGAAATCCTCGGCTGTCAGATCGAAACTTCGGAGCACATCAATGAGCAGCGCGATCAATTCCGCATCAGCCGCCGGGTCGTTTTCCCCAAAGATGTCTGCGTTGAACTGAAAGTGCTCCCGCAAACGACCCTTTTGCTGGCGCTCATAACGAAAAAGCTGCGGGATCGAATACCACTTGATGGGTTTTTTGTAATGACGCTCCCGGGCTGCAATCATGCGCGCCACGGTTGGTGTCATTTCCGGTCGCAGAGATACGGCTCGATCGCCCTTGTCCGTGAAGTTGTACAACTGTCCAACAATCTCCTCGCCGCTCTTCGCAGTGAAAAGTTCCAGCGGCTCCAGTGGCGGGCCGTCATATGCCTGGAATGCGTACCGGCGGGCGACCGTTTGCCAGTTCTCAAAAATGTATTCGCGCACGGCGGCGCTCCAAGCCTCGCCTTGGGGCACAGGCTCGGGATAAAAGTCGCGGAAGCCCGGCAGCCGATCCATCGGGAGAGGAAACAGGCGGACGGGCGGGCGCGTCAAGCGTTTGCGTCTGGCGCCGCAGGCTCGGCGGGTTGCAGGGTGGCAAGGGCGGCGCGCATTTCCTTGCCGGCGCGGAATTTGACGACCGGGCGAGCGGGGATGGGAATGTCGACGCCGGGATTGCGCGGATTGCGGCCGACGCGGGCCTTGCGGGTGGCTATTTTGAACACGCCGAAGTTGCGCAACTCCACGGTGCTGCCGCGGCCCAAGGCGCGGATGATGGACTCGAGCGAGGCCTCGAGCACATCCTTGATCTGGTCCTGATTCAGCTTGAGATCGGCATTACGAGAGACCTCGGTGACAATGTCCTGTTTGGTCATGGGAAGAAGAGGTTGGGGGTGAGAGGGTCATGTGACTTTCCCCTTCTANGCCGATGCTGGCGGCTGTCAAGCGCCAGGGCTACAAATTTAAATGCGCGAACAATGCCGCAGGCTCGAGGCGCAGATTGAGGTAAAACGGGCCAAAGCCGCCGTAGCGCGCGCTGACCTCATCGAAGCGCATTTCGTAGACAATGTCCTTCACCGAGCCGGCCTCTTGCGCGAAAAGCGTTACACCCCATTCCCAATCATCGAGTCCCGTGCTGCCTGTGATCAGCTGCTTGATGCGACCGGCGAACTTGCGCCCCGTCACCGCGTGGGTGCGCATGAGCTTTTTGCGATCGTCGAAATCGTGCATGTACCAGTTGGCACCGCCTTCACGCTTCTTGAGCATGGGATAAAAACACATCACCGGCCACTCGGGCATCTCGGGGTACAGGCGGTACTTTTTGTAGTCGTCATTGCCCGCGCGCAGCTCAGTCAGCTTGGCCTCGTATTCGTCGCTGCCCGGCTCCAGCTTAAACTCCCGCTTGGTGCGCGCCTGCAGGTCGTCGTCGGTGGGCATGTACTCGGTCAATTCCGTGACGCTCAGATAGCTGTACTCCATGTCCAATGCGCCGGCGGGGAAGCATGCTTCCAGATCGCGGTGCAGTTGGCCCAGTCCGCCCAGTTCCTCATGGCACAGCCAGCAGGCCAAGTCGCACTTGCCGCCGACATTGGCAAACGTGCGCAGCAGCGGATGCGAAGCGTTGTTGTTGGCAGCACACAGGGCCTCCAGCTTCTCGCGCGCGCCCGTGCGCTCCTCGGGCGTGAGGTCCTCCCACACCATGCGGTCCACGCGGTAAAACAAATGCATCACGTGGATGCCCTCGGACAATTTAACACTCGGCAAGCTCATTTTGAATGGGCTCGAAGACTGCGACAAGCGCGGTGGCTTGGCGAGTAAATTGGCTATCCGAATATCTTTGTAATGAGCTGAAAAACACCCACTGCCGCCATGGCTAGCGCGGAAATCCAAAGGAAAAGTGTCCATGTGTTGCCCGGCTGGAGAGGCGGATCAGTTTTCTGATATCGAAAATAGAGGGCTGCGGCGGCAAGGAATGGCAGCATAAGCGCCTGTGCCACGCCTCCGATGAGCACCATTGCCACCGGTGCGCCCATGACACAATACAACACCCCGCAAACCAGCGGAATTCCGATACAACATTTGCGCACCAATTCCATCCACTGTGATTCGTCCTTAACCGTTCTCACCTTGTACAGCACAAGGCCATCAGCGAGGAGGCGGGCATTTGAAGCAGTGCCGCTGACGAGTGTGGAAAAAAGCACCACAAATGCGCCAACGAGGAAAATCGTAAACCCGGCCTTGCCCAATGGTGCGAACATTTTTGATAAATCGACGATCATCCCTTCTTCACTCAAGCCGGTTTTGCGCAGGAACGCTGCTCCAAGCAGGTAAAACACGACCGTCGCCGAAGTGTAAATAACCATCGACACCCACGCGTCGATTCGCATCACTCGCAGCCAGCCGCGCGCGCGGGAGTACCACGCCTCGCTGTCCTCGCGCGGGCCGACGTTGCGCGAGTAGCCTTTTTCAAGGCACCAGTACGGGTAGTAAATCAACTCCGTTGCCCCAACGCCAATGATCCCGAAAGCCGCGAACGCTGTGCTGAAATCATCCGGCAACTGAAACCGCAACCCTTCGCGAATCTGATCGCCCGTGATTGCATATTCCCCCATCGCCGGCGAAGTCTGCAACATCACCAGGGCGTACACTGTCGACAACGTGAAAAACACCACCATGTACACCGAAAACCGCTCCACCGTCCGATACTTTCCCGAAGCCAAAATCGCCGCCGTCGCCACCGACACCCCAACCGCCAGCCACTTATCCGGTGTCATGAAACCTTCCCCACCCTTCGGAATCCAGTTCAACTCACCAAACACCTGCGCCACCCCACCGACGATGCCACCCAACTGGAAAAACACTGCCACATACATAAACAGCCAACACCATACCAACCAGGAAACCACCAGCCGGGGCCCAGGCATTGCGTTCATTAACTGCAACGTCGTCTTGCCATTAGCCACCGCCGCCCGCCCCAGCTCCACCTGAACGAACACCTTGATGATGCACCCGATGATGATGAACCAAAGCAGCGAGAACCCATGGTCCGCCCCCACCTTCGGCGTGGCGATGAGCTCGCCCGAGCCGACAATGCAGGCCGTGACAATTAACCCTGGCCCTAGGTGTTTAAAGATCCCTCCCCAGTGTGTCGGGGCATCCTGGGGCTGCGCGTGATCCACGGACATCGGCGGAAGGTAGTGGATAACACCCAATCATACAAGGGCCAGCGGCGGGCATTAGCGTTTGTGCTGGCGGCAAGAGTTTGGCTTAATGGGGCTGTGTTCGGATTTGGCAAGCGCGAGGTTCAGGACCGGTTTGCAATGTCAGCACTGGGATTGCCTTATGAATTTGTGCCACCCCGAATGGGGCTCCGAGTGCCATCAATACTACAGCGCATACTACCGTGGTACATGAACCGAAAGTACGGCATCGAACACTGGGAGGTTCGGGGTGCCAGCAGACTCCGAAAGTCCGTGGACGCCGGAAAAGGCATTATCCTGACCCCCAACCACTCGCGCGACAGTGACTCCCTTGGGATAGGTTTCGCAGGCATTCCCAGCCATGTTCATCCTCATTTTATGGCTGGCTGGCATGTGATTCTAGAAAACGGTCTGCAGAAATTTGTCATCCCTCGAGCGGGAGGATTCAGCATTTTACGGGAGGGCAGTGACAGAAAAGCCATCCGAGTAGCCACAGATCTTGTGACACATGACTCCCGCCCACTCATCGTTTTTCCCGAAGGGCATGTAACCCGAATGAACGATCGCTTGGCAGATTTGCAAGACGGGGTTGCCCTAATCGCAAGGCAAGCGGCGCGACGGAGAAAATCCAAGGCAAACCCGGGTACAACCGTACATCCGGTTGCCATCAAATACCGGTTTGAAGGCAACTTTGGCCACGCCATCCGCCCAAAGCTTGCCCGCTTGGAACGTGAGCTGGATTTGAGTGGCACGATTCCATCCGGCGATGTCCCACGCCTTGAAAGAATTCGCGAGGCTATCATCGGAAAAACAGAGATAGATGATCTACTTTTGCCACTGGAAAAAAAATGGCGACATCCTAACTCCGGCAGTACTTATGACAGAGTCAGGCGCCTACGCACATCCATCCTCAGCCACGCCCTGAAATCCAAAAAATCCCAGGGAGATTTGTGCCGCGACCTAAAAACCGGCACCAAGGCTCTGCAGTTAGCCAGCCTTCAGCCCGAGTATCTTGCCGAAGCTCCAAGCGTTGAGCGCTACATGGAAACCCTAGATAACCTTACCGAGGATGTTTTTGGAGAAATTAACACCGACAGGCCTTGGCGAATGGTTCTGGAGATTGGCGAACCCATTGAAGTTTCCCCCGAACACAAAAACTTGGGCAAAGCCATCCACAGCGCGCTGAAAACACAGCTCGCCGCATTGACAGCGGAACTCAACCAACCCCTTTCCTAGGCCTCGGAGCCCTCCACGTAGCCCTCTTCCTGATAACCCGGCGTGAAGACTGCCATTGCCTTGATGGTTGCTCCTGTGCCCTCCCCTTCCTGGATCATGGCCACACTGATCGGCTCCATGTAATGCTGCATCCCGTAGCGGTTGATGGCCGCCGAACATTCCTCCACCGAATACGCGGTGAAACCAACAACTTCATTCTGCATTGCCATGGCTTTTGGGGTCCGCGCATTGAGCGGCCAAAAGGCAGACAGGTCAACTCATCAATTTGCCCAGCCTGCTCCACGCCAGATAAAATCCAATGGCCAAAAAGCTAATAAAGGAAACACACAGGAAGAAATCCCACACCGGGCCCGGTGCCAATCGCAGATCCGTGCGCCGGCATCTGAACCACAAAATCCCAAACCCCAACATCGGCAACAACAGTGATTGCATCAAGCCGGAGAAAATGACCAAACGAGCCGGGTTGGGCCAAACGATGTACACCAGCGCACAGATCACAGGCAGCAAGCCCCCCAGCCAGCGCACCCCTTTGCGGCGTGTGGATTCGTCCAATTTCACAAACCCGGCCACTCCAACCACATCGGTAAACATTCGTGCCTTGCCCGCGTTGGATATGAAAAAAGTTGAGAACAAAACCGCAAAAGCTCCGAAAAGAAAAATCGCCTGCGCCCATCCGCCGAACACCGGAAGATACATCGCTGACAAGGTCCGAATCAAATCCGCCTTCTCCGGTACCAGCCCCAACCGCGAAAGCACGGCCGCTCCCAGCAGGTAGAACACCACTGTGCAGAATGTGTAAATCACCATCGATGCCCAGGCATCCCATTGCAGGACACGCACCCAACCTCGCGCCCGCCGCACCCAGGATTCCGACCCATCCGGCCGGCCTGTCCATCTCCCATAGCCCTTTTCCAAGCACCAGTAGGGGTAGGCCACAATTTCCGACGCTCCAACACCGATAATCCCAAACGTCGCCAAGGCAAGCCCCAGCTTATCCTCGCCCGAGGTCAGGAATGACAAGCCCAGTCCCTCCCGAAGATTGACTCCGTGAATAGCCCAAGCCTCGTGAGACTGTAAGGCAAACAAATTGGCAATCGTCACCAGCGTGAAAGATGCCACCAGCACGGTAGCAAAGGTTTCAATAAATCCAAACCCACCCCGCACGAGTATAAAGGACGCCAAGCCCGCCAGCAGCAATGCCCACCACTTGTCATCTTGCGGTTTCTTTTCAAAATCAAACCCGCTAATGCGGCGGCGAAGATCCTGCATCTGCCCCGTCTCTTCGGCTGACTGTTTTTCCAGCACACGCAGCTGGGCACGCGCTTCCGCAGCACGATTGTACGCCCGGCCTTCCGATGTCAGCGGAACCGAAATTGCCATCGCCTGCCCTACCCCTCCCACAATCCCACCCAGTTGCCCCAAACCCGCCATCATGGTGAGAATCCAAAACAAAACGATCCAATTCGCCATTACTTGACGTCCGCCCCACTTGAACCCAACTCGCGGCCCGGGCGCCTCGTTGAACGCCTCCAGCGAAGTCTTCCCGCTGGAGATCGCATATCGTGCGATCTCCACCTGTACAAACACCTTGATCACACAGCCGAAAATGATCAGGCCCAGAAAAATAAAACCCGCCCGGGCCCCCGTCTGGGTCGCCGCGATCAACTCCCCCGAACCAACAATGGAACCAGCCAGAATGAGCCCCGGCCCGAGCGTGCGCAGAATACCGCCCAGCGTACGCGGAGGCTCACGCACGTCACTCACCGCCAGTCCTCCGCCCAACCCGCCGTATGAACTTGGCTGCGGATATGCCACTCCCGAAGAACGCCCAACAGTTCCGCCTTTGCATCGACTGCGACAGGATCATTCCACAAATTTCGCATCTCCTCCGGATCCTTCTTCAGGTTGAACAACTGCCCATAATCCGCGTCAAGGAAGTGAACCAGCTTCCAGCCCCGCGAACGGACCATCGTCATGAAGGGGCCATCGGTATAAATCCCGTCCTTCACCTGCTCAGCAAATACATGTTCCCTCCCCGCCCATTCCTTCCCCTCCAGTGCAGGCAAAACTGATTCCGCTTCAAATGTACCCGGCAACTCTATGCCGGCCAGTTCCAGAATCGCCGCGCCCATGTCCATGGACTGCATCAGCCCTTCCACTCGCGTCCCGCCTTGGAATCGCCCAGGCGCCCAAACCATCAGAGGCACCCGAACAATCGTGTCGTACATCGTCCATTTCTGACTGTGCCCGTGGTCGGTAAGGCAGTCGCCATGGTCGCTGGTAAAAATAACCACCGAATTTTCAAGCAGACCCTTCTCCTCCAAGGTATCCATCAGTTCGCCCAGCTTCTCATCAATCATCGTCACATTGGCGAGATAATAGCGGCGCTGGCGAAGACGCTGTTCGTGCGTGGGATTCAGGTCGTGCACCACCGAATCGTGATCCACGTCAACATTATGCTGGCGCATGATTTTGAACGGCGGCGGCTGGCTTTCCAAATCATCCTCGCAAACATCCTGCAACGGGATGTCGCGCTCCAAGTAAGGCTCCAAGTGGCGCGGCACGGGATCGTACGGCGGATGCGGCCCGGGAAAACCCACCTGCAGGAACAGCGGCTTGTCCACTGGCTTGCTCTCAAGCCACCACGTCGCGAAATTGCCCACGAAAAAATCCGAGTGCGTCTCCTCCGGCAAATCCCAGGTAAACGCGCCAAGACTTTCACGATAATCCCCACGCTCACGATATTTCTCCCGCTGCTGCTTCACTAGCCCCCTCGCCGCCAGCCCCTTGTCCCACTCATCAAAAAAATAACGCCCCTCGAGGTAACGGTCCTTGTTCTCGACAACATAACGCTCATGAAAGCCCGCTGGTGCATTGTACGGCCACGTATGCATCTTGCCGACATTCACGCAGTGATAGCCCGCATCCGCCATCAACTCCACCCAGCTGTGTCGCCATGTGTCCGCATTCTTTAAGATCCCCGTAGTGTGCGGATAGTAGCCCGTAAACAGACTTGCCCTCGAGCTGGCACAAGAAGGTGCCGTCACGTAGCAATTGGTGAACGTCACACCTTCGCGCACGAGCCTGTCCATGTTGGGCGTATCCACGTGCGGAAATCCCAACGCATTAATGGTATCGAAACGCTGCTGGTCCGTGATGACAAAGATGATGTTCGGTTGCTGCTTGCTCATTTTATTTGCCCAGGATGGGCCGCCCAAGAGGCGGAGGTGGCGGCTGCCGCCAGTCCCAGTTCGATTGATATTTAACATTTAAACAGGGAATTGCCACAGGCATACCCCCACGTTTTCTTGAGATCAGGGCCGCATCAATGATCGCGCTGAAATACAACGTGCGCTCCGAGGGCCAAGCCGGGCGGCCTTGATGAAACATCTCCTCCACCCCTTTCATTAGGTAGGTATAGTGCATGAATGGACGTGCCTCCTCCGTCCAGAACATCGTTGCCTTGATATCCCCGTCTTCATGCCAGGCCACACTCCATTTTTTGACGGCACCGTTTAGAGTCAAGATGCCGCCTGTCAACCACGTCGCACACAGGATCAACCACACCATTCTCATTGGTCGGCGCAGTATGCCCAGCNACACATCAAAAGCAAGCGACCTCAAAACACCTTGCCAAACTCATTCCCTGGCTCACAATCGCCGCATGCAGACATATTCCACTCGCCGCCAATTTCTTGNAGCCACCATCGCNTTCCCCTTTGTTGCCAGCACTTCATGGGCCATCAAACCTAATGAGCGCATCCGCCACGTCAGCTTTGGCGCTGCCGGAATGGCTAACGCGGATCTTGGAAGCATTTCTAGCCATAGCCATGTGGACATGCATGCTGCCGCGGAAATTGACCCCAACCGCTCCAAGGGCTTTGCAAAAAGATTCCCCAAGGCAAAGGTTTACACCGACTGGCGTGAACTTCTCGACAAGGAAGGCAAAAACTTCGACACCGCCAACGTCTCCACCCCTGATCACATGCATGCCCCTATCGCCATGAGCGCGATGCAACTAGGCAAGCATGTCTACGTTCAAAAGCCGTTGACCCATGACGTCTTTGAAAGCCGACGCCTGCGCGAATATGCCGCGGAGAACAAACTTGCCACGCAAATGGGCATCCAAGTCCATTCCAGTAATGTGTATCGCCTTGCGGTGACGCTTGTACATCAGGGAGCCATCGGAAAAGTCACAGAGGTACATACTTGGAGCAGCAAAAAATGGGGCGACATGAACCCGCGGCCCGACCGAGAAGACCCCGTACCAGCCAACTTCAACTGGGATCACTGGTGCGGCGTTGCTCCCAAGGCTCCATTCCTGAAGGGTTATTACCACCCCGGCCAATGGCGCAAGCGCCTTGATTACGGAACCGGCACCTTTGGTGACATGGGCTGCCACATTTATGACCCCATGTACAACGCCGTGGGCCTCACCGCCCCTCTCAGCCTTCGGAGCGAGGGCCCCGCGCCGAATGCCCACAGCTGGGCCATCAACGCAAAGATTCATTACATTTTCCCTGGAACAAAATACACGCAGGGCAAGACGGTTCCGGTAACGTGGTATGACGGTGACCAGCGCCCCCCCGCAAATGTCCGAGAACGCCTCAACAACCGTGGACTGCCCGGTCAGGGTTCCGTGCTGTTCGGCACGGAAGGCAACATGATCATCCCGCATGTCGGAGCCCCCATTCTGCTGCCAGATGACAAATACAAAGACTTCAACCAGCCCAAGGTGGAAGACCAAAACCACTGGCACACATGGATCGATGCCTGCCGCGGTCTAACCAAAACCTCTGCTGGATTCGATTACTCCGGCCCCCTCACAGAAGCAATTTTGCTTGGCGGCATCGCAACTCGATTCCCCAAGCAGACCCTCAAGTGGGATGCAACCAATCTGAAGTTTACAAACAACGACGAAGCAACGGAGTTCGTTCAGCGCAAATACCGTAAGGGCTGGGAAGTGAAAACCCTTTCCTGATCTAGCTAGCCGCGGATTTGTTCAAAGACTTGGAATGGTCGGCCAAGGTGCTCCGGGTGCACCAAGGTTTGGAATTGGTGGCGCCTTTCCTCTGTCCATTTGGGGAATTTTTCTGGCCGCGTGAGTGTTTGCTCAAAAATTCGCATCAGGAATTTTTCCTGGGAAACAAAAGGGCGCGACGCCAATCCCGCTAATTCACCCATCGCGCGTATGACAGTGAAATTCACTGATGCGGTCAAATCCTGCCCACCCGGGCACGCCAGCAAATCTGCTGACGCTCTTTGGCCGATGTATGCCCGCAAGGTCCCTCCTTCCCGTTCCGGCAGGAAAAATTCCTCTGCCTCCAACCCGTAATCAAAAGCCAACAAGCGCCCTTGTCCCAATCGGTCGGCCGCATCCTGCCACCAATTAGCTGCCATTGGGCAGGAAACCGTCACAAATCCATCGGGAAGACACTCGCGCAGGGCGNTTGGCACCTGAAAGGTCTCATTTCGCAGTGCCTTCAACCCCGGGGTTTCCATCCTCGCCCAGGCAAACCCAGCCTCTCCCGTCACAACTCCCCATTCAAACCATCGGCCCTCCTCCTTGTCCCAGCCAAGCCGATGAACTGGGAACGCATCCAACAATTCATTGCCAAAGATCACTCCCCGGATGGATTGCTTCTTCACCTCACGCCATTCACTCTTCCACTGAATGTTTTCAAAATCCCTCAACGTATCTTCCTGCCAACCTCTCCGCACCGCGGAAGGCTCCAGCAAAATATAATTTAATCGACCTGCCAAATCCGGTCGCCAAACCTGAAGATAACTCAAAATGTCTGCCGCCAGCTGCCCATCATGCGCACCACCCTCCAGGATGCAATCGCCCCGAAAATTCTCCAGCCATTCCGCAAATTGGAACCCGAGCAACTCGCCAAACACCGGCCCAACACTCACGCTCGTATAAAAATCCCCACACCGGCCCACCCGGCCATGTTGTTCATAGAACCCCACACCGGGCGCATACAGCGCCAGATCCATGAACCGGGCAAATGAAATGATTTGATTCTTGGCTATTTCAGCTCGAATTAAGTCGGCAACAGATGCGTTCATGGCTTGCGGCGCCATCATTGTTTGAATAAAACCGGCGGCTAGGCAATCATTGCCGCATCCGCCAATGCCAGCGAAATCTGAAACCATCCGCCGACTCGACCAATTGCTGTTCGCCCGAGGACTCTGCGAAAGCCGCGAACAAGCCAAGCGCCTAATCATGGCAGGACGAGTACGACACTTCGGCCAAGTCGCGCTAAAAGCCAGCGACCCCGCCGCAGACGATGATGAGGTTGAGATTGTAGAGGGCGAAAAATACGTCAGCCGCGGTGGCCACAAGCTCGAACATGCCTTGGATCATTTTCGGATTGATCCAAACGGAATCACCGCCATCGATCTCGGTGCTTCCACCGGTGGATTCACCGACTGTCTCCTCCAGCGCGGTGCCCATCATGTCTACGCGATTGATGTTGGAAAAGGACAGCTTGCCTGGGCACTTCGCCGCAACCACCGCGTCACCGTCATGGAAAAGACCAACGCCCGTTACCTCTCTCGCGACAAGATGCCCCCAAAATTTAAAAACGCCCAACTCATCACCATCGACTGCTCTTTTATCTCTCTGCAAAAAATTATCCCTCCCGCGATCCCCCTCGCCGCACAAGGCGCAAGTTTCATTGCCTTGGTGAAACCCCAATTTGAGGCGGGCAAGGCCGAGGCCAACAAAGGGGCCGGCGTCATCACCGACCCTTCCGTTCATCAGCGGGTTCTTGATGAGTTGAAAGAGTTTGTGGACGATCAACCCGCGATTTCCTGGCGCGACTTCACCNCCAGCCCCCTCAAGGGTCCGGCAGGGAACACCGAATTTTTAGCGTGGATTGAAAAAACAACTTAAACAAATCAAGCGGATCGGCCTAATCGCTAATCCCGAGAAGGTAAAGAGCGCCTCCGTTCTAAGACAGACCGCTCGCGCAATTGCCAAATCCGGCCGCAGAGTGCTTATGGATGAACCCACAGCGGCCATTGGCGCTGTACAGGCAGAACCGCTCCCAGACACACCCACTCTGGCCAAATCTTCCGACTTGCTGATCGTTTTCGGCGGTGACGGCACCATGCTACGGGTTGCCCGTGAGGTCGCCGGGATTGGCACTCCTCTCATGGGCTTCAATATGGGAGGCCTCGGATTTCTCACCGCAGCCTCATCCAAAAAAATATCCCATTCGCTCGAAAAGCTCTGGACCAATCAATATACGATTGACTCACTGTCAATGATCGATGCCAATGTCAGCCGCACCAATAAACACCTAGCCGTCAACGATGTGGTCATCAGTCGCGGCACCATCCCGCGGCTCATCGAGGTGGCGGTGGCAGTCGATGGTGAGCCACTAACACGCTACCGGTGCGACGGCATCATCATCAGCACGCCCGCCGGTTCCACCGCCTACTCGCTGGCCGCCGGCGGCGCGGTGGTCGCGCCCGATGCCCAGGTGTTCACCATCACTCCCATCTGCCCGCACACGCTCTCCAACCGCTCGGTCATCGTCAGCATCAAGTCCACCATCACCGTGCAGATCCTTGAACACCGCGCCGACACTTTTTTAAACACAGACGGCAAGTTCAAGGCCGAACTGGCCATCGGCGACACCGTCAGCCTCAAGCGCAGCCAGCAAAAGGCGCGGCTCGTGCGGCTCAGCGGCCGGTCCTTTTTCGAGACCCTGCGCCACAAGCTGCAGTGGAGCGGCTCGCACGTATGATCCGCCTCAAGGACATCGCCGAGCAGGCCGGCGTCTCCGTGATGACCGCCTCCAAGGCGCTGCGCGACGAGCCCGACATCGCCGCCACCACCAAGGCGCGCATCCAGGCCATCGCCGAGCAGGTCGGCTACGTGCCCAACCACGCGGCCCGCGGTCTGCGCACGCGCTCCACCCAGCAGTTCGCGCTCATCATCTCCGCCCTCACCAACCCGCTCTACACGCGCGTCATCATGGCCATCGAGGAAAAGGCGCACGAGTTGGGCTACGAGATTCTCTTCGCGCAGACTTTAAACAACCCCGAGCGCGAGGAGCGCGTCATTCGCCGCATGCTTGCCCGCCAAGTGGATGGCCTCTTCATCCGGCCAGTCTATCGCCCCGACAACACCGCTGTCATTTATGACGAGCTGAAGCAACGCAGCACCCCCACCGTCATCCTTGGCCACCGCGCGCTTTTTTGCAGCGAGTTCCCCAACGTGCAAACTGACGACCTCACCGCCGCCCACGCTGCCACCCAACACCTGCTAGACCTCGGCCATGTCCGCATAGCCTGTTTCACCGGCCCCACCTTTTCCCCGTGGGCGCAGGAACGCTACGAGGGCTACCGCCGCGCACTGTCCGATGCCGGCCAAGAGGTCGATGAAAAATTTGTCTTCCATGCCGGCGGCACGATCGAGGAAGGCGAAAAGGCCGCCCTCCAACTCATTAATGAGCGTCCCGGCGCCACAGGCATTGTCGCCGCCAATGACCTTGTCGCCATCGGCGCTGCCAATGTGCTGCTCGACCAGGGCCTGAAGATTCCCGCCGACGTCTCCATCGTCGGCTTCGGCGATATTTTAAACGCGGAAAATTATCGTATACCCCTCACCACCATCGACCAGCCCAAGTACCGCCGCGGGGCGGCCTCCATGGAAACAATGACCGCACTGCTCGAGGGAAACTCCGGCGGGAGCAAGCGCCTCGCCGCCGAGCTGATCATCCGCGACAGCACCGCCCCGCCCGCCTAGCTGCCGGCAAACCGCTCCACGTACTTGCCGAGGATGTCGGCCTCGAGGTTGACGGCGTCGCCGACGGCGCGTTCGTTGAGTGCCGTCACCTTGTGCGTGTGAGGGATGATCCAGATGCCGAACGAGTCCTTCTCCACCGAGGCGACCGTCAGGCTGATGCCGTCCACCGCCACCGAGCCTTTCAGCACGATGTAGCGCATCACTTCCGGCGCGGCGCCTATCTCGAGCTGGTGATCCTCGCCGACCTTGTCCCACTTGAGAATCTTGCCCATGCCGTCGATGTGGCCGGTCACAAAATGGCCACCCAGCCGGCCGCCGGCCTCGAGGCTGCGTTCGAGATTCACCAGCGAGCCCGCGCGCGTAAACTGCAGGTTGGTCTTCGTCCACGTCTCATGCAGCAGATCGAACTGCGCGGTCTTCTTGCGGCCCTTGGTCGTGAGCTTGGCGACGGTCAGGCAGCAGCCGTTCACCGCCAGGCTGTCGCCCACCTTCAGGCCCGCGCCGCACTTGCGCATCGTCAGCATCAGGCGCATGGCCTTTTCCAGCGGCTGGATGGANTCCACCACCCCCGTCTCTTCCACGATGCCCGTGAACACGTCGCGCACTCAAGCGGCCGCAACCCGGGCCGTCAACATCAAATCCGCCCCCACCCTCAGCCACTGCGGATTCTCCAGCCGCATGACTTCCGCCAAGTTCCGCGCCCCTCGACCCGCGACTGCCCGCCGCGCATCGTCGCCGCCGATGATCTTGGGCGCATAAAAGAACGCCACCCGCTGCGCCAGCCCTGCCTCGAGAAATGACGCATTCACTTCCCCGCCGCCCTCCACCAGCAGGCTCGCCACCTCTTCGCGCCCCAGCCGCTGGAGCAGCCACCGCAAGTCTACTCTGCCCTTCTTTGCCGGTGCCACCAGTGCACGGTCACCCAGCGCCTTTATGCGTCTCGCGGGTGCTTCCTTCGTCACCACCACCGTCGTAGCGTCGGCCAAGTCGTCGTTGAGCACTTGCGACTTAAGCGGAATCCGCGCGCTTGAATCCAGAATGATACGCCGCAACGGCCGCGCCTTTAACTTGCCCTTCACCCTCAGACCGGGGTCATCAGCCAGCACCGTGTTGATGCCCACCAGAATGGCGTCGCTGCCCTTGCGAAGCCGATGCCCCTCGCGCCGCGCCGCTGGGCCAGTGATCCACTTCGATTCCCCGCTCGCCGTCGCGATCCGCCCGTCCAGAGTCATCGCCGCCTTCACCGTCACCAGCGGCGTACCGTGTACAATCCAGTGATTGAATGCCGTATTCAGCTCCGTCGCCTCCGCCGCCAAGATACCCTTAGCCACCTTTACGCCAGCGCGCCGCAATCGCCGGAATGCTCTCCCCGCGTGTAATGGATTGGGATCCGTTGCCGCCACCACCACCCGACGAATGCCCGCTTGAATGATCGCCTCCACGCACGGTGGCGTTCGGCCATGCGTGTTGCATGGCTCAAGCGTCACGAAAAGCGTCGCGCCACGGCAGTCGCCCGCGACTTGAATTGCCGCCACCTCCGCGTGCGCAGCACCCGCGCGCCGATGCCAACCTTCGCCGATCATTCGTCCGCCTTTAACAACAACGGCGCCGACCATTGGATTGGGTGAAGACTTCCCGTAGCCCTTTCGCCCCAGCTCCAGCGCCCGGCGCATGTGCTGCTCGTCGCGGCTCATTCCGCAAACAGCGCCTCGGCAAAGTTCGCGGGGTCAAACGGCTGCAGGTCATCCGCCTGTTCGCCCAAGCCGATGTACTTGATCGGCAGCCCCAGCTCGCGCTGGATCGCCACCACCATCCCGCCCTTGCTCGTGCCGTCGAGCTTGGTGATCACCAGCCCCGTCACCGCCACCGCCTTGTGAAACTCGCGCGCCTGGTTCAGCGCGTTCATGCCCGTGCTNCCGTCCAGCACCAGCAACACCTCGTGCGGCGCGCCNTCCAGTTTNTTNCCNACNACGCGGTGCAGCTTTTCCAGCTCCTGCATCAGGTTGCTCTTGGTGTGCAGCCGGCCCGCGGTGTCGATGAACAGGTACTCCGCCTCGCGCGCCTGAGCCGCCGAGATGGCGTCGTGCGCCACCGCCGCCGGGTCCGCTCCATAGCTGCCGCTAACCACCGTCACCGCCAGTCGTTCGCCCCACGTGTTCAACTGCTCCAGCGCCGCCGCGCGAAACGTGTCGCANGCCGCCAACACCGCCGTGCCGCCGTCGCCCTGAATCCGGTGGGCCAGCTTCGCGCAAGTCGTCGTCTTNCCCGTGCCGTTCACGCCCACCACGGAAACCACCGTCAGCCCNCCGTTGCGCCGGATCGCCTCGCCCNCGCCCAGCGACNGCTCGATCTCNCGCCGNGCGATNCCCAGCACNTCCAGCCCCTCGCGCCCCTGGCTCTCGTACGCCGCGCGNACGGCCTCCACGATGCGCGTCGTCATGNCCATGCCGAGGTCCGCCGCGATNAGCGTCGCCTCCANNTCCTCCAGCGCNTCGGCGTCCAGCTTGGGCGAGCGGGTGACGATGCGCTTGATCTCGTGCGACAGCTTCTCTTTCGTGCGCGCGAGCCCCGCCTTGAACTTGTCCAGCAGCCCCATCGTTTAAACCACCACGCGCGCCGCCGCGGCCTTCAGTTGCTCCACGTATTCATACGGCAGCTTCACGCCACCCAGCAGTGGCCGGCCCTTGTTCTCGCCGTGGCAGTCGCTGCCGCCCGTCACCAGCAACCTGTGCTGCTCGGCCAGCATCAGGTAATGCTCCGTCACCGCCGTCGAGTGCCGCGTGTAAAAACATTCCAGCCCGTCCATGCCCGTGGCCACGAGGTCCGGGATCACTTCGTCCATGTGGTTGATTCCCGGGTGCGCCATCGCCGCCACGCCGCCGGCGTCGTGGATGAGCCCCAGCGCCTCGGCCGCCGAGAGCTTGGCCTTGGGCGTCCACGCCGGCTTGCCCTTCTTGAGCCAGCGCTGGAACGCCTCGTCGAGGCTGCGGCAATGGCCGTCAGCCACCAGCGCGCGCCCCACGTGCGGCCGGCCCGGCGCGTCGCAGTTGGCGATTTCCATCACCCGCTCCACCTGCAGCGGGATGCCCAGCCCGTTCAGCCGCACCACCATCTCGTGCACGCGGTTGCGGCGCACCTCCTGGTACTTGCGCAGCGCGGCCCGCAGCGGGGCGTTTTCCGGGTCGAAACAATAGCCCAGCAGATGCAGCTCGCGCCCGCCCTGCTCCACCGTGAACTCGCAGCCCACGATGAACTCGACACCCTCTGCCGCGCAGGCCGCCGCCATGCGCTCGCAGCCATCCACCGTGTCATGGTCCGTCAACCCGATGGCCCCCAGCCCCGCCGCCTTTGCGCGCGCCGCCAATTCCTCCGGCGAGAACGTGCCGTCGGAGAAGTGCGTGTGCAGGTGAAGGTCAGCGAACATGTCAGGCAGTAGCCGTGCGCGCCGGTCGCTCGAGGCCCGCGCGGATCTTGTCGAGAATCCCGTTCACGAACTTGCCGCTCTCGTCCGTGGAAAACTTTTTGGCGATGTCCACCGCCTCGTTGATGGACACCACCGGCGGAATGTCCTCGCGGTGCAGCATTTCAAACGCCGCCAGCCGCAGGATGTTCCGATCCACCACCGCCATGCGGTGCAGATCCCAGTTGTCGGCATGGGTGAGGATGGCCTCGTCCAGCGCTGCGCGATGCTCCAGCACGCCGCGGATGAGCGGCTCGGAAAACTCCGCCGTGGCCACCTCGTCGACCGTTGGCGGCGGCAGTTCCACCTGTTCGCCCCAAGTCGCCTTGCCGTCCGCCGCCTCGATAGCCGCCGCGCGCTGCGTGTCCCAGAAATAGCCCAGCGCCACCGCCACATCCTCGGGCGGATTGACATCGTGCTGGAACAAGAACTGGACCGCGCGCTCCCGCGCGTCACGACGGATTCCCATGCCACGAAGATGCAGCAGGACGACAGGCGGCGGAAGAAAATTTTTCCAGGATGTAAAAACGCGGCCCCCACTGTAGGCGGGGCAGGCGGCCCCGCACCCCGGCCACCGGCCGGGGCTACAGCGACCCGTGATGGAGGGACGAGCTTGCGAGTCCGTTGACCCCCTCAGTAACGTGGCACACTAGAATCGATTTCGTCACTCCACGCGTTAATCCCGCCCGCCACGCTTTTCGCATACTTGAACCCCTGCTGCTTCAAAAACTCCACCGCCTTCAGCGACCGCCCGCCCATCTTGCAGTGGATGTACAGGTGCTCGTTGGGGTCCAGCTCCGTGAATCGCTGCGGCAGCTCGCCCAGCGGGATGATCGGCACGCCATCGATCGTCGCGATCTCGCGCTCGTCATGCTCGCGGACGTCCAGCAGCTTGATGCCCTTGGCGGGCTCGTCCAGCGCCGCCTTCATCTCCTGCACCGTCACCTCGTCCGGGTGCAGTCCCGTGTCCTCCGGCTCGTCTTGGATGCCGCAGAACATCTCGTAATCGATCAGCTCCGTCACTGTCGGGTTGTCGCCGCACACGGGGCACTTCGGGTCGCGCCGCAACTTCAGCTCGCGGAACTTCATGTCCAGCGCGTTGTACAGCAGCAAGCGGCCCACCAGCGAACTGCCCTTGCCGAGCGCCAGCTTTAAAATTTCCGTCGCCTGCAGACAGCCGATGATTCCCGGCAACACGCCCAGCACGCCGCCCTCCGCGCAGCTTGGCACCATGCCCGGCGGCGGCGGTTCCGGATACAGGCAGCGGTAGCACGGCCCGCCCAGCTCCGGCGCGAACACGCTCGCCTGCCCCTCGAAGCGAAAGATTGACCCGTACACGTTCGGCTTCTTCAACAGCACACACGCGTCGTTCGTCAGGTAGCGCGTCGGGAAATTGTCAGTGCCGTCCACCACGATGTCGTACGGCTCGATGATCTCCATCGCGTTCTCGCTGGTCAGCATCGCCTCGTGCACTTCGATCTCCACCTCGGGATTGATGCTGTTCAGCGTCTCCTTGCCCGACTGCACCTTCGGCCGGCCCACGTCGTCCGTCCCGTGGATGATCTGCCGCTGCAAATTGGAAAAATCCACCTCGTCAAAATCCACGATCCCGATCCGCCCGATGCCCGCCGCCGCCAGGTACATCGCGATCGGCGACCCCAGCCCGCCCGTGCCGATGCACAGCACGCTCGTGCCCTTGATTGCCTTCTGGCCAGCCATGCCCACCTCCGGCAAAATCAGGTGGCGCGAGTAACGCTGGATTTCCTCGTTGCTCAGTTGAACGCTCATGGACAAAAAAATCGACAGCGACGTTGCGCTGCGGAAAGAATCAGCCCGCCAAAAGTGACCCCCAAAGTCAATCCGAAAACCGCCGCCACGCGCCTCCAACGCGCCAGCCGCCTGCGCCCGCGCCTCGCCGTCATCCTCGGCAGCGGCTTTTGCGGTGTCGCCGAGGCGATGGACACTGACGCCAAAGTTCCGTATGCCAATTTTGCCGGCTTTCCCCAGCCCACCGTCGCCGGCCACAGTGGCGAGGCCCGCATCGGCACCCTCGGGGGCACGCCCGTGCTTGTGTTAAACGGCCGCGCGCACTACTACGAGGGCCACTCCATGGCCGCCCTCACCTTCCCCGTCCGCGTCCTCGCCGCCTGCGGCATCGAGTCCCTCCTCCTCACCAACGCCGCCGGCGGCATCCACCCCAAGTACCGCGCCGGCGACTTCATGCTCTTTCAAGACCACATCAACCTCCAGCCCGACAACCCCCTGCGCGGCCCGACCCCAAAGGGCCTCGAGCGCTTCCTCGACCTCACCCGAGCCTACGACCCCGGCCACGCCAAAACCCTCCGCGCCGCCGCCCGCGCCGCCCGCGCCAAGCTCCACGCCGGCACCTACCTCGCCGTCCCCGGCCCCAACTACGAAACCCCCGCCGAGATCCGCGCCTTCCGCAAACTCGGCGCTGACGCCGTCGGCATGAGCACCGTCCCCGAGGCCCTCGTCGCCCGCCAGCACGGCCTCCGCGTCGCCGCCCTCTCCTGCATCACCAACCCCGCCGCCGGCATCAGCAAGGAAAAACTCACCCACGAGGACGTCCTCGCCACCGCCGCCCAAGCCGCGAAGAAAGCCACCGCCCTCATCACCCATTTCGCCCAAAACCATGACTGACCCCGACCTCACCCAAGCCGCCCTAGACGCCCGCGCCCGCGCCCACGCCCCCTACAGCCGCTTCCAAGTTGGCGCCGCCCTCCGCACCATTGACGGCGATATAATCACTGGCGCCAACGTCGAGAGCGCAAGCTACGGCCTCAGTTGCTGCGCTGAGCGTGTCACCCTCTTCAAGGCCATGACCGACGGCCACAGCAACTTCACCGCCATGGCCATCGCCAGTCCCGGTGGCGCCCCCCCCTGTGGCGCCTGCCGCCAACTCCTCGCCGAACAAGCCCCCACCGCCACCCTCCACCTCATCGACAGCGACAACCCCGAATCCACCACCGAGACCACCACCCAAACCCTTCTCCCCAACGCCTTCACCGGCGACCAACTCCCCTCTGATGACTGATTACAAAAAACTGATCACTCTTTAAAAAAGCGCTTGACATCATAAGCAAACCTGATTCCATCCCCGTGTGCAGATAGAAACCCTAAAGGTCTTCTGCGACCTCACCGAGACCGGCAATTTCACCAAGGCCGCCAACATCAACGGCGTCACGCAGTCCGCCGTCAGCCAGCAGATCAGTTCGCTCGAGCGCCATTTCAACGTTCGTCTCATTGAGCGCAGCAAGAAGAAATTTGGACTCACCCGCGAGGGCCAGGCGCTTTATGACGCCAGCAAGCAGATCGTCCAGTCATACGAGTCACTTCAGCACCAGATTCAGGAAATCCGAAACATCGTCTCCGGCACCATTCGCATTGGCACCATCTACAGCATTGGACTGCACGAGTTGCCGCCGTTCCAGCGCGCGTTTTTAAAGAAGCACCCCACCGTCAATCTCTCCGTCGAGTACCGGCGCGCCAGCCAGTTGTACGAGGACATCCTCTCCAACGCCGTCGACATTGGCCTCGTCGCCTATCCGACGAAGGACGGCCGCTTCGAGACCATTCCGCTGCGAGACGACCTGCTCGTGCTCATTTGCCATCCAGGCCACACGCTGGCCGCCAAGAAGAAACTGAAGCTCGAGGAAATCAACGGACACAAGTTTATCGGCTTTGAGCCCGACATCCCCACCCGCCGCGCCATCGACAAAATCCTGCGCGACCGCGATATCGTCGTGAATCATGTGATGGAGTTCGACAATATTGAGACCGTCAAGCGTGCCGTGGAAATCGACGCCGGCATCTCCATCGTCCCCAAGAGTACCGTTGCGCAGGAGGTGTCAAAGAAAACCATCACCCAGGTGAAAATCGCCGACGAGGATCACTTCCGCCCACTGGCCGCCGTCCACAACGCCAACAAGATCCTCAGCCCTGCGATGAAGGAGTTCATCGAGATGGTGAAGGCGCAGTGACTACTTCTTGAGGTTCTTCGGGTTCAGCGGCAGCAGGTCCTTGACCACGAACAGGCCGTCTTTGCGGATCAGATCGCCGTCGAACCACACCTCGCCGCCGCCCCAGCTCTTGCGCTGGATGAGCACCATGTCCCAGTGCACAGCGCTGCGATTGCCGTTGTCGCATTCCTCGTAGGCCTGGCCGGGCGTGAAATGCAACGAGCCGGTGATCTTCTCGTCGAACAGAATGTCACACATCGGGTTCTCGATGAACGGGTTGAGCCCCAGCGAAAATTCGCCGATGTAGCGCGCGCCCGGGTCGGTATCGAGAATCTCGTTGAGCTTTTTCGTGTTGTTGCCGGTGGCGTTCACCACCTTGCCGTCCTTCAACTCCAGCCGCACGTTCTCAAACTTCGTGCCCGCGTACAGTGACGGCGTGTTGAACTGGATCACGCCGTTGCAAGACTTCTTCGTCGGGCAGCTGAACACCTCGCCGTCGGGAATGTTCCGGTCGCCCCCGCACGGGATGGCCGGCATGCCCGCGATGCTGAACTCCAAATCCGTCCCCGGCCCCGTCAAGCGCACGTGTTTCGCCTTGGCCATCCGGCGCGCCAGCGGTTTCATCGCCTTCTGCAGCTTGCGGTAGTCGAACGTACACACGTCGAAGTAAAAATCCTCAAACGCCTCCGTGCTCATGTTCGCGCTTTGCGCCATGCTCGGCGTCGGCCAGCGCAGCACCACCCACTTCGTCTTGTTCACGCGATAATTCAGCAGCGGCCGCATCGTCTTCGAGTAAAGCTGCATCGTCTTGCTCGGCACGTCGCTCAGCTCACTGGTGTTTTCCGCGCCGCGAATGGCCACGTACGCCTGCACCTTTTTCATGCGGTATAGCTCCACATCGCGCACCATCGACGCGTGCGCCTCGTTCGTGCCGCGCAGCATTTCCCGAACGATTCGCGACCGCCGCACCTCGATCAGGGGCACGCCGCCCGCCTTGCGCGCCGCTCGGGCCAGCGCCACCCCCATGCCGTCGGGCACGTCGCTCAGGTCGATGAACACCGCCTCCCCCTTCTTCAGTTCGCAGGAATACTCGATCAGCAGCTTCGCCAGCTTGTCGTAACGCGGGTCACTCATACGCGGGGACGTTTACGTGCTTCGCTTCGTTTGTCCAGCGCGCTTGCGTTCCTGGCGCCGCAACGCTCGCTCGCGCTTGGACGTCTCCGCGCGCAGTAGCTCCTCCGCCGACCAACCGTTCGCCTGCGCCCGTTGCGCCAGCCGGAACAACTCCGCCCCCAGCGCCGCCTTTCCGCCGCCCTTGCGCCCTTGCGCCAGCAGCCCCTGCTTGCGCGCCTTCTTCGCTACCTCATGCGCCCGCATCAACGCCGGCAAATGTCGTGGGATTCCATCAAACACCGACCGACGCTCATGCCGCGTGCCCGCCTTCTCCGACTGCTTGATCTTCTCCCACTGCGTCCACACCGCGTCCACGTCCTTCACGTTCGTGTCGCCGAATACGTGCGGATGCCGCCGCACCAATTTGTCCGTGATTTGCTCCGCCACCGCATCAAAGTCAAACGCCCCGCGCTCGCTCGCCATCTGCGCATGGAATACCACCTGCAACAGCAGGTCGCCCAGCTCCTCCACCATCTCCCCGTCGTCAGCAGCCTCGATGGCATCCACCAGTTCGTAAACCTCCTCCACCGCGCACAATCGGATGCTCATGTGATCCTGCTCGCGATCCCACGGACACCCATCCGGCGCTCGCAGAAGCGCCATCACCCGCCGCAATTCCTCAATGGGCTTCCGCTTCGCCATCAGAGAACCACCAAGTCATCCCGGTGCACCACCACCTTTGCCGCCTCGCCGTTTTCCAAATCCGCGCGCGATGCCCGCGCGATGCCCTGCGCAAACTCCGTTCCGTCCGTGTCGCAAACCTTCACCACGTCGCCCGCCGCGAATTCCCCCTCGCTCCGTGCCACGCCCGGCAGCAACAGGCTCTTGCCCCGCTTCCGCAATGCCTCCTTCGCCCCATCGTCCACCACCAGCGTCCCCTTTGGGTGATGAAAAAACGCGATCCACCGCTTGCGCCCCTTCATCCGCTCCGCCGGCATAAACAACGTCCCCACCTTTTCGCCTTTTAAAATCTTTGCCAGCGTCCCGCCGCGCGTGCCCGACGCAATCACCATCGGGATGCCCGATCGCATTGCTGTCTCTGCCGCATCCAGCTTCGACGCCATCCCGCCAATGCTCGTCCGGCTCTGTGTCCCGCGCGCATGTCGCCGGATCGATCCGTCAATCTTCCGCACCGTCGAGATCAGCCGCGCATTCGGTTTGCCGAAATTCCGCACCACCCCCTCCGCCGTCGTCAGAACCACCAGCAAATCCGTCGGCAACAACGCAGCCACCAGAGCCGACAGCCGGTCGTTGTCCCCCACCGTCAGCTCGGTGAACGACACCGCGTCATTCTCGTTGATGATCGGCACGATGCCGCGGTCCAGCAGCGCCATCAGCGTGTTGCGTGCATTCAAGTGCCGGTCGTGATGCGCCAAGTCGTCGTGTGTCAAAAGCACCTGCCCCACGCGCAGCCCCGCCGCGCCGAACATCTCCTGATACACCGCCATCAGCCGCGACTGCCCCACCGCCGCACACGCCTGCAAATCCTCCAGTCGCCCGGGCATTCGCTCCAGCCCCAGAGCCTCCATGCCCGCGCCCACCGCGCCGGACGTCACCACCACCACCTCGTGCCCCGCCTTGCGCGCGCGCGCCACCTGCCCCACCAGCCGCCGCACACGCCCCGCCGCCAGCCGGTTGCGCCGGTCCGTCAGGATGCCGGTGCCCAGCTTCAGCACGATCAATAAGGCGTCGCGCAATTTGGCCCGCATGGGCGGAGTTGGTAACAGATGGGGGAAGGTGAGTCGAGACGGACGTGGATGATGGTTGCTGTGGATGGGGCTGGTGACCCCACTCCCGGGCCACCGGCCCGGGCTACAACATCACCGGCACACCGAAGGAGTTGATAAACTCGACATCCCCGGCTCCTTCCCGTAACCCTCCCCCATGCGCACGGCTTCCCTGGAATTCCTCGAGACCCTCGTTAACACTCCCAGCCCCGTCAGTTACGAGACGCGCGGCCAGCGCGTGTGGCTCGACTACGTCAGCCAGTTCGCCGACGAGACTACCTCCGACGCCTACGGCAACTGCGTCGCCACGCTCAACAAGGGCGGCGGCCCACGCGTCATGCTCGCCGGCCACGCCGACGAAATCGCCCTCTCCGTCAACTACATCGACGACAACGGCTTCATCTACGTCAAGCGCCTCGGCGGCGTCGATGCCATCGTCAGCAAGGCCCAGCGCGTCACCATCCACGCCGCCAAGGGCCCCGTGAAGGGCGTCATCGGCCACCCGCCGCCGCACATGACCAAGGTCGACGGCGAGCCCAAGGTGCCGAAGATCCACGAGCTGTTCATCGACATCGGCTCCGCCACCCGCAAGGCCGCCGAGCGCCGCGTCCGCGTCGGCGACCCCATCACCGTCAATCAGGACTTTGAGATCCTCCACGGCAACCTCGCCGTCGCCCGCGCCTTCGACAACCGCATCGGCACCTTTGCCGTCGCCGAGGCCCTCCGTCTTTTAAGCGAGTCGAAAAAGAAACTGAACGTCGAGGTCTGCGCCGTCTCCAACACCCAGGAGGAAGTCGGCCTCTTCGGCGCGCGCCAGATCGCCTACGCGCTGGAGCCCGCCGTCGCGCTTGTCGTCGATGTCACCCACGCCACCGACTACCCCACCATCGCCCAGAGCACCCACGGCGACGTCAAGATGGGCGCCGGCCCCACCATCACCCACGGCACATGCAACCACCCAGAGGTCGTCAAGCGCATCGAGGCCGTCGCCAAGAAACTCCGCATCCCCCTCCAGCACGAGACCGTCAGCGCCACCAGCGGCACCGACACCGACGTCATTTTCTGGACCCGCGGCGGCATCCCCAGCGCCCTCATCAGCCTCCCCAACCGCTACATGCACTCGCCGGTCGAAGTGGTGAACCTCAAGGACCTCGAGCAAATCCCAAAGCTCATGGCCGGCTTCGCGGAGTCAGTGAAAAGGGGGGAGGAGTTCAAGGTGAAAATTTAACAAGGAATATCCTCGGGGCGCACCTGAAGACACTCATCCTGATCCTCCCAAATCACCGCCGGGAACAGCTCCAATAACGGCGCAGTTAAATCCGCCCCCAACTGGGCCAACAATCGCTCTGCTTCGTCCGCCGCCTGTTCGAATGCCTGATCGTAGTCACCACCAGCCGAGCGCCTAACATCATCCCAATGCGCCACGTCATGAACAGGCTGGTACGCTTTGGCCCACTTTACCAGCGCGCCCTGATATTGGCCCAAGTTATTCAAACTCACTGCGGTGCCATTGCAATGGAGACAAATGAGGCCGCTGTCCAGCAGGTCGCGCGTAACCATCGGCACCAATGGCGCACGACAACAATCAACTTGAGGGTAATCCGCCGGTGCATTAACCATCCGTTGATGCCAAATCTGGCGTTCGTTGGCCACCTGCGCAGCTAGGCGGTACGACGCCAGCAACGGGTGCGACAAACGCCAAATTCCTCCCTGCAACTGACCCAGTGTCTGCGCCATCCATCGCGCTAGGGTAAGATCATCAAAGCCGCGAAAAACCGCCCCATAACTTTGCCAAAGCAGCTCGGAAGCATCTGGTTCGTGCGCCATGTGGCGGCAGAATGCGGATTCCAGCTTCTCGTGCAAAGACAAATGTGTGCGAACAATTCGGGCTTTGCCTAATGGCTCCGCCCCGTATAACGGCACCGTGTCCTCCGCCGATACATCACCTCTTGATCTGCCCCTTGACAGCCTTCCCAGAGTGGGAACGGACCGCGCCGAGCAGCTCAAGCGACTTAATCTGACGACTGTCTCCGATCTTCTCCTTCAAAAACCACGCCGATATGAGGACCGGCGCAACCTATTGTCCATAAATGAGTTAACGGATCAAAATACTCAGCTCTGCAGAGGCAAAGTGGTAACGCGGGGCGTGAAGCGATTTCGTGGCGGACGCCGATCGGTATTCGAGTGTGTGATTGATGACAGCACAGCCCGACTCCACTTGCGCTGGTGGAACATGCCCTACATGGAGAACTACTTTAAAACCGACGACGAGGTTCTCGCCTTTGGGAAATTATCTTCACTCAAGCCCAAAACAATGGACCATCCTGAAACCGAGGTGTACAGGGATGACGAAGAAACACTCATTCACCTCAATCGCATCGTGCCAATCTATCCCTTGACCGAAGGCCTATCTCAGCGATGGATGCGTCAACTCGCCTGGCAGATAGTAAATAAATTTAAAGAATTAATCAGTAATCCCCCCCACGAAACACCCGGCCTACCCAACCGCCCTGAAGCCGTCAGGCAACTACACTTCCCCGAAAGCATGGATGAAGCTGAGGCTGCCCGACAGCGCTTGGCCTACGATGAATTCATAGAACTGCATAAATCCATCCAAACCCGCCGTTACAAGCTCCAGCGCAACGCCAAGTCTCGCGATTGCTCCGGTGACGGATCGCTCCTGCGCCCCTTTACCAACGCGTTGGATTTCGAACTCACACGGGCGCAGGAAAAGGTTATTGATGAGATCAAGGCTGACCTCTGCAGAACAGCGCCCATGCGACGCCTTATGCAAGGTGATGTAGGCTCGGGAAAAACCGTTGTCTCCGCCGCGGCCATCCTCATGGTTTTGGAAAGCGGATACAATGCACTCCTTATGGCGCCAACAGAAATTCTGGCCAACCAGCATGCTGCCAATTTTCGCCGCTGGCTGGAACCATTGGGCGTCTTAGTAATGCTTCAAACAGGCAGCCACCATGAAACAGACAACGGCCCATCACTTTTTGACAACGACCAGAAACCCACTCTGGCTGTTGGCACGCATGCGCTTTTCCAATCCAAGTTTGAGCTGGAAAATGTCGGCCTTGTCGTGATTGACGAACAACACAAATTTGGCGTTGAGCAGCGTAATGAACTTCTGCGCAAGGGGGCATACCCACATTTGCTGGTTATGACCGCGACCCCCATCCCCCGCACACTTGGACTCACCCTTTACGGGGATCTGGACATTTCGATCATTGATACAATGCCACCAGGGCGCGGCGTCATTCGCACGCACGCTCGAACTCCTGAACGCTGGCCAAAGATCATTGATTTCATCAAGAGCCAGCTTGCCGAAGGCCGTCAGGCATATGTGGTCTTTCCCCGGGTTGAACATGCCGAGGAAAACATAAAGGCAGTCGCCCGCGAAGCCAGCCGACTTCGTGACACCTTTGCCCCTCACACGGTCGGCGTTCTTCACGGCCGACTGAAGCCCGAGGAAAAGGAGACTGTGATGGCTGGTTTTCGCGACGGACAAATCCGCGTCCTGCTAGCCACGACTGTGATTGAGGTGGGCATTGATGTCCCCAATGCCACCATCATGCTGGTGGAGAACGCTGAAATCCACGGTCTAGCCCAGCTTCATCAATTGCGCGGACGTATTGGTCGCGGCCAACATGACTCCCATTTCATCCTGCTTTTGGGAAAGGACTCGCCAGAAGCCCGCGAACGACTGGATGTATTGGTGAGCACCACCGACGGGTTCAAGGTGGCCGAAGCCGACCTGCAATTGCGCGGCCCCGGCGAATTATTGGGCCAGGAACAAAGTGGCCTGCCACCTTTCCGTTTCGGCGACTTGCGACGCGATCTGGCCCTCATCCAAGAGGCGCACGCTGCTGTTACGAACCCAGCTTGACTGCATTTGGCTTCCCCCAATCCCGCCATCCATGCTAGGGTAACGCATGCCCGCATTTGACGAGGAAAGCTTCCTGGTCGAGGAAGCCGAGGCCGAGGCCGCGCCCAAGCCGGTCTACAGCCAGGATTACACCACCGCGATGGCGCATTTCTATCGCGGCGAGGTGGGGCGCATTATGGTTTGGCGGCAGCGTCTCGACACCACCACCACATGGGCAATTACATCTACCGGCACGATATTTACCGTGGCCTTTTCCTTTAGCACCGTGCCGCATCTGATCTTCTTTTTTAACCTCGCCATTGTGCTAATGATGCTGTGGATCGAGGCCCGGCGTTACCGATTTTATGATGCCTTCCGCGCCCGAGTGCGCATGCTCGAGGCCCATTTTCTCATGCCTGTCTTGATGCAGGAAAAGCCTAAACTGGAAGGCAACTGGCGCAAACTTGTGGCTGAAGACCTGCTGGTGCCCGCATTTAAAATCAGCATTTTTGAATCCATCGGACGCCGCCTCAAGCGCAACTACGCCTTCATTATTACCATGGTGTTAACCGCCTGGATCACCAAAATCCTGATCCACGGGGACACCATCAATTCACTCGGAACATTCTACAAGGCGCTGCAAGTGGGCGCCATTCCCAGCTGGTTTGTGGCCACGGTAATGACCAGCACTTTTCTCTGCGTGGCGAGCATCACCTGGTATATCGCACGCAACTCCACCGGCGAAATTACCGAGGTCGGCAAATCCAGCCGCACCAACTGGCTCGGCTGACCATGGCAATTCCCGACAGGCTCAATCCCGCACTCCGTGGTTTGCCGGTCTATGTTCCTGGCAGGCCGCTGGAGGATGTCGCCCGGGAAATTGGCACCTACCCCGAACACCTGATCAAGGTCGCCTCCAACGAAAATCCCCTCGGGCCATCACCGCTCGCTGTCATTGCCATGAACCGTGTGGCCGAGGAGATGAATCGCTACCCGGATGGGAACGCAACCCAATTGCGAAAGGATCTTGCCGAGCATCACCGAATGCAGCCGGACAACCTGGTGTTCGGCAATGGCTCCAACGAAATCATCGAGTTCCTCGCCCACGCACTCCTGAACCCTGGAGATAACGTGATCGTGTCTCAGTATTGCTTCGCCATTTACCCAATTGTCACCAAGATGATGGGAGCCAATGTCATCGAAGTGCCTGCCAGGGAATTAGCCCACAACTTGGATGCCATGCTCGCCGCGGTCACGCCCCAAACAAAGATCATGTTTGTGGCAAACCCCAATAATCCCACGGGAACCCAAGCACGCGAACATGAGCTGGAAACCCTTATCGACACCATCCCGGAAGATGTCATGCTCGTGCTCGATCAGGCCTATGCGGAATATCAGGAAGAGCATCAAAAAATCCTCGAACGCGTGCGATCCGGCAATCATCCCAACCTGATTTTAATGCGGACTTTCTCGAAAATTTATGGCCTCGCTGGACTCCGCGTGGGATATGGCATGGGGCACCCTGAATTTATCGCTGCCCTGGAAAAAATCCGGCAGCCTTTCAACCTGAACGCAATGGCACAAGCCGCCGCTCAAGCTGCACTAAAGGACACACTGCATGTTGATTCATCAAGAGACCAGAACCGCAAAGGCTCGATCTATTTTGCGATCGCCTTTGAACGCGCGGGAATTCGCTACCAACGATCAGGCGGAAACTTCATCCTCATCCACGTGGAGAACGGGGCGGTCATCACGGAAGAACTGAAGCAACTGGGTATCATCGTACGCCCCATGGACAGCTATGGACTCCCTGAATGGATCCGCTACACACTAGGCAGTGACTCCGACAACCGCCGTTTCCATCAGGCCATTTGCCAAGTGTTGGATCGCCCGGAGGATTAAAAGCATTGCACGCTCTCCCCAACCAATGTAACCCACAGCACACGTGAAGCCAACCGATTTAAGAGGCATTCTACAGTACATTCCACGCTTCCGCGACCAGACATTTGTCATCAGCGCGGATGGCGGTGTGGTCTCAGATGTCAACTTCACCAATCTACTGCTCGACATCGCAGTTCTTCGTTCTCTGAACATTCGGGTTGTTCTCGTCCACGGCGCGGGTGCCCAAATCCTCCAGCTCGCCGAGGAGCGCAGCCTGAAACCCAGCAACCTTGACGGCACAGGAGTCACAGATGGCACCACGTTGGAATTGGCCATGACCGCCTCCAACCGGCTCACACACGAGATTCTGGAGGGCCTTTCCATCAGCGATCAACGCGCCGCCACCGCCAATGCTATCACCGCCCACCCCAAGGGTATCATCAATGGTGTTGACCAACAGCATACCGGCCGCGTTGAGCGCGTCGATGTGTCCATGATCAAGACTCTGCTCTCGGAGGGAATTATCCCTGTCATCCCCCCTCTGGGCTTTGATGGTGAAGGCAATACCTTTCGGGTGAACTCCGACGCTGTGGCTCTCGCCGTCTCCGAGGCGCTCAGCCCCATAAAGCTCATTTTCATCACCAGCGCCGAAGGTCTTCACATTCGAGGCCAGCTCATCCGGCAAATTCTTGCGAGCGACCTAGAAAAGGCATTGGCCGAACCAAATTATATTGAGCCTTCATTCTATTCCAAGGCACGCCACGCCGCAACCGCCTGCACCAAAGGAGTCCAACGTGTCCATCTCATTGATGGCCGCGTAGCTGAGGGCCTCTTGGCCGAAGTTTTCTCCAACGAAGGCATCGGAACCCTCATCTATGCCAACGAATACCAGCAGATTCGTCCAGCAAACAAGAAGGACAGCCCCAACATTCTCAAGCTTACCCGCGAAGCCATGAATAATGATGAGCTGGTCAGCCGGTCTCGCGAAAACATCGACAAAAACATTGGAGATTATTTCATTTACGACATTGACAACAATCCGGTCGCCTGCGTGGCCATGAAAGAGTATCCCGGTGAAAACACCGCCGAACTGATGCACCTTTATGTCAGTCCATCGCACTCCAACCAAGGCATTGGCCAAAAGCTCGTCCAGTACACCGTCGACAAGGCCGCCGAGCGCAAACAAAAGAAACTGGTGACACTTTCAACGCAGGCATTCACTTATTTCAAAACCAAGGCCGACTTTGACGAAGGCAGCTCCAGCGACCTCCCTACTTCGCGCCGGGAAGAGTACGAACGCAACGGCCGAAACTCCCGCATTCTCATCAAGCATCTCACCCTTTAGGACGTGGCACTGCCCAAACACTTCGCGGAGTATTTCCTGATCGCCTTCGTCTGCCTGCTCATCGGTTACGGCACCGGCGCAGTCATCTCTACGCGAAAAAATTCCATGACCTTGGGCGACACCGTCGCCGTAAAGTGGAGTGACGGCATCCGAGACAACCCATCTTACGGCGCCCACATCTTTCTCACCCCCTACATGACAAACAAATTCCGCGGCCATGCGGTTTGGCTTCAAGTTTATATTGGCAGGGAAAACGAAGGACAGCGGTTCACACTTCCCCACAGACTGGGCCTGGCAAAGACGCCCGACCTAGCCGCCCGCCAATGGAGCCGGATCGAGTGGCTGAAAAATGGCCTGCATGTGGGCGAAGGAAATCATTCCACCTTCATTCCGATTGAAGAATTCAGGTCACCATGATTGACGCAGCACTCCAAAAATTGCGCGAAACATGCAACCGGCTCGATATCCGACCCACCCCCAATGTAATTCTTGTTTCAACCGCTGATCAACGCGCCGCCGTATTGCAGAATGGACCCAACTATGCCCCTGCCGAGCTGTTTACCATCTCCACTTCACGCTTTGGGATTGGGCAGAAACAAGGCTCACGAAAAACCCCGACGGGCTTACACCGCATAGCGGAAAAATTTGGCGATGACCTCCCTTCCGGAGCAATCTTTAAAGGCCGCAAAGTGATTGGCCAAATTACACCCAAGAACCCAAATGCGGAAATAGCTCACCGAATCCTCTGGCTCGACGGCTTGGAAGACGGGCTCAATAAAGGAGGAAATGTCGATTCGCATGATCGCTATATTTACATCCACGGTATTGGAGATGAATCTACCCTCGGCCAACCCGCATCCCAAGGCTGCATCCACATGGCCGCCCACGATCTGATTCCCCTGTGCGACAAACTGTCCGTTGGCAGCCTTGTTTTAATCGGCCAATTCCAGCTTCCGCACAGAGCCGCATTGGATTAGCATCCCCGCAAGCATGAGCCTCACTGAGCAAATGTCGGAGTTGGCGAGCGAATCCAAGAAGGCATCGCGCCTGCTGACGCGTATGTCCACCGATGACAAGAGTGCCTGCCTCACGACCATGGCCTCTACCATCGAGAACAACGCAAGCGCCATACAGCAAGCGAACACCATAGACATGGCTGCCGGCCGGGAAATGGGCCTGTCACAAGCCATGCTGGATCGACTATTACTCACTGATGAGCGCATCGCGGGGATGGCCGCAGGCCTGCGAGAGGTCGCCGAACTCGCCGATCCCGTGGGGAGAGTCTTGGAAAAGCGCGAACGACCCAATGGCCTGATTCTCCGTAAAGTCACCACCCCCATCGGGGTAGTGGTGATCATTTATGAATCCCGCCCCAATGTCACTGCCGACGCCGCCGGCCTTTGTTTCAAATCCGGAAACGCCACCATCCTCAGGGGCGGCAAGGAAGCCCTAAATTCCAATCAAACCATCGCCCGACTCATGGTGGAGGCCGGACAGGCCACGTCAGCCGATTTTCCTGCCGAATCAATTCAAGTTGTTCCCACCACAGATCGTGCGGCCATTCCCGAACTGTTGGCCCAAACGAGTCATGTCGACCTGTGCATCCCCCGTGGCGGAGAGGGTCTCATTCGAGCGGTTGCCGAATGCTCGCGCGTCCCCGTCATTAAACACTACAAGGGAATTTGTTCCGTTTATATTGATTCAAAGGCCGATCCTCAAATGGCCATGGACATCGCCGTCAATTCCAAGACCCACAGGCCAGGTGTCTGCAACGCAATGGAAACTCTTCTCATTGACAGGGCCGCGGCACAAAACCTCCTCCCCTCCCTTGCCACCGCATTGACTAACAAAGGGGTGGAATTGCGCGCTGATGAGACCGCCTGCCAGATCATCGGCAATGGCTGTAAAACAGCCAGCGCGGAGGATTGGGACACGGAATACTTGGACTTGGTTTGCGCAATTCGAACTGTTGACGGGCTTGACGGCGCTATCGAGCATATCAACCAACATGGGTCCGGACACACCGATGCCATTGTAACAGACGATGAAAATGCAGCCGCCCGTTTTCAAAATGAGATAGATTCCTCAACCGTATTTTGGAACGCCTCAACACGATTCACCGATGGTGGACAATTCGGCATGGGTGCGGAGATTGGGATCAGCACCGACAAGATCGGCGCTCGGGGCCCCATGGGCTTGGCGGAGTTGACCAGTTACAAGTGGCTCGGCATGGCGGACGGCTTGATCCGCGAATAAAATGGATCACACAGCCCGCCGCGCGAAATTCATCCGCGACCAACTCCCCGTTGAGGGCCTGTTCGCCGGCCACCATTGGCGGATTGCAACAAAACCACTCATGTTACCGGGCAAAATTGCCCGCGAATTGGAAAGCCTTGGCCCCATCCTCCATAAATTTTACCGGGCCTCAAACCACCTTTACCATAAAAGCACCGCGCGCAAACTTCATCCATGGGTTTCCGTGCTTTTGGATCAGGGCAAGCCCAAGGAAATTATTTCTCTCAACAGGCACAGCCGGTTCAGAAACAGTCTTCCCAATGTGATCCGGCCGGACATCCTGCTAACGGAGAATGGCTGGACGATTACCGAGCTGGATAACATCCCCGGCGGCATCGGCCTGACGGCTTGGCTGAACAAGACCTACTCCAAAGCCGGCTTTGAAGTCATTGGCGGTCCTCGCGGAATGCGTGACGGATTCACCCACATATTCGAGGGGCACAACAATTGCCACATCATCATTTCAGAAGAATCCTCCACTTACAGACCCGAAATGAATTGGTTATGTGGATTGCTGGATGATCGTTTCGTGGTTCGTGATTCTTCATTTACTGACTGGTTCGACAGCGATACGGTCTACCGATTCTTTGAGATGTTTGATTTGGACAATGTCAAATGCGCCACCCTTCTTTTTGCAAATAACGGACTAAAGGTCACACCTCCGCCCAAGACATTCCTGGAAGAGAAACTTCTCCTGGCTCTGCTTCATGATCCACGGTTGAAGGAATACTGGGAAAGGGAACTTGGTGAAGATTCATTTCAATTCCTTCTGGAACACACGCCTGCCACATGGGCCGTTGAACCGGATCCCCAACGCGTTGATGGAAAAATCCCGGGCCTAGATATCACGAACTGGATTGAAGCCGGCGATTTTTCCCAACGCCGCCGACAACTCGTATTAAAAGTGTCTGGGTTTTCAGAATTCGCCTGGGGCTCCCGAGGCATCTTTGTCGGACATGATTTACCCAAGAACAAATGGTCAAACGCATTGCAGAACGCGATTGAAGAATTTCATTCCAGCCCACACGTCATTCAAAAATTTCACAAACCGCGCCGACTGGACATCCATTGGTTTAATTTTGAATCCGAAGAGGAGCAGATTCTTGATGGCCGCGCTCGACTGTGCCCCTACTATTTTGCGCAGGACAGCGGAATGGATCACTCCAGCTGTCTAGGAGGAATTCTCGCCACGGTATGCCCCGCAAACAAGAAAGTCATTCACGGCATGCCCGAGGCCGTGCTCGCCCCGTGCTCCGTTGGTTAACGCTGGCGTAAAGGCAAATCCGTAGGCGGCTCACTGTCCACCACACCGCGGGGAAATTCGCGCTGAGTCTTGATCTGGCTGGCAACAATCATCTCAGTCTGGGTGATCTTGTCAAAAACAGGCAACTCACGATGTTCAACGGCCTTTCCGGCCGTTGATGGCAACTTGAATGGAGCCGGCTTTGTTTCGCTACGATTGTTGCGGGTTGGAATGGTCTTCAATGGCCCCCTTCCCCCATCCTTGGGTCTTTGAATCGTTGGCCGTCGATTTGTCCGAGTGCCCCCCGAACTGGGGCCCATTGGCTCAACTTCCCCCTCCTCATCCTCATCAAATGAACGTGCCTCCTTGTCACCCTTGATTTCCAACTCTACCCGCCCCTTTTCCGGATCGATACTCAACACCTTCACGCCATTTGCCGAGTCCCCCTCCCGCAAGGTATGATACAACGGAGTTGCGGCGGCACCCGACACCTTGATCTCAAGCAGCACCTTTTTGTTCCCTCTAAACGCTGTCATGCCCGTAAGCCTGACGATGGGCTTGGATTCCTTAATCACCGTCTTGGGAGGAGGCGCGGCTTTCGGTGTTCCCCGCTCTAAACCAAACGGATTACTTTTAATGAAACTGCCGATATCCACCCCATCAAATGGCTCTGGCATGGGAATCTCCGGCTCATCCCTCTCGCTAGGCTTGGGCAAACCTTCCTCAGCCGTCTTGCCGGGAACACCCTCAGCCGCCGTCGGAGTTTCGCTCGGAGCCGCCTCCACAACCTTGGGCTCCACACTTGCTGGTACCGTTTCCGGCCGGGGCTTTTCATTTTTTGGCCCCGTCTCCTTGACTGGCGGCTCCTGAGACAGGACATCCATGGAGACCCCCAGCCCAAAGCAAACCGCAATTAATCGAATACGATAGAAAATTCCTCCCCTCACTCAGGCCAACCTACCCGAGGTCGGTTTCACTTGCGAGCCTTTTTTATGCTCAAGCAGATCAATAGGCAGCCTGAGCGCCTTTGACTTTCCGCTTTTTCATCCAAGGCATCATCCCACGCAACCGCGAACCCACCTTCTCGATTCCGTGCTTCTCCCCATCCTTCAAGAGCTTGTTGTAGCGCTTGTAACCCGTCTCGTATTCCTTCACCCAGCCCTTGGCAAACTTGCCGTTTTGAATCTCCTTGAGTGCCGTCTTCATGCGCTTCTTCACGCTCGCATCGATAATCTTTGGCCCAACACTCACGTCACCCCACTTTGCTGTTTCCGAGATGGAAAAACGCATCCCACTGATTCCAGCCTCATTCATCAGATCCACAATCAGCTTCAACTCATGCAGACACTCAAAATAAGCCATCTCCGGCTGATAGCCAGCCTCGACCAATGTCTCATAACCCGCCTGCACCAGCGCACTGGCCCCGCCACATAGCACAGTTTGCTCACCAAACAAGTCAGTCTCCGTCTCCTCTTCAAAGGTCGTCTGGATCACTCCAGCTCGTGTTCCACCAATTCCCTTTGCCCACGCCAGCGCAATCTTCTTGGCCTTCCGAGTAGAGTTCTGATGAATCGCGATCAGGGAAGGCACACCCTTGCCTTCCACAAATTGGCGGCGAACAATATGGCCGGGGCCCTTGGGCGCCACCATGATTACATCCACGTCCTTCGGCGGCACGACCGTCTTGAAGTGAATCGAAAACCCGTGGGAAAACAGCAGCGCCTTGCCCTTCGACAGGTTCGGCGCAATGTCCTTTTCATAAACTGAAGCCTGCTTGGTGTCTGGAAGTGCCACCATGATCACATCCGCGCGCTTCACTGCCTCGCCCGTGTCACAAACCTCCAAGCCGCGTTGCTTTGCCACGCGCCGGGATTTGCTACCCTTGTACAAGCCAATAATCACCTTGCAGCCGCTCTCCTTGAGGTTGAGCGCATGCGCGTGGCCTTGACTTCCAAAACCCAGCACTGCCAGGGTTTTATCCTTGAGAACCTTCAGGTCCGCGTTCTTGTCCGTATATACTTTAGCTGCCATTTTATCCTGTTAAATATTCATGATCGCGGCAGGGCCACCTTGCCCGTACGCGTCAATTCAAGCACTCCAAAATTTTCCATTAACCCCACAAACTTCGCCACCTTGTTCTCATCGCCCGTCACTTCAATGGTCATGCTCTTGGGCTGAACATCCACGATCTTGGCGCGGAATATATCCGTGATCTGCATCACCTCCGGGCGCGTTTTTGAGCCGATCTTCACCTTCACCAGAACCAGTTCGCGATCCACATACTCGTGTTCCCGAAAATCAGTAACCTCCAGCACATTCACCAGCTTTTGAAGCTGCTTCACGATCTGCTCCAGCGTGGCGTCATCGCCACCAACCACCAAGGTTGCCCGCGAATACTTCGGATCATGCGTCGGCGCAACATTCAACGAATGAATATTGTAGCCACGACCGCTGAACATGCCTGCCACGCGTGTGAGCACGCCAAACTTGTTCTCAACCAGCACTGAAATCGTGTGTCGCATGACTCGCGGAGTGCGCAAGCTAGTCCCGGCCCGGCTCCCGCGTCAAGGCAAACACGCTCATTTCAGGGAAAGAACGGATTGTTTTCAATCTCTTCGCCCACCGTTGTCAATGGACCGTGCCCCGGACAAACCAAGGTATCCGACGGTAACGAAAAAATCTCCTCACGAATCTTCCGCTTCGCCAGTTCAGGAGTCTTGAAGTCCTTTCCCATGGATCCCGCAAAAATCGCATCTCCAACCACAGCCACAGCAGGCGCGCCACCTGGCCACCTCTTCACCACATACGTCACACCATCCTCTGCATGGCCTGGCGTCAACCGGCTGTCCACCTCAAGGCATCCCACGGCAACAGGCTTCCCGGGAATAACCTGCTGCTCCACGGGCGCATGGGTTGAATTGGAATGCAGCCTCACTCCCGGATTCCTTTTCCTAACCTCCCCAATCGCCGCCACATGATCACCGTGCATGTGTGTAATAAACAAATCCCGCAACGTCAGCTCCTGTTCTTCGACAAGACGAAAAATGCCATCCGCAAACCAACCCGTATCAAACAGTGCCGCCTCCCGGGTTTCAGCATCCCAGACCAGGTAACTGTTCACCTCAAAACCTTCGACGGTCGTAACCACCCTCAACTCCCGCCAATTCGACAAATTCACAGGCACAGGCTCCCAGCCATCGGCCACTCGCCCCGCCTTTTCAGCATCCAGCCCCAACAAAGTCGCCAACTCCTTCACGTTCACATGCGCCGCGCTCATTCCATCCGTTTCAAACGCATGCAACGCCGCTTCATCCACACCCGCCGCCGCCGTCGCCTCGGCCATGTCCGTGCCAGTCTGCAATCGCGCTTTCCGGCACACATCTCCAATATGATCTTCAAGCGCCACGAACCGAGGCTATCCTTTCATCTCCACATCGTCGAGACCACCGTTGCAACCGCCGTGCAACAGTGTTATCAAACCGCCGTGCCCTTCAAAGCAGCCATTTTTCTGACAATCAACTTGCTTGCTCAAGGCTGTTCCCTGCTATGGTGGCGGACCCCAAACGCATCTCACCCGCCCCCTCCTCCGCCCCGCGCAATCTCCATCGAGCGGGAGTTTCAACGTGTGCTCGCCTTGGATGACGAAGCCATGCAACAAATCGCCCACTGGCTCGAAGAAAGCCGTAAGCTTCGAAAAACCGATCAGTCTCTTGCTGCTGATCTGGGGCGGCAAACACGGCACAGGCTTGCTCAAGTTCGCAAATCCTACGAGGCATTCCTGAAACGCCATCCCAACCACGACAAGGCCCGTGCCGCATTCGCCAGCTTCCTTGGCTGCCTCCGAGACGACCGAGGTGCCTTGACCCAATGGAATCGCGCCCTCTTGAGCGACGATAAAAATGCCGCCGCCTGGAACAACCTGGCCACCCACTATGGTTCACTCGCCTTGGAAAACGGCCGCAGCGAATACATAAAGCAGTCCTTAAACGCCTACACTCAAGCCATCAGGTGTGCCCCCAAGCAACCGTTGTACCACAACAATCTCGCCGTTGCACTGGGCCTCTCCCAATTCAAGAAGGAAGCCGCCGCACAATTCCAAGTCTCCCCCTCTCAGCTCCCTGAACTCGCTCTTCAGCATTTTCAAAAGGCCCACGACTTGGCGCCTCATGATTTTATTTACGCCGCAGATCTTGCTGAGGCTTATCTACCCATCCAACCTCTCCCAAAACAGGAGGCACTTGCCGCTTGGGAACAAGCCCGAAAATTGACCGAAGATCCACGCCAGATTCAGTGGATCGAACTCCAACTCGCATTTCTGGAAATTGAGGATGAGCAATACGACCGCGCGGAAAATCATCTGAAGAATGTGACCGACCCCACATTCCAGTCCTACAAACAAAAGGTCATCGCCGCAATCCAAGCCGCACGCACACGCAAGCCTGTCACTCCTTAAGCGCCTTCAGCAATCGTTCGTGAATCCCCTCGAATCCGCCGTTGCTTAAAATACAAACAACATCCCCTTCTTCGGCGTTTTCCGCCAAATGCATCACAATGGAATCAACCGTTGGCAAATAACTGGCATCCCGCCCGCCCGCCCGCAAATCACTCATTAAACGTTCCGGGTCAAGCCGCTCATTCGCATTTATCTGCTCCAAGCCTGCCACTCGAGAAACAATCACACGATCCGAATCACTAAATGCCAACGTCAAGGCGTCCTGAAACACAGCACGGCGAGTTGTGTTGGTCCGTGGCTCAAACACCGCCCAAAGGCGTTGGCCTGGAAATCGATTGCGAAGAGCTTTTAAGGTTTCCGCAATCGCGGTCGGATGATGAGCAAAATCATCAATCACCGTCACTCCGCGTTCCTCACCGCGCACCTGCATCCGGCGCTTGATGCCCCGAAATGTTTCAAAAGCCGACTGAATTTCCTCATCCGATACCCCGCAATGCCGCGCCACGCCAATCACTCCCAGTGAGTTGCGCACATTCAACTCCCCAAACATGGGAATGGAGAATTCCGATCCTCCAACCGTAAAACTGGCTCCTTCAACCGAATGACGCAAATACTCCGCCTTCAATCCATCATGCAGACCAAATCGCTCCACTGGAGACGGTACGTCCTTCAGCAAGGGGGTAATGTTGTCATCATCACCGTTGGCCAGCAGCAGGCCATTGCGAGGGATGAGGTTTATAAACCGCCTGAAACTGAGTTGAATTTCAGCAAGATCATCGAAAATATCCGCGTGATCAAATTCTAGATTATTGATCACTGCCACCTCCGGCAGGTAGTGAACAAACTTACTGCGCTTGTCAAAGAATGCCGTATCATATTCATCCCCCTCAAGAATGATCCACTCGCTTTCCGTGAATCTTGCGCCACACAAAAAATTTTCCGGAATGCCACCAATAAAATAACTAGGATTTCGCCCGCTGCGCTCAAACACCCATGACAACAGCGACGCCGTGGTGGTTTTGCCATGCGTACCCGCCACCACAAGCGACCGTTTACCGCGAATAAAGGCCTCTTTCAGCAATTCCGGCAGTGAGCAAAAACGCAGCTTTCGTTCCAGTACCGACTCCACCTCCGGGTTACCTCTTGAAACAGCGTTTCCAACCACAACGAGACTCGGCGCATCGGCCAAATGTTTCTCATGGTATCCCTCTCGCACCTCAATGCCCTTCTCGGCAAGAAACGTGGACATTGGGGGATACACATTCTGATCCGAACCCGTCACCCTCACACCACGCTCATTCAGGGCCGCCGCCACCGAGGCCATTGCTGTGCCGCAGATACCAATGAAGTGGACGGATTTGAGATCGCCAAACATTTTACCACAGAGGCACAGAGGGTACAGGGAATCGCAATTCTGTGCCTCTGTGGTGAGAAATCATGGTTTTAAAATTTGTGCCAACAACTCACCCACCATCTGTGGATTCGCCTTGCCTCGGCTGGCTTTCATAACCTGCCCCTTGAGATAGTTCAGGGCCGCTTCCTTACCGTTTCGGAAATCATCCGCAGGCCCAGGATTGACTTCAATCACTTCGCGGCACATCGCTTCCAACTCGCCCGAGTCACTCACTTGAGCCAAGCCCTTTTCCTCCACGATTGCTGCCGGAGCCATGCCGGTCTCAAACATCTCCGCAAAAACCTCCTGCGCAATGCGGCTGCTGATCTGCCCGCTCTCCACCAGCCCGACCAATTCGCCGATGGCTGTTGGCAAAAATTTCACCTCATCTAAACTGGATTCACTCTCGGCCAGCTTCGCCTGCAAATTGTTAATCACCCAGTTGGCTACCGCCTTCGGCTGTTTCACGCCGCTGATGGCACCCTCAAAATAATCGCCCAACGCCGAATCATTTACAAACACCTCCGCATCACCCTCCGGCAGTCCATAGTCATCCATGAGCCGCCGTTTGCGTGCCAGTGGCAACTCAACCATACAGGCCCGCACCTCCTCATGCCACGTCTCCGCAGGCTCATGCGGCATTAGATCCGGGCATGGAAAATAGCGGTAATCGTGGGCTTCCTCCTTGGTGCGCATGCAATCGGTGATACCGGCCTCATCATCCCAACGCCGCGTCTCCTGCTGCAATGTGCCCCCCTCACTCAGCACGCCGATCTGGCGAGGGATTTCGTACTCCAATGCCCTCCGCACACCGCTGAAGCTGTTCATGTTTTTGATCTCAATCTTCTCACCCAATGTCTCCTGCCCCACCGGACGCACACTCACGTTAACGTCACAACGGATTTGCCCTTTCTCCATGTCGCAATCACTCACGCCGCCATACTGCAAAATATTCTTCAACGCAGTAAGATACTCATAGGCCATATCGGCGCTCGTAATATCCGGCTCAGTCACAATTTCCAGCAGCGGCACGCCGCCGCGATTAAAGTCTACCCCGCTGTGGTCGGCAAAGTGAGTACTCTTACCCACGTCCTCCTCCAGATGTGCGCGATTAATACGCACCCTTGTCAGCGCATTACCCAACTCAAACTCCACGAAACCATCCTTCGTCGATGGCTGATCAAGCTGGGTAATCTGGTAGTTCTTCGCGCTGTCCGGATAAAAGTAATTCTTCCGGTCAAACTTCGCCCGACGCGGCACCTCACAATTTAGCAGAAACCCCGTCAAAGCCGTCAAACGCAGCGCCTCCGCATTCGGCACCGGCAACGCCCCCGGAAGGCCAAGACAAACGGGACACACCTGCGTATTTGGCTCCGCACCATATTCATTGACGCACGCACACCACATCTTCGACCGCGTGCGCAACTGCACATGCGTCTCTAGGCCGATGATGGGTTCATAGTCCATTAGTTCAAATTCGGCTTACGCCGATGCCAATCCGTCGCCTGCTCGTATGCGTGGGCCGCCTGCAGGAGGGTTTCCTCGTCAAAGGGTTTACCAAGGAGTTGGAGGCCAATGGGGAGATTTTCGCTGGTGAAACCGCAGGGGATGCTGAGACCACAGATGCTGGCAAGGTTTGCAGAGATGGTGTAGATGTCCGAGAGATACATTTGCAAGGGGTCATCCGCCTTCTCACCCATCTTGAAGGCCGCCGTGGGAGAGGCTGGGCTCGCAATGAGGTCGACTTCTTCAAAGGCCTTCAGGAAATCATCACGGATCAGGGTGCGGACTTTCTGAGCACGCAGGTAATAAGCGTCATGATAGCCACTGGAGAGCACGTAAGTGCCAAGGATGATGCGGCGCTTGACCTCCTCACCAAAGCCCCCACCCCGGGTGGCGCAGTTCATTGCCTCGGGATCAGCACCCTCCACGCGCGCGCCGTAGCGAACACCTTCGAATCGCGCCAAGTTTGCCGAGGCCTCCGCGGTGGCAATGATGTAATAGGTGGCGATGGCATACTCGGTATGAGGCAGGGATATTTCACAGATTTCCGCACCAAGGTCAGCCAACTGTTGCACGGCTGCTTCCGTGGCAGCGCGGATTTCCGGTGCCAAGCCTTCGCCCATATATTCTTTTGGCAGACCAATTCTCAGCCCCTTGAGATCACGACCCAATGCAGCAGCGTAGTCGGGAACATCGCGCGGGATACTGGTGGAATCGCGCTGATCGTGACCGCTAATTACCCCGAGCATGGTGGCGGCATCTCGGGTGTCTTTGGTCAGCGGCCCGATCTGGTCCAGGGAAGAAGCGTATGCGACCAAGCCGTATCGACTCACGCGACCATAGGTGGGCTTAAGACCGACACAGCCACAAAGAGATGCAGGTTGCCGAATGGAACCGCCGGTGTCGCTGCCAAGGGCGGCAATGCATTCGTCGGCGGCGACTGCTACCGCACTGCCGCCGCTGGAGCCTCCGGGAATGCGATCGGTATCCCATGGATTGCGTGAGCCGCCGAAGGCGGAGTTTTCCGTGGAGCTACCCATGGCGAACTCGTCCATGTTCAAACGTCCAAAAATGATGGCTCCGACATCGCGGAGTTTGCTAATGACGGTCGCCTCATAGGGCGAAGTGTAGTCGCCGAGAATTTTACTACTGCAGGTCAGTGGCTGATTTTTGACCGCGATGACATCCTTGATCGCGATAGGCACGCCAAGCAGCGGCTTGGATTCACCCGCAGCGAGGGCGACATCAGCAGCGTCCGCCTGAGCGAGGGCATCTTCGGCGTCGTAGCTATTGAATGCATTGAGGCGGCCGTCGATGGTGGTGATGCGGTCGAGGCAAGCTTGAGTCGCTTCGCGGGCGGTGAGTTGCTTCGCGGCGAGCTGGGCGGTGAGTTCGTGGATCGTGAGCGTGTGCGGCATGGTCACTCGACGATCTTGGGCACGACAAATAGACCGCCAGCCTGTTGCGGGGCATTGCGCAGGGCATCTCCGCGTGAGAGTGATTCGCCCACCACGTCCTCACGCATCACATTGGTGAGCGGCACGGCGTGCGCGGTGGGCTCCACCCCATCCACATTCAATTCTTTGAGCTGATCAACGTACTTGAGAATCTCCGCCATCTGCGGTGCCATGCGTGCTTCTTCCTCGGGAGTCAGGTCGATGCGGGCCAACTTGACGACATGTCGGAGTGATTGCTCCATCGCCAGTTAGTCGGCTTGAAATTTGTTTTCCACCAACTCAGCCAAGGCCACAACAGCGGCTTGGGCGTCGCTGCCTTCAGCCTCCACGGTAATGCGTGTGCCCTTGGCCGCAGCCAAGGTCAGGAGACCTATGATGCTCTTGCCATTTACCCGATCTCCATCGTGGCCCACCCAGATTTCGCTCTCAAACTTGGCGGCCAACTTGACGAAAACGGAGGCGGGACGTGCATGCAGCCCCGCATCATTGGAAATTTCCACCTCGCGAACCTCGGCTTGACCGGGGTTGGGATCTTCACTGACCAAACTCACGGGACGATTTTTGCGGAGGCGGGCGGGATTGGCCAGTCTTTATTCTCCAGCCTGCATTTTGGCCATCAACCGCTCATCCAGTTCCCTTGCTGCGTTATGGCCTGAAATGAGCAATTTGGTCTGGAATGCGGCCACTTCAACCAAGCGCGCAATATCCCGGCCGGGCCGGACCGGAATGGTGATGTGTGGAACCGGCACATCGAGAATTTTAACGGTTTCCTGTTCCATCCCCAGCCGGTCAATGTCCTCCACTTCCCCCCAGTCTCGCAGAGAAACCACGAGATTGATCCGTTTGTCATTCCGGATGCTCTTGACGCCAAACATGGAGGCTACGTTGATGATCCCAATGCCGCGAACTTCCATGTGGTTGCGTGTCAGGTCAGCACTGGTGGCAATGATCTCCCGGCCATCCAGCAGTTTTACCTTGGTCACATCATCCGCGACCAAGCTGTAGCCCCGCTCCACCAACGCCAGTACGCATTCACTTTTGCCAATGCCGCTTTCGCCCTTGATCAAAACGCCAATGCCCAGAATGTCCACCGTGCTGCCTTGTTCCGTACCCGATGGAGCGAACATGTCCTCTAGTGTAAGTGTCGCACGATTGATGAATTTCATCGTGATCAACGGACAGCGAAACACCGGGATGTCTGCCTTCTCCGCCGCCTTGATGAACTGAGGGTCCGGTCTGAGATTCCTTGAGAAAACAAAGCCCGGGATGCTTTGCGCACACAATTCCGCATATCGCTCTTCGCGCTGTTTTTCAGTGAGGGTCTTCAGGTAAGTCGCCTCGGCCGCGCCAATGGCTTGAATCCTATTATTGGCGAAGTATTTTGTGAATCCAGTCAACGCCAGCCCCGGCCGGTTGATGGTCGGCTCTCGAACAATCCTCTTAAGCCCATCTGCTCCAACAACAAGACGCAGGCCCATGTCCGAGGCGCCATTCACATAGAACTGCTCGATGGTAACCTTTTCGCGCTTCATCAATTCAAATTAAAATCCGGCCCCAGATAAATTTCCCGTGCATGCGGATCGTCTACCAGGAATTCCGCCGTGCCCTCCAGCACCACTTTGCCTTTGTGAATGAGGTACGCACGATCCACCAGTTTCAGCGTTTCCCGGACGTTGTGATCCGTAATCAATATTCCAAGCCCACGCTCCCGCAGGCGCCGGATGATTTTCTGCACCTCATAGACAGCGATGGGGTCCACCCCGCTGAAAGGCTCGTCCAGCAAGAGCAGCTTGGGGCTTGTCACCATCGCGCGTGTGATCTCAAGCCGCCGCTTCTCACCGCCACTCAAAGTTTCCGCCCGGTTGCGCGCCAAGTGTTCAAGATCCAGCTCTTCCAAAAGATATTTCAGCCTCACGCGCCGCTCGATGGAATCTGCCTCGCAGGTTTCCAGAATCGCCATGATATTTTCCTCCACAGTCAGTTTGCGGAAAACTGACGGTTCCTGAGTCAGATAGCCCATACCCGCGCGAGCCCTGAGATGCATAGGTTTTCGGCTCATGTCCTCCTCACGGAAAATCACCCCGCCCTCGTCCGGCCGCACAACCCCAACCACCATGTTGAAAGTCGTTGTTTTTCCAGCTCCATTCGGCCCGAGCAACCCCACGATTTCGCCGGGTTGAACCGAGATAGAAACCCCATCCACCACACGGCGGCGGCCATACGACTTTGCCAAATTGTCAGTGGCCAGAAGGCTCATTCAGGCTTGGGCGCCGGCTTCGGTGTTGGTGCCGGATCTTTCTTTTCCTCCAGTTCCGTTTTCGCCTGCGTCACCCTCAAGGACTCCGTGATCCGATTCCAAGCAATCACATCACCGTGAATCTTTGTCCCATCACGATACAGAACCGGGTTGCCAGTCAAGACCAACACATTGGTTGCCGCCGTGAACACCCCCCGTTCTCCCGTGGCACGCGTGCCTTCCTCCTTGTTGATAATCACCACGTTTTTCTCCGCCACAATCACGTCAATTTGGCCACCTTGCGCCATCATGGGCGGTGGGGCGGGCTTTTTTCCTTTTGGAGGCGACGGTTGAATCTTTGGCTGAATCACGGGCTTCGGCCCAATCGGCACAATTTTCTTTTTCGAGTCGCGGAAAGTCACCGTCATCTTTTCGCACATCAAGTCAATCTGAGGATCCACCACCTTCACGTTTCCCACATATACAAAAATGCGCTTGGGCTTGAAATTCATTTCAAGTTCCTTCGACGTGATGGTCGTCTTCCCCTGTTCCGTCACTGCAGGCCCTCCCAGCACCGGCAGCGCCAGAAACATCGCCAAAATTCCCAGTTCCAGTTTCATTTCCTTTTTCCTTTCCGTTCCAGCGACAAGCGCTGGTTTAAAATTGTTCGCACGTTGCTATTCACGTACAGCCGCGATGTCTTCTGCCTCCACTCAAACCCAACGCCCACCAGCCGCAGATCACCGCTGGCACGAATTGCGGTCATCGGGCCATCCGACGACACAATGCGGGTACGCAGATTAAAGAGACACTCCGGCGCTTCAACAATCAAGTCCACAATCCGCCTCTCCCCATCGTACGCGTAAGTCTCCAGGCGCACCCCGCGGACCAGCATTCGCCCCGGGCCCACCGGCGTCATCGAGTCGCCCATCAAGAGGCTGCGCAAGCGGCCGGTTCCATCGCGGTCATGATCCGGCAGCTTGATACGTTTCTCGGCTGATTGTCCCGCAAAAACGCCGCCCAACAAAAATGCCACTAACAAGAACCTATTCATCCAGTCCCGACAATTTCCGAACCAATCCATTCCACCTCCCATGTGCCTTCAGGATCTTCTCACAAACCTCTCGTACGGCCCCTTCACCCCCGCGAACCTTCGTCGTATAGTGCGCTACTTTCCGGACTTCCGCAACAGCATTCGCCACCGCAATCGGCAGGCCCACGCGGCGCAGAACGGCCAGGTCATTCACGTCATCACTCACAAAACACGCGTCCGCCCAACCCAATCCGGCTTTTTTCAGGATGCCCTCCACAGCTTCCACCTTGGAGGCGGATTTTTGCCATAAAAAATCCACCTTCAATTCCTTTGCCCGTTCGGCTGTTGCCACTGAGGCCCGATTGGAAACCCATCCCACAGGCACCCCACATTTTTGCAACATCCTCAAGCCCATCCCGTCCTGAATATTGAAGCGTTTGAATTCCCCTCCCGTTCCCAAGTAAACACCCGCATCCGTGAGGACGCCATCCACATCGCAAAGAAAAATCCCGACATTTTTAAACAAAGGCCGCCTGCTCATCGCGCCGCCTCGTGAATTTTGACCAGCCGCTTCAAGACCCGTGACATGTCCCGGAGAGGAATCATGTTTGCCCCATCGCTCCAAGCCTTGGCCGGATCCGGGTGGGTTTCAATAAACACTCCATCCGCCCCCGCAGCCACCGCCGAATTTGCCAAGACCGGTGCAAATTCACCATTACCGGCCGAACAATCTCCTCCTGCTCCGGGCATTTGCACCGAGTGCGTCGCGTCAAACACAACCGGAAAACCAAAATCTTTCATGACCGACAAAGCCCTCATATCGGCTACCAGATTGTTATATCCAAAAGTCGTCCCACGATCCGTCACCAATAATTTTTGCCCACCCGCATCAGTTGCCTTTTTCACCACCTGACCCATTTCCGTTGGCGAAAGAAACTGGCCTTTCTTTAAATTCACAATCGCCCCAGTTTTCACGGCAGCCTCCACCAAATCCGTCTGCCGGCAAAGAAAAGCCGGGATTTGAATGACATCAACCACTTCAGCCACCGCCACTGCCTGTGCCTCGGTATGCACATCGGTCAACACCGGCACACCCACCTTCTCCTGAATCTTGGCCAAAATCTCAAGACCTGCATCCAATCCGAGGCCACGCCGCGTCCTGCCAGAAGTCCGGTTGGCCTTGTCATAGCTCGCTTTAAAGACATAAGTGACGCCAAGTCCCGCACACTTATCCCGCAACGAACGCGCAACCTTCAAGCACAGCGCCTCACTCTCAATCACGCACGGCCCCGCAATCAGGAACAAGTCTTTGCGTGATTTCAACTGCCTCCAAAGCTTCTGGCTGGAAATCGCCACGCCGCTTGTCTACCAGTCGCTCTGCCCGTTGTAAACGCTCGACAATTCTCAACACGGAACCATCATACTCCCAGATGCGTACTGTCATCACAATTTTTTGCACCTTGTCGTTCGCCGCCCAAGCCGCGCCGGTCAGCTTCAACCGCGACATCCGGCCCATCCTCTCCAACAACTGCTACCAATGCCACGGCCCCGACAGCGCCGCCCGCAAGGCCAATCTACGTCTTGATCAAGAAGCCGGATCACGCACTGAATTAAAATCCGGCTCCCAAGCCATTGTCCCCGGCAATCTCGAGGACAGTGAATTGATTTATCGCATCACCAGCACTGACAAAGACGAACTGATGCCACCTCCGAAAACCAATAAACACCTCACTCCCCAGCAGATCAACCTGTTGCGGCAATGGGTCAAGGAGGGCGGAAAATACGAGCGGCACTGGTCATTCATCCCCCCAAAAGACTCGCCCCTGCCAAAGGTCCACCAAAAGGACTGGCCACAAAACGGAATCGATCATTTCATTCTCGCCCGCCTTGAATCAGCCGGATTGAAACCCGCCCCCCCCGCCGACAAGGCCACTCTCTTGCGCCGGGCCACTCTGGACCTGACCGGTCTGCCCCCCACCCTGCAAGAATTGGACACTTTCCTTGCCGACAAATCATCTCAAGCTTACGAAAAGGCTGTCGATCGACTGCTCGCTTCACCCCGTTACGGTGAACACATGTCCCGTTATTGGCTCGATGCCGCGCGCTATGCCGACACAAACGGTTACCAATACGACACCCATCGCAACATGTGGCCATGGCGCGACTGGGTAATTCGTGCCTACAACCAAAATCTCCCTTTTGACCAGTTCACCATCGAGCAACTTGCCGGCGACCAGCTGCCCAATGCCACGCTGCAGCAAAAGGTAGCCACCGGCTTCAACCGAAATCACCCCATCACCATCGAAGGCGGCGTCATTGGCGAGGAATACCGCACAGAATACGTTATCGACCGCGTCACCACCACAGCGCAGGTCTGGATGGGTATGAGCTTCCTTTGCGCCCGTTGTCACGACCACAAATTCGATCCCCTGACTCAAAAAGAATTTTACGAGTTTTTTGCGTTTTTCAATCAAGTCCCCGAGCGCGGTCAAAGCGGGTTCACCCCCAACATCAAGGTGCCACCGACCGGCATTGAGGAAACCAAGACAAAACTCGCTGCCACCGAGGCGAAGCTGAAAGCCTTGGAAAACGAAATTGCCGCCGCCCAAGTCCAATGGGAAAATACCTTGAAGTCGAACAAAACTGTTCCGGTTTGGCACACGCTCAAGCCAGGGCCAATCACTGGTGGAACCGGAACATCATTCAAGGTGCAGCCCGATCAATCTGTCCTGGTTGGCGGCAAGTCGCCCCCAAGGGAAACATACAGGATGATACTGGCCGCCCCAGCCGCCAAAATCACAGCCCTTCGGCTGGAATGCTTGACCGACAAATCACTCCCGCACAGCGGAACCGGACGCGCATTCAATTCCAATTTTGTACTCAGCGAATTTACTGCCAAAGCCACAACTCCCGGCCGGGCTAACCGCATACGTTTCAAGCGAGCCGCTGCCGACTATTCACAAAAGAGCTTCAACATCACCGCAGCCATCGATGGAAAAGCCAATACTGGCTGGGCCGTTGATGGCCCCACAAAAAAAGAAAATCGCGTGGCCATGTTCATCGCGGAAACGCCCATTGCTGTCGACGCGGAAACCACCCTCGAAATCGAACTAAGCTTCAATTACCCAAACCACGCCATTGGCCGTTTCCGTCTTTCGTATAGTACTGAGGCCACACCACAACTCTCCACCGGCGAAAGTATCCCCCAAATCGCGGCCATTACCCCGGACAAGCGAACAGCTCCGCAACGCCAGCGCCTCCGCAAATACTTCCTCGAAACAGGAGCAGCGGAAAATTTCAAGAACCTTCACACCCAAGTCGAAACCCTTCGAGCCGAGCTGACTCGCCGCCAGAGCCAAGGCGCCACCACGATGATCATGCAGGATATGCCAAATCCTCGCGCCACACATATCCTCCACCGCGGCCAGTACGATCAAAAACGGGATGAAGTTTCCGCTGGCACTCCCGCCTTTCTCCCTCCCTTGCCCCAAGGTAAACCCAACCGACTCGCATTGGCCCAGTGGCTGGTCAACGGAAAACACCCGCTCACCGCGCGCGTCGCGGTCAACCGGCAATGGCAGCGTCTTTTCGGTCAAGGCCTCGTGAAAACATCCGAGGAATTTGGCATCCAGGGCGACTGGCCCACACATCCAAAACTGCTCGACTGGCTTGCCGTGCATTTCACTCAAAACGACTGGAACATGAAAGCCCTGCTAAAGTTGATGGTTACCAGCGCAGCTTACCAGCAGTCATCCAAAACCACGGACCAAACAAACCCCACGGCGAGGGCGCTCTACGGCCACGGACCAAGACACCGCCTGGACGCCGAGGTCATTCGGGACAATGCCCTTGCAGCCAGCGGGTTGCTCATCAACAGCCTTGGCGGTCCCAGCGTGTTTCCCTACCACCCAAAGGGGCTCTGGCTGGAATTAAACAACCGGCCGGGCTATTCCCGCACTTACAAACAAGGCACTGGCAACGACCTTTATCGGCGCAGCCTGTACACCTATTGGAAACGCACCGTCCCTCCGCCATCCATGGCGACGTTCGACGCGCCAGAACGGGAATTCTGCCTCGTCCGCCGTTCCCGAACCAACACACCGCTGCAAGCTTTCGTGTTGCTGAACGACCCCCAGTTCATTGAGGCTGCACGCAGCTTAGCCAGCCGAATGATGACCGCCAAAACTGCCAAGGCGCGAATCGCGTTGGGGTTCCGCCTAGCCACCTCCCGTCTACCCACCCAAAAAGAATCCGGGATTCTCCACCACCTCTTCGACCAACGGCTAGAGTTTTACAAACAACACCCAGAATCAGCCCGAGCGTTGCTGAGCATTGGTGAATCTCCGCGCGCAAACCATCCCGAAACAGAACACGCAGCGTGGACAATTGTAGCCAGGGCGTTATTGAACCTGAACGAGACCATCACAAAAAACTAATGCACACGCTATCCATCAATCGCCGCCATTTTTTTGGCCGAACAGCCACCGGCATTGGCACTGCGGCGCTGGCGTCGCTGCTGAACGAAAATTTGCTCAGCCGCCCAATCTTGCCGGATCTCCTGAGCGGCAAACCCGGAGTGCCCCACCTTGCCCCCAAGGCCAAGCGCGTTATTTATATGTACCAAAGCGGTGCCCCCTCGCAGGTGGACTTGTTTGACGACAAGCCATCACTGGAGAAATTGAACGGCCAAAACCTGCCCGACTCCATTCGCCAAGGCCAACGCTTGACCGGCATGACTTCGCGTCAAAAGAGTTTCCCCGCCGCAAAATCATTCACCCAATTCAATGCACACGGACAATCAGGCATCCGCATCAGCGACCTGCTGCCATGGCACGCCAAGATCGTGGACGACATGTGCCTCATCCGCTCCATGCACACGGAGGCCATCAATCATGATCCCGCCATCACCTTCTTTCAAACCGGGCACCAACAACCCGGCCGCCCCAGCTTAGGCGCTTGGGCCAGCTACGGCCTTGGCAGTGCCAACAAGGATTTGCCCGCCTTCGTGGTACTCCACAGCAAATGCACGGATCCCCAGGCACAGCCCCTTTACGCCCGCCTCTGGGGCAGTGGTTTTCTTCCCAGCAACCATCAAGGCGTCAAGTTTCGCGCGGGGCAAAACCCCGTACTTTACCTAAACGACCCAACCGGAGACACACCACAAGGCCGCCGACAACTGCTAGATTCACTGGCCGAACTCAACACCCTTCGCCGCGAGGATACCGGCAATCCGGAAATTGACACCCGCATCGCCGCGTACGAAATGGCCCACCGTATGCAAATGAGCGTGCCGGAGTTGACGGATCTTTCCAAGGAACCTGCAAGCACATTCAAGCTGTACGGGGAAGACGCTAGAATTCCGGGCACTCATGCGGCTAACTGCCTCCTGGCACGGCGCTTGGCGGAGCGTGACGTTCGCTTCATTCAGCTTTACCATCGCGGCTGGGATCATCACAGCGGACTGCCCGGCCGCCACCCAAAGATCGCGCGCGAAACAGACCAAGGCAGCGCCGCGTTGGTGATGGATCTCAAGGAGCGGGGACTGCTGAAAGACACCTTGATAATCTGGGGTGGCGAATTTGGCCGCACGGTCTACCGCCAAGGCGGCAACGCCACGAACTACGGCCGCGACCACCACCCCCGCTGCTTCTCACTTTGGATGGCCGGTGGCGGCATCAAGGGAGGCACCACCCATGGCGAAACTGACGATTGGTGTTACAATGTTGCCAAGGACCCAGTCCATGTTCACGACCTCAACGCCACCATTTTGCACCTGCTGGGAATCGACCACGAAAAACTGACCCACCGCTATCAAGGCCGCGACTATCGCCTCACGGATGTACACGGCAAGGTGGTCAAGCCAATCATTGCCTGACCCCTGCCTCGAATTCTCCCATACAGCACAGAACGTCCGGACTAGCAAGAGCCACACGGGAATTAACGGGGACAACCCACTTGAAGAAGAAGGGAATAATTCACTTCGCGTGCGATCCCAAAACCGATTCCAAAGCAAAACGCATCCCCTCAAAACTCAGCTAATTTGCTTCCACAACTCAAATCGAGGCCAGCCCACAAGGCCAGAAACCATCTGGGCACGATCCACCTTGAGCCCAGCACCCCAGGCAACTGAATTCCGCCCTATGGAGGCACGAGGATATATGGAACAAAAAAAGCCGCCCGGAGCAGGCGAGCCCGCTCTACGGACGGCTACCAATCCCGTTGGAATTCCCCGAGGGGATTTCCGCCAAGGTTGTTTGCCTTTGGTGGAGGCTCGATCAAGCACACGCCAAGCACCACCCCGAAGGATTGGCCCGGCCGAAAGTGACTCCCGAAGGCCTCACTTCCGCTGCCCTCGACCGGTCAAGCTCATCAATGACTCGCTCAACAGAGTGAAAGTACTCCAACTCTCCCAGAAGTGAAGGGAGAGTTATTTTTTCGTGTTCACCAGTTGTTCACCGCACGGAAAAAAGAAAACGACAAACTACCCAACGCCTCCTGGATCCAATCCCGTTAGGGACCGAAATCTTCCTCGCCACTGGTCTCAATGTAGGACTGCTGCTCATCCAGTGTCCGAATGATCTCGGCATCGGGCAAAGCCAAGCGAAGGGCTGCCACTCCCTCAGCCGTGATATACGGGCAATCGAAAACCGTCAAAACCTCCAAGCTCTCCATGGGATGCGGTTCGCCATAAATAAATTCGCCCTGAACTGTACCTGCAATTTGCTCCAGCGTCTTGTCCGTAATCTTAGTGCCATCCAAGTGTAAGCGTTTCAAGGCAGGCGTGGGAAGAACCCATTCCGTCCATGTGTCATCAAACTGGGTGTAACTGAAATCAAGCGCCTCAAGATACCGCATTTCCGGATACGGCATTCCGTTCAATTGGCTGGAATAGACCATCTCCCCCAGCATGTCCCGAACGTCCTCAAACGTGATGTCGGTGTATGTGAAATCCAATTCCACCAAAAGGGGCTGCTCCAAGTGCGTCGTTTCCTTGAAGGTTTCCGCGGTGGCCATGAGATACTGGCGAAACTGCACATAGTCCGTCCGCCTCTTGGCCGCACGACGCGCATTCACGACGGCCGGAACAACCATCGACGTCATAATGCCAATGATGCCCACCGTGACCATCATCTCGGTCGCCGAAAAGCCACGTTTGCGTCCGCGCTTTTTGAACCTGAATAGATCGAGTAAGCTCAGTTTCACAGCCTGCTCCCCTTCAAACTGTCCTATTTTAACACAAATTGATCAAATGTCACACCCAAATCCGCAGCATCAGCCAGATTTTTCCCCAGCCTTCGACGAAACTGGGCGGCGCATCTTTCATTACCTTTGGATAAATCTTACTTTATTTTCACCATATTCCCCATAAGCTCCCCACTCACTCCACACCCAGTCTCATGGCAAAATCAATGTGGCGAAGCATAGGCGCGGTAATGGCAGGCGGATTTTGCGCCATATTCGTGATAATGCTGCTTGAATTAACTGGCCATCTTGTCTTCCCCCCCCCTCAGGAAATCGTTGAACGGTTAACGCATAATGACAAACAAGTGCGCGACAAGGCACTCCGCGAGTATCTCCCCCGAGCCCACTTGGGAGCACTATTAACCGTGCCCTTCGCATGGATAACAGGAACCATGGCTGGGGCATATCTCGCGGGCCGAATAGCCAAGACACAACTTCTCCGGCATGCAATCGCCGTTGGATTCATCCTGATGATTGGCGGAGCGCAAACGCTCTACTCACTGCCCCACCCTCCCTGGATGTGGGGAGGTCTGTTCGCGTTTCCAATTGGCGCCTATCTGGGTTCACATTTGGCGCTTAAAGACACCCCACAAACGGAAGAAGCATCCAGCGAAGACTCGACTTAAGGAGGACCTTGGCACACACTCCACCCTCGGCTCGCGAGCCACGGAGCATAAACATTATGAAGCCACACAGTTATCTTGCCGCCCTCGACGCGGCTTTTGTTGTTTTCATCTGACAAGGCATCTCCCACGGACCCCTGCCATAGTTCCACAACGAGATACATTCTTTTGAAAATGGCGCCGAAGTCGAGAAAGTCCTGTCTGAATCCACACCAAAGGCAGGCATGTACTACTACCCGCACTTGGATCCAAACGAAAAGGAAGCCCTCCCCAAGGTGACCAAACACCTTGCCGAGGGTTACGTCGTTTTCGCGAGCATCTCCCCAAAGGGGAAACACTCCATGCCGGTATGTTTGATGTTCCGATTTGTTTTCAACTTTGCGAGCGCGCTCTTGGTGACTTTTCTGCTCTCCAAATTATCCCATGACGGAACCGGTTGCCGTGTTGGGGTTACGGTCTTTTTCGCCTTGTTTGCCTTGGTCACATCCGTCCTTCCCAACTGGACTTGGTGGGGATTCTCCAATGGCTTTATTGGGTTCCTGATCTTCGACCATCTTGTCGGCTGAACCTTGGCAGGATTCACCCTCGCCAAGCTTTTGCCGAAGAACGAAGACGATGCAGGCGAAAGCCCGGAGGATTCAGCCGGGGAAGCCGCGTAATCCCCTTCTTGCCACACGCGCGGATGGATGCTTGATTGGGCGCAGCCATGAAACCCATCTTCCTGTCCCTCTTGGGGGCAATCCTCGCTTTGCCGAGTTTTGCCGCGCAAAAACCGAACATCATTTTTGTTTTTACTGATGACCACGCCGCCCACGCCATCAGTGCCTACGACTCCAAGATCAACAAAACTCCGCACATGGACCGATTGGCCAAAGAAGGCATGCTGTTCCGCCGCTGTTATGTCAGTAATTCCATCTGTGGCCCCAGCCGCGCCGTCATCCTGACCGGCAAACACAGCCACCTCAACGGCTTTTGGCGGAACGGCCTTTCCTTCAACGGGGAACAGCAAACCTTCCCGAAGCTCCTACGCAAGGCCGGCTACACCACCGCCATGATCGGCAAATGGCATCTCAAAAGCACCCCCACCGGATTCGATTACTTCGACGTCCTTATCGGCCAAGGCCCCTACTACAACCCGCCGATGAAAACCACGGACAAGGATGGTAAAGTCGTTACCCGTCCCCACACCGGTTACACCACAGACATCATCACTGACAAGGCCCTGTCTTGGCTCAAGAACAACCGTGAAAAGGACAAGCCCTTTATGCTCATGTACCAGCACAAGGCCCCACACCGAAACTGGCAGCCGGGCCCCAAGCACCTGACCACTTTTGACGACGTGGAAATTCCCGAGCCGGAAACCCTCTGGGACGACTATCAAGGCCGCACCTCCGCCGCCTCCAATCAAACCATGACCATCGCGCGGCACTTGAGTGAAAACGACCTAAAACTCAATCGCGGCCCCGGCAATCTCACCCCCGAGCAGCGCAAACTCTGGGAAGCCGCCTATGGTCCCAAGAACGAAGCCTTTCGCAAGGCCAACCTCACCGGCAAGGCACTCGTAAAATGGAAATACCAGCGTTACATCAAGGACTATCTCCGTTGTGTTCAGTCCGTGGACGACAATCTGGGCCGTCTGTTGGACTATCTCGACAAGAGCGGCTTGGCCAAGAACACCGTGGTCATCTACAGCAGCGACCAAGGCTGGTATCTCGGCGACCACGGCTGGTATGACAAACGCTGGATGTACGAGGAAAGCCTCGTGATGCCGCTACTTGTCCGTTGGCCCGGCGTGGTCAAGGCCGGCAGCGAGAATACGGACATCGTTTCCAACCTCGACTTCGCCGAAACCTTTCTGGACATCGCCGGCGCAAAGCTTCCCGCCGACATGCAGGGTGCCAGCCTGCTCCCCTTGCTAAAGGGCAAAACCCCGGAGAATTGGCGCACCCATTTCTATTATCACTACTATGAGTTCCCCGGCGCCCATAGCGTGGCCCGTCATTACGGTGTCACCGACGGCCGCCACAAGCTCATCCATTTTTATCAGAACAAGGAGTGGGAACTGTTCGATTTGTCAAAGGATCCCAACGAACTGAACAACGTCCACGGAAACAGCGAATACCGAAAAATCCAAGCCAAGCTCGAGGGCGAACTCAAGCGTCTGCGCACCCACTACAAGGTTCCGGAGCAGGATCCTGTCCGGCCTCCCCGCAAACCAAGGCGGCCCAACAACAAAAAGTAGCCCTAATTCCCGGCTTCCGGGGTTTTCTTGACGTCCTGCTCCGCAGTATTTTCCACCTGCACGGTGAATGTGTGGAAGACGTTTTGGCCGCTGGCATCAGACAGGGTCAGAATGAAGCTAACCGGCCCGGCCTTGTGGTCCGCGGGAACCCGCCAAGTCAACTTGTTCTTTTTGATCTTTGCCCCCTCGGGCCCGTCATTCAGCTCCACCTTCGCCTTGCCACGGCCGGACATGATCTCAATTGTGTAGGAATAAATCTCGCCCGCCTTAACCCGCTTGGAGGGAATGGAGGTTGCAAAAAGATAATCAATCCCCTTCTTCTTCAAAACATCGATCACAGAAATTCGTCTCAAGACTAGTTCATCCAGGGTCTCCCCCACGGTCACCAGCAACTCCGCCGTCGGGAAAAAATGCACCTTCTGGTCCAATGGTAACTTACCGTTGAAGGCTCCCATCAATTCCTCGATGTCAGGCAAGGTCACCAATAGCTGGCGATCGTTTGAAGTAAAAATGGAAAGCTCGGGGTTTTTTGTCGGCCTCCGCCCATAGTACGGCCCTACTCCCTTCACCCCAATGAAGTAGGCTGGATGATACGAGGCCAAACAGCGCAGCCCCTCAAATCGGCTGGGGTTTAACCGCGCCAATTCCTGCGAATACACGCCGCTGCTCGTCAACACCATGGTGCCATCCGGGCTGGGAATGAGATAACCCGCGGAGGAATGTTGACTGCGCAAATTGTGAGTTTTTCCCGTCAAGGTCAGTAGGCGGATGCCGTTCGGCGAAATCCTTGGTGTCCAACCAGTAAATGCTGTCCCGTCCATCGATGCCCGAACCTGCATGGGATACTGAGGATGCGAAGCCCAGAAATTGTCTCGTTGCCCATAGGATTCCCTCTTCAGCGTCTGGGGATTATAGAAGCGCGCGCCATTCCGCGTCAGCATCAGCAGCGGCCCCGCTGAGGAAGCCCCCATGACCAAGCTATCCACCAAGCCCGGCTCATCGAGTGCCACCGTCAGTTCCTTTTCAAAGGACTTCAAATCCCAGCGCTGGATGATCTTGTGGTCCCGCGCCACCACGATCAACTTATCCATTCCCCCTGCAAATAGGATCTCATCCGAGCCCATGGGCAAATACTTCACGATCTCCCCCTTGGAAACATCCACGATTGCCAACTTACGTAGCTTGCCCAAGTGGAAAATCAGATAACGCCCCCCAACCGCGGCCACCATCGCATCCACCGGCGCGGGCAGCTTCAACTTCTTGACGCCACTCTCGGGTAAGGGCGGCCTCGCAAACTTTGCCACTTCTCCCAGATCACCAGCACTCCCTCCAGTCGAAGCACAGCCGATGCACAGAACCAGAACCATTGAAAGATACAAACCCAGCCTCATAACACTGAAACCCTGCCCCAAAATCATCACCCGCGCAAGCCCATCAATCCTCCCCGACCAATGCCATTCGCAGCTCCCGCAACAACGCCCGCTCCACGTCTTTCAACTCCCTATCCGCCTTTGCCAAACGCCGGCAGGCATGAAGAGTCACTGCCTAGGCCTCATCCCGGCATAGGCGCTCCCCAATCGACGAACAGTACTCCGCCGCCTTCAGCTGGAACGAAAGATTTTCCCCCGCGGCAGGCTCGATTGTTTCACATAATCCGTAAGGGCCACTTCCGACACCCATGGCAAGCGCTTCAATTGCCGGGCCGGTTCCCTCTCCTCCCCCTCGCGAATCCTCCGGTCAATCAACATCGAGTAAACCACTGCATCCACGAACGCTTCACATTCAGCCTGGGAAAAACCATCCGCATCGGCGCCCAGCCACTCCCCCAGAAAATCAATCAAGCCCATGGCCGAATTTTAAGCACCACTACAAAATTGGCAACTTCAATTAACGCGGAGGCGCAACCGGCCGCGCCAGTGGATGAAACTGCTCCGCGCGGGCACGAATTTGCCTTACCTGCTCCACGGTCAGTTTTTCAGCCACCAAATCCCGCCCCCGTGCCGCTGCCGCAACTCCTTGGCGCGCCGCCACCTCCATCCAGAAATATGCCTCGGCCTGATTTGGCTGCACCCCCAAACCACGGGCTGACATCAAACCCATGTAGAACTGTGCCCCCTTGTCCCCCTTCAACGCTTCATCATTCACCCAGCGGGCCAACTCCGTCACCTGCGGTCCCGTCAGGGCGAGTACTTCACCCCGCAGAACCAAGCCGGCGTAATATACCCGCGCCTCACTATGGCCCTGAACAGACGCCTGCCGCAGCCATTTTGCCCCTTCCGCCGGCACACGCCGTGTCCCTCGCCCTTCCGAGAGCCACACGCCCGCGTTGAACTGTGCCTCAGCCAAGCCGCCTGTCGCCGCATTCTTGAGCATCACAAATGCCGCCTCCTCATTCCGGGGCACACCCTGCCCATCCGCCTGCATCAAGGCAAAATTGAATTGGGCTTCCGGCAATCCCTGCAATGCCGCCATTCGGTAGTAGCGGGCCGCTTCCATCATTCTTTTTTCCCCCTCCAATCGCAGGGCCAGATTGTATTGAGCGACAGAATCCCCTCCATCAGCTTTCACCCACAGAGGGTCCACGACGGGTGGCGATACGGGTTGGGGAGGAGGAAATTCCACATGTGGCCGCTGCGCCGGCGGTTTGCCCGGCGAACAGGCACTCATCAACAAAACCAGAAACCACCCCCAAGCACTCCTCATAAAATCGACGCTACCACGCCTCCGCACAGCCCCGCAAGCGTCACGCATTCACAAGCCGACGGCACTCCGCCAATTCGTCTCCGGTAAGCTTTTTCGCGATGACATCCAGATTTTTACCTGCTTTTCGGTCCCCCTGATTTGCCGCGAGATAGAAAAACCTGTAGGCCTTCTTCAAGTTCAAATCCACTCCGTCCCCCGTGTAATGCCGCGCCCCCATGTTGTTCTGGGCCAACATGTGTCCCGCCTCGGCTGCTTTCACCAGCCACCCCACCGCCACGGTGTCGTCCAGCTCTGCCTCCATACCGATGGCGTGCCTCCATCCCAGCTCGTACTGGGCCTCAACATCCCCCTCCTTCGCACGCGCCAAGGCGGTCTCGTAATTAAAGGACTCTCCGGATTCCTCCATTACACCTTTTCTGGCACCAAGAACGGCTTGCGATAATTTCGCCCGAGAAGCGCGTTGGCACCCTCATCACGAAAACGTTCCGTCTCCGGATCAAAATCCAGTGACTTGCCAACCTGATATTTCACATCCTTCAGATCCAGCCCAATACCGCGGAGATTATCGTTCAATGCCTCCACGCCTTCGCCCACTTGGGGATTGTTGTGGAATTTTTTTGACTTCAGGTCAAACGCCTCTGGCTTGCCCGTCCGATAGCTGATGTTTCCCAAGTGACACAGCGCGCTTGAATAGTGCCCCTCCAGAACATCCGCATTCAGATGATCACGCTTGCGGCTCCGGACACAATCGACAAAATTGCCAAATGGCCCACCCGGTTGCACCTCGCCACCGAAATTATCCAACCCAACGGCCTTGCCTCCATTCTTGGGATAAAAACGACCGCCCGTGATTTTGCCTTCCGTGGTGTAGTATTCGTTCTTTACAACACGGGGAATATCGTGTCTCCCCACAAGCCCCCGCGTCTCAAAGAGGAGAATCGCTTCGTCATACTCATACACCGCCAGCTGCGTATTGGCCGTTTCTCCTTGATCTTCATACCCAAATCGGCCGCCGATGCTCCAAACGCTCTTCGGCAAAGTCGCACCCTTGATCGCCCAGCGCGCCACGTCCATTTCGTGAACGCCCTGGTTGCCGGTGTCGCCGTTGCCCGTGTCCCAGAACCAATGCCAATTGTAGTGTACCAAATTACCGTGATAGGGCTGCTCCGGAGCCGGCCCCAGCCACAGATCAAAATCCAGTCCATTCGGCGGTGTTCCCGGTTTCTTGTGTCCAATACTCCAGCGCGGTTTGCAGCAATACCCCTTACTCACCAGGAGCTTGCCATACTTCCCCGACTGCACAGCCAGAATTTCATTCAAGCGTCCCCCGCTGCTCCGTTGTTGCGTTCCATGCTGAACGATACGCTTGTACTTCTCCGCCGCCTCGACCAGCTTGCGCCCCTCATAAACATTATGTGAAATTGGCTTTTCAATATAAGCATCCTTTCCGGCCTGACACGCCCAGATGCCGATCAACGAGTGCCAGTGATTGGTTGTTGCCACGGACACCGCATCCAGATTCTTGTCCTCCAGTGCCTCGCGCACATCCTGAACACACTTGGGCATTCTTCCGCCCTGACGATCCGCAACCCGCTTGCCCCGGCTGTTGAACAAGCGACTGTCCGGGTCAATCAAGTGCGACACCTCCACATTCTTCATCCCCAAGTAGGCACCCATGTGACTTTGACCACGGCCATTGATTCCAGCCACACCAATCCTTACACGGTCATTCGCGCCAAACACGCGCGAGGGCACAAAATTCACCGCCAAGGCCGAGGCTGCAGCTGATGCCTTGAGGAAAGAACGTCGAGTCTGATGATTCATGGGATTTCCTTTGTGATGGGTTTCAACTCTCGAACAATGGCGGAATTGTGACAGCCGAGGACCAGACAGCAAGCTTCTTTCGTGCCCAAGCAGGTCATTGATCCCGGCTGTCCATGACAAATGTCACCGGCCCTTGATTGACCAAGGACACATCCATCATCGCCCCAAACTCTCCGGTCTCCACCGGCACATTCTGCTCCTTCAACTGCGCGCAAAAATACTCGTACAAACGTTCCCCTTCCTCCGGACTTGCCGCCTTGGTGAAACTCGGCCGACGTCCCTTGCGCCAGTCTCCCGCCAAGGTGAACTGGCTGACAACCAGCGCTGCGCCGCCAACATCTTGAACGGACCGATTCATCTTCCCCTCTTCGTCCGAAAATATTCGAAACCCTGCAACCCGATCGGCCAGAAACTCAGCATCTTCCTCCCCGTCCCCTTCAACCACTCCCAGCAAAATCATCAACCCCAAGCCAATCTCACCAGTGACACGGCTGTCCACCGCCACACGGGCCTCGCTCACTCGCTGCAACACAACAATCATAATTTCACCGTGACTCACCCCAGAACATCCGGGCACCATGCCTCTCCCCTCGCCCGCCCAGCAATCATTTAAACTTTTCCGAAAGGCTCCTCTCTCACTAACATCCGCCCAATGCACACGCGGAACAGCCATTCACAAGCGGGCAAAACAGCCCTCAGATTTTTTGCCATCATCGTTTGCCTGTTCTGCATCGCTTGTGGCGACGACAAAACTCAAACACCCCAAGCAGGGAATACCCCGCACACCCCTCCCTCACCTAAGGCCAATAATCCAATAACCACTTCCCAGCCATCCCCGCACGAGCCACAACCAGAAAACCAAGAACCTCTCGTTTGGTCCTTCAAATCAAACGGCCCCATCCCCTCATCCCCCGCCATCGGCGCCGACGGCACCGTATACTTCGGATCATACGACAAAAAAATCTACGCCCTCCATGGCCAAACCGGAGAAAAAAAATGGGAATACACAACCGGCCTGAACATCTACGGCTCCCCCGCCATTGGGCCAGATGGAACCATCTATTGTGGATCTCAAGACAATAACCTCACAGCCCTCGATGGCAAAACCGGCGAACTGAAATGGGAATTCCAAACCGGCGGTTGGCTGTGGGCTTCGCCGGTTATTGGCGCCGATGGGACAGTGTTTATTGGCTCACGCGACACAAAATTTTACGCCATCGACGGATCGACCGGCGAAAAAAAATGGGAATTCCAAACCGGCCACGGCATTCCTTCAACAGCCGCCATTGGTCCGGATGGAACCGTCTACTTTGGCTCAATGGACCACAAGGTCTACGCTCTCGTCGGAAAGACCGGGATCAAGAGATGGGAATTCAAGACCGGCAATAACATCTGGTCTTCCCCGGCCATTGGCGCAGATGGCACCGTCTACATCGGCTCTGAAGACCAAAAACTCTACGCCCTCCATGGCCAGAGCGGAGAGAAACAATGGGAATTCAAAACCGACGGCGGCGTCTATTCCCCCCCCACAATCGGCCCTGACGGCACGGTCTATATCGGCTCCTTTGACGCCAAGATTTACGCCATCGACGGGGCCACTGGCGGGAAAAAATGGGAATTCAAAACCCAGGAAAGAGTCCGCTGCGCCCCCGTCATCGGTGCGGATGGCACGGTTTACGCCGGCTCCTACGACGGTCGCCTCTATGCCTTGGACGCAAAAACTGGAGGCAAAAAATGGGATTTCCCTACTCCCGACAACGTGACTTCCTCGGCTGCCCTCAGCCCGAACGGCACCCTTTACTTTGGCTCATGGGACTACCACCTCTACGCGCTTAAGACCGACAGTAAAGGCTTGGCCAACAGTCCCTGGCCCATGCGCAGCCAAAATCCCTCCCACACCGGCCGCGCCGCCCCTCGCTAACCCACTTCTTCTCCCCATCTCCGCACCGCTGGATCAACGCCAAATCATTCGCACGTGGCTCCCTCTCGCCGCGAGCTGGCTGCTCATGGGCGCCGAGATCCCAATGGTCTGTGCCGCCCTGACCAAGTTGACACAATCGGATGTCCATACGGGAGCCTACGGCATGGTGTTCGCTATCGCTCTCGTGATTGAGTCGCCCATCATCATGCTCCTCACGGCATCCACCGCCCTGAGCCGCGACTGGAGTTCCTATCAAAAACTCCACCGGCTGATGACCGTCTCCAGCATCGCCCTCACATTCCTGCACATCCTCATCGCATTCACCCCTCTTTACGATTGGCTGGCCGTGCAGGTCATCAAGGCCCCCGCGGATATCATCGAACCCGGCCGAATAGGACTCCAGATCATGACCCCCTGGACATGGGCCATCGCCCACCGCAGATTTCACCAGGGCGTCCTGATTCGTTTTGGGAAAGCCAGCGCCGTGGGCTGGGGCACCGGCATTCGCCTGATTGCTGATGCCATTGTGCTCGTTGCTGGAGTCTTGGTCGAAAAATACGCAGGCATCGTGGTGGCCGCGACCGCTATTGCCATTGGTGTCATCATCGAGGCCCTTTACATCCGCTGGAAAACTCATGCCGTCCTACAAGGCCCACTACGTGATGCCCAAGGCCCGGCCCTGACCATGTGTGAAGTCATTCTCTTTTATCTCCCCATCGCCTTCGCGCCCACCATTGGCCTCCTCGGGCAGCCAATTCTCACCGGCGGCCTGAGCCGGCTTCCCGACCCCATGCTCACCCTCGCCATCTGGCCGACCATCAACAGCCTCATTTTCATGCTGCGCTCCGCCGGCATTGCCTACACCGAGGTCGTCGTCGCCCTTCTCGACAAGCCCAACGCCCACCGCCAACTCTTCAACTTCACTGCCATCCTCAGCCTTGTTCTTTCCCTCCCTCTGTTGGCCCTCATCACCACACCCCTAATCGACCTTTGGTTCACGCAAATTATCGGTCTCCGCGTCGAGCTGGCCCAAATCGGCAAGGCTAGCCTTTGGTTTGCCCTGCTCCATCCCGCCATCACCACTTGGGCCTGCTACTTCGAAGGCCGTCTCATTCACGCAAAACGCAGCAATCCGGTCACCGAGGCGGTCTTGTTCTACACCCTTTCCTTGTTTATTTTCATCTCCATCATCACGGCCCAACAATCCATGCCGGGCTTGAACGCGGCCGTACTGGCCATGACCATCGGTGGCATTCTGCAAATGAGCTGGCTATGGATTCGCTGCCGCGCTCTTGGGGCTTAAAAGAAGTTAGATAAAAACAAAGGGGCAGAAAACTGCCCCTTGTTTAAGCATCGCAACAGGCCCCATTGTTGTACTCTTTGTTTATTCTTTTAAGGCTGCTGCGTCTGCCTTGTATACCATTGATAGAAGCACGTGCCATGCCAACCCGCATTCGAAATATATCACCCCATTTCCCTTGGATTTCTTAATGTGCATTCAAGTCCCCTCTCCGCAGGTGCGTGGATTTTTCCCAAGTGGCGTGAAATCCCCCAATTGAACCTACGCCGTTTCGCGGCTTGAACCCGAAAATCAATGGCAAATCACCAAAAATCACCACCCAGAACAGACTTCCAAAACCCACACTTTTTTGTGGCAATCTCGATTTCTTCTGGTACATTCCCCACCCCTTTAACCTCAGGGTGTTGTGAGCACGAAGAAAACAGCAAAGAAAAAAGCGGCCAAAAAGGCTGCTCCGAAGGCAAAAAAATCCGCCAAGCGCAATGGCGCGGGCAAGTCCGTCAAGGCGGCCTCCGCTGCAGCGATCCTCGGCTACAAGCCGGTAAAGACCCCCAAGCAGGCCTCCGCTTGGCGTCCGAGCAACTCCGTCAAGATCAAGGCAGAGTGGAAAAAGTATTACGATATTCTTCTCGATCTCCGCGCCCGGCTGCTCAACCAAATGACCGATCTCAAGAAGGAATCGGCCGAGGAGATGAGCAACTACTCCATGCACATGGCCGATTCCGGAACGGACAACTTTGACCGGGATTCCGCGCTCAGCCTCCTCTCCGCTGATCAGGACGCGGTCTACGAGATTGAGGAAGCCATCCGTCGCATCGAGAAGGACAACTACGGCGTTTGTGAACTGACTGACAAGCCAATCCCAAAGGCCCGTCTGCAGGCCATCCCGTGGACACGGTTCACTGTTGATGCCCAAGCCAAACTTGAGAGGGATGGCGTACTGCAACGCCGCAAACTGGGAAGCCTCGGCACTATCGACGGTGCCTCCGGCTCATTCGAACCCAGCGCCCCGGCCTCCTCAGATGATTCTCCCAAGAAGGCCGGCAAGAAAAAGGCGCCGGCAAAAAAGAAGTCTTCCGCCAAGAAAAAAAAGGCCGCCAAGGCCAAGAAGTAAAACATCATGCCACGCGAAATCGTCACCCTTGAATGCACTGAAGCGAAGAACGAAGGCAAGCCACCTTCGCGCTACATGACCACGCGCAACAAGAAACTCCAGACCGAGCGCGTGGAGAAGAAAAAATATAACCCTTTCCTGCGGCGCCACACCGTGCACCGCGAGATCAAGTAACATGGCACGCAAAACCAACACCGACCGCACCCCGCGCGGCCGCCGCACTGGCGGAACCGACCGCCGCGTGGCTCGTCCCCGCCCGCAAGTCGATTTTACAATCGACCAGCTTGACCCAAAGAATGCCGACCTGCTGCGCCGCTACGTCACTGACGAGGGCCGCATTCTTCCGCGCAAATACACCGGTCTGCCCGCGCACTATCAACGGCGCTTGACCCGCTCCATCAAGCGCGCACGCCAAATGTTGCTGATGAAATAACCGGCATTTCCGCCCGCCGCTTCAGGCGGGTTTTTTGCTGCCACATAATTGCAAATAATTTTCAATAATGTTTGGACTTCAAATCCTGATTCTCATTGTATCTGTGCTTGCCGGCGCCGCTGCGATTGCCTTCAGTCGTTTGGGTGAAACGCGCAACTTAAAGCTGCTCACCGCCTTTTCGGGCGCCTACCTGATTGGCCTGACCTGCCTGCACCTTATGCCCGAGGTGTTTGCGAGCACCAAGGAACCACATTGGCAAATTGGGGCTTTCATTCTCGCGGGATTTTTTGTGCAAATCATTTTGGAGAATTTTTCTCGGGGCTTGGAGCACGGCCACTCCCACCCCCCTCATGGACCGCTTCCCTACAGCATGTTGATGGGGTTGTGCATTCACGCATTCTTGGAGGCAACACCCCTCGGCGCGGATTCTCATGCACACGCGCACGCCCATGATCATTTGCACGAGTACAATCCCTCCCTGTTGCTGGCTGCAATTGCCATTCACAAATTTCCTGTTGCCATTGTGTTGTTGGCCATGCTCCAGCAGAGCGGCATTACAAAATCGCGAGTCTGGATTCTCTTCGGAATATTTGCCGTCATGGCTCCGCTGGGCGCATTGGCCGGGAATCTGCCCTTCCTTGCTGGGCGCCATCACTGGCTGCTTGCAATCGTCATTGGCATTTTCATGCATGTGTCGACCACCATTCTCTTCGAGAGCGAGGAAGGCCACCGGGTAAACCGGCAAAAAGGAATTGCTATTGCCCTCGGAGCCATTCTTGCCGCCGGCACCGTGGCGTTTTCAACTCATCAGCACTAGGAATGGCGCAGCGAATCGCTACATCAATTGACTCATCGCCTGCGTCAGGACGACCGGCGCATTACCGGGCCGCGCCAGGATATTCTAGACGCACTGAGCACCAATGAGCATCCCCGCACTATCCGGGAAATCCACGCCGCGCTGCCCTCACCCTGCGATCTGGCCACTGTTTATCGAGCCATGCATCTGCTTGAAGAATTGAAACTGGTGAAGCGTTTTGATTTTGGTGATGGAACCGCCCGTTACGAGTTGATCTGTGGTGACAACAACGCTCACCATCATCACTTGATTTGCCACAAGTGCGACCGCGTCGTGGAGATTGACGAATGCTTTCCCAGTGAATTGGAGCGAAAGATCGCCCGCCGCAACGGTTTCACCGCATTGACGCACAAGCTGGAGTTTTTTGACCTTTGCCCGGAATGCCAGTAGCGCTATCGGGCCAGTGCCGACTTTTGCAGGGCGTTCAAATCCTCTACCCCCTTGCGGCCCAGGGCCAGCAGCGCGGTCAGTTCATCCGCCGAAAAAGTCGCCTCTTCCCCGGTGCCTTGAATTTCCACAAAATTCCCCGCCCCTGTCATCACCAGATTCATATCCACTGCAGCGGCGGAATCTTCCGGATAGTTCAGGTCAAGCATGGGCCGACCGCCCACAACGCCCACGCTAACCGCGGCCACCGCATTGACCATTGGGCTTTCCGTCAGCAAGCTATTCTCGATGAGCTTGGACACCGCCAAGCTTGCCGCCACATAAGCGCCCGTAATGGATGCTGTCCTCGTTCCTCCATCAGCTTGCAACACGTCGCAGTCAATCCACAGGGTGCGCGAGCCCAGTTTTTTTAAATCCACCGCCGCCCGCATGGACCGCCCAATCAGTCTCTGGATCTCCGTCGATCGCCCGTCCAGTTTGCCCTTGGTGACATCACGTTTCTTCCGATCATGAGTGGAATAGGGCAACATGGAATACTCCGCCGTCACCCAGCCCCCTTCCACTTCCTGCGCCTGCATCCAGCGAGGCACGGATTCCTCGATGGTCGCCGCACAAATGACATGGGTATTGCCCCATTCGATGAGGGTTGATCCCGTTGCATGCGATGCGATTCCATTCCGGAACCGAACTGGCCGCAGTTCATCATCGGCGCGGCCATCCACCCGGCCAGCAGTTATCGTTGTATCTGTCATGAAGGACGCGGAGTCTAGGGCCGCCCCGCCCGCAACCCAACCTTTTTCATCGCCCCACATGCCCCAGCCATCCTAACGTGGCGCGTGCTTGACCGAAAACCATGGAAGCTCTGGGAAGCTGCGCTGCTCATCAGCCCCTTCGTCCTGTCCATTGTGGTTGCACAGTTTGCCCAATCGCAAATCCCCGCCAATGCGCCACCCCCTGTCTTTTCCTTGGGCAACTTTCTGCTCAATTCCGTGGTTTTTCTTGCCTATGCCGCCTGCGCTGTCGGCATCCTGATGTCCAAATATGAGCTGAGTCTTGACGCCGTGCTGGGGCTTAAAAAAGGACCACTGGCCCAACTCCTTCCGACGGCCTTCTTTATCGGATTCGCCATTGTCCCGCTCATGTTCATCCTGCAAATGGGCTGCAATCTTTTCTTTAAAAGCATGGGCATCGCCGTCGAAGCGCAGAAGAGCATCCAAACATTGAAATCCATGGATACCCCCTTCCAGATTCTGCTTTTCAGCCTCATGCCTGTCATTCAAGCCCCACTCGTGGAAGAAATTCTCTTCCGCGGCATCCTCTTTCCCTCGCTCCGTATTTCCGTGCCGCGCTGGGTGGCATATTGTGCCCCAGCCTTTCTCTTTTCCGCCGTCCATTTGAGTCTACTCAACGCCCTGCCACTTTTTGCCCTGGCCCTACTCCTTACATGGCAGTACGAAAAAACCGGCAACCTCCTGTGCCCAGTTCTTACTCACGCCGGCTTCAATCTCTGCAATGTTTTGCTGGCCCGCGGTATCATCCCGCTGGAAAAAATCATCCCTCCATCATGAGTGAGGCAAAACTCATCCGAACGCTAACCCAAGGGCTGCCCAGTGACGATTCCGTGCATGTGGGACCAGGCGATGATTGCGCAGTGATCAGCACACAAAAGAACGAGGACCTCTGCCTCTTCAAAACAGATGCGATTGTCGAAGGCATTCATTTCACCGCTGACACCCGGCCAGAATTGATCGGCCGCAAAGCCATCGCCCGCCCGCTCTCAGACATTGCGGCCATGTCCGGCTACCCCACTCATGCACTAATCACCCTGGGACTCCCCAAAATTTTTGACGAGGCCCGGCTTGCCGCAATTTATCAAGGCGCGCAGGAAATGGCTGCCCAACACGACACCTTCATCGTTGGAGGCGAAACCACCCGCACCAGTGAACTCCTGATTTCGGTGTCCTTGATTGGCCGATGCGATCCCGCCACCGTTATCACCCGAGCCGGTAGCCAGACGGGAGACGCCATATTTGTTACTGGTGAACTAGGCGGCTCCTTGGCTGGTAAACACCTCGACTTCATGCCTCGACTGCAGGAATCCCACTGGCTATCTGGCAGGTTTGACATCCACGCCATGATCGATCTCAGCGATGGATTGGCCACCGACCTTCACCATCTACTCAACGATCAAATTGGCGCGGAGCTACTCACCACTGCCATCCCCATCAGCAAGGCCGCCAAGGAGTACTCGCGGGCCAACCCTTCGGGCAAAACCCCACTCCTTGCCGCCTTGACTGACGGTGAGGATTACGAACTCCTCTTCACCCTCCCTGCGAAACAGGCAGTCTCGCTGCACGACGAATGGAAACAATCTTTCCGAGAACTTCCGCTCAAGTGCATTGGCAAAATCACTCGCAAACCCGGCATTTCGCTGCGCGATGAAAACGGCGCACACTCTCTCAATGTCAAAGGTTACGACCATCTCAAATAACCCCGAGGAAACCCAAGCGCTTGGCAATGAGTGGGCACGACTCGCCCAACCCGGCTGGGTCATTGGCCTGGAAGGCGATTTGGGCACGGGCAAAACACAACTGGTCAAGGGCATCGCTCTCGGCTTGGGGATCGCCACTCCAATCACATCGCCCACTTTCACTCTCGTATGTGAACATCAGGGCAAGCTGCCACTGAATCATCTCGATTTTTACCGCCTCGAAAATGACACCCAGATTCTGGCCGCCGGGCTCGAGCCATACTTCGATCCAACGGGCATTTCCGTCATAGAATGGATCGACCGATGGACAGGCCCCCGTCCCCCAAAATATCGGCACGTTCGACTAACCCAGACCGGCGAAACCGAACGCCGCATTGAGCATGAAGATTTTGGCTCTTGAATTCAGTAGTCGCCGACGTAGCGTGGCCGTGGCTGATGGTGCCAATTTACTGGCTAAGGTGGAGACCAATGAAGTCAGCCAATCCCCCCTGATGCTTGTCGATCAAGCCTTGGGCGAAGCTGACATCGACCAAACCCATGTTGAAACAATTGCCTTGGGAATTGGCCCTGGAAGCTACACAGGAATCCGATCCGCCATTGCCACCGCACAAGGATGGCAATTCGCAAACGATATCAACCTTTATACCACCAGCAGTGCCGAAATCCTCGCCTCCACCGCCCGCACCAACGGAATTCGTGGGAAGGTGCATTTCATCATCGATGCCCAGCGCCATGAGTATTACCAAACCACATGGAAACTCACCGACGATTCACAGACAGAATCAGCCCCACTGCAAATCATCGGCGTATCAGAAGCCGCAACATTGGAAGCCCATGGCCCCGACGCCACCGGTTTTCCCTTCTGCACCCCTCTCTATCCAGACGCTGCGGCTCTCGCCAGAATGGCAGCCAGCCAAACCCGGTTTCCCCCATGCAAACCCATCGAGCCGATCTACATCAGGTCCATTGATTTCACAAAGGCGCCGCCACCTCGCGCCCTGTGAATGACCCAAACTTGCCAAGCACAACGCGCCTTCGCAAATCTTGCCCGTGAGCTTCTCCCATCGATGCTGGGCTGAAATTGACCTCGACGCTCTGCGCAGCAACCTCGCGTGGCTACGCCACCGCATCGGCCCGGAGTGCTCGCTGATGACCGTGGTTAAAGCCGACGCCTATGGCCATGGTCTGCGACAGATCGCCGCACTGCTCATGCAGGCCGGGACCGATATTTTTGGCGTGGCCAATCTTAACGAAGCCCGGAACATTCGGGCCGTTGGCCGCGGCTGGCCCATCCTCATGCTTGGCGCATGTCTTCCCGACGAAACCGAGCGCGCCATCAAGGACAATGTAATGCCCACCTTGTCCACGTCTGAGGAAGCCCGCCGCTTCTCGCGCATGGCCCGCAAACTCAAGCGCACTGTCAGCGCCCATGTGAAGGTAGACACCGGCATGGGCCGACTGGGCGCCCCCCCCGAACAGATGCCCGCGCTGCTGGATGAAATCAAGCGACTGCCCAACCTTAACGCTGTCGGACTCTACACCCACTACGCTGACGGTGAGAACGACGCCACTTTCACGCGTAAACAACGCACCCAGTTTCAAAGACTTGCAAAACAACTGACCGCCGCGGGCCATCACTTCAGCCACTTCCATGCCAACAACAGCGCCGCACTGCTTCACGAGCCCCAGTCTATGCACAACCTTGTCCGGCCCGGGCTATTGGTGTACGGCGTTCTCCCCTCGGGGCGACGCCGCCCGGCTGCCGCCCTAAAACGCCATCTTCACCCTGCGCTTGCTTGGAAGTGCCGCATCTCCCTGATCAAGGAAATTCCCAAGGGCACAACCCTCAGCTATGGTCGTTCTTACATCGCACAACGGCGCATGCGCGTAGCCACGCTCACCGCGGGCTATGGCGACGGCTACCTCCGCTCCGCCCATCGCGAAGCTCGCGTGCTAATCGGCGGCAAACAATGCCCCATCCTCGGCTGCATCACCATGGACCAAATGCTGGCCGACGTCTCGCGCGTACAAACTCCAAACCCGGGCGATGAAGCCACGCTGATTGGCCATCAGGGCAAAATGGAAATCAGCGCAAACCAGCTTTCTCAGTGGGCGTCAACTGTCCCTTGGGAAACCCTCACCGCCATAACCCACCGTGTCCCTCGCCTGTACCGCGGAGACCAAGCCGCCTGATCCATGCCCCTGTTGCGTTTCATCAGCCTGATCATCAAGGGCGCAGCCATGGGGGCCGCCAACGTCATCCCTGGCGTTTCCGGAGGCACCATTGCGCTCATCACCGGCATTTACGAGGAACTCATCACCACCATAAAAAGCTTCGGCTGGCAGTCAGCACGATTGCTGTTTAAAGGAGAATTCCGAAAAGCTTTCAACCATGTCAATGGCCCATTCGTCTGTGCCATCGGCGTGGGCCTGCTCGCCAGCGTCTTCACCCTCGCCAAACTTCTCGAAAAGGTACTGAACGAAAAGGAACAATTCACCCTGGCCTTTTTCTTCGGGCTCATCCTCGCCTCTGTCTTTTCCGTTGGCCGCCGGGTGCCAAGATGGTACGCTCAACATGCCGTTCTCTTTGCCGTCGGAGTCGGCCTCGCCATCAGCATTGTTTTCCTTCGACACGCCGGCCCTAACCCCGCGTCCTGGTATGTCTTCCTGTGTGGAACCGTTGCCATGAGCGCCATGATTCTCCCCGGCATCTCTGGCTCATTCATTCTCCTCCTCATGGGCAACTTCCTTCTCATCATGAACGCCATCGGTTCATTCAACATTTCTGTACTTGCCCCCTTTGCCCTCGGCTGTGCTTTCGGCCTCATGGCCTTCTCACGCGCACTGTCTTATATTCTCGAGAAATGGCGTCATGCCACCCTTTCGGTGCTCACGGGGTTCGTTGCTGGCTCCTTGCTCATCATATGGCCTTGGAAACTCAAAAAACATCTCATGGGCGAAAACGGTGAAATAATCCTGCGCGAAGGAAAGCCCATCCTGATTGGATATCAATGGTATCCCCCTGACTTTAGCCCGCACACCGGCCATCTCGCGCTGATCATGCTCGCAGGAGTCGGTATCGTGCCGCTTCTGGAATTCTTCGCTGATCCAAAACCCGAAGAGCCAAAGTCAACCGCCGGTGAATAGCCCGCCCTTGTCCATGCCGCCCAGATAAACTATTAAGACCGCAGTGGACTTACGATTAATGAGCCTGCTCGGGCTGGTGGCATTCCTTGCCATGGCATGGGGCATCTCGCTGCGAAGAGATCGATTCCCATGGCGCATCGTGCTCTCGGGAATTGGCCTGCAGTTGGCGCTGGCGCTATTTATGCTCAAAACACCCGTGGGCGAAAAAATTTTTTCTTTCGCCAAGACCGCTGTCCAAAAACTACTGGATGCCGCCGAAGCCGGCACCTCACTGGTTTTCGGCCCTTTGGCCAACCACGGAGAGATGGGCGAAGCATTCGGTAAAATTGGCGACAGCCGTGACGACACCGGCGCGTTGGTCGCCATCATCATCGCTGGTACCATCATCCTCGTGGCCACCGTCTCAAGCCTGCTTTACCACCTCGGCATCCTGCAACACATCGTGCGCGGCATGGCGTGGGTAATGCGCCGCCTCCTCGGCACCAGTGGCAGCGAAAGCCTCTGCAGCGCCGCCAACGTATTCATGGGCCAAACCGAGGCGCCCTTGGTCATCAAGCCCTACCTCAAGGGTATGACACGCAGCGAAATCATGACCATGATGGTGGCTGGCATGTCCACCATCGCCGGAGGCGTATTTGCCGTATATGCAAGCTTCGGCAAAACCGCCGGCTACCTCGACATGGCCGGCCACCTACTCACCGCCTCAGTGATGGCTGCGCCAGTGGCATTGCTGATGGGCAAAATTCTCCTGCCCGAGTCTGAAACAAGCCCCACCGCTCATGGGGCCACCGCTGAGGTAAAGCCTGAGACCTCCAACATACTCGATGCCCTTTGCCAAGGTGCCGGCGACGGAATGAAGCTCACCATCAACGTACTGGCTATGCTGATCGCCTTCACCGCCGTAGTAGCGCTCTTAAACATCCTCATCGCCCAGCCCCAGCAATGGATCGGTGTGGCTACGGAAAGCACATACACCTTTCAAAACATCCTCGGCTGGCTCAACGCACCTTTTGCTTTTCTGATGGGAGTTCCTTGGGAAGACTGCACCGCCGTCGGGCAGGTGCTCGGCGAGCGAATCGTGCTCAATGAATTCATGGGCTTTAAGGCACTGACCAATCCCGAAATCACCACGCTGGCACATGAGCGCAGTTTTTATATCACCACTTATGCCATTTGCGGATTTGCCAATTTCGCCAGCATCGCCATCCAAATCGGAGGCATCGGCTCACTCGCATCCGAACGCCGCAAAGATCTCGCCCAATTCGGCCTCCGTGCCATGGCCGGCGGCGTGCTCGTCAGCTACATTAATGCCTGCATCGCAGGGTTGTTTATTTAAAACTCTGCCCTCTGTGCCTGTGTGATTAAAGAATCGTCTACTACAGAGACACAAGGAACACGGAGATTGGTTCTTGCTGAAATTATTCCGTTGCCCACAATCGGCGGATGAACCGTGCTGCGCTTTTCTTGTTGCTCGTTTTCTCCCCTTCCCTTTTTGCCGACGACAAGAAACCGCCTGAGAAATTCTCCGACAGCCTTAAGGGATTCGTGGATAATTTCAAGGGGCGCGGAGCGTTGAATGATGGCTCTGAGCCGTCCACGCCCGCTGAGGGCATCAAGAAGCTCAAGATGGCTGAGGGGCTGGTGATGCAGGTGGTGGCGCATGAGCCGCAGGTGGCGCAGCCGCTGAACATTTACTTCGACGAACGCGGGCGCATGTGGGTGACGCAGTATCTGCAGTATCCCTTCCCGGCCGGGCTGAAGGTCATGGAGTACGACAAGTACCTGCGCGCGGTATTCGATAAAGTGCCACCGCCGCCGCCGAATCATTTTCGCGGCAAGGACAAGATTACCATCCACGAAGACACGGACGGTGACGGCGTCTTCGATAAACACAAGACCTTCCTCGATGGACTGAACATGGCCCGCAGCGTCATCACCGGACGCGGCGGTGCGTGGGTGCTGATGCCGCCGTATCTGCTTTTTTATCCGGACAAAGATCGCGACGACATCCCTGATGGCGATCCCGAGGTGCACCTCACCGGCTTCGGCCTCGAGGACACGCACTCCGGCGCCAATAGCCTCCGCTGGGGGCCAGACGGCTGGATTTACGGCGCGCATGGCAGCACGTGCACCGCAGAAATTCAGGGTATCAAGTTTCTCGGACAGGCCATTTGGCGTTATCATCCGCGCACAAAAAAGTTTGAAGTCTTCGCCGAGGGCGGCGGAAACACATTCTGTTTGGACTTCGACAGCCAAGGCCGCACCTTCAGCGGCACCAACTACGGCAACACGCGCGGCGTCCATTACGTGCAAGGCGGCTGCTACATCAAAGGCTGGGCCAAGCACGGGCCATTGATCAATCCGCATGCGTTCGGCTTTTACCAACACATGGCGCACGAGGGTTACAAGCCGCGCTTCCCGCAATCGACCATCATCTACGAGGGCGGCAAGTTGCCCAGTTACGAGGGACACATCATCGCCGGCATGGCGCTGGTCAATCGCGTGCAGGCCAGCCGCATTTACAAAGACACCTCGAGCTTCCGCACCGTCGACACCGCGCCAATGGTGACCACCGATGACCGCTGGTTCCGCATTGTCGACACCAAGGCCGGTCCTGATGGCGCGGTGTATTTTGCCGATTGGTATGACAGCCGTCTGAGCCACCTCGATCCCCGCGACACTTGGCACAAGAGCAGCGGACGTATTTACCGCATGCATGCCAAGGGCGCGAAGACCATCAAGCCCTTCGACCTCGGCAAGCTGTCCACCACCGAGCTCATCAACACCCTCGTTCACCCCAACAAGTGGCACCGCCAAACCGCGCAACGCATCCTCGCCGATCGCCGCGACAAATCGCTCGTACCCGGACTCACGAGAATTGCCTTGGTAAACGACGGCCAAATCGCGCTCGAAAGTTTCTGGGCCATCAACCACAGCGGCGGTTTCACCACGCAACTCGCCGAGCAAACGCTGCGGCACAAACACCCGTTCATTCGCTTCTGGACCATACGCCTGCTCGGCGACAGCCATCTCATGACCCCCGCCCTGCGCAATCAACTTACCGAGTTGGCCAAAACCGAAAAGCATCCCGAAGTCCGCAGCTGCCTCGCCGCGTCCTGCAAACGCTGGGCAGCGAAGGATGCCTTTCCCATCCTCGCCGCTCTCATTCGCCGCACCGAAGACGCCAACGACAAACACATCCCGCTCCTCCTTTGGTGGGCGATCGAGAAAAAGGCCACCGGCGACCGGGACGCCATCACCAAGCTGCTCGCCGACCAATCGATCTGGACAACGCAGATGATGCGCCAGCACCTCATCGCGCGCATCGCCCAGCGTTACACCGCTGAGCGAACGCCCGCCAACCTCGCCACCGCCGCCCGCATTCTCGCCCAGGCTCCGAGCGATGCCGATCGCGACCAGCTCATCAAAGGCCTCGAGGCCGGCCTGCAGGGAAACGCGGTGCAGAATCCGCCCGCCGCGCTGGTCACCGAGACGCGTAAACTTTGGAAAACCCGCACCCACACGCCGCAGCTCATTTCACTGGCCACCCGCCTCGGCCTGCCTGAGGCGATGGCGGAAGCGATGGAGCTCGTCAAAAACCCGAAAACCCCCGCCAACGACCGGCGCGCGTTGACCAAGCTGCTTTCCGAACGCCGCAGCGCCGATGCGCTCAAGCTGTTGCTCGCGGAATTTAGGGCCAGCAACAACAGTAGCCGTCGCATTGAATTGATGACGGCAATGCAGCGCTTTGAGGATGCCGCGGTGGGCACGTCGCTGTTGGCGCGTTATGCCGAGATGCCCCAGCGCGAGCGCGATAGTGCGCAGAATATTTTGAGCAGCCGCGCCGATTGGTCGCTGGCGTTCGCGCGCGGAGTCGATGCGGGCACCATCAAGCGCGAGGACGTGAAGCCTGCCACGGTGCTCGCGATGCAAGGCCACAAGCGCAAGGCCATTGATGCGCTCGTGAAGAAGCACTGGGGACAACTGCGCCAGAGCAGTGAAGACAAACAGAAGCGCATCGCCGCGGTTGGCGCGTTGATTACCGAGAACAAGGGCGACGCCAAGGCGGGCGCGCAAGTGTACGCCATCGCGTGCGCGGCGTGCCATCGCTATAAGGGGAAAGGAGGCAACATCGGGCCGAACCTCGACGCATATCAGCTGAACAATCCGGGCTTTCTCATCCCCGCCGTGGTCGATCCCAGCCTTGGCATCCGCGAGGAGTTTGCCGGCTTCAACGTCGTCACCAAGGACAACCAGCGCCTCACGGGCTTTATCGCCCAAAACGCGCCGCAGTTCATTGTCCTGCGCGACCTCGCCCAAAACTCCATTACCCTGCCGCGCAATGAAATCAAGGATCTTCAGGCCATGCCCGTCTCCCTTATGCCCGAGGGCCTGCTCGACGCCCTCACTCCGCAGCAGGTGCGCGACCTTTTTGCGTTCCTCATGCAAAAGTGAGAACCGCTTGATTCGACCGAGCCCTTCCGCTACCGTCCGCCCTCCCCCCATGGCGTACATCAACGAACATTTTTTGAAGCTCAAGGCCGGCTATCTCTTTCCCGAGATTGGCCGTCGCGTAAACGAATTCACACAGGCCAACCCCGACAAGGCCGCCGGTCTCATCCGGTGCGGCATCGGCGATGTGACGGAAGCGTTGCCGGAAGCGGTCATCGAAGCACTGCACTCAGCCGTCGATGAGATGGGGAACCGTGAGACCTTCCGCGGATACGCTCCCGAGTTGGGATACGATTTTCTTCGCGAAGCAATTGCAAAGCATGATTATGCCGCGCGCGGAATGGACATTAGTGCCGATGAGATTATTGTGTCCGATGGCGCCAAGTGCGATTCTGCGAACATCCTCGACATTCTCGGCAGCCAAAACCGCATCGCCATCACCGACCCCGTGTACCCCGTGTACCTCGACACCAACGTGATGGCCGGGCACACCGGCCCCGCCGATGACGCCGGGCTTTTCGAGGGTATCATTTATCTGCCGTGCACCGACGCAAACGCTTTCGTGCCCGCCATCCCCGACGAACCGGCTGATCTCATTTACCTTTGCTACCCGAACAACCCCACCGGCGCCACCGCTACCAAGGCGCAGCTCGCCGCGTGGGTGGACTACGCCAAGGCCAACGGCAGTATCATTCTGTACGATGCCGCGTACGAGGCGTTCATTCAGGATGCTGATATGCCGCATTCCATATTTGAAATCGAAGGCGCGCGTGATTGCGCCATCGAGTTCCGCAGCTTCTCCAAGAACGCCGGCTTCACCGGCACCCGCTGTGCTTTCACCGTCGTGCCGAAGGGCTTAACCGCCAAAGACGCCGCCGGCAACGACCACCCTCTCCACGCCCTTTGGGGACGCCGCGTGGCGACGAAATTCAACGGCACCAGTTACCCCATCCAACGCGCCGCCGCTGCCGTCTACACTGAGGCCGGCCAGGCACAAGTGCGCGCGCTCATCGACCATTACATGGGCAACGCCAAAATCCTGTGCGAAGCGGCCAAGGCCGCGGGGCTCGAAGTTTTTGGCGGCACGAACGCGCCTTACATTTGGGTCAAGACACCCAATGGCGCCCCGAGTTGGGATATTTTTGATAAGGTGCTCAACGAAGCTGCCGTGGTCATCACCCCCGGCGCGGGCTTTGGCACCGCCGGCGAAGGCTACTTCCGGATAAGCGCGTTCAACAGCCGCGCGAATGCGGAGGAAGTGGCGAAGCGGATCGGCGCGATGGCGTGGTAGGAATTATTCCGCAGCCAAATTAAAACACGCCACCCCGTTCCCCTGTCGTACGAACAGCTTGCCGCGGCTGAGCACCGGGGACGGGCACCACATGGCGCGGACGCGGGCTTTGCCTTCCTCGTAATGCGCCAGCGGATCGGCGCGGAGCATGACCAGTTCGCTGCCCTTTTTCTCGAAAGCAAACAGCCGACCATCCGCAATGAACGGCGAGGAAATGTTACTCGAACGCTTCTCTTTCCACTTCACCTTGCCGGAATCCATCTCCACACACATCTGCGTGTCGCCGCCTGCAAGGAACACGTGCCCATCATAAATCACCGGCGTGGATTGCGTGCGCCGCGCATCCAATGGAATCTTCCACAGCGATTTGGCGCCAGCTGCCGAAATGTGATAACCGGCCAAGCCAATCTTTTTGTCACGGCTGTAAACGGCCATGTGCTGCCCGGAAACCACCGGCGTTGAATCGCCACCGCCGGGCGTGCGCCACAAGACCTTGCCATCGGCGGGGTTCAGGCAAAACACCTCGCGGCTGCTGTTCGTGAGCAGATATTTTTTGCCGCCGTTCTCCCACAGCACCGGTGAGGAATTGCCGCCGCGCACATCATCGCTTTCCCAAGCGACCTCGCCCGTCTTTACATCCAACGCAATCAGTTTACCGACCATGATGAACGCCTTTCCCTCAGCCACGAGAAACGACGACGCCCCACCCTTGCTCGGCAATTCAGCAGACCAAACTTTTTTGCCGGTCTTCGCATCCACGCAGTACGCATGCCGGCCGCCCAAAGCGAACACCTTACCATCCGCCACACACGGCGTGCTGGATGCTTTTCTGCCGGTTGGCTCGCCCGGAGCATCCGTTTTCCAAAGCGTCTTGCCGGTCATTGCGTCGAGGCAAACCACCACGTCCTTGGCCACCTTGCGCGTGTTCGGCACCGCCTTAACTACCTGCGCCTTGGTCTCTTCATTGAAGCCCTGACCGCCCAGCCATTTTTTGAACGCGGCATCATCCTCAAACCGATGTTCGCGCATGGTCGCCAACTTCTGCAAATCCTTGATGGCAATCGCCGCCTTCCCCTTCTTGAATCGGCTCGCCACCCAGCTGCCCAGCACCTGCTTTTGATCCTTGTCCAAATTCGCATCAATCCACTCATCAATCCACGCCTGCAATTTCTCCCCGCGCAACCGTCGGCTCAGGCCCAGCCGATCCTTCTCCATCTTCGCCACCAACGCATCTCCTAGCTGGCTCGTTCCCCGATTGCCCAATTTGCGCAAAACCAAATCATCAATCGCCCGGGTCTTCGTCGGCACGTTTTCGTGCCAAACAATCGCCATATAAACCCGCCCGTTGGCCACCACCACACTTCCATGCCCACCATCGTCGTCACTCGGGATAAATTCACTCGTCCAAAGCTGTTTCAGGCCCTCCTTTGGAAACGCCTTCAACAACGGCACACTGTCCGTTACCACCCCATTCCGGCCCGGCCCGCGCCATTGCGGCCATTCGGCGAAGGTGGAAAACACGAAGGCAAACGTGAGGACAACAAGTATTTTCATGGCTCAATTGGACTAATGCGGAATGCTGGCGCATTCAGTGATCAATTATCAATGCCAAATTTTCGTTCTACCAAATTGATAATTGAACATTGGTAACTGAAAATTTACCGTCTCTCCGTGAACCCACTGCTGCTGCTCGCCATCGGTTTGGCCATCGTGCTGGGCGGCATTCTTTGGCTGCGTCTGCACCCATTTCTCTCACTGATTCTCGGCGCATTTGCCGTAGGCGGCCTGACGATGCCGTCCTATCTTCAACAATCAATGGCCGCCAAATATGAGGGTGACGCCATCCGCGCTGACACCAAATTTGGAGTGGTGGCAGTTTATGAGGCGCTGGCTTCGGGCAAACCGCCGAAGAAATTCACGTCGAATACGCTTTGCAACAGCAAAGAAAAGACCCAGTTAGACGGAGAGCTGCACAAAATCTATTCAGACCTAAACAGCACCGACACCACGCCGGACGAAATGACTATTCGGAAGCACGTCAAGGCCGCCGTTTTGGCTCATCAAACTATATACGAAGCCAAAGCCAAAGTGGCTGCAGAGAAATACGCGCAGTCAAACAATACCCTCAACCGCATCACCGACGCCTTCGGCTCCACAGCAGGCAAGATTGGCATCCTCATTGCGATGGCTTGCGTTATCGGCCGCTGCCTGCTGGCCAGTGGCGCAGCGGAACGCATCGTGCGCGGGGCTCTTTCGTTCATCGGGCTTAAGCGGGCGCCGGTGGCATTTTGCGGCAGCGCGTTCCTACTGGGCATCCCGGTATTTTTCGACAGCCTCTTCCTGCTGGCCATTCCCATCGTCAAGGCCACGTGGTTGAAAGTAAAAAAGAACTACGTGCTCTTCGTCGTGGCACTGGTGGCCGGCGGCACAATGACCCATTCGCTGGTGCCGCCCACGCCCGGGCCGCTATTCGTGGCGGAAGAACTGGACGTCAACCTAGGCACAATGATTATGACCGGACTGCTCATCGGCATTTGCTGCAGTGCGATGGGCCTCGTGTACGCGCACTGGCTGAACAAGCGCATGGAGGTGCCGCTGCGCGAGTCTCCCGAGGAACTGGCGAAGCTGGAAGAATTGTCCGAACGCGATATCAGCGAGCTGCCTTCGCTCGGCGCCTCGCTCCTTCCCATCTTGTTGCCTGTCGTACTCATTAGCGGCGTGGCCATTTACAAAAGCGGTCTCGCCCCCACCGAGTCACTGCCACTTTCCCTACAGTTGTTGGGTGACAAAAACATCGCGCTGACCATCGCGGCCGCCGTGGCGATGCTTCTGGCCGCCACGCGATTAAATGACCGTCAAGTCGTGGCCGATCACGTGCAGCAATCGATGATGGAAGGCGGCCTCATTATTTTGATTTGCTGCGCGGGCGGCGCATTCGGTGCCATGCTCCGCCAGTCCGGCATCGGCCCCGAAATTTCCGGCATGACGGAGGGCCGATCGCTCGGCCCATGGCTTTTGCCCATTGCGTTCATCGTCACCGCCGTCATTCGCGGGGCCCAAGGCTCTGCCACCGTCGCCATGTTCACCGCCGTGGCCATTGTGGGTCCGATCGCGCTGGACACGGAATTAAGCTATCATCCCGTGTACCTCGCCGTGGCTATCGGCTGCGGGTCAAAACCGTTCCCGTGGATGAACGACAGTGGCTTCTGGGTAATCAGCAAAATGAGCGGCATGACCGAAAAAGAAACTCTCAAGGCGCTCACACCCATGGCCACCATCATGGGATTCACCGGCATCATCGTGACGATAATTGCCGCCAAGCTGTTTCCAATGGTCTAATTTAATGCAAACAAACACCACCAAGCAGAAACTGAACAGCGGCGAAACGGTGTACGGTGCGTTTTTTCGGACGCCTGACACCAGCCTCATCGAACTGCAGGGTTATCTCGGCTGGGACTTTCTCGTACTGGACGGCGAACACGGCACATTGCAACCCCGCGACGTGGAGGATCAGTGCCGCGCCTGCGAACTGCACGGCGTCACGCCCATCGCGCGGGCCACAACCAATGAGCAATCCACCATTTTGCGTTTTATGGACACCGGCGCACAGGGCGCTCTCATACCATTCGTCAACACCGACGACGACGCCGAACGCGCCGTACAATCCATCAAATACCAACCTCGCGGCAAACGCGGTTTAGCCGGCATCCGCGCCGCCAATTTTGGCCGTACCGGCCCACTTGGTGATTACGTAAAAAGAGCCAACGAAGAAACGCTCGTCATCGCGCAAATCGAAACCACCGAAGGTCTCGCCAACCTGGACGCCATCGTGAAAACGCCGGATGTCGATGTCATCTTTATCGGCCCCAACGACCTTGCCAATTCCCTCGGCCACCCCGGCAACATCCCCCACCCCGACGTACAGGCCGCCATGGACAAAATTGCCACCACCACCCTCGACGCCGGCAAAATCCTCGGCCTCATGATTTACAACAGCGAAGGCGCCCAAAAATGGCGCGACAAAGGCGCCCGCTTCATCTCCGTCCCTTTCGAGGCAGTGATGACTGCCGCCGTGACCAATTTTTTGGAAGAAGCAAAACAATAAGCCGCACGCAGAGATGCGGAGGCGCGGAGAAACCATCTATTCACTCTCCGCGTCTCTGCGGCTCCGCGTGAGAAATTAAAATGAAAACTCTTTTCGCCCTCACCCTAGCCCTCGCAACTCTCACGACCACAGGCGCCGAAACCTTCGACACCGTCATTACCGGCGGACGCGTCATGGATCCCGCCACCGAGCTCGACGCTATTCGACACATCGGCATTACCGACGGAACCATCAAGGCTATTTCAAAAACCCCGCTCAACGGCAAGTCGACCATCAACGCCAAAGGCCTCGTGGTAGCCCCGGGCTTTGTGGACCTGCACCAACACGGTCAGGGCCCGGAGGATTACCCGTTCAAAGCCATGGATGGCGTGACCACCGCGCTTGAGCTCGAAGTAGGCACTGCCGATGTGGACTTGTGGTACAAGCTGCGCGCGGGCAAAACCCCCATCAATTTTGGCGTAAGCATCGGACACATCCCCACGCGCATCAGTGTGATGGGCGACAAGCCCGCATTCCTGCCACCCGCAAATTCCCGAGGCGCCAAACAACGCGCAACGCCCGAACAACTCGCTGCCATCAAAAGAAAAATTGAACACGGGCTAAGCCGGGGTGCCGTCGCCGTCGGTTTTGGCCTGCAATACACACCCGAGGCCACGCAATGGGAATCCCTAGAAATCTTTCGCATTGCCGCCCAGTTCGATGCCTCATGTCATGTACACATGAGAAGCAAAGGCGCGGACACCGGCCTGAACATCCACACCGCCATGCACGAAGTCATCGCGCTCTCGGCTATCAGCGGGGCTCCCGGGCACATAGTGCATATCCAAAGTACCGGCAACCTTGTCACCCCGCGCCTTATCGAAATGGTTGCTGCTGCCCGCAAAAACGGCCTCGATATTTCCTGTGAAGTGTACCCGTACACAGCTGGCATGACGGATATCAAATCCGCCATCTTTGACGATGGCTGGCAGGATCGCGCCGGCATCACCTACAACAACCTCCAATGGGTCGCCACCGGTGAACGCCTCACCAAGGCGACCTTTGATAAATATCGCAAACAAGGTGGCAAGGTGATCGTTCACGCCAACCCCGAGAACCTCGTGCGTCAGGTTGTTGCCAGCCCGCACACCATGATTGCCAGCGACGGCTTCATGGGCCATCCCCGCAACGCCGGCTGCTACTCCCGCGTTCTCGGCAAATACGTCCGTGAAAACAAGGACCTCCCCCTGATGCTTGCCCTAAAGAAATGCGCCCTTTGGCCCGCAAAACGCCTTGAGAAATGCGCGCCCGCATTTAAAAAGAAAGGCCGCCTGCAAGTCGGCGCCGACGCGGACATCATCATTTTCAACGCTGCCAAAATCATCGATCAAGCCACCTTTAAAGACGCTGCCCAATTCTCCACCGGCATCCGCTACACGCTCGTCCACGGGGTGCCAATTGTGAAAGAAGGCAATTTTCAGAAAGACATTTTCCCCGGCAAAGCCGCCCGCGGAACGATTCGTTGATGATAAATCCGGTTACCTGCCTAAATTCACCTTCACCTTTTCGCGCGCCAAACGAAGCACACCAGCGGGCGTGGTGATCCGGGAAATGTTTAGGTAATCCGGCTGCTCCTTATCGTTCTTCGGGTAATTGGCAAGATTGATCTGGCGAATGCCCTTTTCGTATAACGAAGCCAACGCCACGTGACTGGCCGTTTCGCCATAACCCCAAACAGTCAACGGAGCGGCGTGTCCCAGCTCTCGCGTTAGTTGCACGGCACGGCGCACGTCGTACACCTGCATTCCTGCCAGTGTCTGCCCCAGCAGCATGAAACGCCGACGGGCTTGTGTAATGTGGCGCTCATCCTCACTCAACACGCTCAAGCCAATGCCGCGCGGCATGAAGGTGATGTACACCTCGGGTTGGTTGCGCACATGGTCGAGTTTTTTCTCGAGCATCGCTTTCTGCTGAGCGGTGATTGGGGCATCCGCAGCAATGCCCGCTAGCGCCAACTCCTCGGCCCATTCCCTGGCGTAAATCGGTCGCCCCAGCACGAGGTACTTGCGCCAAGCCGCCTCGGGCAACACTTCAAGATGAATTGCCTTGGGCTGCTTGAGGCCGGTGCGATAGCAGACGTATGCGCGCAGTTGAATTTCCTTTTGGCTATCAAAATCAAATGCCTCAAATATGACGCCTTTATGCTCCTTACGATACACGCGCTTTTCATTTAAGGGCACATCGGTCGCCGCCCAGCCGCGAAAAGTCTTTTGCCTAAGCAATTTAACGGAGTCGATGGAAGGTTTGGCCTCCCTTTTGTCAGTTGCAATGCGTGTGAAACAGTCTTGGATCTTGGTGTTTATCTCATCAGCAGGCAGCTTTTTGAACACCCTCAATTCCTCAGGTTGAAACAATTTTTCGGCGGCAATGGTGATCGGCGGTTCTTCGCCTTTGAGATGGCGGTTGAACCAATTAAAGGCAGGCACCCGCAATGGCTGGGTGTCCTTATGGCCGCCGGGGGTGATGACCAAGCCCAGCTTGTCCCGGGCGCCGTGTAAATCGTAAATGCGGCGCACATCGTTGAAAACACGGCTGACTCCATCAAGCGGAAAAATGCGATCGTCATCCGTGTTGAGTATCATCAACGGACGCGGGGCCACCAACGCGGCGACTTGTCCGAAATCCCAGCGGTATGTGTTCACGTGAAACATGCAGTCGCAATGGCCTTCCACAACTCCGTGCGCCAGTCGCCCGCTGTTTGGAAATCCGGCGTAAACGTGATTCTGCAAATCCGCGATGCCGGCCACTGGCGCCGACACCTTGATGCGTTCATCGAGCACAGAAATCCACCAACTGTACGCTCCCCCGCCACTGCGGCCAGTGACACCAAAGCGGTTTTTGTCGACAAACTCGAGGGTCTCCAAATAGTCCAGCGCCCGGATGCAGTTCCACGCCTCCACTGACGCCGACGAATAACCACGACTGTTCCACCACCACATGCCGTGGTTGTAAGTGCCGTGGTGAATGCCCTCGATTTCACCCAGTTGCAGCGTGTCAATAACTAGGCAAACGTAGCCGTTACGCGCAAACCACACACCATGATGCTGGTAGTGCACCTTGTTGCCATAGCTGACACCGTCCTTTTTTACACGGCCGTGCCCGCACACATAAAGAATGGCCGGCGCGGGTTTCTTCAGTCCTTTTGGCACGTACAGGTTGGCCGTGACATACAATTTGGGAATGGACTGGTAATGCAGGTTCCACACCTCAAATTCCTCGTGCTGCACTTTCCCCGTCACTGTCGCCTTCAATGGTGTTCGCGGCGGCGCGGGGTCCAACCCAAGCATCTCGTGCATTTCCCGCCGATAGCGATCCTTACGGTCATTCCAATCCGCCAGCGTCTTGACGTCTTTCAAACAATCCGCTGCCAACCGATCCGCCTCGGCCTTGAAATACGCGGCGAACATTTTATCACCCCGCGTTTTGAACAATGCAGCGTGCGCGTTGTAGAGGGTTAAAAGAAAAACCGATGTAAGAAGAATGGATAGGGCCTGCATGAATTGCCCCCTTCATCGGGCACAAATCCCATGCCGTCAAGTGCCGGTTGTAACGCGCTCAGCGAGGTATTCTTCCAGTCGCAGGCGAAACTCCGCTATATCAACGTCACGCTCGCAACAGACAAGCATTAATGCACCATCGGATCGAAAGTTGTCGTCCCACACCTTCACCTCGTCATCCGTCCAGCGAAGATCGTATTTGGCCAAGTGCTCGTCGCTGAGGCTTTCAAGGTATGCCCGCAGGTTCATGTCTGTCTCGTCCATACCCTCACCCTCGGTCATCGAGCCCCCCCCTTTCGGATACAGTAAATCCGAGCATCCGTCCGGATTAGAAGGTGGTCACCCGCCATCGCCGGCGTGGCCATGCAAATGCCCTCATTTTCACTCAAACGGTTTTGGCCCAACATTTTGAATTCACGGCCTGCCTTTAGCACATGGGTGATGGCGTTTTCATCGAGGAAAAAGATTTTGTGGTTGTACGCCCACGGCGAACTGGTGAACGCGCCGCCGCGGGGCACAACCCGCTCCGGCCCGTAAACATGTTTACCCGTCTTTGCCTCAAAGCAGGCCACCAAACCGCGGTCGAACAGCACGTAAAGCAGGTCACCATAGATGATGGTGGATGGATTGTAAGGCCCCGCCCGTCGCTGGCACCAAGCGATGTGGACATTGCTGTCCTCATCGGATTCCAGTGAGATGTCACCTTTCGCACCGGGGCGAATGGCAAAGATGGGTTTCTTGCGATCGCCCACATAGCCGGAGGTGATGTACAGCAACCCAAACTTCGCGTATGGTGTGGCAATGGTGATCGATGAACTACCACCAAATTGATACAATAGTTTACCCTCAAGGTTATAGGCGCGATTCTTTCGGGTTCCAGGCGTGATTATTTCCGTGCGCAATTTGTTCTGCCAAATGAATGGCGTGGACCAGTTGCTCTTTTCATCATCTCGCGCCGTGCGCCAGATTTGTTTGCCGGTCTTTGCGTCCAGCGCCACGAGGAACGACTGCTCTTCGTTGTCATTTACAATGTACAGCCGCCCGTCGTGCAGCACTGGCGACGCCGCCAGCCCCCAGCCGTAGCGCGTTTTCACCGCCGGCCATTCCTTTTTCCAAAGCTGCTTGCCGGCCATGTCGTAGCAGAACAAACCGTGATTACCGAAATACGCATAGACGCGTTCGCCGTCGGTAATGGGCGTCTCGGAAGCGTAACTGTTCTTGATATGAATACTCCCCCGCGGCTTGCCGGTAAGTGGTGTTTGCTCCCAAATCACCTTGCCCGTCTCAAGATCCAGGCAAATGACCTTCCAATGATGCGTTCCCGTCGGTGGCTGATAACGGTTGCCACCAAAGTACAAACCCTTCTTCGCCTCCCACTGCTGACCATCAGTGGTAACAGTGGTCACGAACACCCGTTTGCCCCAAACCACGGGTGATGACCAGCCGCGCCCTGGCAATCCCCTTGTCCACAGAACATTTTTAGACGAGCTCCACTCCCCCGGCAAATTCGCATTCTCAGAAACCCCCATGGCTCCCGGCCCACGGAACTGGGGCCAGTTTTCAGTAGCCCCCAAGGTCACTGCAAGGAGCAGCGTGATGATTGTCAGATTTAGTTTCATTTGAGCATCAAAGGCCGGCGGGTCTGTGGAGTCCATCAAGCCTCGGCGCGCACCCAACCATGGGCAGCATTTTCACGGTGACCACCCTCGTCGAGATACGCGGTCTTCAACCGTGTCAAGGTGTCCTTGGGGAATTGCTTCAGCTTGGCTTTCAAGTCCACTTTGTAAACCTTGGCGGCATTCAGGCCAAAAATCTTCGCCTTGTCTTCCTTTGTCAGCTTTTTGTATCCGAAACGCTCACACAACTCATCGGAAATCTGGAAGCGCTTGAACGCCTCGATCACCCATTGCGGCGAACCCCACCACAGACAGTCCGTGCCCCAGATGACATGATCCGCGCCGTAGTACTTCACGTTCTTGCCGATGAGATGTTGTGCCATCAGCGGATGCAAGACCGCCAATAGACCAAACGACGACCCAATCTCACAATACACATTGTCCATTTTTGGATTGCGCTGCTTGATCTTCATCAGCTCGTTGTGCCAGACAAAGTCGCCCGTCTTTGGATCAAAAAACTTCGGATCCTTGAATCCCGCCTCGCCCGGCCCGTGCTTCAACGCCGAGTGGTACACCACAAAGCTCAAGTCCGGGTGATCCACTGCCGCCTTCTCCACGTCGCCCGGATGCGTGAAATGCCCCAGCCGCCGAGACTGGCTCGCAAACCCCTTGTGACAACTGAACACCTTTAGCCCAAGCTTCTTCGACTTCTCATAAAACGGATATGCCATCTTTTCGTCATCCATCCGGAATCCGTTCCCGCTGCGCCCCGGATCCATGTGGCAGTACCATTTCCAACTATCGATGCCATATTGCTTCACTTCGCGCTCCATTTGTTCGAACAATTCCGCGAAATTAGGCTTCTTGTTTTTACGGTCCCAATAGTGATTTGGCGCGCAGTTCCCCTGGCACAACACACGCTTGGATCCCGTCAGTTCATTCAGTTGCTTCTTCGACTGTGACATCAGCCAACTCGGCAATATGCCGCCGCCACGTTTCGGACCATCCAGCAACTTGCCTTCCCGATCACGATGAAACTCCTTACCCGGGATCCCTGAGATCACCGCCATGGAAGTGTCGCTATCAAAGAAAATCTCCTTCACAAAATTATTGAAGCCGTACGACTCCGGCCGGTTATCCAGCTTCACCCCCAGCCCTTTGACAATGAGATTTGTGAATGCACGCATCCCCAAGGGCACACCATTCGTAAAATGTGTCTGCACATCAAAAATGAAATAGTCACCCTTTGGCCATTTTTCCTCATGAGCCGCCGGTTCCAACGTCTCCTTCTCGTCCACTTCCCAGTAATTTCCGTATACCTCATTTGCCGCCAGAAACGCCGTCGCCATTCCCATTGAGCTGCGCATAAACTCACGCCGCCCCATCCCCAGCGCCTTGGCTTTTGCCTCTGACAGTTCGCCAATCCGCCGCTCCCATCGCTTCTGCTCCTCCGTTTGCGGTCTCGGAATAAATTCCTCATTGGAAACCACCTGTGTCGGGATGGGTGAATCCACACCCACCTTCGCATCCCTTTCAAATTTTGGAACCCACATAACTAATCCCGCCCCTTCCCAAGGCGATCACGCGCCCTTTCAAGTTCCCGCCGATCCAAATCACCGCTTGAATCCGCATCAACCTTGTCGAATGATTTTAGCAGCCAGCGAGGGGCCTCCACCTTATTAATTTTCCCATCTCCATTCTTGTCACCCCGCATGATACCCGCGACAACGGCCGCCCATAATCCGCCGCCGGCTTGGGCGGGCCGATTACGCCGGGCATTGTAATGATTTCGAGCGTGCCGCCCCAACGCGGTGTGAAGAGAACGCATGTCTGACAAGTTCTTAGGCTTCACCGCCAACGTCAGGCTCCCCATCTCATCCGTAGACTGCAATCCCCATCTTACCCTCCGGGGTGGGTTGTGGGGGTTGGAGGGATTGCCCTCTGAGTTGTCCCAGACAATCGTGGTATCCAGCCGCGTCCCCTTCGGCAGCGAAACGAATTCCGAATAGTTGTATTCCTCCTGCCAAGTAAAGTCCCAGTCCGGAATATGGATCAACTCCTTCTTCGCTCCATTGGGTAACGTCGCCGTCATTCGCATTTGCTTGCCCAAATAATGCGCATGAGCGCTTACGGAAAATGCCTCCAAGTCAACAGGAAGCACAAACGAATCCTCCACCGTGTAGTCCTTTACCCCAGCCGGGATATCCACCCGCGAAAGCGCCCCAAACTGTGGCGGCATCTGAATGGCTGTAAAGACATCCGTCGGAGGCTTGTCCGAAAAATAAATCCCGACTGTTGAAACCTCTTTTTCCGGTTTTCCCGAGAGATGAAAATGCATGTCCAGAATCAAGTCCGAACCCGCCGGCAATCGATACGCCAAGCCCTCCGGCAAAAACCGCGCACTGCCACCCACAGCCCAGCCACCCAGACTGCGCGGCCCCAGCGCATTTCCGTCACCCATGCCCCTAAAGCCAGGCGTTGGACTCCGAGCATCCAGTCGGCGAGCCAAGCCCGAGGTGTCGTACCGGAATAAGCTATGATGCACCACCGCCGGCGCCCCCGGCTTGAACTCGACCGCCTTCACCCATTTCGTCTCGCGAATGTCCAGCGGGATGACAAAGCTCCGGTAAATGTCGCGCCCCGCCGCAGGCACCGGATAAGGCTCCTTCATTTTAACGACCAAGTCCGGCTTCCCCAGCCTCCAGCCTGGAGTAAAAGTCGGCCGTTTCGGAAGCTTTTTCGGATCCCCTTCCGGCATGCCCCCTTCCACCCAGCGGGTCAACGTCTCAATTTCGCCATCCTTCAATCCACGGGCGCCCTCAAACTGATAATCAGCCGAGGTCGCATGCCACGGCGGCATGAAGCCACTTTCCGTCACCCGCACAATCAACCTGCCTCGTTTGCGAACATCTTCATAGCTGATGAATTCAAACGGTGCACCCTCACCCTTACGATGGCACGAGGTGCAATTGTTGAAAATGATCGGAGCCACATGCTCTGAAAAGTTCGGCACTCCCCCCCCGGCGGCAACAAAGGCCGGCATGATCAAAAACAGAAACAACTTGGATAATTTATTCATAGGATTTCTGAGCTATATAAGCCAACAAACGGCCAGAGGTTACAATCATTCACCACTAATGCACCAAAGGTGGTTGTAGGTCCGGATAAACAACTCACCACCCGAAACCGCGATGGACGATTGCGTGGTTTCCCCCAGTGAGTTGGTCGCAACCAATTCAAATTTTGGCGCCGCCTTCAGTACAAATACATCTGCCGACTGGTTCATGGCATACAACCTCCCCCCTGCAAAGACCATTGAAGACCAGGATCCACCCCGCGCCCCTTTCCCCTTCAGTCTCTCCTCCCAGACCACTTTGCCGGATTTCACATTAATGCATTGCGCCACTCCGGTCGCATTCTGAATATAAACGTGCCCCTCATGCATGACGCCTGAGCCAATCCGTTGCTGCTCCTTTGGGCGTGCCCAAAGCCGGTGCGTTTTCGTCACATCCCCCTTGCCCCCCAACCGCGCTGCTAACGCTGTGCCGCCATAGCCGCCCATCGCCACTGCAATTCCCTCATCGAAAATAGGCGACGTGTAAACCAGAGAATTCAAACCGCCACACGACCACACTTCCTTCCCGTTTGCCGGTTCAAAAGCCACCAACCGCCCCGGATAACTCATCAACAATTGATCCCGGCCGTTAACAGAAACCACAATTGGCGTCGTCCATGAACCAATCCACTTGCCGCGTTGACCATCCTTCTTGACCCCCGAATCACCGCCCAGCTCATCATGCCGCCAAACTTCCGTTCCGTTAGCCTTGTTCAAAGCCACCAAGAATGTCGGATCGCCGGGGCCATGGTTCAAGATCACCAAGTCCTTGTAAATCACCGGCGAGGCCGCGTTACCCCAAATGTGCCGTTGCACCCCCAAGTCACGCCGCCACAACTCCTTTCCATCCATGTCGTAACAAACAATTCCTGCCGAGCCATGCGAAACCACCACCCGCTCACCATCCGTCGCTGGCGACGCCGAGCAATACGGATTCGTCCGGTGAGTCAACTCGTTCTCCCGAAAGAGCACACTACTGCGCCACAACTCTCTCCCATTCTTCCTGTTTAGACACAACAACATCCGCCGCCCCACCTGCTCAATCGCCTGAGTCACAAACACCTTGTCCCCCCACACAATCGGCGAAGAATTTCCGCGCTCCGGCAGCGGCACCTTCCATTTAACATTTTTGGTGGTCGACCATTTAATCGGCAACCCCTTGCCCATGCTCACACCTGTTCCCGCCGGCCCGCGCCAAGCCGGCCAATTGTCAGCAAAAAGTGAAACACCAGTCAAAACTAGCACGAGAGAGATACGAATAGATGTCATCCGGTGATGATAACATCCGCCATCACCTCGTCCAGTCATAGTATGCAATTCAAACAGTGCTGGCCTCACACCTTGCTCCCGTATCCGTGCAATACAAACTTTCAGACTCAAGGCGATTGACCTCAAACAGTCAATCAGGTGAACTTCTCGCATGTCCGAACCAAACCTTCAGACAAGCACAAAAACTCTGGGATTGAACAAATACCAACGCCACATCTTCCTGTGTGCAGATCAGACGGATGCCAAATGCTGTGCCAAGGAGGCTGGCTTGGAGTCTTGGGATTATCTGAAGAACCGACTGAAGGAACTGGGTTTGGTGGGTGCCAAACCGCAGGTGTTTCGCACGAAGGCCAATTGCCTGCGGGTTTGCCTGCGCGGGCCAGTGGCCGTGGTTTATCCGGAGGGTACCTGGTACCATTCCTGTACCCCGGAGGTGCTGGAGCGGATCATCCAGGAACACCTGATTGCCGGGCGCGTGGTGGAGGAGTACGCGTTTGCCGGCGCGGAGAATTGCCGCTTGGGTTAGCCGTGAATGCAGCTTTCCACGTAATCCACGATGAGTTGATCTTCGTCGCCGGCAACGAGGGTGACGCGCAGAAGTTCGGCAGGGTCGACGTTCTTCTCACGGAAGAACTGGCGGTCGCCGCCTCAGCCGTACATTAAATCCGCGGGCAGGGCGCCCTCGAGCTTGGCACGGGCCTTGACGATCAGGCGCGGGAGCCAGGCGACGCCGGCAATCTCATCGGTCTTGGCGGGAAATTCCTCCATCTCCATTCGGCGCGCGGCGGGTTGGCCCCGGAGGTCGTTGAGAAAATAGTCGCGCCGCACGGCCTGCAATTCCTCGACGTGCTCGTAAACGACATCGCCCCAGCGCACGTAGTCGTCACAGAAATCAAACATCTCCTGTGTGCTGCAACCGATGGATTCGAGAAAGGCGGGTTCGTCGCCTTCGAACATTGTTTCGGGCGATTGCCGGCCGGCTTCATGGCGTTCGACGCCCTTAAAGAAAAGGTCGCGAAACTGTGTTTGCCACTCGTTGGGTTCGGTGCTCATTAGCCGCGCAGGTTGACTTCGGCCATTAACTTGTCCGTCGAGGTGTAGGCTTCGGTGACCCACTCGACGATCTTGCTCGGATCGGGCGCATATTCCAGCTCGAGGCTGATGGCGCCGTCGAAGTCGAGATCCTTGATCGCCTGCAGGTACGGTTGGAAAGGCACCACGCCGTGGCCGGGAGGCAGGTCTCCGTGCACTTTGCCGTCGCAATCGGAAATGTGCACGTGCCCGGCGCGGCCCTTGAGGGCGGCGAGGCTTTCGGGCGGGCTGTCGCTGAGGAGCATGTGGCTGATGTCGATATTCGCCTTCACGGCGGGGCGGTCAACATCGGTCAGGTAACGGTCCATCTCGGCGATGGTGTTGACGAGCGACATGTGGAAGGGCTCCAGCTCGATGACGATCTCGAGGTCGCGCTCGGCGGCGTAATCGCCCAGCACCTGCACGTTCTCCACGGCGAAGCGCCATTGTTCTTCCGGCGGGATGACTTCCTTTTGCCAAATGTATTCGCCGATCACGAGGAGGTAATTCTTCGCTCCGAGCGTGGCAGCCATGTCGAGGTAACGTTTGCACCGCTCGACGTGGAATTGTTGTACGGACGGGTTGAAATCCACGAGGCCCACGCTCACGCCGACTACGCTGATGATGGGCAGCTGCAGTTCGTCGCAGGTTTGTTTGATGGTGGCGATGCGGTCATCGGCGTTGTCATCAAGTGGATCCTGGAAAATATCCACGCAATCAAAGCCGAGTTCCTTGGTCTTGTGCAGCCCGTCGACCAGCCCGATGCCGTGCTGTTCCCAGGCGGAGTTAATCATTCCGAGTTTCATGTTTTGAAAAGTAAAAGGTTAAAAGGAGAAAGTAAAAGCCACAGGTTAAAAGTCAAAAGTGATCGGTCAATCGCGTTTTTTGCGGAGGGTGATGAGACTGGCGCCGAGGATGTTCGAGATTTCTTTGGCCTCTTGCAGGAGCGGGGCGATGGTGGTGGATGGGATGTTCATTCCGTCGCGGAGGAGGCAAAGCCAGTATTTGGTTTCGTTGGCGGACTTGAGGGCAATGTCGTAAAAGCGCCTGAAATCGCGTTTCGAGCTGGCGGCTTTCGCCTCGATGATGTTTGCACCGATGGACGTGGCCGAACGCACGAGTTGGTTAATTAGAATCGATTGCAGCTTTTTCTCCGGCAGCGCATTTGCCATTTTCAAAATATCCACCGAAAACTGATAAGCCCGCCGCTTAATATCCGATGCCGCTTGCGTGCTTGTGCCTTCACTATCAGTAACCATATCTCAAAAATTTGAATTTTGACTTGTGGCTTTTACTTTCTACTTTTCACTTTTTACTTCAGCCAAGCTCACCGCCCGGTGTTGCTCGGCGCTAATATAAGCCGCTTCCACCAGAGCCATGGTGTTTAAATTATCCCGACCGTCGATGGCCGGTGGGTTGCCGGTCTCCAGCCCGATGAGCAGCTGCGCCATGGTGCCAATGAAGGCGTCGGGGAACCAGCTTTCTTGCCACGTCGGCGCAGTGAAATCTTCATCGCCCTTGGTGGCGTAGCGGATGGTGGACGGTGTGGTGTACGGATCCTGACACCAGCCGATGTCGCCGATGGCAAGACCATCCATGCCCTCGATACGCCATTCGATGCCGATGTCGGCCGGGGCGCCTTCGCGCGCGGGGCCGGTCCAAGTGTCGTCAATGGCGATAGCGCGCAGGCCATTTTCATATTCGAGAATGTAACTGGCGATGCCGTCGGTGTGGGGAAAGGTGGTGCGCGGATCGGGGCGGGTGGTGCAGTAGATTCGCTCGGGATCGCCGAGCCAGTAGCGGAAAGTATCCATGTGATGGATGGACATGATGCGCAGGGTGACCCAGCCCTGGCGCTCCTGCCACGGCATCCAGTGGGGGATGCCGCGCATGTCGATGGTGGCGAGCACGGGATCGCCGATGGTGCCGTTTTCGAGCAACGTTTTGCCGGCGCGCACGGATTGGTCGTAGCGCATGTTTTGGTTCACGGCCAAGACAATGCCGGCGGCTTCGCAGGCTTCGACCGCCTCAACGGCCTCCGCGTAATTCGCACCCAGCGGTTTCTGCGCCAGAATGCCTTTGGCCGTGCCGCGCGCACAGGCGGCCTTGATGATCTCGAGTTGGTTGTCCGGCGGCACGGCGAGATCCAGCACCTCGATGGATTCGTCATCAAGCAACTGGTCGATGGTGCTATGCACTTTGCCGATGTTGTGCGCCTCAGCGCAGGCGGCGGCGTTGACCTGCGTGCGGCTGGCGATGGCGACGGGGTTGAAGCCGGCCTTGCCGTAGGCGACCAAATGGCAGTCGCTCATGATGAAGCCGCTGCCGACGCAGCCGATGCGCCAGTCTTTGCGCTCGGGGAGTTCGGAATGAATGTTGAGGTTCATGTGGAGGCTTTTTCGCCGGCGCCGGTCGTGGCGTCCGCGGCAGGATCCCAGAAATCGGTTTTACTCTCGAACAGCTTCGCGCCCATTTCCTTGATGGCGGTGTCGGGCAGTTTCTCGAGCGGGGCGTAGCGCGGGTGATGGGAATCCTTGTAGGGATCGTTGTGCTTGGTGTTGTAGCAGCAAATGAGTGACCAGCGCGGATCAGGCGAGGTGTTTTGATCGGAGCGATGGAGGAGGTTGCTGTGGAAGAAGAGCGTGTCGCCGGGGTTCAGCTCCACGTAAACGAGCTCCATCACTTTCACGGCTTCATCGGTGCGCTCGGGATCGGCGCCGGTCTGGTCGCCGTAACGACCGTGCTCGATGCGGCCCATTTTGTGGGAGCCCTTGAGCACCTGCAGGCAGCCGTTGGCGCGGGTGTTGGGATCGACCGCAATAAAAGCGGAGCCCATGTCTGGCCAGAGGCAGCCGTTTTGGTACCAGTAACCGTAATCCTGATGCCAGCTCCACGCGCCGCCGGTGCGCGGCTGCTTGATGCTCATCTTGCTGTGGTAATGATACACCTCATCGCCGAGAAGGGCTTCCATGGCGTTGACGACGCGTTCGCTGCGGGCGATGGCGCCCCAGAGATCTTCGCCGGCGGAATTCCATAGCACCAGCTGCGCCTTGCCGCCTTCGCCGTCCTCCAAATCGTAGGCGTGATCCTGGAAGGATTGATCGGCCTGTGCGGCGGCGCGAAGGATGCCCGCCTCTTCGGCATCAAACAGGCCGGGGATGATGAGATAACCGTCCTCTTCAAAGGACGCAATTTGGTCGGCGGAAACCGAAGGCATGCGGCAACGATGCCGAGCGGCCCGCCGACTGTCAATCGTCTGTGCCGCCGGCCCAGTCGGGGCGCTGGCGAAGGTGGTACAACCGCTCGCCGGCTTTGCGTTCAAGGAAAATGCCTTCATCCTCACGATCGGCGTAATCCTCAATGTTGATCGTGCGATAATCGACGTAGCCGAGATTGATCTGCCGGCAAACCTCTTCGGGGATTCTGGTGGCGAGCGTGACCGTGGCGCGGGGATGCTCGTTGCCATCGGCGTCCACAGTGCCGATGCCCTTCACGTGACCGCTGTGCGCCAGCAAACCCCACGGGAAATCCTTAAAGTGATCCCAGTGATGCAGCAGGTAGGCCGAACAGTGATAGCCGATCTGCTTGATGATGTTGCCGTGCGAAAAGCTCACCTCGGTAATGTGCGGCGCGTAAATGATCAGCTCACCGCCATCAGCCAGCACGGGCTCAAGCTTGTACATGCATTTGCCGCCGACCCAAAGATCATCGTACATCTTCGGCGCGCACGAAACGATTTTGTCGAATGGCCGATCCTTGTA
>PBLV01000007.1 GCA_002721895.1 Verrucomicrobiales bacterium
AAATAGTAGCTCTCCGGCTTGCCCTCCTGCTTCACCAGCTTGGCCTGCTTGGCGTTCTGGTGCATGTGATGCGGGATGGGGCCCATGTTGTCGAAAAACTTCGAGTACACCGGCCACTTGCCATACTTGCTCCAAATCCGTTTGCCGATGATGTCCGCGCCGCACTCGGCCACCGCATCGCGCAGCGTGAAGCGGTTGCGCCCGTGCACCACGTAGCTGAGGCCCTCGTCCGGCACGCGCCCCTCATTGGCCGCCTCGGTGGTGGAGCCAAACCAACGCTCATCAATGCCGCCGCGGTTGAGACCGTACGCGTAGGTGTCATCCGGATGCAGCTTCAGCCGCAGGCCCGGCTGCAGAAACGAGCGCGGCACCCAAGCCGGCACCAGCCGCAACAATCCCCCGGTCGACTCCAGCGCCGCGTCCACGTGCTTGCGGACATTCTTTTTGACAGTCTTCAGTTGCTTAACAGATTTCGGAGCCATAGCCATGATGATTTGTTTTGAACGGGACGCAGGGCGAACCTTATGTAGAGTTCCGGTTCAACGAATTTTCTATTCCACCACCAGTGTGCCCCACATGGTGAGGCCATGGCCGGGATAGGTGCAGATGTATTCGTACTTGCCGGGGCTGGTGGGTGCCTTGAAGTAGAGTTTGTAGGTGTTGCCGGTGAGCACGAGGGGGGTGGCGGCAAGCACCTTGTCGCTCTTGGGCACAAAGCTGTTGACCATGCCGGCCGCACCCATGGTGGCCGCGGCGGTAACGATCTCAATTCGCGCGCCCGGCTTCACGAGCACGAGGTTGTGCATCATGGGCATGGGATCGTTGTTGGTAAAGGTCAGTTCAACCCCGGCACCGGCCTTGACCCGCAACTCTTCCTTGTCGAACTTCATCTGGGGTTTCACGCCGATCTCCAACTTGGTGTCGATTTCGAAAGGTGGCGCGCTTTCCACCGGCTCTTTTTGAATCTCGGCAATGGCGGCCTTGAGGTTCTCGGGCACGCCGGCAAGGGCTTCGTTGCGAAAGTTGCGCAGGAACCCGCCGAAACTGTTGCCGCCACGAAATTTTTCCGCCTTGCGATACCAACGGAAATAATCCAGCCGCTGCTCGTCGGTCCAATTCGTCTTCAGGTTGCGAAGTTCCTTGGCGTAGTGGATCTGGTCACGCTGTGGAGAACTGGCGGCGGTGGCAGCAAAGGCACGCGCGTAGCCGGCGTTGCGTGACAGCAACTCGGGGCTCCAGTTGTACTTGGATTGGTCACTGCTTTGCGCCAGAAGCGCCAAGGTCTTGGCCACAACGTTCGATGATTCCAGATAAACCAGCAACGTGCACAATTCGCGATTCAAAGCCGCCACTGGCGCGGGGTAGAATGCATCAAGTTTCTTCTCCACAATGGCGGCATCCTTCTCGGCCGGCTTACCCATGCGGATGAATGCCAACTGGTAAACCCGCAGCAACTCAGCCTGCTGACCCAAGTCCAGCTTGGTCCAGTCCAGTCGATTTAACGCCGCCAACAAATCCGGCTGCAGTGCCTTGTCGCCATGCCGCGCCAAGGCGCACAGTGCGGTAAGGGATCTTTGCGGATCCTTCTCGGCCAAGGCTTCATCCTGCCACTCGGCCACAGGCTGATGCTCGATGGCCACGCGCGCCGCCCAGCGGATGTGGCGATCCTTGTGGCCAAGGTGATTCCAAGTCTTGGTCACGGTTCCGGCCCCCGGCTTGTGCATCTGCTCCAGCTCCCGACGCAGCTTCCGAACATCGGCATGGGGAGATTGGGCCTTCACAGGAGAAGTGCTTTCGTCCCCGGTGTAGGTCACGCGATATAAGGCACTCTGACCACCGCGCCCGCCCACGGTGAAATACATGGCGCCGTCCACGGGGTTAATGGCCGCGTCGGTCATGCGCAATCTTGAACTCGCGACAAACTCCTCACGCTCGGCGGTGTACGAAGCGCCATCGGCGGTGATGTGCATTGCGGACATCGTGCCGTAGGTCCAGTCGAGGCAGTAAATGGCTTTCTGATATTTGGCGGGAAACTTGGCGCCCAAGCCGGAGGTCACGCCCACGGGCGAACCCGGCCCAATGCCATAAGCGGGCGGCAGACAGTCCGGATACCATTGCGGCCATTTGCCGGTGCCGGTGCGCCAGCCAAAGTCCGCGCCGCTGGTCACGTGGTAGAACCGAGTCGGCCGGTACCACGGCGTCCCGGCGTCCCACTCCATGTCTGAGTCATAGGCAAAAAGCTCCCCATCAACGTTAAAGGCCATGTCGTAGGTGTTGCGGAAGCCCATGGCGACGGTCTCCCAGTTTTTGCCGTCCTTGTCGAAGCGGGCAATCCAGCCGCCGGGCGCACGGATGTTGGCGGCGTGGCCGCGGGCATCGGGCAGACGCTTGAGAAGATGATCCTCGCCCCAGTTGGTGGGCACACGGGAATGGGTGACCTTGGGCAGGGTGGTCATGTTGCCACCCACCACGTAAATGTATTTCTTGTCTGGACTAAGAACAAGTGCATGCGGGCCGTGCTCGCCACCTCCACGCAGGGGCATGATGTGTTCGTCCTTGTCGAACTGGTCATCGCCGTCGGTGTCCGTAAGCCGGTGTACACCGGAACCACCGCCGTGAATGTTCACCCACAGGGCACCATGGGCATACAACAGGCCTTGGGCACTGGAGATGTTTATGTTGAGCTTTTCCACCTTGATCTCTTCGCCGCGCGGATCAATGCGGTACAGTCCGCGACCACCCTGATCACTCGCGATCAGACGACCCTTGTCATCCGCGCAAATCGCCACCCACGAACCCTGCAGCCCCTTGGGCACGTTGTAGAGGAGTTCCACCTTGAATCCCTTGGCCACCTTAATTTCATCCGAGGGTGCCTTGAGCGCCACGTCGCTGCCGCGACCGGCCCCACCAAACACATTGCCCCAAGGTTGATCTCCCATTTTCCCGTTGGCGATGGCCCGGGTCCAACCCTCGGCCTTGTAATCAACATCCTCCCAGCCCTTGCCAGCCTTGCGGGATGTCAGCCAAGTGGTGTCGGAAACCACAGTGGTTTTCTTTCCATCGATGTCCACCACCAGCTTCACCACCAGCCCGGCGACCCCGCCCTGGTTGACCCCCTGCGCCGTCAACACGTTGGGCTTGCCCGGCACCAGCAGTTTGGCCGCATCCATCTCGTAGTTATTGTTCCACTCCGAGCCAAATAACGCCTTCTTGCCATTGACGTGCAGGTAAAATCCATTGTCGCAGGTGGCCTGCAACTTGGCGGACTTGATCTTCCCCGCGGGCAGGTTCACCACCTTGCGGAAAAAAGCAGCTTCATTGCGCTCCGCCTTGTCCGGCCAAATCCAGAGGGGCGTCTGCGCAGCCAGCATGAACGGGGTGATCAAAAGGAGAGTGGATAAAATGCGTTTCATTTTCTTCACTTGATGAATAGTGGGTGAGCGGGAAAAGTGAGCCACACAACCACCCCCGGCAAGCAGAAAGGTGACGCAACCAAGGAAGGCAGAAACCATCCGCCACACGAACCCGGCCCATGGAATTACTGCGCGGCTACTTCCTCGTTGAGCAGTTCCCAGCCGCGCTCGAGGAGCTCATCGCGGGTGAGGTCACCCTTGTCCACCTTTTCGATGAGCTTCTTCTGTGCGAGATAATCCTTGTTCTCCACACCCGCGCGACTTTGGAGCATGCGCCATGATTTGCGGCGCTCGATGGCAAAAAGCACCATCTGTCGGCTCACGGTGAAGTACTTGAATTCCCCGTTCACCTCGGCCTTGAAATATACGCCCCAGTCGGGCACGTAAGCACGGTGGTCAGCGTTAAACACGCGGCGGTAGGTCACGTCCTGCTGCGTGATGAGCGTGAGCATGTTGTCGATGTGAATGAACTCGCCGGCTTGCGCCTCGGGAATGGCCTTGAGGTGCTGGCGGAATCGCGCCTCGGTGATAGCCCAGTGCGCCACGGTGTAGTTGTACTTGTCGCCGGTGCTCTTGTACTTGGTTTCCCACCAGTCCCGCTTGAGCGAGGGATTACCCTTGACCTCGAAGTTTTCCGTCAGCGTCTCACCCACACGCGGATTGTAAATAAACTCCGGCATGCCGCGGCTGTCGCGGATCATGCGGGCCTGATCGGCGCTCATATTGTCGCCCACTCCGTGCTCGGGCTGGCAGGTGGTGTAGCACTGATAGAAAGCTGTGCCGCGATATTCCAGTCCGTCCAGCATTGCCTTGTACATCTTCGCAGAGTTAGCCATGGAAACCTGCGCAACATACGGTGAACCATGGCCGGCAGTGAAGGCCTCGGCCACACTCTTCTTCTCGATGAGCTTGCCTTGAGAAGCAATACCGAACTGGTTCATATCGTAACCGCCAAGCATGTTTGAGCTGTCGGAATTTTGGCCGCCGGTGTTGGAGTAAACCTGCGTGTCAAGCATCAGCATTTTCACGTTCGGCTTGTTCTGCAGAATGACCTTGGACACATTTTGGAAACCAATGTCACCCATGGCACCGTCACCCCCAATCGTCCAGATCTTGGGCAACTCGCGAATCTCCTGATCAGTCATCAATGCGTCATCCAACCGTGAAAGAGTAAAATACTCACCCTCGCTGGCCACGTCGCTCTCGCGGGAGATTAACGCATCAGCCAAACGCTCGGGCACCACGGAGCGGCGGGCGTGATTGACGATGGCGGATTCACTGATCAGCCAGCTGATCGTCGCGCCGTCCTGGAACAGCGAGTTCATCCACGGGTACGGATGCGGATTGCTCGGGGGCGTGGAGCCGTAAACGGTATTGCAACCGGTGTGGGCGCCCATGTACATCACGCTCATGCCGTTCGCGTGCCGGCCGTCGATGGCCTGCACGTCGCGGTGGTTAAAGGCGTCCTGACGCAACACCGTCACCAGCGCATCGATGAGTTCGGCATCGGAAATTTCGCCATGCGCGGCGAGGCGGGCGGTGGTGTCGTCATCGTTTTCACCGCCCAAACCCATCACCGTGTGGGCCACGCTGCGCTTGAACCATTTGTATTCCTCCTCGCTGCGCGCCTTGAGCGCCTCAAGCTTGACCACGCCGTTGGATTCCAGCTCGGTGGCCTTTTCACGCAGGCGCGCTGCTTTGCGATGATAAATCGGTCGCATGTACGCCTCGGTGACGGACGCTGCGGCCCGTAGTACGCTCTTCTCGCCACAACCGGCACACGCGCCATCGCCGCTGACGAGCGCCTCGTAATTGCGACGCACCATCAGGTGATTGCGCAGGGCGGCCTCGCGGCTCTCCTCCGGGGTGTCGTCCTTGTACAGGCCGAGGAATTTCTGGCTGGTGTCCGGCAGCAGGCGGCTGAACACCTGCGCGGTGGTGAGCTCCGCGTTGAGGTCCGGCGTCTCGGCGGTCATGCGCAGCGCATCGTGGTCGCCGCAAACCTGCACGCACTCGCCGCAGCCCTTGCAAAGGTCGCTCACGAAAATTGAGAAGATACCGCCGTTGCCGGGATTCTTCTTTTCCACGCTGCGCCAAATGGCGGTCACGTCGTTGTAAGCCAGCGGCAGCTTGTCGATGATGTTGAGGAACTCACCGCGCGCGGCCTCGTCGATGGCGGTCAATTGATCCACCTCGGCGCGCAGGATGTCCTTGAACGGCGTCTTTTCCTTGGCAGCCACCACCTCGTTCATCTTTGCGCGGCAACGTTCATCCAAGCCGGCCACCTCATTGAGCAGCGCCTTTTGCCCGGCCTCATCATTCACGTAGTTGCGAATGGCCGTCACCAAAATCGTGCTGATATCCTGCGCGGTATTCGGCAGCGCCGTGTCCGGACAGGCGGTGATGCACTCCATGCATTGCGTGCAGTTTTCGGCGATGTAAACGGGTGTTTCGCGGCGGGCGACGTACTTGCTTTGCGTCGCTCCACTGGCCGCGCCCATGATGCCGAGGCTGGCCAGAGCGCCGGCCGGCTGGTGGTAGCCGAGGTCGTTGCGGAACTCGCTGTCAAATTTCTCCAGCGTTTGGAATGGATGCCGTTCCTGCCCCTCGGGCATGGCGCAGCTGGGGCAACCGCTGGCGGAGCAACCGGCGGTCTCAGGCATCTCAATACTGCCGGCGTTGTTCGGCGCGAGCATCGGGTTGCGCATGCTGGAGGTGTCGGGATCGTCAATCTCACCGTAGTTGATCTCCGTGACGCGCTCGAAGCCGCCAAGCATCACCTTCATGTTGGACTCCACGACCTTTTCGCCAAAGCGGCCGAACTTTTTATCGTACGTCTTGCGCACGATGTCGTGGTAATCCTCCTCGGAAATCTTGTGATCCTTCAGGAAGCTGGACACCTTGAAGAAGCCGCCAAGGAATGAGTTGCCCTGCATGCGCAGCTGCAGATCCGGCCGGCTGGTGGCCTTGCGCGCCACGTCAAAGCCCGGGAGAATATACACCTTGATGTTGTTCTCCTTCACAAACTGCCGGTGCTTCGCGGGGATGCGTTGCCACGCCGTCTCGGGTGTCTCGTCGCTTTCCCATACAAAACTCGCGCCTTTCTTTAGCCCCTCAAGCGGATTGCAGTGGGTGAAGGCCTTGGGATCGCAGCACAGCACCACGTCCACGTGGTTGAGCTCGCAGTTTACCTGAATGGGCTCGGAGGCCACGGTGAGGTAGTAATTGGTGGGCGCACCCTTTTTCTCAGAGCCGTACTTGGGGTTGGCCATCACGAACAATTCCTGGTCCGGATTACGCTCGTTGATGATGCGGCCAAAGTCACCGACGATGGTGCCGAGGTTTTTGCCCGTGGTAATCATGCCCCAGCCGCCGATGGAGTGAAACCGCACGGCGATGGCGCCCTCGGGCAGCAGCGACGGCGTGTCCTTGCTGATGACCGCGTAGGGGTGATCGATGCCGAGGGTGAAATAGGTTTCGCCATCCGCCTCGCCGCGGCCGTCGGTGCGCTTGGTTTGGCCGGTGACAAATTCGTATGCGCCCAGCGTGTGTTCCGGGCGGAAATCCCGCGAGCCGAGGCCGTAGCTGCCGCGGAAAATGCGCGGCGTTTCCTCGGGCGTGATGGCCGGCAGTTCGCCGCCAAACTTCGCTGCTTCCTGCCCCTTGCCTAGCGCGGTGCGGATGTCGCGGGCCAACGGGTTGTCGCCCGCCATGCCTTCGTCCGTGCGCTCGAGGATGATCACGTTTTTCTTGCCGCGTAGTGCATTGATGATCGCCGCCTCGGGGAAGGGGCGGATAACGTTCACGTGAATGGATCCCACCTTGGCGTTGCGCTGGTCGCGCAGGTAATCGCAAGCCGCCTCGATGTTTTCGGCGGCGCAACCGAGCGACACAAATACGGTGTCCGCATCCTCCGTTTTGTACTCGTGGATGAGCCCGTAATGGCGGCCGGTCAGTTCGCCGAACTCCGCGCTGCATTGCTCGATGAAGCCGAGGATGTGCTCATTAAAATTATTGCGGCGGGCAATCACGCCGTTCATGTGATGCTCCTGGTTTTGCACCGGGCCGAGCAACACGGGATTTTTCAGGTCCATCATCTCCGGCACCCGGCGCCGCGTGGGGCCGAACAGCTCGCGCTGCGCCTCGGTGGGGCACTCGATGATGTCATCCGGCGCGCCCAGATATTCGCGCAGCAAATCCGATTCCGGCGCGCGATACATCCGCTCGGAGTGCGTGGTGAGCATGCCGTCCTGGATGTTCATGCCCGGGTTGAGCGCCAGTTCGTTGACCTTGCGCAGGATCACCGCGCAGTCGGCGGCTTGTTGCGCGTCGCGGGCCATCATCATCGTCCAGCCCGTGTCCAGCGCGCCGTAAAAGTCATCGTGTCCGCAGTGCACATTCAGTGCGTGCTTGGTGAGCGCGCGGGCACCCACTTCCAGCACCATTGTGCTGAGCTTGCCCGGCGCGTGGTAATACTGCTCCATCGCGTAGGCAATGCCCTGGCCGGAGGTGAAATTCACCGTGCGCTTGCCGGTCACCGCAAAGGCCGTGGCACCGCCCTGCGCGGCATGTTCGCCTTCACATTCGATGGCGATCTTCTGGTTGCCCCACACGTCCAGCTTGCCCTGCGCGAAGGCCTGCTGATAAATCTCGCCCCCCTCGGTCGATGGTGTGATCGGGTAAAACACGCCACCTTGGGTAATGCGGACTTCCACATACTCCGCCACCAACTGGTTGCCATTGACGGTGACGGGGGCGCCTGGGTACTTCGGTTTGTCGGCCGCCGTGGCTTGGGGCGCGGCGCTTTCCGTTGCAGTTTGATTCGACATGATCTGGTAAATCAGGAATTGGAGTGGGATCAGCGAGTAAACGACAACTCGCCTCGGCCTCGGGGGCTATCGACAACACGAAAACAGTTGGCGCCAATCCATCTCAAATAACCTCTGTACTCCGTAAAGCCGAACTCTATCAACACCCGGCGACATGGCGCAACCCCGTTTTGCCCACGGCACGTGAAGTTTACATTTGCTGAAAAACCCTCCAAACTCACCCCGTGAGCGAGACGGAATCCACCCTCGGCCCCTTGCCCAACGGCGTGCGCCACCCCTACACGGCGCTGCTGGAGGCCCTCCCGCGCACAGCCAACCGGACCTTGGTGGAAGCCCTGGAACTCCCCGCCATCGCCACTGCCTGGCGCCATGCCAGCACCGGTGAAGCCCGTGAACTGGCCGCCCTTGACCGTTCCCTCTTGGAAAACCCCGCCTACGCCGCCGAAGCCGCAAAGAGCCTTCAACTCGGCCATGAAAGCCTGAAGCACCTCCTGCCCCTGCGCGATTCCCGTCCTCTGCAACGCCATGCCGATGCCGTGGAAAATGGTGAGGCGCCCGGGGGTCATTTGGCCATTCTCGGCCTGATGATGGCGCTCTTCAGCATCCCACCCCGCCAAGCCCTGCTGGACTACGCCCGCGCACGCTTGCCCCAAGCCGGTGCCGCCCCGGATGTCATTTCGGGGATACTCGACCAAGCCGCCTAGCGTACCCTTGCCCTGATTCCCCGGACCTTGCTTCTTGCGCAGGGCGTCCATGCTTCGGTGACATGCAGCGGAGTTTCGCGGGAGGACAGCGCAATTACACCGCCGGGCTTCCACGTTTCGAGGATGCCCAGCAAAGTTCGAGGGATGCCCAGCAAAGTTCGAGGGATGGGGTGCAAAGTTCGAGGGATGCCCGACATTCAAACGTAATTTTGCCGCTTTTCCCCCGAAAAACGGCCTGCACCCGTTTGCTCGTCACATGCATGGAGAAAGGACCCGCCAAGAAAGTAATATTCTTGTAAGTATCTTACAATCAACAAGTTAAGTCTTGACTTTTGAAAAACTTTGTGGATAATGGAAGTACAATCGGGAGACAAGCCAAAGAGATTCTTTTGAAAAAGATACACGGAAAAAAATACTGGGCCGGGCCGCGAAAGTGGCCACGGCATGGGAACTGTCGGCCAAGGATTCAACCTTTGGTGGACTGACACTGGATGAGTACAAGGCTCAGATCGCCAAGTGCGAAGCAAAACGCGAAACCTTGGCCCAAGTGGAGGCATTGCGCTCCAGCGGGATAAAGGAACGTATGCTGGAGGATGAGTCGTTGAACGAGACGACTTATCGCGTGGTGGATGGAGTGAAGTGCGCGCCGACCCACGGACGCAACTCGCCCTTGTATCGCGCGATGGGGTATGTGCCCTATGACGAGCGCAGCAGCGGGTTAACCCGCAAGCGAGCGGAGAGCACGCCGGAAGACAACGGCACGGCCAACGGCGAGACTGAACTAACGGTGAACGAATAACGTCACCGGATCCCGGAAGCATGACACGGGCGGCCCGCGGGCCGCCCTTTTTCTGTTCACCGCCTAGAACAAACCGTTAAACATCAGGCCAATGACGCTGATGGGACCCTGATCCTCCATGGTCTCGGTGGCATTGTCCACCTTCTGGAGCGTGGCGCGCGCGTTCTTGAAGAGGCTGTCATCATTCACCAACATGCCCAGCGAGCCGTCCCCACGGTTGATCTTCTCCATGATGTCGCGCAGGTTTTTCATGGCCGCCGAGGCGTCCGCGTAGAGCACGTCCTGATTCACCAGCCGCCCCAGCGTCCCACCGCCCTGGTCCACCTTGGTCAACACGGACTTGGCCGCCGTGGCCGCCTCCGACACCGTGCCCACCGCCCCCCGTACGTCCGCCACCGCCCCGCGCGCATCGGCCACCAATGCCTTGGCATCCACGGCGGTCTCATTGGCCTTGTCGGCAGTCTCGTTGGCCTTGTCGGCAAACTGGCTGAATTTCTCGGTGGTCCCCTCCAGGTTCTTCGCGCTTTTCTGCAACGAGGCATACAGCTCATCCTCATGCAGCAGCCGGCCCACGGTTCCCTCGCCCTTGGCCACCTTGGCCGTGACACTTTTCAGATCCGCCGCCACGGCGTTGAAATCCTCGGCGGTGGTGTTTAACAATGCGTAAAGTTTTTCGTCCTGCACCAGCCGGCCCACGGTCCCTTCGCCCTTGGCGATCTTGGCGGAAACCGCCTTGAGATCCGCGGACAATTGACCAAAATCCATGGCGATGGTGTCCAATTGCCGGTAAAGCGCGTCATCCGCGATCAGCTTGCCCACCGTGCCCTCGCCGCTGGAGACGGCCGTGGAGATTTTCTCCATGTTGGCCACTGTACGGCTAAGCGAGTGGAACAACTCCTCGTCGTTCAACAGCTTGCCCGCCACACCTTTGCCCTGGGCCAGTTGGCCGGAGATGGTCTCCATGTTCTCGACAATGTTGTACATGCGGTTGGTGTTCGATTGCAAAAACTTCGCCATCGGCCCCACGATACTGTCGATCTTGACCCCCTTGAAGCTGTCCGTCACCGCCTCGATGCCGCTGGCCACGCTGTTCATGGTCGTCAACATGGTGTTCAAGTCCGCGGCATCCCGCGACCGCAACAAGGACCCTGATTCCAGCGCCACCGAGTCCAGCCCCGGCGTAATGGCGATGAAGTTTTGCCCCATCAACCCCGTAAACTTGATGGTCGCGGTGGCATCGCTGGTGATGCGGGACCGGTGCTCCTCGCCGATGCGCAGCGTCACCCGCACCGGCTTGCCCTCGCCGCCGCCCAGCGCGATGCCCTCCACCCGGCCGATCTGCACGCCGGCCAGTTTCACGGGATCCCCCTCCTTCAACTCGTTCACGTTGTTGAAGTCCGCATGCAGTGTGTAGGTTTTCTTGAAGAAACTGAAATTGTCAGACACCTCCAGCATCAGCACCGCCGCCATCGCGGCCAGCACAAAGAACAGGCCCACACGTGTTTCGAGTTGGTTTTTCATGGCTCCTCCGGGGATTCGGGTTCGTGTTTCAAGTTGGCGTTCAAAAATTCCTTCACCGCCGCGTCATCGCTGGCCCGGACTTCCCCGGGCGTGCCCTGACACAGGATGCGCCCGTCGCGAATGAGCGCCATGCGGTCGGCAATGCCAAACGCCAAGTCGCGATCGTGGGACACCACCATCGAGGTGACGCCGTGGCGCCGACGCAAATTCACAATCTCGCGGCCCACCGTGGACGCCATGAGCGGGTCCAGCTCGCTTGTCGGCTCATCGTACAGCAGTAACTGCGGCTCCATCACCAGCGCCCGGGCGATGGCTGCGCGCTTGCGCATGCCGCCCGAAAGCTCCGCTGGCAGCTTGTCGCGCGCCTCCTCCAAGCCCACCAGCGCCAGCCTTTCCTTCACCACCGCCTCGATTTCTGGTTCCGGCTTCAAGTTGTGCTCCCGCAGGTATAATCCCACATTCTCCGCCAGCGTCAATGAGTTCAAGAGCGCGCCTCCCTGAAAAACCATCGCCATGCGGCAATGATCCCGCGTGCCCGGCTCCGCGGCGATCTCGCCATTGATGAGCACCTCGCCCGCGTCCGGCGTCTCCAGCCCGATGACGTGCCTCAACAGCACGCTCTTGCCGCTGCCGCTCGGGCCCATGATCACAAAGATTTCCCCGGGCGCCACCGTGAGATCCACCCCATGCAGCACCGGCTGGCCGTTGAAGGCTTTGCGCACAGAGCGAATCTCCACACGCGCGCCGCTGTTGTCCTTCTCATTCACAGGTTAATCATCAGACGGGTCAATGCGTAGTCGAGTACCAAGATCAGCACGATGGAGTTTACAACCGCCTTGGTAACCGAGCGCCCCACGCCGCGCGGACCACCAATGGTCTCCAGCCCTTGGTGGCAGGACACCACGCCGATGACCACCGCAAAGGCGAAGCTCTTGATGAGGCCGTTTAAAATATCCAGCGCCCCCACCATGTCGCCCAGACTGTTCACGTAGCCGGCGTGGGAGAGGTTGACCGCCGGGTTAATGGCAATCACCAGCGCGCCCCCCATCCAGCCGATGAGGATGGAGAAGATGACCAGCAGCGGCAGCGCCACCGCAACGGCCAGCAGGCGCGGCACCACGAGGTAGTGCACAGGGTTGATGTTCATGGTACGCAGAGCGTCAATCTCCTGATAGACGCGCATGGAGCCGATCTCCGCCGTGATCGCGCTGCCAATGCGCCCGGCCAGCAGCACAGCCATCATCACCGGCGCCAGTTCCTTGCACATGGCCAGTCCCACCATGCCGCCGATGTAGCTGGTCACGCCACGCTCAGCCATCACGGGGCCGGTCTGCAATGCCAGCACGCCGCCGATGAACAGGCTTAAGAGGCAGGCCATGAAGAGAGAGGCGTTGCCAATCTCGAAAAGCTGGTCCACTACCCGGGCGCGCTGCCGCCACGCCGCCGGCAGGCTTGCCAAGGCGTCCCGCAACAACAGCAGCATCCTGCCAATGTCGCTCAGCATCGCGTTGGATGAAATCACGGCGCGTCCGTTTTTGACCGGAATGACAGCAGCCACAACAGCCGCAGTTCCTTTCCCTCCTCGTCTTTCTTGTAGCGGATGAGTCCGAACAAGAGCGAGCATTTTTTGGACTGCGGCGCGCGTTCCCCGCGGTAGAGATTAAACAGGAAACTGCGCGTCGCCGTGCCCGTGGCAGCGTTCTCCCGCGTATGCCAGAGGGCAAAGAGCGGGGAGTAGTTGCGCGCCACTGCCTTGTTCTTTGGCAGCAAGGGCTCCAGCGGCGTGAACACCTGCAGCCGGCTTGTGTCACCCTCGCGCACGCGCGTGAACAGCGGCCAGAATGACTTGCGGTCACGAATCTCGCCGGTTTCCTTGCGTTCCTCCCGCATATGCTCGATGAGAGGGAATAAAATGCGCGTGGTGCGCCGCGTGATTCGATCGGTTTCCAACTCACGCCCCTGGTAAAGTGGCCACAGAAAAAACTCGCGCTTGGTGGAGCCAGCCACGTCGCGTCCGTACAACGGCCACACGCGCGTACGTTTCTTGCCCGGCCCCTCGCCGAAGACAATGAAGGGCCACGGCACAGTGTACTCGGTGTAACCCTTCTCTTTGTCCACCAGCTTGTTAAAGAACGGCCAGGCAATACTGGTCAGGTCTCCCTTGGCCGAGCGGCGCACCGCGTAGAGTGGCAGCAAGGCCTTGAAGGTTCGATGCTTGTCCGTCCCAATCCCCTCTTCCGTGTTGTGATAAAAGGGCCACGCAACGAACGTCCTCCGGTGCCCCCCTTTCTCACCAGGACCCTCCGGGCCTATTGTCTTCTCCTCATATCCCGCCAACGGCCACATGCGCCAACCCTTCAAGTTCTCCCCCTCGCGCAGGTGAAAAACCGGGAACAGATAATTGCGCGTCACGATGTCTCCCTTGCGCGACTTGGCGTAGAGCGGAAAGGCCACGAACTTGATCTCATCACGCAACATCCGATCCTTGAGTGTACCATAAAAGGGAAACACCGCGGTATAATCGCGCTCCGGATCGCCCGAGCGCCGCGCGAAGTAAAACGGGAACAAGGTCGTCCTGCCCTCATCACCCCCCACCTGGCTGGCGCCGCCGGAAAAGCCAATCCACTGGCCAATCTGCACCCGATACTCGCTGCCCGTCCGGTGATACGTTAGCAAGGGGAACAACACATCGATCGTTTCCGTGCTGTTGTCATCCCTCCGGTAGTGGCTGAACAACGGCCTAATGGCGTGCTGTGTGTAGGTGGCATTGTTTTCGTCAGTGCCATGGCGCTGGTAAAAAATCGGCCCCAGAAAGCCCGCCTCACTGCCCTCCTCAACCACTAGGGGATGCGCATACATCAGCGGCCCCAGCGCCAACTCCGCGGGTCCCCCGCCGGCACCACCGCCGCCGGGGGCAAGACACCCGCCCGCCAGCATCAGCACACCCAGCAATAACCATTGTGCCCGCTTCACCGCGACATCATTGCGCCAGACCCGCGTACGATAAAAGCAAAAGGTTTCAACGCAGTCGCCAGCCCCGCCCCACCAACAACGTCAATAACGCCGGCAGAAACACCAGCGCCGCCGCCATGCAGGTCACCGTGCCCGTCGCCATCACGAAGCCGAGGCTCTTGATACCCTGATGATCCGCAATCATCAGGCTCCCAAACCCAGCCACCGTCGTCAGGCCCGACACCAGGATGGCCTTGCCCGTGCTGCGCCCCAGAATGGCTGGGCTGGCCTCCTCCGAAAACCGGTTTAAAATATGCACGCCACTGGTCACGCCCACGCCAATGACCAGTGGCAGTGTCATCACGTTGGCCGGATTAAACGGCAGATCCACCAATGTCATCACTGCCGTCATCCAAATCATCCCCAACGCCACCGGTAGCAAGGCCAGAAACACACAAGCCACGCTGCGAAAATGCAGGAGCACCATCACCACAATCGCCCCCGTGGCATACCACGCCGCCAAGATGTAGCTGTCCACCAGCAGTTTGGTGTACTCGAACAACTGCACCGGCGTGCCCGTGACCACCACCCCTTGCTCCCGCACCGCATCCCGCACCGCTCCCACAAACTCGCCCTGCACCTCACGCTTCCAAATGTCTCCCCGCGGATGCACCCGCACCAGCAGGTGCCCTGTCTCCGGCGACACAAACCGGTCCACCAACGACTTGGGCAAATCCGACGGCGCAATGTGCCCGCCCGCATTCTGCGCCTGCAACACCGCAAAGGTCTCCCGCACATCGCGCATCATCGCCTGCTGGAACCGCGTCAATTGCAACGCCGCCACCCTCGGTTGCTGCCGGATCAAGTCCAACAACACCAGCAGGTCGTCGTACATCGAACGCAACTGCGCCTCCAGCACCAACTCCCCTTTCCCCTGCAGTTCAATCAAGGCGCGGCTGATGAACCCCTTCAGGATGCCCAACGATTCCGCCAACAACTCCAGTTCAATCGATTCCCTGTCCATCGGCAGAAACTGGACCGGCGCAATTTGCCGCAACATTTCTCGAATCATCCGTTGCTTTGCGGGATTCTGCGGCCCGATAAACGGTGCCATCGACACCACCTCCTCCACCTCGTTGGTCTTCTGCTCAATCAACCGCGTCAACTCTAGTGCATGCCCGCGATTTGTCGCCACCACCGCGCCGAAGAGCGCCCCATGTGCGCGGTCAATCAGGTCTTTTTCCCATTTCACCGCCGGCAACCCCTCGGACTGCAGGTTGCGCAAATCATAATCAAATCCTACCCGCTGTGCCTGCCACACCCCCGCGGCACCCAGGGCCACCGCCGCCAATGCCACCCAGGCCGGCCGCCGCAACCACGCCCCCTCCAGCCGTTCCCGGCGCGACATCGCGACTCTCTGCTCGTGGTCCATCACGTTCTGCCGGCCGCGCAACAACAACGCCGGCAACATCGTCATCATAGGCACCAGCGAAACCACCAGCCCGCCACCGACAATCAGCCCCATCTCGCTGATCCCCTTGAACTCCGTGAATCCCATCGCCAAGAACGCCACCGATGTTGTCAGACAGCCCGTGAAAATCCCCCGGCCCGTCAGCACCAGTGCCCGGCGAATTGCGGCCGCCTCATCCGACCCACCACGCAACTCCTCCTCATAACGCGTCACCAGGTGCACCCCAAAGTCAATCGCCAACCCGATCAGGATCGGCGCGAAGGTAATGGTCAGGATATTCAGGTGCCCCACCACCACCGTCGCGTAAGCCATCGTGTAAGCCAGCCCCACCAACAGGCAACCGGTAGCTTTTAACGGCCGGCCTGTCTCGTGGTAGCCAAAGATGAAAATTAACGCCACCAGGAACAACGCCAGCAGCGCCGCCCGCGCCGTGTCCTCCTGGCTCTGGCTCATCTCATCATACTCCAAAACCGGTTCACCGGTGACTCCGACATTCACCCCCGGCACTTCCGCCTGCGTGGCCGCCGCCAGTTCCCGCAGTCGCTCCACGGCCTCCGACTTGTGCTCCTTGTCCACCGGATGTGCGTTCACCAAGAACAACTCCCCGTCCGCAAACGACAGGTGCATGTCCTGCTCCGCTTTTGGGTCCCCAACAAACGCCCCCATGCCCGGCGGCGGCGGCACACCCGGCATGGTGATCGCATTGGTGGCCTGCCTTAAAATCTTCTGCAACGCGGGCAGCGACTGAAGCAGCTTATCCGTGTCCGCTTTATCCGCCGTTGCCGCCGCCAGGAAACTGTGGTTGATCCGCTCAAAAAAAGAAGTGAGATTTGTCGCCCCCGAGAACGTCTCGATGAACGGACGGTATTCCCCCAGCCTGTTGGTCAATAACGCCAGCTTGTCCACCGGCGTCACCAGAAGCGTGTTTGTGCCCAGCGTCCGCAGGTCGCGCCGATAAAACACACTGCGAAACAAGTTGGTCTCCGCCGACAACCGCTGCCCCAACCGCGCCACGAACTGGCGATTGCGCTCCAAGTCCCCGCTTTCCACCACCACCACCAAGTCATCCTGCAGGGGAAATTCATCCAAAAACCGGATGAACTCCTTGTGATACTCCTTCTCCGAGCCCACCAAGTCATTGCGACTGGTGTGGAATTCCAAGTTGAACGCGGTAAACGCCGCACAAGCCGCCGCCAGTAAAATCTGCGGCAGCACAAACCGGCCCGGACTGGCACACACCCCGTCCGCCAGCCGCGTCAGCAGGCGTTCGAGCAGGGGCGGCTTGGCGGATGCGGAAGCCACATCATCCGGGCAACTCCGCGTTGGAGAAGACCTCCTTCACATCGTCATGGTCATCCAGCAAGTCCACCAGCCGGTTGACCTGCTCGGCCTGCTTCTCATTCAGCGGCACCGTCAAGTCCGGCAACGCCGTCACCTCCGCCGACTCCGTAGCCACCTCGGCCGATTCCAGCGCCTTGTGCACCACCTCAAATTCTGATGGATCCGTAAGAATTTCATACCCACCATCGTCCGCCTTAAAATCCTCCGCCCCCGCTTCCAGCACAATCTCCATCAACGATTCCTCCTCCGCATTCTCGCGCGCCACCAGCACCTGCCCTTTCCGGTGGAACAAACGGCTCACCGCCCCCGCCGTGGCGATCTTACCCTCGTTGCGCGTGAGGATCGCACGAATCTCCGATGCCGTGCGGTTACGATTATCCGTCGCCACCTCGCACAAGATCGCCACCCCGTGCGGTCCATAAATCTCGTACGTCAACTCCTCAAAATTTGCACCCTCTCCTTCCCCCGTGCCTCGCGCGATGGCGCGTTGGATGTTGTCCGCCGGCATGTTTGCCCCGCGCCCCTTCATGATCGCCAGTCGCAGCCTCTGGTTCATGTCCGCATCCCCGCCCCCCAGCCGCGCCGCAATCGTGATCTCCCGCGCAATCTTCGCAAAAACCTTGCTGCGCTTCGCGTCCTGCCGCGCTTTAACATGCTTGATATTCGCCCATTTACTGTGACCAGCCATGTGGAGGAACTTTCAATTATCAATGATCATTGATCAAGGAATTCTCAATTTCCAATGATCAATGACCCTTGATCATTCTTTGAAAAATGAAAAATGATAGTTGATAATTAAGCAATAATGTCGCCGATCACCTTCCCAAACACATCCGTCAACCGCACGTCGCGGCTGTTGTGGCGGTAGGTGAGCTTGAGGTGATCCAATCCCAGCAAGTGCAGAATGGTCGCGTGGATGTCGTGGACGTGGACGGCGTTGTGGATGGCATTCATGCCCAGGTCGTCGGTGCCGCCGTATGACAAACCGCCCTTGAGTCCGCCGCCAGCCAGCCAGAGGGTGAAGCCGCGGTGATGATGGCCGCGACCGATCTTCACCTCGCGATTGGCCTCCTCAAACGGCGTGCGACCGAATTCGGTGGCCCAAATGATGAGCGTCTCATCGAGCATGCCGCGCGCCTTGAGATCGGTGATGAGTGCCGTGAGACCTTGGTCCGTGCGGGCGGCGTTGGAGCGGTGATTGCCAATGAGGCCGCCGCGGTTGCCGTGGGCGTCCCACTTGCGGCCGGTGGCGCCGTCGAGTATTTCCACGAAACGCACGCCGTTCTCCACCAAGCGCCGGGCGGTGAGGCAATGTTTGGAAAACTGATTGCCGCCGTACAGCGCGTGCATGCTCTGCGGTTCGCGTGACAGGTCGAACACCTCCGTCGCGCTTTTCTGCATGCGGAACGCCATCTCGTAGGCCTCGATGCGGCCGGTGAGATCGGGCTGCGTCGGATGCCGATCACGATGCAGGCGGTTGAGGTGATTCAACGTGTCGAGATACTTGCGACGCTGCTCGAGGCTCAGACCGGGACGCGGGTTGAGATTGGGGAACGGCGTCTTGCCCGCCTCCACACGCGCCACCGCCGCCTGATGCCGCCCGGGCAACATGCCTTGTTGAAACACCTGATCGCCCGCGGTGCTCACGCCGTCCTTCATCACCACGTACGCCGGCAGATCGGCGCGTTCGCTGCCGAGACCGTACGTGACCCATGAGCCCATGCTGGGGAAGCCCGCGCGTTGATGGCCGGTGTGCCAGATGATCTCGCCGACCGAATGGATCGCCGAATCGGTATGCACGCCCTTGAGAAAAGTGATCTCGTCCACCACCGTCGCCAGCCGCGGATAAATCTCGCTCACCCACGCGCCGCATTGGCCATGCTGTTTGAAATCAAAAACCGGCGGCAGGATCTGGCATTTCTCCACCGTCTTTTCCGGGTTGAACCCCTTCAGGTCATCCGCGCTGAAAATCTCCGAGGCCTTTTTGCCGGCCCATTCCTTGAGCTTTGGCTTGTGATCAAACGTCTCGAGGTGACTCGCCCCGCCGCACATGAAAACCATGATCACGTTCTTCGCTCGCGCCCGATGATGCGCCGGCCGCGGCGGCAATGCGCCCTGCGCCTCCAACGCCAGCATCTCGTTCAACGCCAACCCGCCCAGGCTCATTTGCCCGAGGAACTGGCGCCGATCGATATGCAAGTCTGGATACATCAGGCTACGTTTTTCTTCCGCGAAAAGGTAGGGCGCTTTCTCCGAAAGCGCCGCGGCGCGCTCGGAGAGCGCGCCCTACCAACTACAGTCATTCAGTTCACGTAAATCATTTCGTTTAATCCCAGCACCAAGTGGCAATAATGGCGAAGCGCATCGGGGTTTTCCGCGCCGAGGAGTTTTAGGCCAATTTCCAGTTCCTCAGGACGCGGTGGGCGCGACAGCGCCAACAGGTACAATCGTTTCACCTGCGCCTTTGCTTCCTCGCCAGCCTCAGTTTGCACGCGCTTGGCCAAGTGTCCGGCCAGTTCCCACACGAGCGGTGCGTTCAGTGCAAAGAGTGCCCCGTTGGGCGTGGCGCCGGTGGTGCGCGCACCGACGCTGATCGTGTAGTCCGGCGGATCGAACAGGCTCAGCGTGGGATGTTTGGCTGAACGATGGGCCTGCAGGTAAATCGATCGCCGCCAACTCTTCGGTTCATCACGCACCGTCTGCCGCGCGTGCCCGATCGAAATACTCGGGCCATACAGCTCCGGCTTCAACACGCCCGCCACCGCGAGCAGCGAATCACGAATCGCTTCCGCCTCCAATCGGTTGGGACGCCAGTGCCAGAGCAACGTGTTGCCCGCATCCATTTTCATCGGCGCGGTGTTCGCCGTGCCCGACTGCCGATACGTGGCACTGGTGACGATCAATCGATGAATCGGCTTGAGACGCCAACCGCCCTCGATGAGCTGGCGCGCCAGGTAATCGAGCAACTGCGGATGCGTCGGCGGTGTGCCGAGATTGCCAAAATCATTGGGCGTGCGCACGAGGCCCTGCCCGAAGTGATGATGCCACAGGCGATTGACAATCACGCGCGCGAGCAATTCGCCCGCGCCGTGTTCAGTATCCGTCAGCCAATCACCCAAGGCGGCCAGCTCGGTTTTGCCCGTGCGCCAGTGCGTATCCTCCTTGCGCTTGAGCACCTTAATAAAGCCCGGCTGCACAACCGCGCCCGGTGAACTCCAGCTGCCCCGGCGCAACACGCGCGGCTCCTTGATCTCCAGTGGGATCGTCTTGGCCGAAGCCCGCGGCGCTTCCTTCACCTGATCCCAAAATGTCGCGGTCAGTTGATAATATTCCTCCGTCGTCATCGGGTCGACCGGATGATCATGGCAGCGCGCACAACCAAAGCTGATGCCGAGGAACGCCGTGCCCGTCGTCGCCACCATGTCGTCGAGCCGATGAAACTGCTTGTCGTTCGGGTTCGAGTTGTCCTGCAGCCGCGGCCCCAGTTGAATGAATTGCCCCAGCTCCTTGTGCTTTTCATCCGGCGCAAAATGGAACCGGACAAATTGATCAAACGGCACATCCTCATTAAGCGCGCGAATCACCGCATCGCGAAACCGCCACACATTCGCCCGCGGCTTGTCGGCATTCACCGTCAGTTGCCCGCTGCTCTCGCCGAAGCGCACCACATCCAGCCAATGCCGCCCCCAGCGCTCACCAAAACGCGGACTAGCCAGCAGCCGATCCACCAGCCGCCCGTACGCGCCGGGTTGGGTGTCCGCGATGAACTGCTCAATCTCCGCCACTGTCGGCGGCAGGCCGGTGAGCGCCAACGTCACGCGCCGGATCAAGGTGTATCGATCCGCTGGAGGTTGCGGCTGAAGCTTCGCCACCCGGAGTTTAGCCAGCACAAATCCATCCACCGGCGTCCGCCCCCAATCGCCTGCCGCCGGTACCTTCGGCGACTGCAATGCGGCCAAGCTCCACAGCTTGGGATTCTCCGCGCTTAGCGACACGGCCCACAAAACCAAAACCCACATTGGCCCACGCCAAGTCATCCCCGCAAGAGTTGCGAACCGCCCGATATTTGCAAACGAATTTATTCTGACGCGGAGGCGTGGAGACGCGGAGATTCAAATTCATTTCTCCGCGGCTCCACGGCTCCGCGTGAGCCATCAATCCTGCTTGACCGCCAGCGGTGCGCAGGCATCATCGGCGCACACTTTTGTCATGAAACAACTGCTTGTCTTTTCGCTATTCCTCTCCCTTTCCGTCCAGGCCGCTTGGACGGTGAAGCCCGCTGCCAACCCAAATGCCCCCGGCAAGGGGCTGGCGATTGCGCAGGATGGCAAGCCGGTGGCGCATTTTGTGTTTGGCGAAGGTCAAAAGAAACCGTTCCTGCACGTGTACGGCGCGAAAGGCGAGCTGCTCACGAATCCGGGTGTGGGTCCCGACGGCAAGGATTTCGGCCGCTTCCCGCATCATCGCGGCATCTACATCGGCTGGCGCGTGCTTTCCGGCGGCGGCTCGTATGACCTGTGGCACATTCACAAGGGCGAAATCATGCGCGTGAAGGAAATCAAAAGCGCCAAGGCCAGCGACAACGGCGTGACCATCGTGGCAGACATCGAATGGCGTACGGGCAAGGCGGGCAAGGAAGACGTGCTGCTGCTCAGTGAAACCCGCACGCTCACGATCTCCAAGGCGGGCACCGCCACTCAGGTGGATTTCCACACTGAACTCACCGCAGCAGCCGACCTGACCTTGGGCGGCGATCTGCAACATGCGGGTTGCCATTTCCGCGCGCACACGGCCGTGGCGGAGAAGGGCACGAAGTTCACCAGCTACCTGTGGGAGCCCAAAGGCAAGGTCGCCGGTAACGGCAAAATTTTGAGCAAGGAATGGAAGTGGAACCGCCTACAATTCCAGCTCGGCGGCAACTGGTACAGCGCCACGCAATTCAACAGCCCCAATCAGCCGGTGGAGGAACTCAGTTGGCGCAACTACGGCCGGTTCGGTTTTTTCTTCAAGAAGGATTTAAAGAAAGGCGACACCCAAAAACTTGATTACCGTTTCCACATTGCCGCGAGCGAACAACCGGCGCTGGAGAGTTTCCCGCCGCAGGTCAGCAAGGATCAGGAAACCCGCTGGCGCGCCGCCGCCCAAAAGGCCTACGGCGCATTTGTGAAATCACTGAAGTAACTTTAACCCGAAACGTCACACTTTAATAAATCCATCATGATTAAAAACACCATCCTTACACTGACAATCCTCAGCTCCAGCGTCTTGGCCGGAGATTGGCCGAATTGGCGCGGGCCCAACCACAATGGCGCAACCGAGGCCGAAGGGTTACCTGTCAAATTCAGTAAGACCGAGAACATCGCCTGGAGCACGCCCATGCCCGGCCCCAGCGCGGCGACGCCCATCACGTGGAAGGATCGGGTCTTTGTCTCGTCCAGCAGCCCCAAGACGCAAGAACTTCTGGCCCTTTGCCTGAACCGTGAAACGGGCAAGGTGCTTTGGCGACAGGTGGTCGGCAACGGCTTCCAGCGTGACAATCGTAGCAACTACGCCTCGCCCTCGCCCACCACCGACGGTCGCGTGGTGGTTTTCTTCTACGGGAATGGCGACCTCGCGGCGTTTAATCTCGACGGCAAAAAACTCTGGGCCAAGAAAATCCAGGGCGACTCCAACGGCTTTGCCTTTCAGTGGACCTTCAGCACCAGTCCGCTGCTGCACAAGGGTATCCTTTATCTGCAGGTGCTGCAGCGCGACACGGGTGTGCGCGGCCACGGCAAGGCCTCCGGAAACGAATCCTACATCCTCGCGCTGGATCCCAATACCGGCGAGCAACTGTGGCGGCACATTCGGCCCGCGAAGGCCAAGGCCGAGAGTCTGGAGGCCTTTAGCACGCCTGTACCCTACACGAACAACGGGCGTGAGGAATTGCTGATCGTCGGCGGCGACTGCCTGACCGGGCATGATCCCCGCACGGGCCGTGAGTTGTGGCGCTGGGGCACGTGGAATCCCTCGCGCATCGGCCACTGGCGACTGGTACCCTCGCCGGTGGTTGGTGGTGGCGTGGTGCTCGCCTGTGCCCCCAAGGGCTCGCCCATCTATGCGGTGAAAGCCGGCGGCAAGGGCGTCCTGAACAATGACGCCATCGCGTGGAAAAGTCAGGGCCGCACGGACGACATCACCAGCGATGTTTGCACCCCGTTGTTTTACAACAAGAAATTCTTCGTGATGTACGGCGAAGGCCGAGACAAGACACTCTCCAGCGTCAATCCCGCCACCGGCAAGGCCGATTGGCAGGTCAATCTGGAAAGTCGCGCGTTGGTTCGCACCTCACCCACCGCTGCCGATGGAAAGATCTATCTGCAAAGCCACGCGGGCGAAGTCTTCGTGGTGAATGCCCAAGATGGAAAAATCTTGAACCGCGTGATGATGGGCGAAAATGGCGACGACCTCACCCGCGCCAGCATCACCATATCGAACAATCAACTGCTCATTCGCACCAACAACAAGCTCTACTGCGTGGGAAAGTAGGCGGACAACGAATAACTGAATCGGCTACTGTCACACAGCATCAGGAGTTTGTCGGCGCGTCGAACATCCACCCGAAGAACGGGCGGATGTTTACAAATAGCACCATGCAGGGCATTTCCACGCTCGACTGGTTGGACTACGACACCGGCAAATCGCGCCACCGCTTCCAGTACGGCGCGGAGAACGACGGTTACCTTGCTGGCGCTGCCAACGACGGTAGACGCCTAAACTAAGGCCGATAATTAAGCGGGCAACTACTCGCCGGTGCACGTAACGAGCTGCCAGCGATGGCCGAGCCAGAAGGCTTTACATGGCCGGCTTCTTTTCCGGGTAGCCGATGCGATGGAAGGAGCTGACGATGCTGGTCGTGATATTGCGAGAGTGGCTTCCGATCCGTTTCAAATAACGGGTGTAAAGGGCGACAGCGGCACGATGAGGCTCGTTCATCGACAATCAGGATCTTCCGCTAACGGCTCGGGAACTGTTTCTGAGGTTTCCAAGACGGTATACATCGACTCCAACTAAACTCCCCTGCGTGGCAACGCAAGGTCGCCATTGTGACAATTGCGTTACATGAAACCACGCCTGAAACAGCAAACTCTTTCTCCTACTGCCTGCCACGCATCACCACCCGCAATGATGGCATTTTAAACACTTCCGGGTTAACCAGCAGCTTGGGCCGCTTGCCCGCCATCAAGTCCAGGATAGACTGCGCCACAGCCACGTTGACTTCTGCCCGCGTCCCGTGCGTCATCGGAGCCATGTGTGGGGTCAGCAGAATGTTGGGTGCCGAACGCAACGGATGATCAGTCGGCAGCGGCTCCATCACGAAGGCATCCAATCCCGCGCCACCAATCCAACCTTCCCGCAACGCGCATGCCAATGACATTTCATCAATCAGTGAACCGCGCCCCGTGTTCACCAGACAAACCGTCTTTTTCATTTGGCGCAAAGCATTCTCGTCGATCAGGTTGCGATTAGCCTCCGTCGCCGCCGCGTTCAGGGAAATGAAATCGCTTTCCGCCAACAGTTTCTCCAGCGAGACATATTCCACGCCGAGCTCGCGCGCTGCCTCCGTGGGGGCAGGATCATAACCCAGTACCCGCATCTGGAAGCCCGTCGCCCGGCGCGCCACTTCCTTGCCAATGCGACCGCACCCAATTATCCCCAACGTTTTGTGGTGAACATCATGCCCCCAAACCGTCTCCCACTGCCCGGCCATGACTTTTTCGTGTCCCATTGTTACTCCCCGCGCCACGCTCAACAATAACGCCCACGCAAAATCTGCCACCGCCTGATCCAAATACCCAGGCAGGTAACCCACCACTATTCCCAACTCCGTCGCCACTTCCACATCAATCGAGTCGTAACCCACCCCCCAGCGCGAAATGAACTTTAAATCCGACGCCTCCGGCAGTCGCAAGGTCGCCTCACTGAAGTCATCGCTCCCCGCCACAAGCGCATCCAGCCCCGGCAGCAGTTCCCGTAATTCCCCGTGATCCAATGGCAAGTCCAGTGGTGTCGTGACCAATTCGCAACCCGCCCCTTCCAGCATTCTCCATCCCTCGCTTTCCGTTGCCCCTTCGAACGCCCGCGCAGTTACCAACACCTTCCAACTCATGCGCGCCACACTAACTATCCACAATAAAATGCCCGAGGGAAAAATCCCCCAAGCATTGGATAAGGCGAATCGTAGCGCAGGCTTCCAAGCCTGCTCCTCGTGCTATTCCGCCAGCGAAAACTCCACCGAGTCGTCCTTGGCCTCCGCCGCAATCGCGTCGCCCGGCTTGAAATCGCCCTCCAACAACCGCAGCGCCAGCGGATCCAACAGGTGCTGCTGGATCGCCCGCTTGAGCGGCCGCGCACCGAATTGCGGATCGTACCCCGCCTTGGCCAGGAACGCCCGCGTGCTGTCATCCACCGCAAGCGTCAGCTGCTGATCGGCCAGACGCGAGTCCACGCGATTGAGCTGGATGTCCACGATCGCGCCCAATTGCGATTCGTCCAGGCTGCCGAAGATGATGCTGTCATCCACGCGGTTCAAAAACTCCGGCCGGAAATGCCGCTTCAATTCATCCATCACCGATGCCTGCAAGGCCGCATCCGCCGCCTTGCCTGCCGCGAAATGTTCGCTGATCAATGGGCTGCCAATGTTGCTCGTCATGATGATCACCGTGTTGCGGAAATCCACCGTGCGCCCCTGGCCATCCGTCAGGCGGCCGTCATCGAGCACCTGCAGCAGCACATTGAACACATCCGGATGCGCCTTCTCGATCTCGTCGAACAACACCACGCTGTAAGGCCGGCGGCGCACGCTTTCGCTCAGCTGTCCGCCCTCCTCGTGCCCCACGTAGCCCGGAGGCGCGCCGATCAGTCGGCTCACGCTGTGTTTCTCCATGTATTCGCTCATGTCGATGCGCGTCATCGCCTGTTCGTCATCAAACAAAAATTCCGCCAGCGCCCGTGCCAGCTCCGTTTTGCCGACGCCCGTCGGGCCTAGGAAAATAAAACTGCCCATCGGCCGCTGCGGATCCTGCAATCCACTCCGCGCACGGCGCACCGCATTGGCCACGGCGGTGACCGCCTCGTCCTGGCCGATCACCCGCTCGTGCAGACGACTCTCCATCCGCACCAGCTTCTGCCGCTCACCCTCCAGCATGCGGCTCACCGGAATGCCCGTCCACGTGGCCACCACACGGGCAACATCGTCCTCGGTCACTTCCTCGCTGAGCAAGCGGCTGCCGTTCTGTTCATGAATCGCCGTCTCGGCTGCGGCGAGTTTCTCTTCCAGTTCCGGAATGCGCCCGTATTGAATCTCCGCCGCCGCCGATAAATCGCCCGTGCGCTCGGCCGTTTCCTGATCGCGCCGCGCCGCGTCGATTTGGCTGTTGATGATGCTCGCCGCATCGATCGCCGCCTTCTCGTCCTGCCATTGGCCCTTGAGCTTCGCCGCGCGTTCCTTCAAGTCGGCCAATTGCTTCTGCAAATGCGTCAATCGCTCACGCGAGGCGTCGTCTTTTTCCTTCTTGAGCGCCGTCTCTTCAATCTCCAGCTGCAAAATCTCGCGTTCCAGCTGATCAATCTCCACCGGCATCGAGTCGAGCTCCATGCGCAAACGCGAGGCCGCCTCGTCCATCAAATCCACCGCCTTGTCTGGCAGAAACCGGTCACTGATATATCGGTTCGACAACTGCGCCGCGCTCACCAGCGCGCTGTCCTGAATGCGAATCCCATGATGCACCTCGTAGCGCTCCTTGAGCCCGCGCAAAATCGCGATCGTCTCCTCGACGGTCGGTTCATCCACCGTCACCGGCTGGAAACGACGTTCCAGCGCCGGATCTTTCTCGATGTGCTTGCGATACTCATCCAGCGTCGTCGCGCCAATGCATCTCAACTCCCCGCGCGCCAACTGCGGCTTCAGCATGTTTGCCGCGTCCGCGGATCCTTCCGCGTTGCCCGCGCCCACAATCGTGTGCAGCTCGTCGATAAACAAAACAATCTGCCCATCAGCAGCCGTCACTTCCTTCAAAAACGCCTTCAGGCGGTCCTCAAATTCACCGCGATACTTCGCGCCCGCAATCATCGCGCCCAAATCCATCGCCACCAGACGTTTATCCTTAAGCGACTCCGGCACATCGCCGCTCACCACGCGCCGCGCCAGGCCCTCGGCAATCGCCGTTTTACCCACGCCCGGCTCACCAATGAGCACCGGATTATTCTTCGTGCGGCGAGTCAGCACCTGCATCACCCGCCGAATTTCATCGTTCCGGCCAATCACCGGATCAATCTTCCCCTCGCGCGCCAACGCCGTGAGATCCTTGCCGTACTTCTCCAGCACCTCAAACTTGTCCTCCGGATTCGCATCCGTCACCCGCTGCGAACCGCGCACCTCACCCATCTTCTCCAGCAACACCGCGCGCTCCACGCCGTGCTTCGCCCAGATTTTTTTCAAAGCCCCGCCGCACTCCAGCAGCCCCAGCAATAAATGCTCCGCGCTCAGAAATTCATCCGACAACCCTTTGGCTTCCTGCTCCGCGCGATCCAACGCCTGCTTCAAGTCGCGGCTCAAAAACACATCACTGCCGCTCACACCTTCCACCTGGGCACGCCGATCCAGCTCCGCCTTCAAATCATTCTCCAAGGCCGACAAGTCTGCCCCCGCCCGTTGCAGCAGCTTCGGCACAATCGTGTCCGCCTGCTGCGCCAACGCCAGCGCCAGATGCGGTCCGTCCAGTTCCTGATGCGAACGCGCGCGCGCCAGTTCCTGTGCCGCCTGAAATGCCTCCTGGGATCTTTGGGTCAACTTATCCATCATCCTTTGCCTCCTTCGTTTTATTTTATATGTGCTGCCGGCGTCCCTCCGGCAGAAGAAAATTTACAAACTGCCGGCAAGATGCCGGCAGCACGAGACCCTGCCGGGGGGTTAAACACCCCCCGGCGGCTCCCATGGCTATTCCACACGCACTTCGATGGCCTTGGCCTTCACGTCCTCGCGCTTCGCCACGCTGACCTCCAGCAAGCCATCCTTGTAATTCGCCGTCACCGACTCCGCGTCGGCGTCCTCCGGCAAGGTGAAGCCCCGGCTGAACGCCCCGTGCGCCCGTTCCACGCGGTAAAAGGTCCGCCCCTCCACCTTGCGTTCCAGGTCACGCTCGCCCGACAGCGTCAGCACGCCATCCTCCACCGTCACCTTCACGTTGTCCTTGTTCAGGCCCGGCAACTCCGCGCGGACCAAGTAACTCGAGTCAGTCTCCTCGATGTCCACCACCGGCGACCAACCCGCCGACTCCCCGCCGCCCAGCACCGTGGCCAGACGGTTGTGCAGCAACTCGTCCATCTCGTGGATCGGGTTCCAGATGCTCAATGTTTTCATTGTGAACTCCTTTCGCGGCGATGTTCATTTCAGCCCGCGGCCCCGCCGTTTGGCCACCGGCCATTTTTGAAAAACCCGTTCACGCAGCCTCGTGACAACCACGCAAACCTGCCATATTAACAACAGGATCCGTGCCAGAGGATTATTTTTTAAAAACCCTGAAAAATAGTGGAAAAACGCGATTTATTGCCTGAAGTCGAAGTGGATAAACTGTGAAAAAGGGACTAAACGGCTCAAACATAAAGAGCCATTATGGCCCTTTCGTGATTTCGGCCAATTCCCTCAATGAGGTGACAATCTGTCCCTCTCGGATCGGATGTTGGTTGCCGTCTCGGCACAAAAGCCGGCCCTGCCAACCCGCCGACAGTGCCCCCTTCAAGTCCTCGCGCCGACTGTCGCCCACATGCAGGATTGCTGAGCCCTCCACCCCCATGCGCTCCGCGACCGCATCGAACAACCGGCCATCGGGCTTGGTCAGTTCCATTTCTGCCGATACAAAAATCTCTTCAAACAATCTCGTCAGTTCCAGCCGATCTAGCAACGACCGCAGTCGCTCGTCCCAATTGGACAACACCGCCATCCGCATTCCCCGTTCCTTTAAACACGCCAACGCCGGCCGCACGTCTTCAAACATCCTCCATGTGTCCGCCTCGGCGAATCGCTCATAAAGCTCTGCAAAAAAAGTCTGGCTCGGCAGTTCACTGGACAGCCCCGCGAACACTTCATCCACCAGCCCCGCCCAAGCCTCGCGAGAGTAGTCAAACTCCCGTCCCGCGTGCCATGCCGCGACGAACTGCTGGTTTAAAACTGCCGGATCTACATTGACCCCATGCTGCGCCGCCACCTCCGCATAGACATGCCCCACCGAGGGCCAAGGCTCGATCAATGTCCCACCGACATCTAAGGTGATCGCTTTGATGTTCATGCTGGGTGTTTTGTAGCCGTGACCACCGGTCACGGCTACAGCATCCTCAATCCCCCGCCGGGATGACCGGGTTCAACCCCAGCGCCTTCACCAGAAACGCCAGCCGGTCCGCAGCCTCGTCGATGCGCTTGCTGGTGGGCTTGCCGGCACCGTGGCCGGCGCGCGTCTCGATGCGGATGAGCGCGGGAGCCTCGCCGCTCTGGGTTGCCTGCAGGCGCGCGGCGAACTTGAAACTGTGGCTCGGCACCACGCGGTCGTCGTGGTCGGCGGTGGTCACCATCGTCGCGGGATACGCTGTGCCGTTCTTTAAATTGTGGTACGGCGAGTAGGCGTGCAGCGCCTTGAATTCCTCCGCGTTGTCGGGCGAGCCGTAGTCGCTCGTCCACGCCCAGCCGATGGTGAACTTATGGAACCGCAGCATGTCCATCACGCCCACCGCCGGCAGCGTCGCGCCGAAGAGCTTCGGCCGTTGCGTCATGCACGCGCCGACGAGCAGCCCGCCGTTGCTGCCACCGGCGATGGCCAGCCGGTCGCTGCTCGTGTAGAGGTTCGCCTTCAGCCATTCCGCCGCGGCGATGAAATCGTCGAACACGTTTTGCTTGTCCAGCTTCGTGCCCGCCTTGTGCCAAGCCTCGCCGTACTCGCCTCCACCGCGGAGGTTGGGCATCGCGTAGATGCCGCCCATCTCCATCCACACCAGATTTTGCACGGAGAAGCCGGGTGTCAGGCTGACATTGAACCCGCCGTATCCGTACAGCAGGCAGGGGCTTGTGCCGTCCAGCTCCAGCCCGCGCTTGTGAGTGATGAACATCGGCACGCGCGTGCCATCCTTGCTGTGGTAAAACACTTGGCGCGTGACGAAATCTGCGGGGTTGAAGTCGACCCTCGGCTGGCGAAACACGGTGCTCTTGCCCGTCTTCAAGTCCAAGCGGTAAACCGTGCCCGGTTCCGTGAAACTGCGGAAGGAATAAAACGTCTCCGCGTCGTCCGCGCGCCCGCCGAAGCCGCCCGCCGAGCCCATACCCGGCAAGGCAATCTCGCGCAGACGCCGGCCCTGCATGTCGAACACCTTCACCTGGCTGTGGGCATCCTTTAAGTAGCCGGCCACGAGCTGGCCGTTCAGGTGGCTCACCCAGCGCAGCGTCTCAGCGGCGTGCGGGATGATCTCCTTTGTCTCGCTGGGCTTGTCGGTGTCGATGGCGATCACCCGGCCGCGCGGCGCGCCGAGGTCGGTGCGGAAGTAAAACACGCCGCCAACATTGCCGAGGAAACTGTAGTCCGCGTCGAACTCATCGAGCAGCTCGGCCACCTTCGCATCTTTTTGCTGGAGGTCTTTGTAATAAACGCGGTTGCGGCGGTCGGTGCCCTGCCAGATGGTGATGACGAGGTAACGGTCGTCCTCCGTGACCGTCGCGCCATAGCCCCACTTGGGATGCTCCGGCCGGTGGTAAACCAGCTCATCCGCGCTCTGCGGCGTGCCGAGCCTGTGGAAGTAGAGCTTCTGGTTCAGGTTGACGCCCGACAACTTTGCGCCGGACTTGGGCGCATCGTAGCGGCTGTAGTAAAAGCCGCTGCCATCGCCACGCCAGGCCGCGCTGGAGAACTTCACCCAGCGCAGGTGGTCGCCAAGGTCGAGGCCGGTGTCGACATTGCGCACGCGCCATTCCTGCCAGTCGGAGCCGGCGGCGGAAGTGCTGTAGGCGAGATGCTTACCATCATCGCTCACGCGCCAGCGGCTCAAGGCCACGGTACCGTCTTTCGAGAGCGTGTTGGGATCCAGCAGAATGCGGCCGGAGCTGTCCAGTGACTCGGTGACGTACAGCACACTTTGGTTCTGCAGCCCGTCGTTGCGCGTGTAAAAAAAACGGCCGCCCGCCTTCACGGGGACGCCGAAGCGCTCGAAGTTCCAGAGCTTCTTCAAGCGCGCGCGGATGGCGGGGCGCTCGGGGATGGTGTCGAGATAGGCGAAGGTGAGCTGGTTTTGGGCCTTCACCCAGGCACGCGTGTCGGGCGCGTCGGCGTTCTCCAGCCAGCGGAAGGGGTCGGCCACTTGAACGCCGTGGAGAGTGTCGACTTGGTCGACAGTCTTGGCCGGGGGATATTGCAGGCGGCCATTGGGCAGGAGCTTGCCGGGGGTGATGGTCTGCGTGGCGCAGCCGGTGGCGATGAGCAGGAGAGTGATCCACAGTGCTGCCGGCATCTTGCCGGCAGGGGATCGTTCAATTCTGCCGGCAAGATGCCGGCAGCACGTTGTCATCCATCTTCCATTCATTGAGGCCTCGCTCGTCGGTTTCGGGTTGCGGGGAGACATTCAAGCGTTCCATGACCTCGCCCACCAGATAAATCGAACCGGCGACGACCACAAGAGGCTCCTTGGCCAGCCGCTCCAGACCATCGGCGACGGAGGATGCGGCTTCGGCTTCACAGAATTCGCCGCAAGTATCGGCAATGATTTCGGGTAGCTGTGACTTCTGGCTGCTGGTCGGCACGGCCACCACGCGCGCAGCGAGGGGGGCGATGAGGCGGCACATTTCGCGCCAGTTTTTTTCGCCGGACATGCTGAGGAGAACGGCGGGGCGCTGGGCGGCGGGGTCGGTTTTTAAAATGTCCACAAGCGCGCGCATGCTGGCGGGATTGTGCGCGGCGTCGAGGAGAATGCGGCGGCCTCCTTCGTGATGCCACTGCGCACGGGCGGGCCAGCGGACGCTGGCGAGGCCGTCGCGGATGGTGGCATCGTCGATGCCAAGGGAGCGGGCGGTGGTTGCGGCGAGGGCGGCGTTCTGTTCTTGGTGTTTTCCGGCGAGGGGAGTTTTAAAATGCCCGGCGGGGTTGGCGAACGTGAGGGGGGCGTCTTGGGCGGTGGCGGCTTGCTCGATGACGAGGCGGGCCTCTTCATCCTGGGGGGCGCTGATGACGGGGACGTGGGGCTTGATGATCCCGGCTTTCTCGGCGGCGATCTCGGGCAGGGTGTCGCCAAGCCATTGCTGGTGGTCGAGGGCGATGGGGGTGAGGATGGCGGCGGCGGGGGTGACGATGTTGGTGGCGTCGAGGCGTCCGCCGAGGCCGGTTTCGAGGAGGACGAAGTCGCACTCGCTGTCGGCGAAGTGTTTTAAGGCAAGGACGGTGACGACCTCGAAGAAGGTGGGGTGGATTTCGAGGGGACAGTCGGTGAGGAATTCGCGCATCTCGTTGGCGAGGCGGGCGAGGTCGGGCTCGGGGATGAGTTGGCGGTTGACTTGGATGCGTTCGCGAAAGCTGACGAGGTGGGGGGAGGTGAAGAGGCCGGTCTTCATGCCGGCATGACGGCAGATGCTCTCGAGCATGGCGCAGACGGAGCCTTTGCCGTTGGTGCCGGCGACGTGGAGGATGCGGAGGCGATCCGGCGGATTGCCCGCGAGCGCGGCAAGGCGGCGCGGGTTCTCGAGGCCGAGCTTCGCGCCGAAGAGGCGGAGGTCGTAGAGCCACTGGATGGCCTCGGGGTAGGTCATGGTTTTCGTGCTGCCGGCATCATGCCGGCAGATTTCGGCTTTGGGCAAGGGCAACGGTTTCTGCCGGCAAGATGCCGGCAGCACGGTCAACTGCTGGCGTGCTGGTGGGCGGCCTTGATGAAGCCGGCGAAGAGAGGGTGGGGGCGGTGGGGCTTGCTTAAAAACTCGGGGTGAAACTGGCTGGCCATGTAGAAGGGGTGGTCTTTCAACTCGATGAGTTCGACCAGGCCGCCATCGGGGGAGGTGCCGCTGAAGACAAATCCGGCGGCCTCAAACTGGTCGCGGTAGGCGTTATTGAACTCGTAGCGGTGGCGGTGGCGCTCGTTGATTTCGCCTTTGTTGTAAATGGTGGCGGCGCGGCTGCCATCCTTCAGGCGGCAGGGCTGGGCGCCAAGGCGCATGGTGCCGCCCATGTCGGTGATGTTCTGTTGCTCGTCGAGCAGGGCGATGATGGGGTGCGGCGAGTCGGGCTCGAACTCGGCGGAGTGCGCGCCGTCAAGGCCGAGGGCGTTGCGGGCAAACTCGATGGAGGCAATCTGCATGCCGAGGCAAAGGCCGAGATAAGGGATGTTGTTTTCGCGGGCGTATTGGGCGGCACGAATCTTGCCCTCGATGCCGCGTTCGCCGAAGCCGCCGGGCACGAGCACGCCGGAAAGATCGGCGAGGCTTTTGACGCCGCCGTTATTTTCAATCGCCTCGGAATCGACGCGGACGATTTCCACGCCGCAATCGTTGGCGCCACCGCCGTGGGTAACGGCTTCGTAAACGCTCTTGTAGGCGTCCTGCAGCTCGATGTATTTGCCGATGACGCCAATCTTCACGCGATGTTTCGGCTCGCACAAACGGCGCAGCATGTCTTCCCAGCGGCTCATGTCCGGCGGGGCGGTCTCGAGACCGAGGCGATTGCAGATGAGTTCGTCCATGCCTTCGCGGCGGAGCATGATGGGCACTTCGTAAATGGAATGGGCGACGTCGATTTCCTCAATGACCGCCTCGACGGGCACGTTGCAGAACATCGAAATCTTCGCGCGCAAATCATCCTCGAGCGGTTTCTCGGTGCGCGCGACAAGAATGTCCGGCGCAATGCCGATCTCGCGGAGCTTGGCGACCGACTGCTGCGTGGGCTTGGTCTTCAGTTCGCCGGCGGCCTTGATGAAGGGCACGAAGGTGACGTGGACGAACATCGCATTCTCGCGGCCGACCTCCAGCGCGAATTCGCGAATCGCCTCGAGGAACGGCAGCCCCTCGATGTCGCCGGTGGTGCCGCCGATCTCGGTGATGATGATGTCCGCGCCGCTCTTTTCGCCAACGAGCCGAATGCGGTTTTTGATTTCATCCGTCACGTGCGGGATCACCTGCACCGTTTTGCCGAGATAATCACCGCGCCGTTCCTGCTCGAGCACGCGCTGGTAAACCTGTCCGCTGGTGAGGTTATTGAAACGCGTGAGCGTGGAATCGGTGAACCGCTCGTAGTGCCCGAGGTCGAGATCCGTCTCCGCGCCGTCATCCAGCACGTAAACCTCGCCGTGCTGAAACGGACTCATCGTGCCGGGATCGACATTTAAATAAGGATCAAACTTTTGCAGCGCCACCTTGAGCCCGCGGCTCTCCAGCAACGTGCCGAGAGAGGCGGCCGTGAGTCCCTTGCCCAGGGAACTGACCACTCCGCCTGTCAAAAAAATGTACTTCATGCTTCCCGCAGCAATGCCTCGACGCGCACCACATCCTCGGGCACGTCCACGCCCACCGCCTCGTGCTCCACTTGCCGCACGGCGATGGCGATGCCGTTCTCCAGCGCGCGCAACTGCTCGAGCCGTTCCGCCTCCTCCAGCGGCGAGGGCGCCATGCCCACCAGCCGCGCCAAGGTTTCCCGGCGGTAACCGTAAATGCCCAAGTGTTTCAAAAACGGAAATGCCGCCAGTTGGGCGGCGGCGTCCGCGTCAGCCAGATCGCGCACGAAAGGAATCGTTCGCCGCGAGAAATATAGGGCGCGGCCCGCGGCGCTGACAACGACTTTCACCACATTCGGGTCCGAAACATCGGAAATGTTGTTCACAGGCGAGGCGGCGGTGGACATTTCGGCGTCGTTGAGCGCCTCGGCGACGGCATCGATTACCGCCGGCGCAATGAGCGGCTCGTCGCCCTGCACGTTCACGACCGCATCGCAATCCACCCGCGCGGCGACCTCGGCAATGCGATCGGTTCCCGTGGGATGATCGGCGCGGGTCATCTCCACGCGGCAAAAATCCCGCGCCACCTCCGCAATGCGGTCATTATCCGTGGCCACAATCACCTCCGCCAAGCTCGCCGCCTCCCGGCACCTCTCCACCACATGCGCGATCAACGGCTTGCCCGCAATGGGATGCAACGGTTTGCCGGGAAATCGCGAGGAGGCGTAACGCGCGGGGATGATGCCGATGATGTTCATTTCCAGTTGAGATAATCGTCCTGTGAAAAGCCGGCGTCCTTGAGGATTCGCTTGGTCAAGCCGCGCCCCAAATCCGTGCCCGAGTGCAGCGGTACCGTCGCCGCCACCTTGCGTTCCCCGTGCCAAAGGGTGAGGTGGCTGCCGCGCTGGCGATCCTCCACAAATCCCTGCGCCTTCAGGAAACGCACCAATTCCGCCGCCGTGATGGTCGGCATGCGGCTCATGCCGGCAGCGCGAACGTCAATTCCTCCACGTGCACGATGCGGTCATTGGGCGGGATCGGCTCGCCCTTTTCGCGCAACGTCTCCAGGTGCAGCGCGATCGCCTCGCGGATGTTCGCCTTCGCCTCCTCGATAGTGGCGCCGTTGGACACACACCCCGGCAGCGAAGGCGAATACGCCGAATAGCCCGCCGTCGCATCCGCCTCGCGCTCAATCACCACCTCGAAGGAATGATACGTCATGCGCGCACCTTATCGCATTCTCCAAACCAATTCAACGGCTGTCCGCGACAATCCATTCCACCGCCTCCGGCAATCCATCCACCACCACCGCGCCGGCCGTCTCGGGGTGGTCGCGTTCGTGCTCGGCGCCGTAGCCGGTGCGCACGAGGATGCTTTGTTTTACGCCGGCGTTCCAGCCGCATTGCAGGTCCAGCAGCTTGTCGCCTATCATGTAGCTGCGCGCCAAATCCACGCCGAACTCCGCCGCCGCATCGAGTAGAAACTTCGGGCTCGGCTTGCGCCCCGGGCTTTCGGCTTCCGGCGATTCCGGCGCGAAATAAATTTTCTCAAACCGTACCCCATCGGAAGCGAGCATCTCCGCCAGTCGCGTGTTCACCGCGTGCATGTCATCCTCCGTGTAATAACCGCGCCCGATGCCGGATTGGTTGGTGACGATGAAGAGCGGAAAGCCCGCATCCATCAGCCGACGCAACGTCGCACCTGTGCCCGGAAAAATCTCCACCGCGTCGGGGTCATCCAGATAATGCCGCTCCACATTGAGCGTGCCGTCGCGATCGAGGAAAACAGCGCGGTTCATGCGAAGCTGGCGGCCAATTCCTTGGGCGCCACCGTGGCCGTCCCCACTTTGCCAACCACCACCCCGGCGGCGTGATTGGAAAACACCGCCGCCTCTAGTGGCGACGCCCCGGCTGCGATGGCTGCGGTGAAACTGGCGATCACCGTGTCACCCGCGCCGGACACATCGTACACCTCCCGCGCCACCGTCGGGATTACCACCGGCCGCGCGCCACGCTGTGCCAGCAGCATGCCCTGCTCACTCAGCGTCACCAGCAGCAGCGCCGGTTGGTATGCCGCCTGCACCGCCTTCACGACGGCCAATAAATTCTTGTCGCGCAGTGGATTCGCGTGCCGCGTGTCATCCGCCTTGCCCGCCATCTCAAACAACTCCGCGCGATTGGGCGTGATGAGCGACATCCCCGAGACCTCCAGCCGATGCGCCGGCTTTGGATCCAGGCTCAGCCAAATCCCCCGCGGCCGGCACAAGCCGCGCAGCCCCTCGAGCAGTTCCTGCGTCACCACCCCCTTGTTGTAATCGCCCACGATGACTGCATCCGCGCCCTCGATCGCCTTATCCACTGCCGCCAGCAACCGGCGCGCCACCCGCCCATCGCCCGCCTGGCCCGACTCCCGGTCGATCCGCACCACCTGCTGCTGATGCGCCACCACCCGCGTTTTGCGCGTGGTCATCCGGTCGCTCACCGCCTTGAGGCCGCCGCTGCCCACGGCCTCTGCTTTTAACAGGGATCGCAGCTGCTTGGCGCCCTCATCCTTGCCCACCAAGCCGAACAACTCCACCCCCGCCCCCAGCGCCGTGAGATTGCGCGCCACGTTGGCCGCGCCGCCCGGCATGAAGCTCTCCCGCTCAAACTCCACCACCGGCACCGGCGCCTCCGGCGAAATGCGCCGCACGTTGCCCCACAGGAACTCATCCAGCATCACGTCGCCCACCACCACCACCCGGCACCGCGCCGCCGCCCGCAGCAGGCTATTCACTCGCTGGCGTGTGAGTGTTTTACTCATCGCCTGCCCTTCCCCGGCATCAGGACTGGCACGACCTGCCGTCCATTACGCCGGTAAATTTGAAAGTCCGAATCAACGGTCCACACCACGCAGCGTGGCTGCAATTCCGTCATTCGCACCAAGCACGCATCAGCCAGCGACATCGGTACGTTTTGATACCGGCGCATCAAGGCCAAGACAGGCTTCTGTTCCTGCCCCAATGAAAACCCAAGCTGTATCATCCCACTGTCCACCAAACCCAATGCCTTGGTTGAGTCCAAGCCCGATGACTTTAACAGAAAAGTCGCCTCAGTAATCACCGGTTCATTGGTGATCAATGGTGGATCCAGCTTTTTCAACTGCTCAACCACCCTGTCATGAAATTGGTCACGCGCGTCCACCGCCGCCACAATGGGCCCGGTATCAACGAAGATTTTTTCTCTCACGCTTTGCGTCCTCTAAAATTGCATCCTCCAAGTACTTTTTATTGGTCGACAAGTCGCCTGGTCCCTCCACGGAGCCAATCAAGTCGCCCGCCAAGTCCGCGCAACTCGGCCCCTTGGGACCAAATTGGGCATCCAGACCTTGATCCAGACAATCACGAACCACCTCGGATTTGCTCCGGCCGCGCTTTCGGGCCGCGGCCTCCAGCTTGGCCATCATCGGCGCGGGCATTTTTAAAGACATCGTTTTCATGGCAGCAAGGTAATACCGGTCTTGCAAATTGGCAATACCATTCTACTTATCCAAGAAAGCCGTCAACGGACTCGACGCGTGCGCGGTTTCGCTGACTTCGCCGGTGCCGATCTCGAAGGCCGCGCGGCCCGCCTCGACGGCCTTGGCGAAGGCGCGGGCCATGCGGGTGGGATCGTCATTCACGGCGATGGCGGTGTTGATGAGCACGGCGTCGGCGCCCAGTTCCATGGCCTCGGCGGCATGGCTGGGCGCGCCGAGGCCGGCATCGACGACGACGGGCACGGTGGCTTGGTCGAGGATGATGCGGATTTGGTCGCGGGTTTGGATGCCGCGGTTGCTGCCGATGGGCGCGCCGAGCGGCATGACCGTGGCGCAGCCGGCTTCCTGCAGGCGCTTGGCGATGACGGGGTCGGCGTTGATGTACGGCAGCACGGTGAAGCCCTCGCCGACGAGCTGCTCCGCCGCGGCAAGAGTCTCGACGGGATCGGGCAGGAGGTAGCGCGGGTCGGGATGGATCTCGAGCTTCACCCACTTGGGCAGGCCCGCCGCTGCCGCCAACCGGGCCAGCCGCACGGCTTCATCGGCATTCATCGCGCCGCTGGTGTTGGGCAGCAGGAGAAATTTTTCGGGATCGATGAACTCGAGAATGTTGGCGAAGGGATCGTTTTCGCCGGTGAGGTCCGCGCGCCGCAGCGCGACCGTCACCATCTCCGCGCCGCTCGCCTCCAGCGCATCGCGCATCAATTCGGGCGAGGCAAACTTCCCCGTGCCCAAAATCAAGCGCGAGGCGAATTCCCGTCCGGCGATGGTCAACGGCGAAACAGCCACGGCCCGAACCTACGCCGCGCGCGCCGCAGCGTCGAGTATGACTTCAAATTCCCTCGCGCGCCCGCGTGCTTTGGCACATCCTGCGCGCCTTGAGCGCGCTTTCCCAACTTGGCCAACGCACCGCCGAGCCCCCCATCACTTGGCTAATGCGGGAGGCCCTTGTGCGCCCTGACCTCATCTCGCTGGCGGCCGGTTTCACCGACAACCCCTCCCTGCCCGTCGCCGAGACCCGCGAGATTATGGACGCCATGCTGCGCGGCAAGACCGGCCAGCCGCCGCTGCAGTACGGCACAACAGCCGGCGATGAATCCCTGCGCACCCTCACGGCAAGCCGGTTGGCGAAGGCGGACGGCCAGCCCGCCAAGGCCAAGGCCTACCAGCCCGGCCGCATGATGATCACCCACGGCTCTCAGCAGTTATTATATATATTGACGGAAATACTATTTGACCCCGGCGACCTTGTGCTGGTGGAAGACCCCTCCTACTTTGTCTACCTCGGCATCATGCAAAGCCACGGCATTCGCGGACGCGGCATCCGAATGGAGGCCGACGGCATCGACCTCGCGCACCTCGAGGCCACGCTGGAGAATTTAAAAACCACCGGTGACCTCCCCCGCCTCAAGGCCCTCTACCTCGTCAGCTACCACAGCAACCCCGCCGGCACCACCACCGCCGCCGCCAAGAAAGCCGCCGCCCTCAACCTCCTCCGCCGCTACGAGTCCGCCGCCGGGCATCGGCTGTACCTCATTGAGGACGCCGCCTACCGTGAACTCCGCTTTGCCGGCGACGACACCCCCAGCGCCCTCACCTTCGACCGCGCCGGCAGCCGCGTCATCTACACCAGCACCTACAGCAAACCCTACGCCACCGGCGTGCGCATTGGCTACGGCCTCCTGCCCGGCCCCCTCCTCGCCGCCGCCCTGCGCGTGAAGGCCAACCACGACTTCGGCACCACCAACCTCCTCCAGCAACTCATCACCCGCGCCCTCACCAGCGGCGCCTACGATGCCCACGTCCAGACCCTGCGCTCCCGCTATGCCAAGAAAGCCGCCGCGATGGTCCGCGCCTGCCGCGAGCACCTGCCCGCGAGTGTAAAATGGACCGACCCCACCGGCGGCCTCTACGTGTGGGCCAAGATGCCCGCGGGCGTAAAGACCGATTTAAAGAGCAAGCTCTTCGCCGCCGCCCTGCGCCAAAAGATGCTCTACGTCCCCGGCAACCTCTGCTACTGCCCCGATCCCACCCGCCGCCGCCCCAACCGCGCAATGCGCCTGAGCTTCGGCAGCAGCAGCATCGCGGACATCCGCGAAGGCATCGCCCGGCTAGGGCGCGCCTTACAGCAGATTAATTGAGGTTTGGCCTCCTTATCAACAGGTTATGCACGGCGAAAAACCCCGCAATTTAAGCCAATAATTCAATTTCTTCTCATTTTTTGTGAAGTTGTGGACATTGCTTTATCCTGAGGGTTGGCACAGGGTTTGCTGCGGCCCATGTGCGATGAAAAACATGCAGCCAATTGACCTTTTCTTCCTCGCTCTAACAGCGGGAACGGCCATCGTCACGGTCGTATGCGTGACTCTGATGGTTGCCGCCTAGCTTGCGAAGCCTCACACACCCATCCACGGATTTCAATAAGCCGTGGATTTTCCCGCTTCCATTTAACGTCCAAAAAATTCAGGGCTGGCGCTCACTGGGTGGGACATGAATGACCATTAAAGCACAGGTGTTGAACCGAACTCGTCGAGCCGTGGCACCAACGGGTGTGCCGCGGTTTCCATTCCAAGTTATGAACACCTTGTCTCCATTCGCGGATACGGCACTGCCAAATGTGCCTTGTGGAATATAGCCGTATTTGCGGTGATAAAATGGATGCAAAAAGGCGATAACTTTACGGGCTTTATTCTTTAAATCATATTGGACCAGCGGGCTGCCATCTTTTTCGCCTCCTCCATGGGCACCGGGGATGTAGTAAAGATAGCGGCCGGTTTTGTGATCGGCATCAATCGAGGTGGTGTACGTCTTGCTTGCCACGGCAGATGGACCGAGGGACCGGGCGGTTTCAGTCTTAGTGTCAAATTCCCAAAGCTCATCGTGATCGATGGTGTACACCTTGCCGTTGGCCAGCTCCTGTGTGGCGGCGCGCAACCCAACGCGCGCCTTGGTTAGCTGCGTCTGGCCCGGCTTGGTGGGATCAAAATAAACCAAGGGCCGGGGCCCGTTGGTCTGGTTGGGTGAACTCCGGCCATCGTGATAATAAAGACGCCCCGTGGACTTTGCAAAAACGGCATATCGAGCAAAGCCTGCCTCGTCACTGTGTATCACCCGCCGCTTGGCCACGTCATAGGCCAGAAACATGACACGCTTATTTTTGTAATCTCCATCGGCTGTCCCGGCATAAAAAATCATGCGTTCAGAATCCAGCACACTGGCTGGCAAGGTTTGCATAGGCAAAGGGGCGTGGGAGACGACCTCGTTTTTGCCAGTGCTAGGGTGAGTGCGTAGAATCCATCCACCGGAAAAATGGTTGGCCTTGGTGGTGATCCGAGTGGAGCCGCGGTGAGTAGAATAATAGAGCCAGCCATCACGGCCCAAGTCGATGCGGCTGTGGATTTTTCCGGGTGTGTAATGACCTTCCGGCCTGTTCAACACCTTCCGCACATCCGCCAGCAGACGAATTTTTTTTGTGGCGGCGTCGTACTCATAGAGAAAGGCATTGCCGTCAATGCCTTTGTGATCCCCGATGGCTGAGTAGTACTTGCCGTCATGAGCAAGCCCTTCCCCCCAGACGGACCAGGGATTGCCATGGTAATTCTGGCCGGGATAATAGAGAAAGTCGACTGTCGGCGGAGTCTTGGCAATCTGGACGCCTTTTCGCAAATTGGGCCCCGGCTTTAAAAACTCACCCGAGGTGTCCCTAGCCACGGCAACCCCGCCGGGCAAGATCGGAGGCCAAGGCAATTCTTGGGCAAATGAACAGGCGCAAAACGCAAGGAACAAGACATGCTTCATGTATAAAGAATGACGCACGATTCCGCCGCGTCAATCACACAAAGCGATCCTCGGTCCATGGATCAGCGGTATTGGAGTAGCCACGCACTTCCCAAAAGCCAAGGATGTCGCGATCCAGAAAGATGACTTCCTTCACCCATTTGGCACCTTTCCAAGCGTAAAGCTTCGGGACAATGACGCGGGCCGGGCCCCCATGCTCAACGGCCAGCGGTTGGCCGTTCCATGTGTGGGCGACCAGCGTGTCATCGTCCATCACGGCATCGAGGGTGGTGTTGACAGAGTAGCCATCGTATCCCTTGAAAAACACGTGGGTGGCGCTGTCCCTCGGCTGCACCAACTCCGCCAGTGTAAAAAATGAAACGCCCTCCCACTGCATGTCAAACTGGCTCCAAGTCGTAACACAGTGAAAATCGCTGGTGTCCTGAAACTGGTCCAAGGCCATGAACTGGTTCCAGTCGAGCGTGACCGCATTTTCCACATGGCCGCGAATGGTCAGGCGCCATTCCTCTTGCGAAATTTCGGGATGAATACCCATGTCCAAAACGGGGAAATTCTTCACCTCATGTTGCCCGGGGGGCAACCGATCACCAGAATGTTCGGCTGGCCCGCCTTGGCCGGACCGCTTTGCGGCCCAACGTTCCTTGGCGGCAATGTATTTGTCCTTCATTCGCAGACTTGTTCGAATCACTCCATCCAGCGCACCACATCACCAGGGCGGAGAGCAGCGTCAAAGACAGCGGCCATTGTTTTTTTGCCGCGTGTCAGAGCAAAGGTCGCCGGGGCCTCGGTAATGTTCAGGGCACGCCGGGCGGTGTAGATGGTCATACCCTCTCGCCACAAGAGGTCTTGCGCCACACCGGTGACGGGGTGAATGACGGTCACCAGTTTGCCCCCCGCAGGTGCGCGAGTGAGGGCCGCGCTGGCAATGTCGATGCCAGTGCCGATGCCCGTGTTGATGGCTGCGCCAACAAAGTTACCGCCACTGGTGATGCTGGCGCGCGCAAACCGGCCCGTGGCACGGAATGTGTGCTTGGCCATGGACGACGTGCAGCCAGCCATCATCATGGCCAGCAGGATACACGCAAACAGGGCCGCGTTGTTTTTTACATGGTGCAAACCAAATCGCGCGCGGGCTCAATACCCCAGCGCTCCCCTGCCTCCTTGTGCTCGGGCGTCAAGCCCCAGCGATCGGGCAACGGCTCGTCGCCGTCGAAATTGGGGTTGGCCCCCTTCAAGTCCATGCAACCCTTGTTGTTGCCAATGCCGGAAATGGAATCGCGATCGATAGCGTCCAAGGGCCGTGCCGGCAATGCGGCCAGTTCGTCGAGCTTGGACTCAATGGCCTTGGCATCCGCGCCAGCCTCCTGGATGAGCGTGGGGATAACACTCTCCACACCCTCATGCGCTAGATTCCAGAGGCACGCCAGCTGGAGCATGGTCATGCCGTGCCGTTCGGCCACTTCGCGCATGCGGTCCATCTTTTCGTTACCGGCTTCCACCCAACCGGAAGGGCGATACACGCGGTGATCTCCCTCTGCAAAGGTATGACCGGGCCGCACGTCGTCATGAAACAGACCTCCATGGTCCACGACGCGGGTAATGATTTTGACACCATTCTGGACCGCCGCCGGCAAGCACAGCCCACCGGGCCACGGCTCCAGCGGGTTTAAAATCACCATCGCCCAATCCATGCGGCTGCCAAAGCGTTCCAGACAAAGAATGAGATCCAGCGTGAAGCCGTTGGCCGGTCCGGGCGCAACACCAATTCGATCCGCCAAACCTGATTCCTTTAATCCCGCCATGCCATCCCACACGGCGTCGCTGGTGTAGCCGGTGATGTCAGGGTTATGCAGCAGCAGCAGGTCAAATTTGTCTGCCTTGCATCGGGCCAAGCTTTTCTCTGTCGCCTCGCGCAGATAATCCGCGTAGCCCTCCGGTCCTCGCAAGGTGGCATCCGTGAATCGCGGGAAGCCCCGCGCCCCTTCGCGTTGGCCGTTGTAAAAATCGTGTCCCACGGCACCAACAAGGCAATAGCTCTCGCGCGGCTTCCCCGTCAACGCCTGCCCCAGCATCTCGTCAGCGCCGCCGAGGCCATAAACGTCAGCCGTCATGAACGAGCGCACTCCTTTGTCATACGCCCGATCAATCAAGTCTAGAAAACGCCCCTCCTCCAGCTTTTCACCAAAATGCATGTAACGGCCGCCGCTCCATGTGCCAAATGCTGTACGGGTCAAATCCATCCGGGCCAAAACGTACCAAAAAACAGGCTTTTTTGCAATTCCGCAGTTGACCTAGGATCAGTGGCATTTTTTTGCCTAAAGTTTGCAAATTCGCCCCCGAATACTATATTGACCACTATGAAGCCCATCCCACAGGCCGTGATTGCGGCTGCCTTGGCATCGACCGTTTTCGCAAACAACGATACGCCCACCCCGGCACCCGTCGTTGATAAACAACCTCCAACAACTCAGCCCGCCGCTCCGCCACCAGCGCCGGCCCCGCCGGTTGTGCCCCCCGCACCAATTTCACCAGTAGTGCCGATCGCGCCTCCAGTTGTGGAGACCCCGTCGCCCCCCCCTGCCAGCCCAGCTGGTCCTGAGCCCATCGGCCTAAACGACATTCTGCGCGGCGACAAGCTGCCCATCCTAGGCAAGGACGACGCCCCGTTCAGCGGAAAACTCACCTTGACAGGCGACGATGGAACCAAGAGGGAAATCATCTACGTAAAGGGCAAGATGACCTCCCGCGTGGAGTGGCATCCGGATGGCGCGGTTAAAGTTGAAAGCGTTTTTGAAAATGGCGAAGAGGTAAAACGCACCGGTTGGCGCGGCGAAAACAAGTGGTTTGAAATCACCTTTGCCGTCGAGCCCCCCCCGGCTACGACCCCGGAAACGCCAGTGGCTCCCACGCCACCCGTTGCTCCCGTCGTCCCGACCGTTCCACCAGTGGTTCCCGAGGCACCCAATCCTGTAATCCCCAACCCGCCCGTGCCGCCTATCGTGCCCGATCCACCGAGGCCCATAGACCCAACCCAACCCGAGCCGCCGAAACCTGCTCCCCTCGCGCCCGTGCCCGCGCCTCAGCCAATTGCACCGCCGAAACCTGCCCCGGCGCCCGAAAACAAGCCGGTGGAACCCTCGCCTGTCGAGCCAGATCCCAAACCTGAGACCCCCAAACCCGAAGACACTGCACCCAAATCTGAAACCGCCGCGGCGATTCCAACATCCAAGCCCAAGTGGCCCGCATTTGTCCCTGGCAACCCCGACCGGCCTGCCATTGCTAAACCCGTTGAAGCTCCACCCGAGGTAAAACCCAACGAACCTGAAAAGCAACCCATCCGACCCGGGAACATCGCTGTCAACACCACCCCGCCCGCCGTCACACCCCCCGTACCTGAAAACAAAACCTCCGTGGCCATTCCTGTGATGCCCAAGCTGGAAACAGGACCCACCAAGCCCACCGCCATTCAACCCACACCCACCATCACCCCCTTACCCAAGTCCATAGGCCCTCCCATAGAAATCCGGGCCGACCACCTTATTTATCGCAGCGGTTCGGGCATTCCCTACACCGGGACGGGCACACTCTTTGATGAAACAGGTAAAAAAATGTACGAAGGACATTTTTACCGTGGGCGACGCCAGGGTGAAGGCCGCGAATGGTACTCCAACGGCCAAAAGAAATCCGACGGACACTTCCGCCAAGGGAGCCTCTATGAAGGTACTCTGTTTTGGTACTACATCGGCACCTACCAGAAAAAAATGGTTGTCGAGTACAAGGCCGGCAAAGTCTCAACCGCCAATCTCTGGAATCGCGACGGTTCCCTTCGCTGGTGAACGGCCAAGCGCAGCAGCCGTAAAAATGGCCGGATACAGTTTCTCAAAATACCAGAGCTTCGCGAAGTAAAACCCAATCGGCGAGGCATCCGTCCAGCTTCCATCCTCCACCCTTTCCACCAGCCAGGCCGCTCCTCTCTCCATTCCCTTCGTCGCTCCGGCATCCTCCATTCCCGCCAAAGCCCCGACAGCCAGTGCTGTCTCCTCGATTGAAGATTGCCCACCCTCAAACCCGCCCCAACTACCGTCTGGTCGCTGCATGTGCAACAGGCAATTCCGCGCCGCCCGCTGCCGCATCGCGCCGCCCGGCAACTCCAGTTGCGCCGGCTCGTTTAAAGCCTCTGCCACCCGCGCCGTTCCGTAAGTCCAGTTCACCTCATCCCCCGCATGCTGGTTGCCGAACCACAACGGCGCCCAACCATGCTCTCCATCGCAATTCGCCAAGTACTGTGCCGCACGCGCATACGCCGCATCCATCCGCGGCCACAAATCCGGAAGCTTCTCCCGCCATGCCTGCCATGCCCGCATCGCGTGTGCCGTGAGGTCCGGGCTGCTACGGTCAAAAGGCAGGTTCGTCCATCCCCGGCAAAACGTCGGCATGCCCCCGTCACTGTTCTGCAAATCCAGTAGCCACTTCACTCCCAGCCTTGCCGCATCCGCACAGTCCCCGCCCAAGTTCTTTAAAGCCAATAACGCCCCCGGCGTGTCATCCGCATCCGGCACGCCTCCCGGCAGGTCCGTCCACGCCCAGCCCCCCGGCGCCGCATGCGTGTACGGATGCACCTCGCGATATTGCTGGCCTAAAAGCCAGTCACGGATTTGTCCCCGCTCTTTGTCCGACAACAACTCCTTCACCGAATCCCCCAGCGCGTTCACCGCCAGCGTCGTCACCCACGTCGCCAAGTTCGTGTCAATCGGCCAGCTCCCGTCCTCTCGCACCGAGTCCTTTAAAAACTCCACCCCCTGCGCCACCACCGCGTGCCCCGCCATCCCGCTGCCCGCCAGACTCATCGTCACGAAACTCGTCAACGGCGTCGCCTCCAGAAAACCGCCGTTCGTGGGCTGGATGTTCTCCAGCACAGACAAAGTCTTCTTGCGCGTCGCCCCGCGAATTATCCGTGCAAACGGATTCCAACTCGGTCGATGCACATGCCGCGCCTTCCCAATCGCGATCAACGCCGGCAGCGCGTAACTCACCACCGGCAACCGCAATGCCGCAAACCACGACCGCGGAAACGCCGCCAGCTCGAACGGCAGTTGCAACACCCGGTCCCACCTCACCTTCCCGGCCAGCGCGCAGTGGGTTAGAATCGGCACCGAGAACGTCCGGTCCTTCCCGTACCGCCGGATGATCGCCGGAGCCAGTTGTTCCGGCGCCACCCCGCCCGCCCGTTTCTCCAGCCAAGCCGCCGCCCGCTCCACTACGCCCCGATACTCCCCCTTCCCGTCAAACACCGCCCAGCAAAGCGTTGTCGTCGAGATGTTCGAAAAGCTTTTCACCGTGTCCCCCCAGCCGCCATCGTCGTTGGCGTTCTCCGCCAGCCAGCACAGCCCGTCATCAATCAACTTTTGGTAATCCGTGCCCGTCTCCCGCTGTACGATCCGTAGCGCGTTCACCGCCGTCGCCGTTGCCAGTGCACTGCTTGAAAGCTCCCCCGACCAGTGTCCCTCCCCATTGCGGGCCGCCAGCAACGCCTCACGCGCTTGGTTCCGTGCCACGCGCAGTCTCGCGGGATCCATGCTCATGATGCGCCCGATCTCTCCCGTTGTTCCTGAAAAAACTGCCGTAGCAACGCCCGGCAATCTTCCGCACGCACGCCCCCCGTGATCTCGCAGCTGTGGTTTAAAGTCGAAAACTGCAGCAGGTTCATCGCCCCGCCACACGCCCCGCCCTTCTCGTCCACCGCGCCAAATACCACCCGGTCCAGCCGGCAATGCACGATTGCCCCCGCGCACATTGGACAAGGCTCCTTCGTCACGTACAGCGTGCAGCCGTTCAACCGCCAGTCCCCTACCGCCGCCTCCGCCGCCGTCAACACCGACATCTCCGCGTGCGCCGTCGCGTCCTTCAGCGACTCCACCCGGTTGCAGTCCCGCGCAATCACCCGCCCCTCGCGCACCACCACCGCCCCCACCGGCACCTCCTCCATCTCGTACGCGCGCACCGCCTGCCGCAACGCCTCGCGCATGAAAAAATCATCGCTGTGCAAATCAACGACCGCCTCGTCCTTACCCATCGCGCGATTCCTCCAGCCTCCACTCCTGCCGCCCATCCGCATGGCAACGACAATGCGCAGCGAAAAACCCGCCGCGATGTTTCCAGAACAACGGCCAAATCTGCTCCCGGTCCGTTTGTGGTAGCGGCAGCTCGTTTAAATCCTCCCGCGCCACGAACCGAAATGCCCCCTCCTCATGCTCCGGGGGTGCCTCGCGCAGCGGATTTAAAACTTCGAACAAGAACATCAGCCAATGCGCCTGCCCCTCGTAGCCACGCTCGCTCACCATCCCCACCAGCCGACAGTCAGCAGCCTTTAAATCCAATCCCAATTCCTCTTTCGCCTCCCGGCACGCACACGCGTGCGGTGACTCCCCCACGTCCACCCGCAGCTTGCCTCCCGGTGGACTGAACAACCCCCGGTTCGGCTCTCGCCGACGTTCCATCAAGAGCACGCGCCCCTCCTCATCGAAGCAGTACAACAGCGTGGCAATGCGGTGCGGCAGCAGCATCGACGCAGTGAATCATTCCCCGATGATTTTCACCAGCAAACGCTTCCGCCGCCGCCCATCGAACTCCCCATAAAAAATCTGCTCCCACGGCCCAAAATGCAGTCTCCCTTCCGTAATTGCCACCACCACCTCACGCCCCATCACCTGCCGCTTCAAATGTGCGTCTGCGTTGTCCTCCCCCGTGTTGTTGTGCTGGTACTGCTCAATCGGCTCATGCGGCGCCAACTCCTCCAGCCATTTCTCATAATCCGCATGCAACCCCGATTCATCATCATTGATGAACACACTGGCGGTAATGTGCATCGCGTTCACCAAACAGAGCCCCTCCCGCACTCCACTCCGCTGCACCAACTCCTCCACCTGCGGCGTGATATTGACAAACGCCCGCCGCGTCGGCACATCGAACCAAAGCTCCTCGGTGAGTGATTTCATTTAGTCGTCGTAGTTGTCCACTTGTTCCCGCAATTGCAGAAGTTCATCGAGATGGTCTTCGGCGTCTTTTAGAGGAAGTAAATCCTTGAGTTCGGCTTTGATGAGAGGCCAATCGAGTTTGTCTTGTTGCCGGACTATAATCCGTTCCACATCGATCCAATCTTGGCCGCGCCCGGAAAAAGTCTTCGTGATGACCAAGTCTTCCGCACTGCAAGTAGTTAGTAAAACATCTGGTGGAAAAGTGAATTGAGTAGCGCGCTCCACCATTCCCTCCTCGAACGGCAAGGCCCCCAAGGCAACGTCGATGCCGACGGACTCATCACTTTCCAGTAAAAGAATCCTGCGTTGTTCAGCAAAATTGGCGGCGTCCGCAATGCGCGACTTGAATCGATCCAACAGAGGCTCGATGAAAGACATCTCATCGCCGTAACCGGTGAAAACGGTGACGTCCGCATCCTTCGTGAATCGCACTTCACCCCAGCGTTGAAGGGCGAGGCCGCCGATAAAACAATGTCGCCAACCATGTTCCTTGCAGACAGCCTCGACAGCCGCCGCCGCGCACAAAAGGTCGATCACTTTCGGGCTTTGGCAAAATGATCTTGTTGCTCCAAAAGCCCTGAGTCCGGCCTTGGAGCAAACGGCTCTTTTGAAAAATCGATGGGGCCAAGAAACGCCTTCAGCGCTTCAAATGTATCCGTCTCGCGAATCTCCTTTCGGCGAATGCGCTCCAGTTCCGGGCCGGCTTTTTCCCATGCCTCAGCCCAGTGCTTGGCTTGTTCCAGTTCCTGCTCGGTCATGGTTTAATTGTACCCGATTCGCGCCGAAAGCACAGCTTTAAACCACAGCTGCAATCGCGTCGCCCATTTCGGTGGTACCGACTTGGCGGGCGCTGGGGTCGTCGGCGTTGAAGATGTCGCCGGTGCGCAGGCCGTCAGTAATGGCTTGGCCGACGGCGGACTCGATGGCGACGGCGGCTTCATTCTCGCCGAGGCTGTGGCGGAGCATCAATGCAGCTGAGAGGATTTGCGCGATGGGGTTGGCGAGATTTTTGCCGGCGATGTCCGGGGCGCTGCCGCCGGCGGGCTCGTAAAAGCCGAAGGTCTTCTCGCCCGATGTCCCGCCGAGGCTTGCGCTGGGCAGCATGCCAAGAGAACCGGCCAAGGCGGCAGCCTCGTCGCTGAGGATGTCACCAAAGGTGTTCTCGCAAAGTATTACGTCAAACTGCGCGGGATTGAGCAGCAGCTGCATCGAGGCGTTGTCCACGAACATGTGGCCCAGTTCCACCTCCGGATAGTCCGCCGCCACGCACGTCACCACCTCGCGCCAAAGCACCCCGTTCTCCAACACGTTGGCCTTGTCGATACTCATCAGTTTCTTGCGGCGCAACTGCGCGCTTTTAAAGCCAACGTGCGCAATGCGCTCGATCTCTCGGGTCGTGTACACCATCGAGTCGATGGCACGCTGCTGGCCGCCCTCCAGCATCTCGGTGGTTTTCGGCTGACCAAAATACATTCCCCCCGTCAACTCACGCACCACCAACAAGTCGATCCCGTCTCCCTGCCGTTCCGGCTTGAGTGGACATACATGCGCCAATTCCGGCAACAGCCGCACCGGCCGCAGATTGGTATACAGTCCGAAAATTTTCCTCAAAGCCAATAGGGCCGCACGCTCCGGTCGTTCCTCCTTGGGGACCGTAGAATCCCGGTCGGGCAATCCCACGGATCCAAACAGGATGGCATCACTGCCTCGGCACAGTTCCAGCGTTCCATCCGGTAGCGCCTTTCCAGAGTCGTCGATGCCCGCCCACCCCGCCGTTGCCTCATTGAGATCCAGTTGAAACCCATGCCGCGCCTCCGCCGCGCGCAACACTTTCACCGCCTCCTCCATCACCTCCGGCCCAATCCCATCACCCGGCAACACGGCGACCTTATGTATTCGTTCACGCTTGATCGGCAAAGCTTACGGATGCCCCAAGGGGCGGAGAAGGAAATAGTGGGTTAAGTGGAACTCCTATTTCGCAAATTCAACTTTCCTTGGCCGCGCTTGGTCGCGCGGTCGTCCGTTGCATCAGGCGAGCTCGGAGGCCACGAGGTCGCCGACTTCGGAGGTGGAATATCCCATCTTTCCGGCCGCGAGATTTTCAATTTTTTCGCGGACGAGCTTGATGACGGTGCGCTCAATGGCTTGGGCAGCTTCTGTCTCACCGAGATGTTCCAGCATCATTTGGCCCGAACAAATGGCCGCCAGTGGGTTGATGACGCCTTGCCCGGTGTATTTGGGGGCACTGCCGCCAATCGGCTCGAACATGCTTGTCCCTTCCGGGTTGATGTTGCCACCCGCGGCGATCCCCATGCCACCCTGAACCATGGCGCCCAAGTCCGTGATAATGTCACCAAACATGTTGTCCGTCACGATCACGTCGAACCATTCCGGGTTTTTCACAAACCACATGGTGGTTGCGTCAACGTGGGCGTAATCCCGCTTGATGTCGGCGTAGTCTGCCTCACCAATCTCATGGAAGGCGCGCTCCCAGAGGTCGAAGGCATAGGTCAACACGTTGGTCTTTCCGCAGAGGGTCAGGGTCTTGTCCTTGTTGCGTTTGCGGGTGTATTCAAACGCGTAACGCAGGCAACGCTCCACGCCCCGACGCGTGTTAATGCTTTCCTGGACGGCAATCTCATTTGGTGTTCCCTTGAAGACAAATCCTCCGGAGCCGGTGTAGAGCCCCTCATTGTTTTCGCGAACCACCACAAAATCCACATCCTCCGGCTTCTTGTCCTTCAACGGGCAGAAGCGCTCGTCAAAAAGCTTCACGGGACGCAGGTTGATGTATTGCTCCAGTTCAAATCGAAGACGCAACAGGATGCCCTTCTCCAGAATGCCGGGCTGGACATCCGGGTGGCCGATCGCCCCCAGCAGAATGGCCGGATACTTGCGCAACTCATCAGCCGCACTGTCGGGGAGAGCTTCCTGGGTGCGGAGATAGCGTTCGCCGCCAAAGTCATAATCGTGGAAATTCAGTTTAAAGCCAAACTTCTCGGCGGCGGCCTTCAGCACTTTGATGTTCTCGGCGGCAACCTCCGGGCCAGTGCCATCACCGCCCATCACTGCAATATCGTAACTGTTCATGAAATCAAGTCGGTTCACATATCCCGCCGCACTCGGGACGCGGGAAGGGGCGTATCCTATAGATTTTAGTTCTGGTTTCAACCGATTTTTTGAGACTATGAATCGCAAATCCACCGGGCCGTTCCCCTCAATTCGCCGGACCGGCCATGGTTAACAACCTGCGCTTGTGGAGCGTTGTCCCCGGTCTATATTGCTGGCATGAGGAGGTTCATTTTTTGCCTTGTGGCGATGGCGGGCACGTGGATCCAAGCCGCAGTCCTGCCCGCGCACCCCGCCCTGCATGCAGCCCTGAACGATCACCTGCGCCAACGTCATGGCGGACAAAATTTCAAGGCCACACCCGCCAATGAATACCGCGCCCATCTGGAGGATTTAAATGGGGACCGTTCGCTCGACGCACTGGTGCTCATGCTGGGCCGGAACTGGGGAGGAACGGGCGGCCAGACGATGTTTATCTTCAAGGGCGTGGAGCGAGGCTTCAAGGTCGTCTCGCGCATGACCTGTGTCAGCCTGCCCGCTCAAGGCGCGATCTGCCTAATGCATGAACGGAACAAGAACTGGCGCGACTTGGCCATTCGCGTGAGTGGCGGGGGGGCAAAGGCCAAGTTTGTTCGCATGCGCTTTGATGGCGCGCGTTACCCGCTCAACCCCACCGTGCGGCCGCCCATGGCGGATTGGCCCGAGGGCGACTGGGTGCTGGCTTCTGGCGATGCCACGCGCAAGGCGTTGGCCGCGGGACACACACATTTCGCCGGTGTACTTGGCAAGACCACCCGGTTCCAGATGGGTCTGGATCACAAGCAGGGCCATGTCACCGGCCAGTATTTCTATGAGAAATAAGGCCAATGGATTCCCTTGAACGGCAAGGCGAGCGGTTCGACGGTTCATCTGGAGGAGAAATCCAAGAATAAAGTGACAGCAACCCTCGTGTTGACTCATTACACCACAGGCTGGGCCGGAGAATGGCGCAGCGTAGATGGCCGAAAGCGTTTTCCGATTCGCTTAAAACAAGTCACCACGGAGCATGTGCACTTGGAAAAGGGGCTGTTTGAATCCAGCGTAAAGGCTGCGTATCCCGTTTTTCATGGCGAAGCCGGCGTCCGTTTCAATACAGCCATTAAGGGTGTTTTCCTGTCCCAGTTTCGCGAGGTATCCGAGTCTTTCGAGGAGTCCCTGGCTGAAGTTGAAGAGGAATTGGAAACAAACCCCAACGCGGGCGGGGCCAGTTACCGGCGATGGGTCAATGAAGACACCGCTTCGGTTCGCTATTATTCACCCGATCTCGTGAGCGTGCAGGGACTCCACTACGAGTACACCGGTGGTGCGCATGGAAACTACGGATCATTTCCGGTCAATTATTGGTGGCATCGGGGACAAACAAGAAAAGTGAAACTTGATGATTGCTTTGATCCCCGCAAAAAATGGCATGCTGTGGTGGGAGGTTTTATTCGGCGCGACCTTAAAAAACGGGGTGCCAGCTGGCCTCCCAAGACAGACAAGGCCGCAGTGGATACAGCATTTTTTTTCTCACCCGCCGGGATAGAGTTTGATTTTGCACCGTACCACGTGGGTTCCTATGCTGAGGGTATGTACACCGTGCTGGTGCCCTATGCTGTGTTGCGGCCCGTGCTGCGTGCCGACGGCCCCCTGGCGCGCTGGACAAAATAAGCCTCCCGGCGGCAACCCAGAAAAACCCGTTGACCCCCCGGCGTGTGCCGCCTAGTTTTCCCGCGAACCCATTATTGTTCAGAAAGACAGACCTATGAGTAAAATCGTTCCTTTGATTAGTTCCGGCACCAAGGGCCCGTTGGGCGTGTTGCACCTGCCACGCTTGTGGCAAAAAGTCAGCCTCGAGGCGGCCGGCAAGATTGCTGACGGTTATCCCGGTATTGGCGCGGGCTACGACAGCATGGTGATCGCCGGGCTTGGCCTGGATGCGGATGCCGTGCGCAGTTACATCACCAACGACAAGCCGACCTACACGCAATTCGAAGCGTGGATCCAGACGCAGGATGGTGCAAAATTGGACAGCGCATCCATCGACGAGTTGAACGCCTCCATCGCGGGCTACAACCACGACGCCGACACCAAGGCGGGCATTCTCTCCGCTTGCGGCATCAGCGAAGGTCCGGACGATGCGGTCAACCTCAACAACCTCGACGACTGGCAAGAATTCCACGCCGCCGAGATTGCGGGCTAGATTCGTTTTAATAAACAGGCAAGGCGGCGCCCGTGGGGCGCCGCTTTTTTTTATGGCTCGGCGATGCAGTACAGATGTTCCGTGCCGCGCAGAAACAACTGGTTGCCGACCAGCGCGGCAGAAGCACTGACGGCTTCACCCAACTCATTGCGACTGAGGAGCTTGGGCTGTTTGCCATGGGCCAAAACCAGCGTGGCACCGGCCATATCCGTAAGATAAATCCTTCCGGCAGCGGCCACGGGCGAGGCATACAAGCTGCGCAGGGGAATACGGAACGGGCCGCTATCCTGTCCGGTGCGAAAATCGGCAATGGAAAGAACATTTTGGTAGTGATGCAAAAAGTACAGCGTCCCGCGATGATGCAGTGGGGAGGGAACATAAGGAGTGCCCGTGCGGCGCCGCCATAGGATATTCTCCGTGTCGGTTAAATCTCCCTTCGCCCCATCCAGCCGAATGGCCAGCATAGCCCGGCGCACATAGCTGGCGCCGGCCACGACGATGCCGTCCGCGGCGACCGGGGAAGCCACCACGTTGTTGGGCAATCCGCCACACTGCCAAATGATCTTGCCGGACTTGAGGTCATAAGCGCGGATGGCATTGGTGGCACCGATAATGACCTGTTTTTTGCCGGCGTGTTCCACCACGATGGGCGTGGCCCAACTGGTGGGCTCATCCCGGGCCTGCCGCCAGAGCGTCTCGCCAGTGGCGATATCCAGCGTCACCACAAACGATGCGCCTTCATGGTCCCAGTTGACGATCAACCGTCCGTCATGCAACGCTGGCGACGCACCTTCGCCGTGGCCATGTTTCACCTGCATGTTGCCCAAGTCTTTTTGCCAAACCAGTTTCCCGGTCACCACATCGAGGCAGTACAAACCGTTGGAGCCAAAGAACGCGGCCACGTGCCGGCCATCTGTCACGGGCGAATTGGAGGCCCAAGTGCCGCTTTCGTGCGTGCTTTGGTGCGGTTGGTCTTGCCGCACGGTGGTTTGCCAATCAATCCGGCCCGTGTCGAGGTTCACGGCGATGACCTGAAATTTCATCCGCCTCTCGGGATCAATATTGTTGTGCGCGCCTTCGGGCTGTTCGGGCACCTTGAGCTTTGCACCGAACGGTTCAGCGGTGGCCAGGAAAACCTTGTCCCCCCACACCACGGGCGACGCGTGTCCCTGACCTGGAATACGTGTCCTCCATCGAATATTTGTCTTGGCGTCCCACTTGATGGGCGGGTTGGCCTTGGGTGCCGTGCCGGTGGCCAGCGGCCCGCGCCACTGGCCCCATTGCGCCAATGGATCCACCTTCGGCGCGCCGCTCCCTCTTAAGGCCAAGAGCACACAAAATGTAACGATGACGCGCTGCATGGTTGTTTCAGACTGGCGGTGTTTGGTGGTCGTGCAACATTATTTCGCGGCCAACTCGCGCTTGCGCAACAGCTTTTTTTGGTAGCGTGACTGGACGATGTCCACGAGCACCATGACAGTGATGACAAAATAAAACGTCGCCTTGCTCATGGGATTCACCTCTTTGCCGAAGAATTTCAGGAAGGTCTGCTTGTCCTCGCCATGGCCGCCCACCTCGCTGAGCAGCATGATGCCCACCACGAAGAGAATAAACAGGCCCAGCACCTCGTACATGCGATTGCGCTGCAGAAACTCAGCCACGCTGTCCGCCAGCCAGATCATCAGTACGCCGGTGACGATAATGGCAACGGCCATCACGTAAAAATTATCGGTCAACGCCATGGCGCTGAGGATGGAGTCAAAAGAGAAGACCAGATTCATCAAAACAATCTTGGCAATGACCGCCTTGGAGGAAGCGCTTTCTGTTTCTCCCCCACCGCCCAAGTCATCCAAGGATAGCATGTGAAAGATTTCCTTGGTGGCCGTGTAAATGATGAACACGCCACCCAGTAACACGATGACCCCGTGCAGATTCAACTGGGCATCCACCACTCCGGGCCAATGCAGCCGGCCGAAAGGCTCCTCAAACAAGGCAATCAATCGGACCAAGGCAAAGAGCAGCACAATGCGCAGGACAATAGCCAGGCCGATGCCCCACCGGCGCACACGCTCCTGGTCGCCCGCGGGTGCCCGCTTGGATTCCAGGGAAATATAAAGCAGGTTGTCAAAGCCCAGCACAGCCTGCAACAGCACGAGCATGACAAAAGTGAACAAGAGCGAGAAGAGTGTTTCCATGGCGTTATTTTTTGCGGTTCAAACTATCGGAATTGGCCCGGCAAATCAACCGAAGGGTTGCCGACAGCACCAGGGGCGTTTACAAAGGGGCATGCGTTCCATGCCGATTTTCCTGATGTCCCTGTTCCTTGGCGCCGCGGGTGCCGGCGCGGGGAAAACCAATACTCTCACGACCGCCGAGAAAAAGGCCGGCTGGCAACTGCTCTTCGATGGCAAGTCCATCAACACCCACTGGCGCAACATTGGCCAAAAGGAGGTCACCGGCAAGGGTTGGACCATCGAGGACGGTGTGCTGGTGAAGCAACAAGGCAAGGCGGCCGGCAATATTCTCACGCGACGCACGTGGACGGATTATGAGTTTGCCTGGGAATGGAAGATCGGCCCCAAGGGCAACAACGGGGTGAAGTACATGGTGCTCGAGAAACGCGGCGCGATCGGGCACGAGTATCAAATGATCGATGACAAGTTTTGGGCGAAGAGTCCGCTGAGCCTCACGGGGGTGTTTTACGCTGTGCTGCCGCGCGAGGTGAAGCTGGCTGAACCGGTGCGCATCGACCAATGGAACCAGTCCCGCATTAAGGTGTCCGGCCAAAAGGTGGAGCACTATCTCAACGGCGAAAAAATCCTGACCTACACACTCGGCAGCGAGCGGGTGTTGGCCGGTGTGGCCAAGAGCAAGTTCAAGCGGTTTGAGGGCTTTGGCAAAAAGGTCACCGGCCACATATTGCTGANGGATCACAAGGATCGTTGTGAGTTTCGCAACCTAAAAATCCGGGATTTGAAATGAGGCACTGGTGGATGGTTTTTCTGATGGCGGTGTCGCTAAACGCGGCCCCCAAGCAATTATTGATCCTCGGGCAAAAGCCGGACGGACATCCGCCGGGCACCCATGAGTACATGCCGGGCGCGCGCATCGTGGAGGCGATGTTTGCCGGGCGCGAAGGGGTGAAGGTGACCGTGGCGCAGGCCGATGAGCCATGGGCGCAAGGCCCCAAGCTGATCGCCAAGGCGGACGCGATCGTGCTGTTTCTCAATGAAGGTGGACGCTTTATTCAGAACGATCCCAAGCGCGCGAAGGCGTTTGCGGACTTTNCCCAGCGCGGCGGCGGTTTGGTGGTGTATCACTGGGGCATGGGCGCGCGGGATGCGAAGTTGATTGCGCCGTTTCTGAAACTCTTTGGTGGATGCCATGGTGGGCCGGATCGCAAATACACGGTGGTCAACAAGGCCCAGTTTCAGGTGGCCGCACCGAAGCATCCGGTGATGACCGGCATCCAATCCTTCGAGCTGCCGTTCGAGGAATTTTATTATAAGCTCAAGGTGCCAAAGTCGCCGAAGAACTGGACGCCGCTTGTTCGTGTGCCGATCGAGGGCAGCGTGGAAACCGTCGGCTGGGCTTGGGAGCGGCCTGATGGAGGGCGTTCAGTCGGCTATAGCGGGCTGCACTTTCATGTGAATTGGCGGCACCCGCAGTATCAAAGGCTGATTGCCCAGGCGGTGTGGTGGTCGCTGAAACTGCCCATCCCGAAAGACGGGCTGAATCCCAAGCTCAAGCCCGAGGTGCTGGAGCTGCGCCGGCGTTGATTTCTCAGGCTGTTTGTTCGCCAAAGCCGAAGACCTTCACAGTACTTGATCCTCTGTGGAAAGCCCAGTAGGGACAGCTGAAGCTCAACAAATTTTCAACCGTCCCTCCGGGACTCATCAATCCGCACACTACCACCTCAGCACTGAAGTGCTGGGCTGTTTTCGGTTGGCCCTCTGGGCCGTTGTGGGGCCGACATTGACTTGGCGCGGAGGCTGATAACGATTGACGTCTGGACTTGGGACAGGAAACCTGCCCTTGCCCATGGCGAAGATTCAACGTGCTCTCATTTCTGTTTCGGACAAGGAAGGGTTGGTTCCCTTTGCCAAGGTTTTGGCGGAGGCGGACGTGGAGATTCTCAGCACCGGCGGCACCGCACGCGTGATGCGCGAGGCGGGGCTGGAGGTGTTGGATGTCAGCGATTACACGGGCTTTCCGGAGATGATGGATGGCCGCGTGAAGACGCTGCACCCCAAGGTCCACGGTGGCCTGCTGCACCTGCGCGACAACGCGGATCACAAGGCCGCCGCCGAGGAGCATGGCATCGAGCCAATCGACCTTGTGGTGGTAAACCTTTATCCCTTCGAGGCCACCGTGGCCAAGCCAGACGTGACGCTGGTGGATGCCATTGAGAACATCGACATTGGCGGCCCCTCCATGCTGCGCAGCGCGGCGAAGAACCACGAAAGCGTGACGGTCATCACCGACCCCGGCGATTACGATGCCGTAGCCGCACAAATCCAAGCCAACGGCGACACCACACTGGAACTGCGCCGCGCGCTGGCCGCCAAGGTGTACGCCCGCACGGCTGAATATGACGCCGCCATTGCCGGCCACTTGGAGATGCAGTTCAGCGAGGGGAACGAAGGCGTACTGCCTCCGGAATTGATCGTCAAGGCACCTCTCGCGCAAACCCTACGCTACGGCGAAAACCCCCACCAACGCGCCGGGCTGTACGGCAAGTTTGACGAGTACTTCGAACAACTGCACGGCAAGGCCCTGTCCTACAACAACATCCTCGACACCACCGCCGCCGCGAATCTCATCAGCGAGTTTCTGGAGGATGAGCCGACACTCGCCATTTTAAAACACACCAACCCTTGCGGCGTTGGCCAGGGCAACAGCCTGCGCGAGGCATGGGACCGCGCCTTTGCCACCGACCAACAGGCGCCCTTCGGTGGCATCATCGCCGTCAACCAACCGCTGGACGGCGAGTGCGCCGAGGCCATCGCCGAGATTTTCAGTGAAGTCATCGTTGCGCCGGAATTCACCGAGGCCGCCCTCGGCATATTGCAGAAAAAGAAAAATCTGCGCCTATTGAAGATGTTGAAGAATCCCTTCACCGCCGTGGCATGGGACGTGCGCAACACAGGCGCCGAATCCTTTCTCGTGCAGGAACGGGACATCAAGACGCCCACCGCCGACGAACTGAAAGTGGTGACCGAGCGCAAGCCAACGGAGGACGAACTGAAAACCATGCTCTTCGGCTGGCGCATCGTGAAGCACGTCAAGAGCAACGCCATTGTCTATGCCGGCCCCGGTCGCACCCTCGGCGTGGGCGCAGGCCAAATGAGCCGCGTCGACTCCAGCAAGATTGCCGTCTGGAAAGCCGGTGAAGCCGGCCTGTCACTAGACGGCAGCGTGGTTTGCAGCGACGCCTTTTTCCCCTTCGCCGACGGCTTAATCGCCGCCGCTGAGGCCGGCGCCACCGCCGCCATCCAACCCGGCGGCTCCGTCCGCGACGAGGAAGTCATCACCGCCGCCAATGAGCGTAATCTCGCCATGATCTTCACCGGCGCAAGACATTTTCGGCATTGATTTTACACCACAGAGGACACAGAGAATTTCCCCTCTCTGTGTCCTCTATGGTGAATTGAATGAAAATCGACACCCCATTCAAGCACCGCCAGACTTCTACGGCTGAGGCTTGGGCAACAGGTAGGTGGAAACCTTTTTCAGGTGCTCCCAGTCGGCGTTGCTGGGGTTAAGACAATTCGCTGGGGAACGATTGCCGGTCCAGTATTTCGTGCGATCATCCACGAACTTGATGGACTCTACATGGCCATCGGCGAATGACTGGTTGTAGCTGTGCCGGTGATACACCGCCGGCGCATCCGCCAACCCCGCGTTGGCGCTGAAATCCACCGCAAACAAGGCGTCCCCAACGCTGTCCTCGTGCTCCTCGATGAACACATATCGTCCTGCGGGATTATCAATCTCGCCATCGGTGTAAAACACCTTGCCGCGCCCGCCATTGTAAACATCGTAACCCGCCATGTAACAATTCGCCGAATAGGTTCGCACCCGCGGGGTGTTCTTCCACTCCGACCAATCCGAGGGACACTTGTAACACTTCACATCCCCCACATAATCGAAAAACTGGGTTCGGGTGATCCCGAACGTGTTGGTGGGGTACCCCATATTCGGCCCATCCCCCGGCAGGTAAAAATCCTTGTTGTCCCGCATCATGTCGCCCGCGCACCAGTGATTCGGATTCTTGATCTGTTTGTTGCCGTAATGCTTCAACGGACGAAAATAAATGTGTGACTGCACCAGCCGCCCGTCATTATCAGACGCCCACGCCAGCCAAGCCGTGGTCAACTGCTTCTGGTTGTTGATGCACTGCGTATTCCGCGCCTTCTCCTTCGCCCGCGACAAAGTCGGCAAAAGAATCGCCGCCAAAATCCCAATGATCGCAATGACCACCAGCAATTCGATGAGTGTGAACCCCCTTTTTCCAGAAGATTTCATATAAATACCCTCTTCACTGGGACGTCATATTTTAAAATACATTTAAACTTTTTTCAAGAGGCATTAGGCCTTCCCATCAACTTTGTCGGGTGCGGGAGTGGACAATGGACTAAGCGCGCCCTACACTTCCGCCCATGTCCGAATTTTCCATTCGCACGACGGTTGTTGGCAGTTATCCAGTGCCCTCGTGGCTGGCCGCACAGCCCTCGGGACCCAATTTGAGGGATGCCATCCTGACGGTTCTCAAGACGCAGGAACTGGCGGGGATTGATGTGGTGGCGGATGGGGAGTTGAGCCGGTTTAACGTGAGTCATCCCGAGACGAACGGGATGATTGATTATTTTATTAGCCCCATGAGCGGGATTGACACAACGTTGACCCGCGAGGAATTGGCCGCTTTTCGCGCGCAGGAACGGACGACTTTTCGCGCGCAGCCGGCAGGCGTAGTGCGTGACACGATTGACGAGGGCACGCTGAACCTGCCGGCCGACTGGGAGAGCGTAAAGGCCCTTGGCGCTCGCCCAATGAAATTCACGGTCACATCGCCCTACATGTTGGCCAAAACATTGCTGGACCAGAAATATGGCGACGTGGCCGCGCTGACCATGGACTTGGCCAAGGTGCTGCGACGACAGGTGGAGGCGATTGATGCACCGGTGGTGCAGGTGGACGAGGCACACTTGACAGGCCACCCGGAAGATGAGGCTTGGGCGCATGAGCCGATCAATGAGGTTTTAAAAGGAGTGTCAGGGGAGAAGGGGCTGCATTTGTGCTTTGGCAATTATGGCGGCCAATCGATCCAGCAGGGGTTCTGGAAAAACATCATGAATTTTCTCAACGCACTGAACGTGGACCATCTCGTGCTGGAATTCGCCCGGCGCGGCTACGATGAACTGGAGGCATTCAAGGAACTGCGCGGGGACATTGCACTTGGCCTCGGCGTCATTGACATCAAGGACAATGTCGTGGAATCGCCCGACCTCGTCGCCCAGCGCATCGAGCATGCCGTGAATCTCCTCGGAGCGAACCGCATCCAGTGGATTCACCCGGACTGCGGTTTCTGGATGCTACCCCGCACGGTGGCCGATGCCAAGATGGCCGCGCTGGTCAGGGGCCGGGATCAGTTTCTGGGTGTCTAGCGGCGTTGCCCCACTGCAATTCTCATCAATCCAAATGCCACGATGACTCACTTGCCGGCCGGCCTTTTTTCGCTGGGCGTGATGGGGTTGCCCTGCTCATCCCAGTTCTTGCGCCCGGTCAACTTCCCTTGAGCGTAGGTGTATTCCGCCATCTTTTGTCCGTCGGGATACCAGTGGGTGAGCAGTCCGTCCCATTCGCCTTTTTTCCGGGTGCCCTCACTCTCCTTTCTCCCGTCCTGATACCACGCCACCTCGGACCCTTCCTCCAGACCTTGTTCGAAATGCACCTCAATTTTCATTTGTTCATTCGCAAAAAATGAAACGGCCCGCCCCGTGAATGGAGTGTCAGAACCCGGCACATGAGCCAGGCCCTCGCGAAAATCCAGAGTGTTGTAGTCTGCCTCCGCGGTCTTCGAGCAGGCGCAGACAAGGACCATTAAAAAGCCCAGTGCTGCTTGTTGTATGAGGGTTTTCATGGCTACTGTTTTGGTAACTTTGGAAGTTTCGCCGGGGTCTTCCATTGGCGATGCCATTTCAACGTCCACAACTTGGAAAGTTGGACCGACTCCACACGGCCGTCCATGAAGGACACGTTGTTGGCAAAATCCTGATAACGATTGAGGCAGGCTCGGGCAATCCCGGCACTCATGGGGTCGCCCCCGCTTAGGCTCTTCGGGGCGCCATCGGATTCCCTGGGAGTGAAATCCGCCCAGACACCTTCGGTGAAAATCGGAGCATTGCTGCCGCCCATTTCCGATGAAATCCAGAACTTGTGTTTTTCCTCCTCCACTTGGGGATGATTGTCAGGGCACTGGCCTGATTTTTGCCTGACATTCCTGTTTCGCTTGTTGTTGTGCCCGGAGAGNGCCCAGCTGTTCATCATGTAACTGCTCGTGGCTGTTGATTCATACTCGATGATGTAGGCTGTGACATTCCGATGAATGGCCGGCATGCTGCAAAGGCCCTCCTTTTGTTTTCCGCTCCCTTCCTCGACTTTCTCATCCCGTGCACGCGTTCTTTTTGAGCGCGTGTCATACACCCCGTAGATATGTCCGTCGGCGGCCTTTTCCATTTCGCCGATGGCGAAGTAGTCTTCATTGACTTCGCGGCCATCCAGCCAGCGCCAACCGTTTTCCGAGTCGCTGTGGGTGCCCATCCAAGAGTAGCCCCAAGTCCTGAAATCCTTGGCGGCCTCTTGGAACTCCTCCCACTCGGCATCATTATCGATGGTCGCAAGTTTGCCGCCTCGCCTTTCGGCATCCTTCCTGGCAGACCGCCAGGAAATCACCGGTCATATGCGTGTGATGCACTCGTACTTGCTGTCACCGGCCGAGTCACTCCAAGCCGTGTTCACGTCGCCAAATCCGCGTTTCTNAGCGCGATCACACAGCGGGCTCATTAAGGTTTCATCCGAAAATCCCTCCTGTTCCTGNAGGTGCCGCGCCCACGCCCCGTTGGACCTTGCGTCAAATGGCATCAAAACGCCGTTGTCCAACTCGTACCCGAGATATGCCACGGTAATTTGTCGCATGTTGTTCTGGCTCTGCGTGCGAAAGGCCTTAAATTTCATCTTCCCAACCACTGGGAAAATAAGAGCCGCCAAAATTCCCACAATGGCAATGGTTACCAGTAGTTCGGTTAATGTGAATCCACGGTGAAGGGGGTTGTGGGTTGTTTTCATGGCTGTATTTACACGCATTCCGTGTCGCTACAGGTACATCGCGACCCAAGAGGGTTTTCTTACAGCCGAACCCGAATTATTTGAGGAAAAGGAATTTATCCCGGGACGCTACTCATCCTCCAGCTTGACCGCCGTGCCGTAGGCCATCATCTCGGCGGCGCCGCCCATGATGACGGAGGTTTGAAACTGCAGGCTAATGATGGCGTCCGCACCAAGCTTCTCCGCTTCCACCTGCATGCGATCCAGCGCCTGCTCGCGACTCTCGGCCAGCAACTTGGCGTACTCGGTGACTTCGCCCCCCACCAAGCTGCGCAGGCCGGCCATGATGTCCTTGCCCACATGNCGCGCGCGGATGGTATTGCCGCGAACCAGCCCAAGGGTGCGCTTGATTTTTTTGCCGGGAATTTCCGGTGAAGTAACGATGATCATGCGGAGTTGTGTAAACGGGAGAGGTTAATTTTTCACATTCTTGTACTTGTCGGTTTTGGCAGCCTGCCATCTTTGGCCCACGGCCCTGGCCAGCAGCAGGCCGAGGCCAAGCAGAATGACGGGCAGGCCGATTTTCAATCCCAGCGGTGTCTCAGGATTGGAAAGCATATCGCCCAAAAGCAGCTTAATGCAGGTGCCATAAAAAATCAAAATACCGACCAACGTGAGAACCTGGCCAACGCTGGCGCCCTCGCTGGACGGAGGGACGGATGCCGCCTTGGAGCGAGGCTCAGCTTCGATGGATTCCAGCTTGGCGGCGCAGGCAGCGCAATCCCCGGTGATCAATTCCACGCGTTGCCGATCCGCCTGGGTCAAAAGGCCCGCGGCATAATCCCGCAACAACGGCTCGGTTTCCTGACATTGATGCTCCATGGCAACGCCTCAGCCCATTCTTGCGCAGGGCTACCCCTTGAGAATNGGAAATTAAACCTTGATNCTTCCCTTTACCACCCATGCGGGCCGATGGCTTCCTTGGTCCCGGGGATGGCCTCGGTGGGAGGCGTGTGTTTGCCTTCCTTCCAGTTCTGGTCCTTGGGAAATAGATCCTGCTTGGAGTTGAGGGCCCGATCCCAACTCACCTGCCTGCCGGTGTAGCCGGCGATGCGGCCCATGATGGCCATCATGGTGGCATTGCACATCCGGTCGCCATTGTTGATGGGGCGGCCGTCGCGGATGCTGGCGTACATCTCGTCGTGCTCGATCTGATACATATTGCCCTGCTTGCCGGTGTAGCGCCAGAAGTCGTGATCGGCGTTGTAGGTCCACTGGTCGGTCTCGCCCTTGATGGCGTCCTTGCCAAAGATCAACAGGCCACCGGCAATCTGCGCGCGGCCCTTGGTGCCGATGATATAATCGTTGTTCTCGTTGTGACAGCCGGNCACCTGGCGTTGGCCCATGAAACCACGCGCGCCGTTGTCGAAGAGATAATTGACCTCGATGTGGTCCCAGATATTGCCAGAGTTGTTGTTGCGCTGCCGGCCGCCCACGGCCACGGCGCTGAGGGGCGGCTTATCGCCGTACACCCATGAAATCTTGTCCACGCTGTGGACCGCCTGCTCCACCAGCCCATCGCCGCCGCACCAGGTAAAGTTGTACCAGTTGCGCACCTGCCACTCGATGTCACTCCACTCGGGGTTGCGCGCGTTGTCGGGCGGCATGGGCTTCACGGGGCCGGTGTAATAGGTCGCGTACATGGCCTGTACATCGCCAATGGCACCATCGGCAATGCGCTGGAAAAACTCGCGCCGCGCGGGATGGTAGCGCCAACAGAAGCCGGCCACGACACAGAGACCTTTCTTCTTCGCCTCCTCGGAGCTTTTCATCACCTGCCGGAGGCCGGGCGCATCAGTAGCCATGGGTTTCTCGAGAAAAATATGTTTCCCCGCATCCACGGCCGCCTTGAAATGCAGCGGGCGAAAGCCCGGAGGCGTGGTCAGGATCACCACATCCACGCCGCTGTCGAGCACCTTCTCATAGGCATCCAGCCCGACAAATTTGCGTTTCTCATCCACATTGATCTGCCCCTCACGGCCGCGCGACACGCTCCTCAGGCTGCCATCCACCCGTTTCCGGAACACGTCGCCCATGGCGTAAAGCTCCACATTGCTGTCAGCGGTGAGCGCTTGGGCGGCAGCGCCCGTGCCGCGACCGCCGCAACCGATGAAGCCGATCTTCAATTTCCGGCTGTCCGGCTTTCCAAACGTGACCGTGGGAAAAGCCACGCTCCCGGCGGCCACTGCGGCAGTTGAGGTCTTGATGAATTTACGGCGGGTGCTGGTTTCTTTCTTCATGGTGCTGGTCGGAGTCTGGACGGTCGACGCGTTCTTGGCAATCATCGGTTTATTCCGTCTGCGCCATCCGCAGCAGGGCGGCCAACACGCGGTCCAATTGAACCCGGCTGGAAACGGCCAAGCGAATTTGTCTGCCTGAAATGGCCTCACGCATATAGGGTGCCATCAGCGGCTCCCCATCCAGCATCAACAATAAGCGCCGGCCTACGTTTTGCCGGGTCAATTGATGGAGAACAGCCCCATCGGTCGCGCCCATTTCGAAGTCGATCTCCAACGAGCCGGCTTTCTCCACGGCTTTAATTTTCCGCAGTTCCAGATCCGGCTGTGCGCCAATGTATCCAAGCCTTGGGTACCGCTCCGAATCCACGAGCCGGCGTTCGTCCCCCGCATTCTCATAAACCACAAAGAACGACAACCGCGGCAACTCACCGTTGGAATGGTCCGAGTTCTTGTGACTTGGGCTCGGACTGTTACATCCGGCTAGTGCACCCAGTAAAATGCTGAACAAGACCAGTATCCAATGGCATTTCACGGCTCTTTTCATTTCCGGAGGTCATTGTCACAAAATACCAGAGTTGGCCAAATATCTTAATATCCAAAACCTCTCCCATATATGTCACGATGACACTCGTGAAAGCAAAAAGACACTTTAAGCCATTCCTCACTGCCTTGGCGGTCCTTGGCCTGCTTTTCAGCGGGCCCTTCGTCAAGGGTGAAGATACTTCACCGGCCAACACCGGGAAACCCACCCTCGCCGAGTTTTTGCCGGGCAAACGGGTGGTTATGCCGGTGCCTATTCCCGAGGGGCAGGAGCCTCCGCCAGGGATCAACATGCAACTGCTGCTACAGTTTGAAAGGAACGGCAGCGTCACCGTGGGCGTGGTGATAAACGGCAAGGCCATGCAACCGCCCTTCGGCAAGAAACGCGTCTTGACCTACAAGGTGGACAAGCAATCCGTGACCATCCTAAAGAACGGCAAAGCCGATGGCGGGGTGGTCTTCGCCACCGCCAACCCCAAGAAAGGCGACAAGGTAACGCTCACGGAAAAAGGTGTTGAAAAAAAATTCACCCTCAAAATCGTCAGCGTCAGCAAGGCCAGCCCCTTGAAAGACGCGCCCGCCCTAAGCCCTTTCGGCCCCGGACCTAAAAAAGCGCCTGAATTGAAAAAATGACAACCCGGATTAAACCGATTCGTCTCGGGTAACTTTTGACCGCTTCGCCTTCACCCGCAACCACCACGGCACCTGATACATCGGCGCCGAACTCCACACCGACGGATTAAATCTGGACGATCAACGACCCATCCACTCGGATCATTCTCCGAAACCGCCGTAGCAAGTTGTAGCCCGGGCCGCAGTGACGCAAGTTGTAGCCCGGGCCGGTGGCCCGGGATCCGGCCCGCAGTGACGCATGCTGTAGCCCGGGCCCCGGCCCACCGGGCCGGGCTACAGGGGCGCGCCCGGACAGCCCGCCCTGCCTTGGTGTTGCACGATAATAAAACCGAATGGTTAATGTAGTGGACTGGGCCGTGGCGATTGCTTTAAATTGGCGGCATGAAAGCTGTGCTGCTTGGGTTGGCCCTCACCTTGGTGTTGGGGTGTGGAAAGAATGATAAACCCGAAACGACCAAGCCGGAGCCGACCAAAGCCAAGGCAACTGCAGGAGTCAAGCTATGGGAATTTGAAACGGGAGATGGTGTGGGCTCCTCCCCCGCCATCGGCTCTGATGGCACGGTTTACGTCGGGTCAACTGACAAAAAGCTCTATGCCATCAATGGCAAGANTGGGGTCAAGCTNTGGGAATTTGAAACGGGAGAAAGTGAGTATGNTGTGNNCTCCTCCCCCGCCATCGGNNCTGATGGCACGGTTTACGTCGGGTCANNNGACAANAANCTCTATGCCATCAANGGCAAGACTGGNGNCAANCTNTGGGAATTTGAAACGGGANNTNNTGTGNNCTCCTCNCCCGCCATCGGNTCTGATGGCACGGTTTACGTCGGGTCAACTGACAACAAGCTCTATGCCATCAATGGCAAGACTGGGGTCAAGCTCTGGGAATTTGAAACGGGAGCTGTGGTGCTCTCCTCCCCCGCCATCGGACCTGATGGCACGGTTTACGTCGGGTCATTTGACAAAAA
>PBLV01000008.1 GCA_002721895.1 Verrucomicrobiales bacterium
ACCAAATCGCACCGCGAATGGCGTACGGCACAACCGGTGCGATCTTGCCGTTAAAAAACTGCGACGGTCCACGCCACATGCCGGCGATGCCCGGCAGCTTGGGCCGCGCCGGGACGCGGCCGCCCAGCTCCATCGCTTTACCGGCAGCGTCCTGCCACGATTTCAGTTCCCCGTAATACCTCTCGTAGGATTTGCGTCCCTGCGCAGTGAGCGGATCGGCATCATGAATGAGGTCCTTATCACCATTGAGTTTCGGGTGCGCTTCAATCGCTTCGCGTTGGGTAAAAGCTTCAATACGTGTATTACTATGGGCACTAAGGAGAATACCAATGGGCACATCCAGCTCTTTGTACAATTCATGCGCAAAGGAAAGTGACAGAGCGGAGAACCCGCTCGCTGCATTGGCCTTTTTCCAGCCTTCATCGGAGGTGGCGCGCTTCTGGGGATAGAGGGCTGAGACGGTGTTGATATTGATCTCGCGAATGAGCACTTCTTCCTTCGCCGAGGCGAGATCGCGCGCGAGTTGATTGCACATGCTCTTGCCAGCCGTCCACACCATGTTCGATTGGCCGGAGGAAAACCACACCTCGCCGACCAACACGCCCTTGAGGGTGATCGCCTCACCGCGGCTGTTCTTCACGACCAAGTTGCGTTCGGTGCGCGAGACTTTCAGCGGATTGAGCTTCACCATCCAGTCACCGTGCTTGTCCGCGATGGCGGTCTTCGTTTGACCGGCAAACTGCACTGTCACCTTGGTGCCCGGTCGGTCAAATCCCCAAACCGGCACGGCCGACTCCCGTTGCAGGATCGCGTTATCGGTAAATGGCGCCGCCAATGCCAGTTGTTGCTCCGCGGCCTTCAAGCCGGGGATCAGGGATAATGCAAGGAGGATGGGGGCGAATATTCTGCTCATGGTTATTGCTGTGACAGGACCAACAGTTTGGGTTTCCAATCAGGCTTGTGGCGGGTGCTGTAGCCGCCGGCCTCGACAAACAAATAAAGCGACCCGGCCAAGGTCTTGGGCGTGATCTTCAAGGCTTGGTAACGGTTTAAATCCATCAGTATATCTGCCGACCAAATCCAGGTTGTGTCGTCGGTGCTGCCATCCTCCTTGAAGGTGATGGCATCAAACAACGGGTTGCGGGCGCGGCCGAATTTCTTGGCCGGATCGAATTCCTCCATCGCCGCGACCTGGGTAATCACTTTCCAGTTCCCGAGAATTTCCGGGTTGGCGACGAACTGCCCGTCCCACCGGAACTTGCGCGCCAAAGCGGATTTCTCCCGATCCTCCGGATCCTGCGCATCCTGCCACTCAGCAGAAAGCATGGGCACGATGGCGGCGGACTTTAGCAAAAGATCATCGCCCATGGGCGGGAGTTTTTGTTCTTCAATGTGCAGGCTGAACTTGCCTTGGGGCACTTTCGAGTTGGGCTTCACCTTATACTTGTCGTTGAAACGAAGAAAGGTGATGGCAGCGAGTGTTATTTCGCCGCTGCGAAAGTCATCCAGAAATTCCTTGGTAAGGTAAGCGCCCTTGGGCAGCCCGCCAGAGCCGCGACCGTTGCAGGTCTTGGCCTCGACGAGCGGCTTGCCGTTAACGTAAATCAAATGTCCGCCGCCGGAGCCCACGTGGTTGCCGTCATTGATTCGCAGCCGATACCGGTGCCCCGCCTTAAGCGGCGACACCTTGAACGTGCCGCGTAGGAGGAGCACTTCCTTCTCCCAAAAAGAGCGAATCTTCGTGGCGCCGTAACAACCGGGGCCCGTGCAACCCGCGCCGCACTTGTGGACAGGTCCAGTGGGAAGCTTGCCTTTGTAATGACCAAAGGGGCTCCTGCCGCGTTTCCACAAGGGGGAGGTGTTCTCGGGTGCAAACCAATTCTCCAAACCTTCGGGTGGTGTCACCTTGCGGTAGCGGGTGACGAGCTGATCGAACGGCACTTGCTCCGCTGCGATGGGGTCGAAGCTGTGGTAGGACCACTCCGCCTCGCGCAGATCCATGAACATTTTCCAGTCGTAATCCTTGGCACCAGCACGATCGTAGAGGGCAACGAGGCCATCAATAGAATCCCGATTGCCCCCGGGATAGCCCGACTGGATCTCGGCCTTTGCCAGTTCGGATAAACGCGCGCGGTTGCGCCCAACGTACTCGGGAATCAATTCATCTGTGATAATCGGATGAATCGCCTTTTTTAAAGTGGGCCCAAAGCGGCTGGAGTCGGCATTCAGAAAGAACTGTTTGTAAGGAAGAATTTCCTTGGGCTTGCGCTGACGGGCGACTGCGTAAAGTACATCCAAACCGCCGGGAACCTCAGCCAGAGAGGAGGCAATGCCCTCGAGATGAAACTCAAAAGTCGAGGTGGTGTTCAGCCCCCCCGGAGCGGTCTTGCTTCCTGCGTAGCCAGTGAAAGTTTCCTTTAGAGTTTCGGTGGCCAGTTTTTGCACTTCCGGGCCGGCCGCCTTAAGCTTGGCGCGAATGCCGCCGGTGAGGCCTCGGGTGATGGACACACGCTGGTTGTTGCGGACCAGATCGCCAATGGCCGGCAACACGCGCCTGTAGCAACGCTCGTCAGCCACCACTGGCGTCAAGGCGGTGAGCGCGGCGTTCTTCAGCCAATCCTCCTCATGCTTGAGGTACGGAAGCAATGTATCGACGAGTGGCAACACTTGTTCCGCCGAGCCGCGGCCGATTACCTGCAGAGCGGCGTCCTTGACCCACCACGATTCGGCTGGGTTCTTCACCGACTTGACTGCCAGTCCGAAGATTTCCGGATTGATCACGTTTGGTTTGCCAAGCAAGGCGCCGAACATGGCCCGGCGCACGCGTGCGTCCTTGTGTTGCAAAAACTCCATCACCAGATTCATGCGCACCTTGCCGCCGGCCGATTTCCAGCCGATGTAGCCGCTGTTGATTCCCAGCGCCTTGTAAGCGGCGATGTGGCGGATGCTGTGCTCCTGATGATGAACGTAACGGCGAATCTCATCGTCGGTGGGTTGCGTCGCGCCATGGAAGCGGCGAAGAAACGCCATGGAGGAATCCTCAGCCAAGGTCTCGGCGGAAAGATCCTGCTGCTTGCCGTCCTTAGCCCGCACGGCTTCGAAAGAGAGAAACGCATTATCCGCCTCCGTGCCCCAGAGTTGCTTTGGCAGTTGGTAGGGCTTGGAGAACTTGGTGCGAGGAGCGCCGGCGATGCGGAGGTTTTTGCGCGGTAACGTGTAGGCCAGCGGATAGGCCACTCCCCATTGCTCCTTGTCGTAGCCCGCGCCACCAAGAATACCGAACGAACCGTCGAAACGGCGCGAGAGGTCGTAGTGCCACCTTCGATTGTCCATGAAATCGCGGTACTGCTTGGGTCGCTTCTCGCGCATTAGGCTCATGGCCGCGCTTCGCCAAATTTCGCCAATGCCGCCGCCGGTGTGGCCGTGCAACATGAAACTGGTCGTGTAAAAACTCTGAATCGCACACACATCGCGTGCCTTGGCGTAGAGCGAGTTTTCACCATCGGGCGTCAACGCGGCGGCCGCCGCCATGGCAAAGGCGAGCTTGCCGTTCTTGCCGTTGTCCACGAAGCCGTTCTCAGGGCGGTTGTCCCCGTAAGGATTGCCGCCACGGCCGGCGTACCGATAGAAATGCCGCAGGGAGCGCAGGAGTAGACGATCCGATACTTCGGCTCCGCACTCCTTGGCCAGCATGAGAAAGGTGACAACGTGCGTGCCCGCTGCGTTGAGGTGGCCGTTGCCGTAGGACGTGAGCGCCGAACCGCGACCTGCCCAGGCATCGTTGTGCTGGGTTTGGTCGGCGTTCTTCACCCAATCCTGAATGTTCTCAAGAATCTTGGGATCGCCCGTGCGAAGGTAGCACTCGGCCAACGGAATGCCGCCGTAACCGATGTACCACGGATAACGGTGCGGCTTCACGTTGCGCGCCCATTGGCGAACCACTTCGAGATCCTTATCCTCACCCGTGGAAAGCAGGAACAACATGCCGATGCCCGCGAGCCCTTTCTGTGCGTCGGGCTGCGAAAGATAATCGGCGACTTGCCGCACGATCTTGTCAGACTTCGGGCAGTTCAGCGGCCACGTTTTGCTATAGGCACCCAGCACGGGCACCTTGACCGTGACCGGCTCGACCTCGCCGCGAATGACGAACTTCAGCGCCCCGTCCTTGGCCTCCGCCTCGGCGAGGATGTTACCTAGCTGGATGCGGGGGTCGATGTCGGCAAGCTTCTGACCGTTGATGGACTCAATGATTTGCCCGGCCTTCAGTTTACCGGTCGCGGCGGCAGGCGATCCTTCCTCGATGTGGGAGATGCGCATCGTGAAGGCCGGCTGAAGCAGGTCAATCCCCATGCCAACGGGGCCGAAGCGCTTAATGTTTTGCAGCGATTTCTTGGCGTCCGGTCGCGTGGAAAAAATGCCGTGCGGTTGCTTGTAATACTTATCCGCACCCGCGAGCGAAAATCCGCCAATCAGAGCGGCAATCAGAGTGAGTATTTTTTGGGCAGTCATTTGCTATAGAAAAGATTATCGATAAACCACAAATCTATTTCAAGGCATCGAGCAGGTTTGAGACCTCCGTCCAGTCGCGGGTCGGAATAGCCGTGCTCCGGCCGCGGATACCTTTCGGTTGGGTAATCTTGGGGGCGAGGGATTTGTCGGGCAAAGTGTAGAGGAAGTGCGGGTCTTTGCCGCCGAAGTGTTTCTTCCAGGAATTGGCGAGGGTGGTCATTTGCTCGCCGTAGCGGGCGCCGCCGTCCTCGGCGAAGGTGGCGGGGCCGGCGAGAAAGAGGATGCCCTTGAGTTGGGTAGGCGTGAAGGAGTGAACCATCGTGTTGTACACCTCGGAGGCTTGGCTGGTGACGCCGGCGGTCAGCGTCGGGTAGTTGCCCCAGACGAGGCCGTCGGGGACGGAACGATTAGTGACCATCTTCGGGATGTAATCGTTCCAATAGCTCCGCCAGGCGTCGAGGTACTGGCGGACGTTGGCGGCATAGTGCGAGTTGCCGGGGCGCACGGCCGCCAGGTCCTTGTAGTCGGCGAAGAGGCTGGGAGCGTCCTTCAGGGCGTTGACGGGAATCCAACTTTTCAAGGTGCTCAAGTCCTTGGACGGCACGCCGCGGCCCATTGAGGTCATGCCGCTTTTCATGAAGATGACGCCGACGGGGCGCCCTGTCTTGGCGGCGATGAAGTTGCCGAGGGCGGCGGGCAGGCCGGTGGCGTCCGTCCACACGCAAGCGAACCGGTTCAGCGGCGTGCGCGACACACAGACGGTGTAGCGTGAGGGCGTGGGATGGGAAAAGCGCTTGGCCTTGCGGGTCATCATGCGGACAGGGGCCTGCACCTCGACGTCCGGCAGCTCCTCGAAGTTGCCCGGATGCGAGGCGACGAACCAGACGTCGCCCACCACGATGTTGCGGCAGATGCGTTCGTGCGCCAACTCGCCGTCGATGAAAAAGCGAACGGTCAAGGTCTTAGGTTCGGCGCTGGCCTTCATGGCCGGCACGGTCACGCGCCACTCCTTGGCAGCACCGGGGTAGCGGCTGTCACCCGGCGCGATTTCGTAAATGTGCGGTGAGCCGGCCTTGACGGGAATCCGCTTCTTGATGCCCGCGAAGCTGAACTCCACGACCGCCTCACCCTCGGGTTCCACCCCGTAGTCGTGCAGAACCGAGCCCCAGAAGGTAATCGGCTGGTCGGCCTGAAGAACGGCGTTCTCCCGGAACTGCGTACTGAGGAGCGGCATCTTACGCCACTCGTAGAGCAAGCCTTCCGAACCCGCCGCTGGCACAACGCCCGCCACCTTCAGCTTTTCCTCGGGCCACGACTCCGCGGTGACGCGCTTTTGGTCGTAGTAGATGAACGGCGCCATCGGCAGGAGCGCCCGGTTGTAGAGGTTGGGCTGGAAGCCGATGCCGCCCGTGCCGTAGGAAACGCCGCGCGGCTGCTTCACTCCCGGCGCGTGGAGCACGACCGTTTCCCCGTTCAGCTTCACAGAGGCCCGGTGCCAGACGCGGTCGGCGCCGGTAAGGTAAAAACCTTTCACTTGGTTCTCACCGTCGGGGATGACCTTGGGATCGGCGAAGCCGGTGGCGTCCTTGTTGCGGCGGTCGGTGTTGTAGGCGGTCGAGCCGACCACCAAGCCACCTTCGGCCTGATCGAACTTCACAATGAGCCGGTCGCCGCGGACTTCGTAGTCCTTAAAGGACGGGCCGTCGGCCACGAGTTCCTTTTGCCCGTACTGGTTCTTGAGCGCGTGCAAGGCCAGTCGTTGCCCGGGCACAGTCTTGCTGGTGTAGTGGATGCCGCCGGTGACGTCGATTTGGCTGGCCATTCCGGTATGGGGAATGTCGCGGGCCAGCCAGGTGCCAAGCCGCATGTCCACGACCCCGCCGATGCGCGGGCTGTGGTTCCATTCCCCTTTCTGGCCTGGGCAATAGAACTGGTGGAAGTACACGGGCAGCTCCGGCTTGTCCCAAACCAGGCGCCAGCCCCGCACGAGGTTGTGGAGGTTGTGGTAGTACGGCAGGCCCTCGCCCATGTTGGCGTAGCCCTGGTTCCAGATGCCGCCTCGGATGGCGTAGGGCACGACGGGATTGAGCCGGCCGTTGAACAGCCAGGAAGCGTCGCGGTTGCCGCTCAGGTTGCCGGGCGTCCTCGTGGAAATCGGTTGGGGGGCCTTGCCTTCGGCGACCCGCTCGGCGTTCTCCCGGAGCGTGGCCTCGTTGCCTTCGTAGAAACGCGTCCACACCGCCTTGTGCTCGGGCGTGGTGGGGTCGGTCTCCAGAATCTTCCTGTAGATGGCCTGTGTGTAGGCGTCCTTTGCGTCGCGGAAACCCTCGCGCGGCACCCAGGCCTGAATGGCCGTCTGGCTAAACGAACAGTTCAGGATGCCGATGGGCACGCCCAGTTCCTTGTGGAGCTTGTGGGCGAAGGCGAAGGCAATGGCGCTATAATCGGCGTAGTTGCCATCCTTCCAGGTGCCATCGGCTTTCTCGATGGGATGAAGCATCGCCATCACGCTGGTCACCTCGAACTCCCGGATGGGCGCGGGCATGTCCCCTATTTCCTCGGTGAACGCCTGCGCCAGTTTCATGGTGGAGCTCTTGTTCACCTTCCACTGCATGTTGGACTGCCCCGAAGCCAGCCATACCTCGCCCACCAACACGTTCCGGAGCGTGACGCTCCCGCCCGCGCTCTCCGACACCTTCAGTTCGGCGGGCTCCGCGCTGGCCTTCAACGGGTCGAGGGCCAGCATCCATTTGCCGGACTTGCCCGCCACCGCCGTCTTCGTCTGACCGGCGAACTCCACCGTGACCTTCGTCCCCGGCTCGCTCCAGCCCCAGACCGGCGCCTTCATGCCGCGCTGGAGAACGGCATGGTCCCGGAACGGCGCGCCCAGCCGGATAGCGGGGCCGGGCTCCTCCTCGACCGCAAACAGGTCGACGCCGAACGTCAATAGAAGCAAAAGGATTATCGAAAAAAATCTCATCGTTTAACGGGTTTCTTGATCGGGCGCAGGCGCAGAATTACCGACTGGCCCACTGCGGGCAAGCCCTCGGGATTCACCTCCCAAAACAGCCCATCGTCTTCATGGCCATGAATTTCCGGCAGGCAAAGTAATTCATCTCCAAAGGACGAAATGGAAATCACATTACCACTCTGTTCACAAAGATACTGCTTCGGGCCGTTGCCCTTTTTCAACAGATGCGAACCGGCGAACAAATAGTCGGCCGAAAAGTTCCGGGGTTTGATTTTGGCCGGTGCCAATCCAGAGATTTTTTTGGGCTGGGCGAAAGCAATAAATTTTTGAATGGGATGCTCCTGCAATTTTCCCTCGGCATTCGGAAACACCAATGACACTTGCACACGATCGCCAGCCGGTTTTACGGGAATCCATCGCACTCCCTCCGCACCCTGCACCATCCGCGAAGCCGGCGTTCCCGGCCGGGCTCCGAATAATAAAAGCGCCGTGTGGATGTGCACCGGCCGGGCGTCGAGGGCGACAATCGATTCGTGCTCCTTTGTCCCCTTGGTGCAGGCGACCAGTTCCAGCAGGCCCTTGTGCAGGCACACCGTCGCGTTCACGTCGATCGCCCGTTCGTCAATGTTGAGCCGGATGCCGGGAAGCTTCAGCTTGCGCAATGCCTCCACGGTGGCTGGGGTTAGCTTCCAGTCAGCCGGGCTTCGCGCCTTGTCTGCGGCAAACATCCCCACCGCCCCGAGGGTCATCAGAATCAGGACGATCCGAAACCGGTTCATGGTTTACCTAGGCCTACTTCAGCGGGGTCAGGGTAAACTTCTTGATCGCCACCCCTTTCTGCGGCGGGGCATCGCGCCAGAATCGGAGGGTGTTTTCCCCCTTTTGCAACGTGAGCTCCACGAGCTGCGAGTCCTGCCATTCGCCTTCAGTAAATGGCATGGGCATAGCGACTTCCGATCCGTCATTCGCCGCGACCTTCAACCACTGGTCATAATTTACCGTGACCACTTGAGCACTCACCGCGTACTTGCCCGCTTGCGGAGCCGTAATTGTGTATTCAAAGCGGGACTTGGTCGCCTGCTTGGGCCCGGTCGGATCTGTCTTGGGGCTGTTGGCGTAATAGTCCTTGTGATACTTGTCGGAGATGCGCTCGTTGACGTTGCCGTAAATGTCATGGAATCCCCACGGGTTCGGTTTCTTTTGGCCCACGGGATGCGACTTCGCGCCGGCGTTGTCCTTGTACCACGCGTATTCCCCGATCTTGGAAGGATCATCGCCGAAGAACCATTTGGTGGAACGCCCCGCGCGGCTGGCGAATTCCCATTCCGCCTCGGTGGGCAGCCGGGCCTCCACGTTGGCAATCTCACTGAGCCGAATGCAGAACTGACGGGCATCGGGTTCTGAAACATTGTCGACCGGATAATTCGCCCCCTTGGTGGACCGGCTCGGGTTCGCGCCCATGGCCGCCTCAAATTGAGCCTGTGTCACCTCGTACTTGCCGAGGTAAAATCCCTGGGTGAGTTCCACGCCATGTTTGGGCAATTCCACACAAGCGAAACGGCTCTCCTTTTCGTTCTCACCGCCCATCATAAACTTGCCCGGTTTCACATAGATAAACTCCATCGTCACCCCGTCCCCAAGATCAAGCTTCAGCTCCTTTGTCGGCGCCTTGCCCGGGGCCGGCGTGATGGCCGCGCGCAGGCCCCAATTTTCGTACCGACCATACCCCGCGCTGAGCATGCGGCTGCCGGAAGTGCACGCATCCGGCATGCCCTTCCACGTGCCGCCACGCATGATCGTGAGCCCTTCCGGCGCGAAACGTGGCAGAAAAATCTGCATCCCTCCGTCAAAGCTTTTCATGGCCAAAATTTCCCGCGCATTACCGGAAGTTTGTGTGTAAGCCGCGCCGGGAATCGAGATGACCCCGTTTTTGCTGTAAGTGATTTGCTTGTGTTTCGGATCAACCGGCGCAGCGATCACTTGTTGCGCGATGGTGGGTTTGTTGGATTCGCCGAGTTCCGCTCCCAAGGCATCGAGTGTGGCCACCTTCAACTTGGTGATGATTTCGCGCTGGGTCCCGAGGGCCATGCCGTTCCAAAACTTGGGCTTCAACTGAACCAGACTGTTGAATCTCAGCGATGGATCGTGATCGCCATGAATCCGTTTCTCGCCGAACACATCGCCGATCCATTGCGCCCGCTTCACCATCAGAAACGCTTCCTCATCATTACGCGCCTTGGAGCTGGCGAGAAAATCCACGTCCTTGTGATAACGCGTTGCAGTCCAGCCCGATCCCCAGCCCGGCCCCAGGTTGACGCACCAACCGCCGGGCGTCCAACGGGCGAGCGCGCCGTGCCCACGGCTCGGCCGCGCCGTGGTCGGCACGCCGAATGAACGCAGGATGAACCGGCCAAAAAAAGCGCGGCGACCGCAGATACCGCCGTTCATGATGATGTTCTGATACTTTTGCAATTCGTCCCGGTCATACTTCACGTCGCCCGAACCGTACTTCACCTCCGAGCTTACGATACCCACGTACCGCCAACCAAAGTTGGTTTCGTAAATGTGATCGGGCCGGAAGTTCCGAAGTGTTTGCCGGCCCCACGCCAGCACCTCATCCGGCTCATCTCCATTCACCACCATGCGCAGGCTCCACACACTGAGGTTCTTAAAGGTCGGATCCAACTCACCGGCAAGATAAGCGTTTTCATAATGCAGGTAGCGCTTGATGGGGTCGATGGTCGCCGATGCCTTCGTCTGTGCCTTGGGGTTGGTCTGCACCATGGGCACGGCATGCTCCAAGGCAATGGCCAATGCCAACCGCTCGAGCACCCCTTCGGCGGACCGGCTGCTGGTCTGGCGGATCGCCGCATAGATTTTCATGGCCTCTCCAAAACGGGCCGGACCAAAACCGCGGCCGATGCGCTTGGCCTTGGCACCGTCCGCCACCAGCATCCGCTTCATCAGCTGAGCATCCGCCAACAACCGCTCAACCAGCGCCTCGTGTTCCTTATTTTGCTGGGCAAATTCCGCCAAACCACGCGGGGTGGCATCCAGCAACACAACATATTTCACCAACAACCCGTCCAGCCGATCGTTGGTCAGGTAAGGCGCGAACTTCTCTTGCTGCGTCGGCCCCGCTCCCTTCGGAGCCGGTTTTTTTCCGCCATCCAACAATTCGTCCAGCGAACGGTCTCCGCCCTTTTTGTCGCCCCCAAGCTTGATGTCCGGAAAATTGAACTGCTGCTTCCGGGCCTCATCGGTTGTCGGAGCCGCTACATAAGGAATCCTTTTGATTAACTGCAACCGCAGCTCCTCGAGTTCCGTGGTATAGCGAGCCTCAAGGCGTCGCCCCTCACCGGTTAAGGCAATTCCCTCAGCCGCCTTAGGGGCAGCCAATAAGAATGATTGAACGCCCAGACACAGGGCAATCCACCCGTGGAACAAAGAGGCACTCTTTTTCATAGTCTATTCCTTATTTGGATTTTAACAACTCCACCATTGCCTTGCCCATGCCGAGCCCAACGTTCATGTAGGTCTTGGCATTGCCGCTGTAATGACCATTAGAGGCACCACCCATTGAAAGCGGATGAGTATACACAACGGCTGCCTCACCTTTGTGTGCCGCCCCGAAGGCAAATTTGCCTTCAATGATCAGCTTCTCGTTACCCTTAGCCTTATCCTTATCAGTCTGGCCGAGGGTGGCTACCACCATCTTGGCCTTCGGCGCATTGAACTCCTTGCGGAGCGCCTTGAAAAGTTGCACCAGATTCTTGCCATACATGGCCGCGTGCGCTGCGTTGTAGCGATCCTTGTCGCCTTGCCACCAGAGGAAACCGGCTACTTCGTATCCTTTGCCACTGGGGTAATGCTTGTCGAGATCCTTGAGCACCGCCTTCGCCCGGGCCACATCGCCGATGTATTGCAGCCCGGCGTGCCAGTTGTGTTTGGGCGGCTCGGGCACAGCGCCCTTGGTCCAGCTGGGGTGCCGCACCTCATCCTTGAAGGCTGGGGTCACGAGCGTCACCTTTTTGCCTGCCCGATCGGTGGTTTCCACCTCATGCCGTGGACTGCCCGGAGGCAGGAGATCCCAACCCAGCGAACGGTTGCCAATGGAGCTTTTGAGAATCAGAACCGGCTCGTCCAACGCGTTGCCAAGGTGATGACCGATACCGATCTCGATGCCGATTTTACCGCCCGAAACCGTCAGCCAATCATTTCGCCGAACACCACCGCCAGGCCCGCCGCTACCCATAGTATGAACGTTGCGCACATCCATGCGCTTGGTCCATTTGCCTGTATCATCCACCATAAAAGGATAAAGTTTTTCTTTCTTAACAGCGTGTTCAAGAGTCCCTTCCTTATCCCCTTTTACTCGACCCATCTCCAACGTGTTGGATTGCCCCATAATAATGAACACCTTGACCGGCTTACTCATATTCGCAGGCTTCCCGTCGGGATCGGGCAATTCTGCTGACAGAGTCAAAGTTGAAGCAAATGCTGCTACTAAAAGGATTGATGTGAATTGAATGGTTTTTTTCATGGTTAAACTGCTTAATGGGAATATCACATTAAAGGCCGATTCCCCCTTGTTGCCTTCTCGTTGAACGGCTTAATATTTTGTTGGATTGCCCTGCGCTCCTCAATTCATTCTTGCCTTTGTTTTGCGTTTTCTATTCTCTTTTTTGCGACATGCCTATATTTCGGTAATCACGATGAGTTTGACGCATTCAAATCCCACCAGAGTAGCCATCGCGCTGGAGATGGAATGGGGCTATAAACGGCACTTGGAAACCTACGCTGGGTGCTTGAACTATGCCTCCGAGGCTGGTTGGGACTGCGTGATCACCCCAAGCTCGAACCACATCTTTAAGTCAAAGAAAGACGAAAAGCCCTTTGACGGTGTAATCGCCCGAGTCACAAAATCGATGGCCACCACCGCCGGGAGAAAGAAGGTGCCCATGGTCAATGTTTGGCTGAATTCACCAGCAACCCAAGTGCCCAGTGTGCACGCTGATTTTGAAGAGTCGGGCAGGATCGCAGCAGAGCATTTGATGAGTCGGGGGTTTCGCCGGTTTGGATATCTAGGCTATGTCCGGGAAATTGAATCGAAACGGCAAATCAAGGGATTCAAAGATACCCTTCAGCCCAAGGACTTCGAGTGTTCAATTCATCAATTTGCGCGAACCAGCCTGCATGGTAATGCGAATGCATGGGATGAATTTAGATCCGGATTATTGAAATGGGTGGCCAGTTGGCGCCCGCCCATCGGCATTTTTGTCGTAAACGACCTATATTGCCGTTATCTGATGGATGCCTGCCGTTCCGCCGGGCTTAATGTTCCCCATGACTACGCAATTATTGGCACCGCTAACGAGCCGAGTATTTGCAACTCCCCCTACCCTACACTAACCAGCATCGATATGGGGTTTGAAGAAATTGGCTACCGTGCAGCTGATTTACTCAATAGCTTGGTGAGAGGAAATCAACCGCCAGCAATCTCAGAATTAGTAAAACCCCAAAAACTTGTCCCGCGGCAATCCACAGACTCCTTTGCCGCAGAAGACCCACTAATATCAAACGCCTTGCGATTTATTGCCGAAAACAGCCACCACCCCTTGTCAGTGAAAGATGTGGCACTCGCAACCGGAATTAACCGGAGAAGTCTAGAACGCCGTTTCAAACAGTACTCCCCAGAAGGCATCGCCAAGCAAATCGCTCGGATGCGCATTGAACGCGCCAAACGACTCATCATTGAAACTAAAGGCTCTCTCAAATCCATCGCCATTGAATGCGGCTTCCGCAACAGCGACCACCTAAACAAAGCCTTTCTGAGAATCGAGAAACTTACTCCCTCGAAATTTAGAAAATTGAATGGCCAAGCGCGCTAATATCCCAGAGCAAAAGTCCACATTGAAGCCCTGATCTTTTGACTACAGTACGACATTAACGGCTGCATACATGCTCTTAGAGAAATGGTATACTCGGGAATTTCAGCCGCTTAATGAGTTCCCTTATTCGACCTTATAATGAATCTTGATGCCGTGTTTGGATTCCACCTTAACGGCATTATTCTCCCGATAGTCGGGTGAGTCAGTCTGCTTACAGGACACTTCAAGGGTTTTGTCATCAATCCACTTTACCTTTATATCGCTGAAAGCATTCCAAGTCTTGTGTTTGCCCAGCAATCCATCGCGTTGATCCAATTTTTCACCAGCCTTTCTCAAGTTCGCGTTAAAATAGAAATAGCCAGCAGCACCGCCACCGGAACAGGAGAAACTTGTGGCGATGAACTTGCCGTTGGGTGATTTCTCCTCACCGATAATTTTAATTTTATCTGTGCTGGGTCCTCCTCCGGAAAAATCAATACAACCCAACAGGAACAATGACGTGAACATTAAAAGAATATTTTTTCATGAAAATAGGATTACTTTTTTCATTTTTGCCGAATGCCGATGTTACCCGCAGGGAACAAGGCACGCACCGAAAAGTCAGCGTCCAATTGACCGGAAACCGGCTCGTACTCGCCATCCTTGTTTTTCTTTAAAAAGAGCAGGTATTCAGGCTGACTTATTTTTCTCAATCCCTGACTTTGCTGATGCAACTTGCCTTTATTCTTCACATTTCCCTTAACCTCAATTTGCAGAGGCTCCTTCAAAAAAGCGACCAAGCCTGGACCGTCATTATAACGCACAGCACCTTCTTTATACCTGAAATGATTTAGCCAAATACATAGAGGCGGGTCGCCCTTCAGGGAAAAGTTAGCCCCGAAAATAGTCTTAACACCTTCGAATCGAGTCTTATCAAAAAACTTTTCATTCCACTCTTTTTTAGTAACAACCCATCCTTGGACGTGTGCAATGACCACAAGATCTGATTCCTTAAAAAGGCGCTCATAGGGCCATTCCTCAACTTGACGCGCAAAAGTCGAGGAAGCAAAAAAGATGCTAAAAAGAATCAAGACAGCTGACCGAAAGGTTTTATATCCACGTATCATTTTTTGCTTATTGCTACGGCAAGGCACTTAGGGCTTTGCGTCACCTTCCGGAATGTAACCCCAAACTATATCGCCGGCTTTATGGTCAATTCTATCCGCGTGAGGATGCCCTAACATAACCACCTTGCCTCCCTCATCTTTTTGATTCCAGCCCACACCNTATAACAGATAGCGCCCCTTGAAATCTGGTTTATACACATAAGGTTTGCCGTTCATGAGATCGGCTGGCAATGGAACCTTTAAATCCTTCAGTTGTTTTGGATATTTGTGGTGTTTTAAGTGATAAAGCTCCAACTGGCATGAAAGCCGAGCCTGATCTACGGCAGCCTGTATCTGGGCAAGCCTAATCATCCAATCAAATGAAGGCATCATCATGGCACAAAGAAGGTAATCCTTATTTTTTTTGTTTTCTTCCCATTCATCTGTGAACTCATTGATAATATTTGGCTGGAGTATGTGCGGTTCAATATCGAATACTTGGCTGTGATAAGTTAGGTGGAATTCATTCAGGTTAATCATGTTCTTATGAAACCATTCTATAGAAAAATCATCTCCTGGAAGCCCGTCCCCAAATAATTCCCTGGCCTTATCAATATCTCCCTCCAATCTTTCCACGGTATGGATTCCCATAACACGTTCTCCCTGGTTTCCTTTCCGGTATTCTTGAAAGCAATTAATTGANGCGAAATGCTTTCCCAAAATGTCCAGTTGCCCGGCATTCCATTTCTTTTTGGCCAAACCTTCCCATACCGCCTGCATAGTTATATTAAGAATAGCCGACCGAACTAATTGAGAGATNAGCANNGGCTCATCCTTGATACAATCGGCCAGAAACAAAGCCATTTCCAAATCTGCAAAAGCCGCCTTGGTTTTGTTAACCTCGATGAAAGCTANNGAACGNAGNATAAANNCACGANCNNCCCCNCNTAAAATTGAGTAANTGNGGTANTTCNGCCNCGANNCCGTCCGCATAATTCACTTCGAANCGACACAACGGCTTAGCTTTAGCCGCAGCAGACAACTGCTTCATCCATTCCTCATTTTTACTTAAAGCAAAAAGAATGTCGCTTGCAGGAGCACCTGGCTTATCCGGCATGACCCATCCCTCTTTTTTCAGAGCATCCCGCCAATCTTCCAATTCGATTGACTTTGAATGCCGCCACAGGGTCAAAGATAAACCAGAGGCAGTCATTTTGGATATGCCTTCCGGAAGCTGATTGAGTGCAGGCGCCAGCGCGAAGTTTTTCTCCTTGGGCACTGGTTTAGGAATAATTTTCTTATAATCAAAAACAACCCCATTAGCCTCTAATGTCTTACGATATGGCCCCCAAAGATTAGCTCCTGCAATGCCCGGCACTAACCAGAGTAAGATTAAACCAGCAATGTATCGGGAGTAATTGATTTGCATNATCCGATTTTNAATTAAATTTAGTTCATGGGGAAAATAAACTCACTGCCATCCGTCTCGCTTAAGAACATAAAACCTTTCTCCACATGACTGAAATGGAGGTCCGGGTTGTATCTTTCGACTAGCAAACCAGCTTTTTTATGGGTCCCTTCCCCAGTATCCAAATCCATGTGCCCTGCTGGCTCGAGAACAACGGATTTTAATATTAGATTTTTTTTGGGGTGAAAGACTACGATGTCTTTCAAATGCAACTTGGGACCAATTCCCCATGTGTAAAGAAGTTTACCATAACCTCCTCCATTTGTATGAAAGAAAGCCACTCCCCAGCCTTTGCGGTCCTCATTAAGCCATGCCCGAAGTTTCCCTTTTTGATTTTGATTATAGGCATCCCTAGATATTTTTCCTGTCAAAAAACCCTTGGCTAATTTTTTTTCAGCAAAAAGAGCTTTAAGGTCTTCCCGGTTAAGCGAATCGAATTCGTCCTCANCATGTAACTCAGCTGAAATAGCCGNCATAAAAAANACAAGAGCAGCAATTAAAACCAGCTTAAGCCTCATCATTTTTCATTTAATTATTATTCTTTTGCCCTATCCCTTTTATAGAAACTATTAAGGGACGGCCTGAAACATCTGAAGAATGGTCAATTCATTGCCCTCGAGTTTAACTTGGAGATCAAAAAAGCCACCATCAGATCCTGACTTATGAAGAAACCCAATTGAGATATTTTCACCTCGTTTTGAGAAACGGCTGGGCNTGTTCCAACCGACCTGTTCTAGACTCTTTTCCCTCACAGCCGGGGTGTGATCAAATTGTCCGTTCAAAAACATGGCCAAAATAGTTTCACATTCCTCGGGTTTCATTCCTTGCACCGAACTGACTCGGTACTCATTTTTCCCAACTTTGAGAATCGTTTGCTTACGGGTATAGGGTTTACTAGCCCAAAAGTCTCCCAACTCAACACTTCCTTTGCCAGGCTTTGCTNCNGGTTGCAACCATTGGCGATTACTCATGCTTAAAACCTGATAGGAAACTTCTCGGCCCTTAATCTCTTCAACACCCTGCACACGAATCCCACGAAAGGGGCTCGGGAACATGTTATGGGTTGCAATCTTGGCCACTTTCTTGATTCCACATTTTTGCGCTAAGGTAATCACCTCTTTCTCCTGATCCTTTGTCAGGNCAGCACGAGGCACATAATCCCTTTCGAACGCGAGCGCGTTAAGGGTGACCATCAAAAAGGTTGCTGTTATTACGATTGAGGATTTTGATTTATTTTTTTTCATGAGCTAGGGTATTTGAATTAATTGATCTCCGTTAGGATTTTGGGTTGTAACACTTTGGTAAAAACGGCCCAGTGCGGATAAATCTCCATTCTGTTTGAACAAAGAGGAAGTGTGACCGTGAGGTTCATGNGGTTCAAAAGAAAACCAGGCATATCCGGAAATCCAATCCTGTTTTTCCANCCAAGGAAGCACTTCTTTCATAAAAGCCAAAACGTNGNGTGNTTTCATTCGATTTTGGGAATGAGTTTTGGCCTGCCAATCTGCCGGTGCAAACTCGGTNATTAGCAANGGACGTCTTCCATATTTTTCATAAATCCTCCGCATCTTGGTCTTGAAGTGTGCTGCGTCCGTCCCCCCATACCAATGAACACCCACATAATCCACCCGGTATCCCAACCGATCAGCTTCCCGCATAAAATCAACCATCCAAGAGCTGTTCACTCCCTGCACGGTTCCATCATTTAATCCCTCAGGATTCGCGCAACCGGGGCTACATAGCGGCACATTAAGGGATTCTAGTATTGGCCAATATTTTAGAGCAGCTTTATAAGGCATATTAGCCTGCTCTTTTTTNTCCGGCTCGTTAAAACCNAGNAAACGTNTTACCTTNCCAGACTTGATGTGAGGCACAACCTTTTCCTGCAGACCTTTACGCAAACCATCAGTAGACCAAGCCCCCCAAGCCATGGGAACGAACTCTACCTTCGAAGGTTGACCNNCCACTTGGTCCCAACCCCAAGAGTAACTCCAATAGGGATTTACTTTTTTAAGTCGCGGCAAATTTTCCTGAGCAGATCCTTCCTCGCCAGCTGCGCGCATAGAAAAACAAATACCCTTTTTCCCCGGCAATTTTAATTGAGCAGCCGAAAAATGTGGTTTTGCCACCTTCAAGTTTGGAGCCGTTTCCTTCTGCAATAAAACGAGCTTCTTTCGAGCTTCCTCAGCTGGCTTCCAATACCACCCTTTGGGATCCCACACCTGAGCGTAGGTGTATTGATCGAGTAAAAGCTGATAGGTCACTTTTGCTGCGGCCTTATCTCCCTTCTTACTCAAAGCATCACCCTTCAACAAAAGTGAAACCCCTGCTGCGTTAAGATTGCCGTACTTTTTAGCATCCTTAGCCGGTGCGAATCCCTTGAGTTGATTATTCGTGCGACGTGCCTGTGGACCCCAAACTCGAATCACTCGGTTTGCTTGCGCAATAGCCGCATCCCAATTCTTACGCCCCATGGCATCCCAAACCTTGGCCGTAGCCTGATAGGCTTCCTCAGCATGAGTCGGGTAAATCAGGGGAAACATTAATGCAAATAAAACAAGCGCTTTCACTGTATTATTGTTCTTTCTTTACTAGCTTAATTCCATTCGGAAGCAGCGGCTCCCAAAGTGCCTTGTTTTTGTTCCACTTTAAATACATTTTAACCAAATCACCTTTCTTCGGAATCGACTCATGCCCCTGTAATCCCGGCAAGGGAGGAATGCGAGTGACTGGTCGCCATGCCTCAACGACTAGAAGCTCCTTCAATCCTTTGCCCTGTTCAAGCGAGGGGCTCTTATGAAGAGATATCAGCCCAAGCTTAAACGTGTAAATCCGGTCACGATGAATGCCCAAGGCCCGCTCAATTTTTGATTTCTGAACCTTGGACTCAATGGCACCCACCATGCCCGTGACGATGAGTTCCGATTGTTCATCCAGCTGCTTTTGGCTCAATGGGGCTTTTGCAGCTTGAAGATCAACCGTTCCGAGCGCAAGCAAACCACATATTAAAGCAGCAGTAACCCGTTCAAAGAAAAATGTGGCCAGTTGTTTGTTCATGGAAAATACACTGATTCAATTGTGGAATGTGCAGGTTGTTTTTAAGGCGAAACAGAACTCGAGGATTTTAGGTTGGGTTTTGTTATTCCATCCATGTGAACTCGAACACCATTAAGATAAACTTTGATTTCGTTTTTGCTTTTAATACTCACCATGAATTCGTGGTTTTTCTCCCGGTTATCGAGCCTAAAAGCAAACTGATAGTCACTGTCGAGCCGGACTTTGCATTTTTGACTTCTGATCACAGGAACGCCAGACCCATGCCGGATCCATAAGACAAAATAATCCTTATTGCTCTTGAATAAGGTAAAGGACTGTCCAGCAAAGCTATCCTCAATAAAAATCTTCTTTCCAATCAAAGCATCGATGGTTGGTCGTTCTTCTTCCTCCTTCGAACCTCCCTCACACGGTGAACTAAACACCTCGCCTTGCTCCTTGCCATTCACGTAGGTTGTTACCACCTTGAATCCACGCTTACTTATAGTTTTCAGTCCGCTAGTGTACGCTATCACCTTGCCTGTGAAAGGCTCAGTTTCACCTTTGACATACAAAAGCCTTCTGCGCTTTGCCATTTTATCTCCTGACACCTCACGGGTTGCTCCCGGCTTCGTCGCCTCGTTAACTGATGAGTGTTCCGATTGTTCATCCAATTGCTCTTGGCTCAATGGAGCTATTGCTGCGAGCAGATGAATTTCTCCCAGAAAAAAAACACCGCACAACAGCATAGTCAGCGAACCTTTTATGGCGCTTGTAAATAGTTTCATTTCAGCGACTGGATTTTTTTGTCATTAGGAAAAAGTTTTTTTGTTAACGCGAGGATCTCTGGAGATTTAAAGTAACTTCCACCTGCACTCTTCCCATCTAAGTAATACCTCAACTCGTTACAACTAAAGCAAACGAGCAGATCCACCTCTACGGTACCGTCTGAAAAGCGAAAGGCAATTCCTGGTCGGAACGCACAATCGACGGGAACAGCGTGTTCAATGTAAGTATCCGGATTTGAAAGAATCTGAGACAATACCTTTCTTGAATCATCCTTCATCGGCAGGGCTTCCGACAGAATGAGAAAACCGTGGACCTTTTTGCCTATGTTTAGCCTGTTTTCTCCCGGATAGGAATCATCCACCCGATACACTTCGCAAGTCTTTGCCTTTTGAAGTTCGGCTACAAGTGTACGAACTTCTCTTCTATCAATTATCGATTCAACTGATTTTGTCTCGCAAGCAACTGAGCCTCCCATCAGGAGAGCAACCGCCAGGCATTTTAAATAAGTAAACAGAGCCTGCCTCATTTCTGTTTCTCCTCTAATTCTTTCCCCGTCTTAGCACCGTGTTCACGCAGCAATCGCTCTATTTCTGGGTGTTTATTTTTGATTGCGAAATCCAATGGAGTCCCATCTATAGACCATAGGTTTACCTTAGCTCCTCGTTGAATAAGGAAGGCAACCATCTTCTTATCGCCGGCCCTCACCGCCTTATGTAAAACCCTGTAAGAAGCCTTTCCCGCAACGCAATCGATATTCGTACCCTTCTTAAGGCATTGCTTAACTTTAGCGAGATCACCCTCCTCAGCAGCTAAATGCAGATCTGAAATGGCCTGAAGCTCCTCGTCAGAAATCTGCCGCTGCATCCGTGGCTCTTCAATAGCTGGACCTTCTGATTTTTGCGTGCAGCACCCTAAGAGTAATCCAGTTAAGACTGTCGTGATTAGTATCGGTTTCATTTTTCTTTGATCTTTAGTTCTTCGGAAGTCTTGCCGCCATGTTTGCGAAGTAATTCAGCGGTCTTTTTACGACCATTCGCCAAGGCTTCATCAAGTGGAGTTTGGCCTTTCCCATTAAGTTCATTCACCTTTGCTCCGTTAGCAATGATTAGCTGAGAAATTTCAGACGCATGTTTTTCGGAATAACTCCGAACCACTTGATGCAAAACTGTCTCCCCTTTTTTCTCACGGTGCGGTTTATTATCTTCAAGCATACTTCCCGCTTTAAGTTTCACGTTTACATCGGCCCCTCTGTTTAAAAGCAGCTTAGTTAAGCCCAAATACATTTCATAACTTTTTGGGGCCCCTTGAGCCGCACCGTGTGCTGCCGAAAATAATGATGTTTCTCCCGTACGCTTTGTCTTTGCATTCACATCTGCTCCAGCGTCAATTAGCAATTCAGCGGTTTCCTTATTACTCGCCAGATGCAATGGGGTATGATGAGTATCATCGGTTGCCTTTACGTTGGCTCCCCGTTTGATCAGCAGCTTGATCATTTTACGGTGACTTCCTTTGTAATCATCATTTACAGCATGGTGCAAGGGCGTCATACCCGGTTCATCCTGTAAGTTCACGTTCCCGGCTTGATCAAGGAACTTCTTTACTGCCCCTATGTCTCCATTATGTACGTGACCGAGCAATTCCGCTTCCTTTCGGCCAAGATAAACGGAATCTGAATGGTAGTCGCAACCAAGCAACAGGATTGAAGCCAAAATAGTTGAGAGAATCAGTCGCACCATAGAGAGTAGACGATTAATCCGACGTTTTACTCCGTGAAATAATTACCGCTCAACCTTACGATAAAGGAAGGCATCTGAAGTAACCAAGGAAGTAATGAGAGCCTTCATGCTACCATTCTCTCGGTAGGCACGGTAGGCATCCTGCAGTACGGGGCCGTCATTGATCGTCTCGTTGCGGCCCATCCAGAAACGGAAGGCGTGGCGCACAAACACCTGCTCGACGTGGTCGCTCTTGGCCAGCTTATCGATCATCTCGATGGCGTTNTTTACTGGACCATCCAAATCCGGATCACCGCTATTGATGATGGCACCGGAAGTGTCCACGGGCTTGTTCAATTCTGTGGTGCGATACAAACCGGCGTGATTATACATTTCGAAAGGCAGACCGAGCGGATCCATCTTTTCATGGCAAGTCCAACAGTAGGCCTCACTCGTGACGCGCATGCGCGAGCGCAACGTGGTGTTCGGCTCATCGGGCAGCATGGCGTCGACGGTAATGGGCACGTCTGGAATGCCGCCGCCGAGCAGGCGTTCGCGAATCCAGCGTCCGCGAAGGATGGCGTGGTTGTCCATGGCATCGGAATGGGACACGAGCCACGAAGGATGCGTGAGCAGGCCCATGCGCTGACCTTCGGGGGCCGTGGCCAAGGTGCGGTCGGGCCGCATGGAGCCATTACCGAAAGAGCGGCGGCTGACGCGGGCAAAGATTTTGGAACCGGCCAAATTGGCTTGGGCCACGTTTGTGTTGCCGCCACGCCTCCGTTTCTTGGCGTTGGCAATGCGGCGTTTGGCTGCGGCCAAGGCTTTCTTTTGGCGGTCCAAGTTTTTCTTTATGGCCCTGTTATCCGGATCGGCCTTGGCAGCAGCTTCCAGTTCGGCGACTTCCTTTTCCATTCCAGCCAGCTCGGCCGCTTCCTTTTTCTCAACTTCCTCGTTGGCTTTCTTTTGAGCAGCCAATGNGGCGGCGCGTTCTTCGGGGTTGTTCTTGCGGCCGAAATAGGTGCGGTCGTTACCGGCTGCCACGATTTGCTGGGTGGTGAGTAGTTCCTTGAGGACGTCCTTGTCCTTCTCGAGGATCAACTCGATCAACCGATCGGTGCTGGCGGTGGCATCGAACATGGCGCGGTAATGCGAGTTGCCGCGGGTGTTGACGCCGGTGCGCGCGAGGGCGGCGTTGTCTTTGCAGATGTAGCCGCCGAGGTCGTAGTCGAAGAAATCACGGAAGAAACGGAGGATGCGCGGTTTGCGGAGGGTGACGTCGGCGAGCATGCGGGTGACTTCGCGGCGGACATCCTCGCGCGTGCGCATGCGGCCCTCGACGATGGCCTTGCGGAGTTGGGCGTCGGGCTGGATGTAGCTGAGTGCGTGATTGACGGCGAGGCCGAGTTCCCAGTCCTGCAGCATCACGCGGCCGTGTTGGTCGGGCTTGCCGGTGGTGGCGAGTTCAGGGCGGAACAGTGCATCGCGGTCGAGGAAGATGGCGGAGAGCCCCATGAACACACCGTCCTTTTTGCCGACTTTGTCGATGGAGTTTTTGACGATCTGCAGGTAATCGGCAGCCTCTTTTTCGGTTGGCGGCCGGAAGGTCACGGCTTCAAAAAGAAAATCAATGGCCGCACGCAGGCGCTCGTCGGTCACGCCTTCTTCTTTCATCAAGTCATGAATCGGCGTCATCGGCCTGACGATTTTCGTATTGTACACGATGGCGATTGGCGTGCCGCGGATGTCGCCCTTCGGCTTGATCTTGTCGTACGTCTTTGGGTCGTCGGTGATTTNTTCCGGGAAACCGATCAGGCTCTTCGGGCCGTAGGCCATGTAGCGCAAAATGTCTTCCGCCTTGCCGAGGATCTGCGTGGCTTCGGAGCTGTTGACGGTGTAAAAGTTCGGATAATTTTCAAGGCCATGCTTGCGCGCAGAAGAAAGCACGACAGGCACACTCTTNACNGCGGTGGCGTAGGCGACGGTGCCGCCTTCCCAGCGGATGATGCGGTCNGTGCCGAANTAGAGTTTCANTTCGCCGCCGTGATTGGTGGGCACCACNTCNCCGCGCGTGCGCAGGCCGGGCTTGGCGGGATCGAANGCCGGCTCGGTGTTGATCAACTCGTTGAGCCGNGTGATGTGTTCCTGCGGNGTNACNCGCCAGATGCGNGCGGGCGATGANGTCGGCACGAGNCGNATGCCCTTGGGCAANGTGCCGAANAGCANATCNTGCGCGANAAAGTTGCCNTTGTTCGGATCNAGNTGNGCCTGAAANCCNCCNTTGTCNTNCATNACGCGNTGCANCTCGGCNACNACCCANTCGNNAAAGCGNANGCGATCNATGATCCNNACCTCCGACTTTTTCTTNGGCGGCATTTCCTGCAGCGTCACCTGCGCCCAGATGGATTTCCACACGGCCGCNTTCGTCTCATCCACCGGCCCCANCTCGGCNAGGTTGAGGTCGCCNTTGGTGGTNTCNNCGTCGTGACAATCGAAACAGTTGTTCTCGAGGAANNCGCGNGCGTANGTCTTGAAGTCGCCCTNNNCGGNNTCGCCGGGCGTGTANNTTTCCGCAGCCTGAGCNGCCGCGCCAAGCACGGCCACCATNGCCGCGCCAAGGGAGCGGGTCAGCGNGTTCATGCCAANANTTCTTTGAGNGGGCCGGTGCNNGAGTCGAANTTGGCCGCCATCTTCTCGGNCATGTTGTANCGNTCCACCTCNACGCCNGANGCGCGNAGGATGNNNGTGTACANCGCGTTGATNGGNCGNTTGCCGTCCAGCTGNGTGAAGCANCCGGTCTTGAACGCGCCNTCGTAATTGCCCAGCAACATCACCGGCCAGGTCTTGCCGGANGTNTGCTGATAATCGGCGTTGTTGCTGGTGTACACGATGAGCGTGTTNTCCATCATCGTGCCGCTGCCTTCGGGAACACTCTCGAGTTCCTGCATNAGCTTCACGAGCATNCGNCTGTTGTACTGGCGNATCTTAATCCAGATCGGGTTGTTCGGCTGNTTCATGTGGCCGAGGTTNTGGCCCTGNTGCTNCACGCCNANNCCNTTCCANGNACCNAANATCTCACCNCGNCCNGANCCNATGGTNAGNNNGNTGGTGATGCCNGANNTGAGNGCCGNNANNCCGAGNTCNAACAGGCGATCGTGCCAGTCGGTTTCAAATTCCGGGTTGGCGTAGCCCTCGTCCACCTCCGGCGCAAACCGCCGCAGATGACTGGACACCTTGCCGAGCCGCTCGCGCAGTCCGTTGATGTCGCCAAAGCCGCGCACGTACTGTCCATAGCGCTGCTTGTCTGCGCCCGGCAATGCCCCGCCCTTGGCGGCGGCCAGTTGCTCGATGCGATCAAACATGCTCGACTGCGCCTCGTGGCGTTGGCGAATCGCCCCCGCCGAGATGCCGCCAAACAGCATCTGGTACAGGTGATTCGGATTCGAGTGCATGAAGATCGGCTGCCCCGCGCCGCTGGCCGAAAGATTCGCCACCGTCGGCTTGGCCTTCATGTTCTCCAGCGAATCCATGCCAATGCAAAGGTGCGGGAGCAACGTCTCCGGCAGCGCTTTGCTCAGCGTGTAGTCAATCGTCGGGCCACTCGGCGGCACACCATCGCTTCCGCGGTAACCGCCCAGCGCGCCAAAGAACGCACTATGCGACGGGCTGGTGTGAACCCCGTGCAATCCGTTGATGATATGCAGCCGCTCCTTGTACGGCTCCAGTGCCTGAATCGGCTCCGGCAACTTCGCCTTGGCCAGCGAGCCGCTGGTTTTCATGCCTGCAGGAATCGCCGTCAGCGGATCAAACCCCTGATTCTGCATGAAGAAAATTACGCGCTTGGGGGAGCCCTTCTTCGCAGCCTGCGCCACACTGGGCATCATTGGCCCCGCCACGGCCGCAGCCGCGAGACCCTTGAGTACGCTTCGGCGAGTGAGTCCTTGTTTGATCACGATACTAAAAAACGGTTGTGCGCTTGGCCAAGCGCTTGGCCAAGTTTACTCAGCCACGATTTGCAGGATGCCCCCTACCGGGTCGCGCCCATTTGAAGGATTGGCCACGAGCGGCAACAGGTACACCTCGCCTTCAGCATCCTCGCCGAAGCTGGCGATCTGATAGACCGTACCTTTCTGCTGGTGAATGGTGCCGTGCTCGGTGGCCTTGCCGTTCTTTTGGCGGACGGCAAAGATCAGGCCGGTGGCAAAGTCGCCGTAAATGTACGCACCCTGCAACGCCGGGATGGCCTTGCCACGATAGACGTAGCCGCCAGTGATGCTGACACCGTAGCCGTGACCGGGGAATTTACTATCCTTCTCAAGCCCGGCGTGGTGGGCGTACTCAATGACAGGGTCGATCCAGTCGCCCTTGGCCGGGCCATCCTCCTTAA